>NZ_JMCL01000021.1 GCF_000690905.1 Pseudomonas sp. Ant30-3 | reverse complement strand
GGCGAGGGGATTTATCCCCGTTGGGCTGCAAAGCGGCCCCAGCACTCCATCGACAATACTCATCTGAGGATTGACGACTGCTGCGCAGCCGAACGGGGATAAATCCCCTCGCCACAGATAAGTGCCCTTCTCACAGATAAATGCCCTTCCCACAGATAAACCCCCTCGCCACAAAAACCAATTTCACAATTCGCTTCGCACCCCCTCCCCACCCGCTCGCCCTATCCACCATGCCCCGCTATACTCGTCGGCTTTTCCTGAATTACTGCCAATAGGGTCCCGCCGCGCATGGACAAGACCTACCAGCCGCACGCCATTGAAACTTCCTGGTACAACACCTGGGAGTCCGAGAATTACTTCGCCCCGCAAGGCGCGGGCGAGTCCTACACCATCATGATCCCGCCGCCGAACGTCACCGGCAGCCTGCACATGGGTCACGGCTTCAATAACGCGATCATGGACGCACTGATCCGTTTCCGCCGCATGCAGGGTCGCAACACCCTGTGGCAGCCGGGCACCGACCACGCTGGTATCGCCACGCAAATGCTGGTGGAACGTCAGCTTGAAGCCCAGGGCCAGAATCGCCACGACCTGGGCCGCGAAAAATTCCTCGAGAAAGTCTGGGAGTGGAAGGATCAGTCCGGCGGCAACATCAGCCGTCAGATCCGCCGCCTCGGCTCGTCCGTTGACTGGAGCCGCGAGCGCTTCACCATGGACGACGGTCTCTCGGAAGCGGTCAAGGAAGCCTTTGTGCGTCTGCACGAAGACGGCCTGATCTATCGCGGCAAGCGCCTGGTCAACTGGGACACCAAGTTGCACACGGCGATTTCCGACCTCGAAGTGGAAAATCACGACGAGAAAGGTTTCCTGTGGAACCTGAAATACCCGCTGGCTGACGGCGCGAAAACCGCCGAAGGAAAGGATTACCTGATCGTCGCGACCACTCGTCCGGAGACCATGCTCGGCGACGCCGCCGTGGCCGTAAATCCGAACGATGAACGCTACAAGGCCCTGATCGGCCAGTTTGTCGAGCTGCCTCTGGTGGCCCGCCGCATCCCGATCATCGCCGACGATTACTGCGATCCCGAATTCGGCACCGGTTGCGTGAAAATCACGCCGGCACACGATTTCAACGACTACGAAGTCGGCAAGCGCCACAATTTGCCGCTGCTGAACATCTTCGACAAGAACGCTGCGGTGTTGTCGGCCTGCCAGGTGTTCAACCTTGACGGCACGCTGAACGAAAGCATCGACGGCAAAATCCCGGCCGAATACGCCGGCCTCGACCGTTTCGAAGCGCGCAAGCAGATCGTGGCCGCGTTCGATGCCGCCGGCCTGCTGGTCAGCGTCGACGATCACAACCTGAAAGTGCCGAAAGGCGACCGCTCCGGCACCGTCATCGAGCCGTGGCTGACCGATCAATGGTACGTGTCGACCAAACCATTGGCCGAGCCTGCGATTGCCGCCGTTGAAGACGGCCGCATTCAATTTGTGCCCAAGCAATACGAAAACATGTACTTCTCGTGGATGCGCGACATCCAGGATTGGTGCATCAGCCGTCAGCTGTGGTGGGGCCACCGGATACCGGCCTGGTACGACGAGTCCGGCAAGGTTTATGTCGGCCGCGACGAAGCCGAAGTGCGTGCCAAGCACAACCTCGGCCCGGACGTAGCGCTGCAACAGGACAACGACGTTCTCGACACCTGGTTCAGTTCCGGACTGTGGACATTCTCGACACTCGGCTGGCCTGAGCAGACCGAATTCCTGAAGAAATTCCACTCCACCGACGTGCTGGTCACCGGTTTCGACATCATCTTCTTCTGGGTTGCCCGGATGATCATGATGACCATGCACCTGATGAAAAACGAAGACGGCACGCCTCAGGTACCGTTCAAGACTGTTTATGTGCACGGTCTGGTAAGGGACGGGCAAGGTCAGAAGATGTCCAAGTCCAAGGGCAACGTCCTGGACCCGCTGGACATCATTGACGGTATCGAGCTGGAGGCACTGGTGCAGAAACGCACCTCGGGCCTGATGCAGCCGAAGCTGGCGAAGAAGATCGAGAAGCAGACCCGCGACGAGTTCGCCGAGGGCATCGCCAGCTATGGCACCGACGCCCTGCGTTTCACGTTCTGCTCGCTGGCGTCCACCGGTCGCGACATCAAGTTCGACATGGGCCGCGTCGAAGGCTATCGCAACTTCTGCAACAAGATCTGGAACGCCGCGCGTTATGTTCTGGACAAGGGCGAAGACTGCGGGCAGAACGGCGAAACCTACGAGCTGTCGCTGGCGGATCGCTGGATCATTTCCCAGCTGCAACGCACCGAAGCCGAAGTGACCCGTCAACTGGATCAATTCCGTTTCGACCTGGCGGCGCAAGCCTTGTACGAGTTCATCTGGAACCAGTATTGCGACTGGTACCTGGAACTCTCCAAACCTGTGCTGTGGGACGAGAATGCGCCGGTTGAACGTCAGCGCGGCACGCGTCGCACGCTGGTTCGCGTGCTGGAAGTCGCGCTGCGTCTGGCGCATCCGTTCATGCCGTTCATCACCGAAGAAATCTGGCAGCGCATCGCGCCGCTCGCCGGTATTCAAGGCAAGACGATCATGCTGCAACCTTGGCCTGTGGCCAATGAAGAGCGCATCGATCCGGCCGCCGAGAGCGACATCGAATGGCTGAAGGAACTGATGCTCGGCACACGCAACATTCGTGGCGAAATGAACATCGGTCCGGGCAAGCCGCTGCCGATCTATCTGAAAAACGTCAGCGCTGAAGATCAGCGTCGCTTGACCGAGAACGAGGCGCTGCTGAAGAAGCTTGCACGTCTGGAATCGATCACCGTGCTGAAGGCTGGCGAAGAAGCACCGCTGTCCGCCACCGCCCTGGTTGGCGAGATGGAAGTGCTGGTGCCGATGGCCGGCCTGATAGACAAGGACGCCGAACTGGCACGCCTGGACAAGGAAATGCTACGTCTGCAAGGCGAAGTTCAGCGCGTGGGCGGCAAGCTGTCCAACGCCGGTTTCGTCGACAAGGCCCCGGCTGAAGTCATCGAAAAAGAACGCGCCAAACTGGCCGAAGCCGAACAGGCTTTGGGCAAGCTGGCGGAGCAACATGCGCGGATTGCCAGTCTGTAACGGCAAATCGCAATGAAAAAGGGAGGCCCACGAGTGGCCTCCCTTTTTTATTCCTTTAGACACCACTAATCCCTTGTAGGAGTGAGCCTGCTCGCGATAGCGGCAGTCCAGACGACGACAATGGTGACTGATACACCGCAATCGCGAGCAGGCTCACTCCTACAGTTTGAACGGTGTCGCCTTCATATGTGGGACAATGCCCGCCACTTTCAGCCATACCCGAATCGACCACGCCCATGAACGCCCCCCGCACTCCCCGCCCTGCGCGCAAGAAGCCCGACTCCGCGACCCCGGCCAATGCCGCCGAGCCCCGCGAAAAGGCCAGCCTGCACCCGCGCAATCGCCATCAGGGTCGTTACGACTTCCCGGCGTTGATCAAAACCACGCCGGAACTGGCGAAGTTCGTGATCATCAACCCGTACGGCAAGGAAAGCATCGACTTCGCCAGCCCGGACGCCGTGCGCGTGTTCAACCGGGCGCTGCTGAAGTCGTTTTACGGCATTGCCCATTGGGACATTCCGGCGGACTACCTCTGCCCACCGGTGCCGGGCCGTGCTGATTACGTGCACTTCCTGGCAGACCTGCTGGCCAGCGTCAACGATGGCGAGATCCCGCGCGGTGCACCGGTCAAGGTGCTCGACATCGGCATGGGCGCCAACTGCGTCTATCCGTTGATCGGCTATAGCGATTACCGCTGGCAGTTCCTCGGCTCGGAAATCGATCCGACTGCCGTAGCTGCAGCAAAAGCCATCGTCCAATCGAACGGGCTGAATAAAGCCATCCAGCTGCGCCTGCAAAGCAATCCCAAGCACATTCTGCTGGGCCTGCTGGAACCGGGCGAGCGTTTTGACCTGACCATGTGCAACCCGCCGTTCCACGCGTCGATGGACGAGGCGACCAAGGGCAGCGAGCGTAAATGGCGCGCCCTGGGCCGCGCCGATCCCAAGCGCAAACTGCCAGTGCTGAACTTCGGCGGGCAGTCCGCCGAGTTGTGGTGTGAAGGCGGCGAAGCGCGCTTCGTTACGCAACTGATTGCCGAGAGCGCGCACTTCCAGCACAAGGTGTTGTGGTTCAGCACACTCGTGTCGAAAGCCTCGAATCTGCCGACGATCGAGACGGCCCTGAAAAAGGCCGGCGTGCTGGAAAGCCAGGTCGTGGAAATGTCTCAGGGGCAGAAGAAGAGTCGGTTTGTGGCGTGGACGTTCCAGACCAAATCCGAGCAGCAGGTCTGGCGCGAGCGCTGGGTTAAAAAAGGCTGAGTTATTGACCGCAGCAGATCAACTGTAGGAGTGAGCCTGCTCGCGATGGCTGCGTGTCAGTTAACGATGATGTCGACTGATGCGACGCTATCGCGAGCAGGCTCGCTCCTACAGGGGATTCGTGGTGTCGGCGGGTTAGTTCTAAACCCGAGACACAAAAAAACCGTGCCCGGATCACTCCGGTGCACGGTTTTTTCTAATGCGTCTTACTTGTTAACAGCGTCGGTCAGGCCTTTGGCCACAACCAGCTTGATAACTTTTTTGGCAGCGATTTCGATGGCAGCGCCAGTCGAAGGGTTACGGCCAGTACGGGCAGGACGCTCAGTCACTTTCAGTTTGCCGATACCTGGCAGAGTGATTTCGCCGCCGTTTTCCAGCTGATCAGCAACGATTTGGCCCAGTTGGTCCAGAGCGTTACGCGCGGTGGTTTTTGGCGCGTCGATAGCTTCAGCGATGTCGGCGATCAGTTGGTCTTTAGTAAGAGCCATGTAGTGTTCCTTCCCTATCAAATTCATATGGATTGCAGAGTGCAGTGTCAGCCATCGAGCCGGATCTTCTGGATCTGGCACCCTCAGCCAATAACCACGGGATCGGGGTTATAGATGCCGAAATCAGGGTTTGGTTCGACCTGACAAATGCTGAATGCACGCTTAACGCAGTGACTTCGCGTAAGACCGGGCAAAACTAGCACAGAGACGGGGAAATATCCGCCTCTAGCTACCCATTTGGTCAGCTTTATTGCTCTAAACCGGGAAAAAACTGCATAAGCAGTGCCGCACGAGCCGGAATTGGACTAAGCGCGCCCTGTAGGAGCTGCCGAAAGCTGCGATCTGTTGATCTGGTTATAACATCAAAAGATCGCAGCCTTCGGCAGCTCCTACCTTGAGCGCGCCAATCCGTTGGCCTGTCATGCCCAAAGATTGCGGTACACTGAGCGCTTTTTCGGGGAGCACGCCCTCCTCTCTTCAATCAGCCGAGAAGCCCATGCCGATCCGTCATTGCATCGTCCACCTGATCGACAAAAAACCCGACGGCACACCTGCAGTTCTTCATGCCCGCGACTCCGAACTGGCCGAGTCGAGCGCCATCGAAAATATGCTCGCCGACCTCAATGAAAGCTACAACGCGAAACAAGGCAAGGCCTGGGGTTTCTTCCATGCCGAGTCTGGCGCGCATCCGTTCAGCGGCTGGCTGAAGGAATATTTCGACGGTGGCAAGGATTTCACCGTGTTCAGCCGTGTGGCAGTGGAACACCTGCAGAAGTTGATGGAAGAGTCGAACCTGTCAGTGGGCGGCCACGTGCTCTTCGCCCATTACCAGCAGGGCATGACCGATTACCTGGCGATCGCCCTGCTGCACCACAGCGAAGGCGTTGCAGTGACCGATCAGCTCGATGTCACGCCATCGCGCCATCTTGACCTGGGCCAGTTGCACCTCGCTGCACGGATTAACGTCTCGGAGTGGCAGAACAACAAGCAGTCCAAGCAATACATTTCGTTTATCAAAGGCAAGAACGGCAAAAAGGTTTCGGAGTATTTCCGCGATTTCATTGGCTGCCAGGAAGGCGTCGACGGACCCGGCGAAACCCGTACGTTGCTCAAGGCTTTCAGTGACTTCGTCGAAAGCGAAGACCTGCCGGAGGAATCCGCCCGCGAGAAAACCAAGACCTTGGTCGATTATGCCAGCAGTCAGGCAAAGATGGGCGAACCCATGGGTCTGGAGGAGTTGTCGGAGCTGATCGACGAAGAACGTCCGAAGGCCTTTTACGACCACATTCGCAACAAGGATTACGGCCTGTCCCCGGAGATTCCGGCGGACAAGCGCACCCTTAACCAGTTCCGCCGCTTCACCGGTCGCGCCGAAGGCCTGTCGATTAGCTTTGAAGCGCACCTGCTGGGCTCGAAGATCGAATACGACGAAGAAGCCGGCACGCTGATTATCAAGGGCCTGCCAACGCAGCTGACCGATCAGCTCAAGCGACGCAACTGATGCTGGCCGGGATCCTGAAAAAATTCCTGCTGATTTTACTGGTGGTGGTGGTTTACCAGAATTGGGGCAAGATCGAGCGGGTGCTCAACCCCTCGCAGGTGGTGTCGGAACAGACTCAAGCCAAAGCCAATGTCGTGCTGTACGCCACTGAATGGTGCGGCTACTGCAAACTGACCCGGCGTTTTCTTGATCAGAAAGGTATTCCGTACCAGGAATTCGATATCGAAAAGAATGCCGAAGCGCGCAAGGCCTATGAGGCCTTGGGCGGGGGCGGAATTCCGATCATTGATGTGAATGGCACACTGATTCGCGGGTATGACCCCGACGCCATACTTGGGGCACTGAAATAATCCGTTTGCCTCACACATTCCTTGTGGCGAGGGGATTTATCCCCGTTGGACTGCGCAGCCGTCCCTTTCTATGGGGCCGCTTCGCAGCCCAACGGGGATAAATCCCCTCACCACAGGTGTGTGAATCAGCAAGCCTCGATACGAAACCCGAACCGCGGAAAGTGCACATGCACCACACCGCCGCGCGCGTCTTCGCGACGCAGAATCAATTCTTCGCTCCCCGCAAACAGCAATTCGCCGGCCACCGGATCAACACCGTAATCGGTAGCGGCAATCGTCACCTGCTGGCCAGGTTCAAAGCCGTTCGGCTCTTCGAACTGCTCATCCGGCAAGGGCGCCGGGGTCGCATCGCGCGCCACTTGCAGCGCCTCCTCGGCTGTCATCTCGCTCGAAGCGCCATGGCCGAAACCCATCACCCTGGCGAACCATGCTGAAACCGCGGGATAAGCATCAACCAACGGTGCAGTCACCGGCGTTGCCTTGAGGAACCACAGCGGATGAGCCAGCGCGATGTCGGCAATCGACGGCGCGCCGAACAGGAAATCACCCTGCTCGCGCTGAAGCTGCTGCTCCAGACGCGCCATGATCGTTGGCCACTGATGCCGCGCCTGCTCGGCCGACAACCGGGTGGCACTGCCACCGCTGAACAGACCGGCGCGATCCGCCAAAAACGCCTTGATCGCTTCCGGTGGCAAACTGGCGAAACGCACGGCCACTGATTCCGGCTGGAACACCAGGCTGACAGCATGCTGGAACACCACCGAATCGACCCACGCCGCGAAAGACGTGGCGATCATTTCCTGGCCTTCGGGGAAGAACGCCGGCAAAGCTTTCTCTTGCTCAAGCCGACGCGCGATCAACGCCGTGTCGCAGTAAATATCGGCGCCAATCTGCAACACCGGCGTCTTGCGATAGCCGCCGGTCAACGCTGTCAGATCGGGTTTTGGCATCACCGGGGAAATTTTGACCGAGCGCCAGGACAAGCCTTTGAAGCCCAGCAGCAGACGGGCCTTTTCGGCGAACGGGGACGTCGGGTAATGATGAAGGATCAACTCGGACATGCTCGGCTCCGCCGCTGGAATAGGAACCCGCAGCTTAGCGCGCAAATCGGTAGCAGCCTACAGATCTGCCTGATGGGAACTGATCAGTCAGATTGATAAAACGCCAGCGGCGCTCGCCACAAGGCATTCCTTGGCGCTTTTCTTGAGTTTTTTGATCAGACGTTCCTGGCGCAGCGCTTCGCTTCTGTCGCAGCAAGCTTCGGTGTAGACCAGCGCTACCGCCGGGCTGGAGAGAAAAAATCGTGCGCCCTTGCCACTTTGATGCGTGGCAAAGCGACGTACGGGATCATCGCTGATCCCGCAATACAGTGAGCCATTGGCTGCGCGAACGAGGTACACAAACCAGGGTTTGCTCACCGGTGGCGGCTCGACGGCAAGGGTGGACGATTGGGTTGGGGTTTTCACGTGACGATTGAGGTTTGATCAGGACAAGTGGCGATCTTATCAGCGACCGGCCTGAAATGCCCTCAGCCCCTTCAACGCTTGAGTGCGGACAGCGTTTCTGACCAATGGCGTCCAGCCCAGCAGCAAGCCCTTGAGGCCAAGCGCTTGACGCGACCAGGCCCACAGATCGAAATGGTCATGGTGCTCGCAGATCTTGCCCTCGCGAAAGACGAACCGCGCCTGTATGTCATTGACCACGGTGTTGCCCGTCTGGCTGAACAAATAAGTCGCCACCCAATGGGCGCCGCCCGTGCGCTCATCGCTACCTACGTTGTCGAACGTCAGCGAGAAGTCTTTGGCGCGGGTGGTTAACATGCGCCACATGTCGCCGGCATCACGCCCGCGCAATTCGCCGAAGGCCGGATCGCTGAACACCACGTCGTCGGTGTAGCAGGCGCTCATGGCCTCGGCATCCAGGCGTTGGAAAGCCTGGTAGAAGCGGGTAATTAACGCGTTGTGGGCATCACTCATTGGAATACTTCGCACGCAGGTCAGTAGCCCAGCACAATAATTCGCAGCGCCGTTAAAGACCACGGTTATTCAGCGCAGGAATACGGTCGCAGAGGTTTTCGCGTGAATGATGCCCCAAGCGGATTACAGGTACACGACATCCAGAGTCGCGCTACCGTCGAGGCGAATTTCATCCGTAGTCATGATGGGTTTTTTTATCGCCGTTGCAACCACCAGGTCAGTCAGCAGGTTTTGTACAGCGGCTGGTATATAGCCCGGAGCGCTGACCGACCTCATCCAACCGGGTTGCCAGACTGTATCTGGCGAAGCATGGAACCACGTATTGCCATTAACAGATTCAATAAGCAGGCGCTCCGTGCCATCAGCAAGCACGTTTTCCATCGTCAGCTCATAATTGCCAAGCTTCTGGTTATCGGCACTTAGACCCAGGCCATAGAGGGATAGAGTATCGGGCCCATTACTGATGTCGGTACCTTCTCTATTATCGGTACTTTTTAGTGCGAAAAACGTAGATGCAGCGCAATCGACCTTTAACTGCAGCGTCACTTTTTCGAGCTTGGTGTAATGGGCCAGATCCTTTATTGAAATCTTCCCATGATCCACCACTCCACCATTCGACAACTCCGGCGTACAGGCGGAGGGCGTGATAAGACCTGTAACGGTCAAATCCGCACTTGGTGCGGCAAATGCGTTCGATGCACCGGCCAGGAGT
The DNA here is from genome assembly GCF_000690905.1 of Pseudomonas sp. Ant30-3. GTDB lineage: Bacteria > Pseudomonadota > Gammaproteobacteria > Pseudomonadales > Pseudomonadaceae > Aquipseudomonas. The sequence continues at coordinate 36,349 of NZ_JMCL01000021.1, read as the reverse complement.
AATGAGGCAGCCATCAAGCTTAACTTTTTATTCATTTACTCAGTCCTTAAGATATTTCATTGAATGCGAAATCTATGCGCGCAAATATTCCTACAAAGACAAACTCGTATGAACCGACCGCGCAAGCTTCGACAACAATGTAAGCCGGCAACTCCCCAACAGAAATACAACTAATACGAATCTGGCCTGTCAGGCTCGGCATCTGTAACCAACAAAGGCCAGCCACACATTTTATTGAACAACCAACTGTTATCTGATGGGGCGACTGCAGAAAGAAATCAATGCACCATACCGCTCTCGCGCGCATAGGCAAAAAGGTCCACATCCGTGGACACACCCAGTCGTTGCATGGCCATATTTTTCTGTTTGCTGATGGTAGAAACGCTACGTTGGAAACAGGCGGCAATTTCGCTCACGGTCATACCGCTGGCGAGCATTCTGACAACCTCACGCTCTTTGACCGACAGCGTTGCAGAGAGCGACTGTGCCTCTGTGCCGCAGTGCGCCAAGGGCACGCGGAATAGTTCGCTGATGAACCCCCTGCCCTCGCTCACCGACTTGATCGCCAAGGGCAACTCTTTTGCCGAGGCGCCTTTGGCGACAATCGCCATTGCCCCCTGATCGATGGCAGACCTGAGTGTCGGGGCATTAGCCAACATCGTGACCAGAATGATCGGTAATCTCGGGTAGCGACGATGCAAAGTACAGATCAACTTCAACCCATCGGCCTGCAAATCCCCCGGCATGCAGAAGTCCGTGATCAGAAGATCGCAAGGCGTATGGGAGAGAAGTCTCAATAAACTGTCAGGCCCCTCTGCCTCCCCCACTACCACGCACGTGCGGGTGACATCGACGAGCATTCGCAAACCGATTCGTACGACAGGATGGTCGTCAGCAATAATTACTCGCATTGTCGGACTTTTCCTTTGAGGTCACTGAATGCGCGGAAAGTAACGCCGTTCATCTGCCCACTACAACGCCCCATTGCAACAAAAAAAAACGCTGGACCCTGAAAATTCGGGCGTAGGACTTTATCCTATGAAAGAAAACGAATTGCCTTACATGTGAACTCTATATCCCGCGCAGATAGACTACATAGAAAGGTAAAACGGATGACAGCGCTGCCGCCCAAATAAACTTTCATACAGCGAACACCCGACTTTCGTACTAGTTGCATTTCACTGGACTGACATGATCGCTATCTTGCGCTTTCCCGCAAACGGGACAACTAACAACCAATCATGGAAGAGCCAAAAATGCTCAAACACTTGTCCGTCCTGACAGCCGCAATTTTTCTAACCGGCACTTCGTCAGTATTTGCCGCGTCTACCACCGACCTGACTGTCACCGGCATTATTACCCCAGCGGCGTGCACACCTGGCCTGGCCAATAACGGCAATATTGATTACGGGAAGATTGCAGCGAAGGACCTTAATCAAACCCAAACGACGTTTTTGGGCCGAACACCACTGCAAGTAAATGTCGAGTGCGACGCAGCAACCCGGTTCGCATTGCACCTCGTAGACAACCGCGCAAGTTCGACGCTGTTTCCTGGCGCCATGTACGGTCTGGGCATGACCAACTCCAGTGAAAAACTGGGCGCGTTCGATTTGTCCTATTCCGACGCAGTCACCGAAAACGGTGCGACGTCGATGGTCGCCTCGGTCGATCAAGGAACAACATGGGATAGACATGACGAGGGAGATGGAACGCCTCCCACCATGTGGACGGCTGCGGGAGATAAATCCACCGGAAGCTGGCTACCCGTCGCCACCAAAAATCTCACGATGAATATGAACGTTGGCGCATTTATCGCGCGCGCCGACAGCCTGACTCTTACGGATGAAGTGTCGATCGACGGCTCGGCAACTCTCGAAGTGAAGTACCTGTAACGCGTGGCCAACAAGCGGGTGGCAGGCAATCTGCCGCGCTGCCAGCTTGATCAACCTGCGCGTTTACCTATCGCACCCATTTCCAGAGATGAAACGAGTCACGTCATGACGATTTTTTGCACATTCGCACGACCCTTGATTCCTGTCGCCTTGGTCGCAGCGACGCTGCTGTCGTCCCTTCAGGTGCATGCCGACGGCATGGTCCCGAACACGTCGGTTGTGATAGTCAACGAAGCTGACGGCGAAGCTTCGATCTCGGTGACCAACACCGACAGCAGCGTGGCGTTGATGCACGTCACCGTTGAAAACATTCCAGAGGACACCGAGTCGCTGGTGTTCGTGACGCCGCCGCTGGCACGCGTCGAGGCCTCGCAAACGCAACTGGTGCGGTTCATCTTGCAAACCGAAAAACCTCTGCAGACCCAGCGCCTCAAACGGGTGATTTTCGAGGGCATCCCGCAAGGCAAGGCTGCCGCAGCGCCAGGCCACGCCCGCGTCGGCGTGACGGTGCGGCAGAACCTGCCGGTGATTCTGCACCCCAAAGGCCTGGCACCCAACCGTACGCCCTGGACGGATCTGCAATGGTCACTCAAAGACGGCCAACTGACCGTAGGCAATGACACGCCATACGTGGTGCGGCTAGGCCAGGAGGTGCAATTGTTGCCGTCCGCCGCCACCGCAATGTTGCCCAGATCCTACGTACTGCCTGGCGAACACATCCGCATTCCAGTACCTGAGTCGGCGGCCACGCAAGTGCGGTTTCAACCCGCAACTGTCTACGGTTTTGCCGTGCCGCACTATGAGGCGGACATCAAGATCTGAAGCCGCAGCACTTTCACCGCGCACCGAAGGCACCGTGAGCGCAGATGCTTCCAGCGACGGCACTTTAACCATCGCCACGCGGCTGCATGACGCCATGGCGAAACTGGCCGGCACGCTGAAATAACCCAAGTGAAACCCAATGAACACTGTGAGGATTTACCGTGATGGCGAAGCCATGCCCGTTACTCAAGCGTCCGCTGCGCGAGCACGGCTGCGGCGAGCGGCGCTCGTGTCCGTGCTGCTGAGCAACGCTGCGGTGATGGCCAATGCTCAAGGTGCGTTGCCGACGTCGTTCGACCAGCACACGCTGATACAACGAGGCATCGACCCGGCGCTGGCCACCTTGCTGATGCAAGCGCCGCAATTCACACCGGGCACCCACCCGGTGACCCTGACCGTCAACGGCCGGCGCCACGGCCGGGTCGACGTCACGTTTGATCGTGAAGGCGCACTGTGCTTCGACCGCGCACTGCTTGACGCGGGCAACCTGAAGGTGCCCGAGCGTGTACTCGACGACGGACGCTGTGTTGACTTCCTCAGCACCTCGCCGCAAGCCGTGGTTGAGACGGATCCGCCGAACCTTGCAGTGTCATTGCTGGTGCCCACTGACGCGATTCGTATCGCGGCCCGGGATTTTTCCGGTTATCAAACAGGCGGCGTGGCCGGCTTGCTCAATTACAACGTGACAGGTCTGCACAACCGTTCCGGCGACCAAACCAGTCGGTACGCATCGGCCAACACCGAGCTGGGTTTCAACGCCGGCGACTGGATCGTCCGCAGCCGTCAGGTGCATACCTGGCAGGACGACCTGTCGCGTACCAACCACATTGCTGCGTATGCCCAGCGCACCTTCGCCCGTCAGGAAGCGGTGCTGCAAGCGGGCCAGATCAGTCTCTACAATCCGGTGCTGGCCGGAGCCCAGATAACCGGCGTGCAGGTCCTGACCGAGCAAGCGTTGCAGGGTGAAGGTCAGAAGGCCGTCATCGAAGGGATTGCTCACAGCCAGGCGCAGATCGAAGTGCGGCAGAACGGCGCACTGATTCATTCCACCGTGGTGCCTGCCGGGCCGTTTACGCTTAACGATGTGCGCCGCCTCAACAGTCGCACCGATGTGGAAGTGACCGTCAAGGAAAGCGATGGCAGCGAGCGCAGCTTCATCGTGCCCGCCGCGATGCTCGGCGTCGGTTTGCCTGCGCCCGGCTACTCGCTGGCGGCGGGTCAATTGCGCAACAGCAGCGACGAGCAAGCCGGTAATCCCTGGGTGATCAGCGCCGGCTGGAGCGGTGCACTTCACCCGCAAGTGCTGCTGGGTGCAGGGCTCACCGGTGCCGCCGATTACCATGCTGCGGGTGCCAGTGTCGGTCTGTTGCTCTCACCCGATACCCAGCTGCAAACCGCGCTGACCGGCGCTGAAGCCAGCGGCAAACAGCACAGCACAGGTTTGCAGGCCGATCTCACCGCCTCGCACCGTTTGAGCGAGCGTTGGGCGCTGAGCGCCGGCAGTTCTTATCGCACGTTCGGCTATCGGGAGCTGGAAGATGCGGTGTTCGGCGAGAGCTCCGACGGCAACAAATCCCGCTACCGCGACCAGCAAAGTCTGGGCCTGTCGTGGTCACACCCGTGGCTGGGCGCTTTCAGCAGCGGGTTCAGTCGGTCCGCCTCATTCGACGGCCTCAGCAGCAGCCGCGCCCTGGCGTCGTGGGGCACCCACATCGGCGGTGTGTCGGTTTCAGCAACGGCCGAATGGCAGCTTAGCGGGGCGGCGCGCAGCGAAGACAGCGTTTACCTGAACCTGAGCATGCCATTGGGACAGAACCGGCGGGGGCGCTCCTGGGTGCGCAGTTCGGCGGGCGAACACCGCAGCGGCATCGGCGTGAGCGAACAGTTCAACGACCAATTCGCTTATCGGGTCGGCGTTGAACACGACACTCGCAACAGGCAGGCGCAATCTTCGCTCGGCGTTTCGCTGCTGCCGCGCTACAGCCAACTGGACCTCAATTACACCCGCGCCGATGCCGAACAATCGAGCTATCAGGCCAGTGCGCGGGGTGGCGCGGTGTTGCACGGTGGCGGCTTGACCTTCTCGCCTTATCCGATCAGCGACACCTTTGCTCTGCTGTCCGTCGGCGACATGGGCGCCATCAAAGTGACCACGCCAAGCGGCCCGGTCTGGACCGACTGGCAAGGTCAGGCCGTGGTCGCGAACGTCAGCGCTTACGGGCGCAGCCTCGTGGAAGTCGATACCAAAACCCTGCCGCGCAATGCCGACATTCATAACGGGCTGGCGGTGATTTCGGCTGGCCGAGGAGCCGTCGACACCGTCGAATTCGGCGTCAGCACCACCCGCCGTGCGCTGCTCAAAGTCGTCACCGCCAATGGCGCACCGCTACCGCGCGGGGCTGCGGTGAATACCCAAGCGGGTGAATTCGTCACCCTGGTGCAGGACGGTGGCCTGGTGTTTTTGCCCAACGTACTCGACCGATCCGCGTTGTGGGTCACCGCACCCGGCCTGGAGCGTTGCGAACTGCTTTTCGAACTGCCGGCCGACGCCGACGCCGAGGCGTACTACGAGACCACCACCGCCAAGTGCCGGGCACTTTGAGGATGACTGCATGAATCTGTCCCGCTACTTACTGTTGCCCCTCATCCCGTTTGCCCTGGGCGGGTTCACCCCACTGGCGATGGCAGCCGCGGATGACTGTCAGTTGAGCGTGAACCAGTCAGTGCTCGACTTCGGACTCATGAACCGGGCGATACAGCCTGAATCTGCCGCTGAACGCCTGCTTGGCGAGCGCCCGGTGAACCTTACGCTCAGCTGTTCGCAAGCTGTCGACATGAGCGTGTTCTATCGAGCCATGGCGTCCACGGCCGAGCGTTTTCACTTCGCCGAACGCGGCAGTTACCGGATTCGGATTCGCGATGCGCAACTGGACGGCCGATCGGTGGACGTCGGGCTGATTGCCGGCGTCGGTCAAGCGCCAGTGGAAAGCGCAGCGAGCCTGATCTGGCGACCTCACCACGCAGTCATACCCGTACAGGCTGGCGTGCCGACGCAAGGCCATCGTTTCTCAGCGCACCTGGAAGTAAGCGCCTCGGTCGAGGAGCAAGGGATGCGGGTGCGCGATGCGGTGACCTGGGAGGCTTCCGGTGTGTTCGACGCCGTATCCGCCGGCCGCAGCCAAGACCTCAACCTGCGGGCCCGTTTTGCCCCGGCGGCGTGTGAACCATCACTGTCCAGCGGTGGCCTGGTCGACTTTGGGACCCTGTCAAAAAACGACCTGAACAACGACAAAAGCACACGACTGGCGGCCAGGTCGTTAACGCTGCGCGTGACCTGCGATGCACCCACGATATTCGCCCTCACCATGCAGGACAACCGCCTCGGCTCGGCCACGGTCAACAGCGAAATTTACTATGGACTCGGCACAGACAGTCGCGTCAACAGGATCGGCCTCTATTCACTGAGCATCGACCCAACCGACGCCAGCGCCGACAGCTTTTCCCGTCTCTACCGAACCGACTCCACCACCAATGGCAACGCCTGGAGCACCGCCCAATCGAAGCCGATTTCGATAGGCCAGAAGAGCTACCTGGGTTTCACCGACAGCGCTGGCAGCACGGCCGGGCCGGTGGCCATCCAGAACCTCACGAGCACCGTGACCGTTGATGCCGTCATAGCGCCCCTGAATAGCCTTGATCTGAGCACTGCCGTTGAGCTCGATGGCTCGGGAACCCTCGAAATCATTTACCTGTAACACCCAAACGAGCCCTGCCGAATCCGCGGTGCATGTTGCACTTTTGGTTAGTGGGACAACTTCAATAAAAGAGAGTAACAAGATGAAAAAAACCCTTACAGCATTCGCTACCACCGTCCTTCTGGGCGCCATGCCCCTTGCATGGGCCGCTTCCAGCACCGACTTGACGGTCACCGGCACCATTACCCCGACGGCATGCACACCGCTTTTGTCGAACGGCGGAGTTGTGGACTACGGCAAGATCGCCGCGAAAGACCTCAATGAGACGACAAACACAATCATAGGCAGGGACACGCTGCAATTGACTGTGAACTGTGTGGCGCCGGTCCAGTTCGCCCTCGCGCCCGTCGATAACAATCCCGGGACCGCATCGAACGGGGACTGGTGGGGCCTTGGGCTGACGAACGCGGCAGAACGGCTGGGATTTATCGTCACGACCATGAGTAATACGCTGGCCGACGGACAACCCGCGCAGACAATTATCTCGACCAACAACGGCAGCACCTGGCATGCCCATCATCACATGAGACCTGGGCGCCTCCTTTCCGTGGCTTCCAGTGCCGATCCGACCACCCCGCTGGCAGCGCAGGATACGGGGATTGATCTGCTGGTCACTACCCACATTGCTCCGACCAACGGACTGACCCTGATAGACGATGTCGTTATCAATGGGTCTGTAACATTTGAAATGAAGTACCTGTAAGCGCCAATCGCTGAGCCGCTCGCTGACCAGCGAACGGTTCAGCACAGCGCCGTGACAGCTTCAAAGGTCGGGCTCTATCCGCTGCATATTGAGCCCGCTGACACTTGCAGACCGTTATCGCACCGACCGCCGGGCTGGACGTGAGTGGCGACGTGCAACTCGACGGCTCAGCGACGCTGGACGTTGTGTAACTCAGACCTTTTCGCTGACCGCTTGAACGTAGAGCGATCGCCCGGCACCGAGGCCGGCGACAATTGCTCCCAGGCCAATCACGCCGAAAATCCAGCCGACGGCCGACCACCCACCGGTCCAGTCGTGCACAACCCCGACCGCGAATGGTCCCATCGAGGCGAGCGTGTAGCCGAAACCCTGAGCCATGCCCGACAGGTTGGCGGCGACGTGGGAATCGCGCGAGCGCAGCACGATCAACGTCAGCGCCAGGCTGAATGCGCCGCCCTGGCCCAGGCCCAGAATAATTGCCCAGCCCCACAGGCCTTCGATTGGTGCGTACAGGCAACCGAACAAGCCGCCGAGAACCAGCGCCATGACCACCACAATCGCCAGTCGCTGGTCCTTGCCGCGCGTGGCCAGCCACGGTGCGGCCAGAGAACTCGCCAGTTGCACGATCACTGAGCCCGAGAGCACCAGGCCGGCCTGTGTCGGCGTCAGTCCGCGGCCGATCAGGATTGACGGCAACCAGCCGAAAACGATGTACGCCAGCGACGATTGCAGGCCCATGTACAGGGTCACTTGCCAGGCCAGTCGATCGCGCAACAGTCCGCGAACGCGATACGCCACTTGAGGCGCACCGTGTTTCGGTCCGACCTGGGGTAACCAGAAGATCGCCGCGACCACCGCCGGAATGACCCAAATGCCGAGACCTACTGCCCAGCTATGGTCAAAATGCTCGCTCAATGGCACGGTCGCGCCCGCTGCCATGGCGGCGCCCAGACACAGGGCCATGGTGTACACCCCGGTCATGGTGCCGGCATGTTTGGCGAAGTCACGTTTGACGATGCCCGGCAGTAACACGCCAATCACGCCGATACTCGCCCCGGCCATTACGCTGCCAGCAAACAGGCCGATCTGACCAAACGAGCTGCGCACGATGATCCCGGCGGCCAGCGTCAGCAGAATCCCCAGCACCACCCGCTCGGCGCCGAAACGACGTGCGAGGATCGGTGCCAGCGGTGCAAACAAGCCGAGGCAAAGTACCGGCAGCGTAGTCAGAAGACCGGCCTGCGCGGCGGATAGCCCGAGGGCTCTGGAGATATCGCTGAGCATCGGCGCCATGCTCGACAGCGCCGGGCGCAGGTTCAGTGCCACCAGGATCAGGCCCAGCAGCAGCAGCCACGGACGGCGCAGTAACGGGGGGCGTTGCTGGACTTCGTCGTCATCAGCTTCGGCGTCGATCAGCAGCTCTTCTAGCTCAGCCGTGCGCTTGTTTTGTTGCGTGTTACTGGACATGGATTTCTCGGTTTCAAGGTTCATTGATCAACCGCCTCGACAGGGCTTTGGCCCGTTCGGGGTCGCGTTGCTCGACGGCATCAAGCAGTTCGATATGCAAATCGAACAGTTCCTGGCGTCGCGGTGTGATGTTCAGGCAGTGGCGCAATTGCGCACCGACAATGCTGGAAAAATAACCATACAGTTCGCTGAGCGCCGGGTTATGCGCGGCGGCGACCAACCGGCGATGAAACACCAGATCGCAGGCGATATAGGTGTCGAGGTCGCCGTGATAATGGCTGCCGCTGACGCCGAGCGCCTCGCGCAGCGCTTGCAGATCTTCATCCGTGCGGCGCAGTGCAGCGAGACCGATCGCCTCGACTTCAAGGATGTGCCGCGTCTCGCGCGCTTGTTCAGCCGTACAGCGCGACAAGGCCTTTACGGTGTCGAGCGGGTCAACCACCGCCCGCAGGTAACTGCCATCTCCCTGGCGGATCTCGATCAAACCGCTAAACGCCAGCACGCGCATCGCTTCGCGAACGGTGTTGCGGCTGATGCCCAGCTCGGCAGACAGCTCGGGTTCGGTGGGCAAACGCTGGCCGACGACCCAGGCACCTTGGTTGATTCTCAGGCGAAGCTGATCCAGCGCCTGGTCTACCAAGGAGCGTTTAACGAGTGGAGAAATGTCTGACATGGAATCCGCCTTTCATCCAATCATAGGATGAATTTTCTGACATGTTAGTCAGCTTCGCGTAGGACGGCAACTGTCTAGGGTCACTGAGTAGCAGAAGGAGCGGGATTTTCGATTAGTCAAAATTACCCTTTAAGGGTAATTTCAGGGACAGGTTCAAGATTTCTTATGGAGAAGAACACGCCTCATTACAACCTGCTGGTGATCAAGGCAGATGTCCGGCGACTTGGAGGCAAAGCATTCACCAATACCGCTAAAAACGGCGGCAAGGTGCTCGGTTTAAACATCGACGAGATGCAGACGGTCATTTTCGAGCTACAGGGCAAGATGCTGTACAAGTCGATGACCACTTATGACGATCACCGCGTCTGGCAGGACGTTTATCACATCAACTCATTCGGCCTGGAGATTTACATCAAGGTGACATATCGCCCCGGCGGTGGCCCACCCGTGATCTCCTTCAAGGAGAAATCCCAATGAAAACTCAGCAATGCTTTAGCTGTGGAGCTCAAGAAGGAATGCGCCATTTCGAGGGTCGTGGCGAAACCATGAGCGTCAAAGGTCTAGAGCGACGCGTAGACGATTTATCTGGCTGGGAATGCCAGATGTGTGGAGAGGTGGAGTTAGACGACAGTTGTTCTGAGCGCCATTCAGACGCGGGCGACGAGCTGGTTATGGCAGCAAGAAAGATGATTGGCGACGAGATGAAGCGAATCCGCCGCAAGCTGCATCTGACGCAAAAAGAAACGGTACAAGTACTGTCGGGTGGCGGGCACAACGCGTTTTCTCGATACGAGCGTGGCGAAATACTTCCCCCAAAAACGTTGGTGTTGCTGATGCGCCTGCTCGACCGCTATCCGCATTTGCTTACTGACGTAAGATCACTGGGTGAAGGTGCGGACTTAAGAGGGTTCAAACATATAGAGCATAAAGAGCACCAAACCCTCACGGTTTCCTGAGCGAGAAAAAGCAAAACCCGGCACGTGGCCGGGTTTGTCTATCCGAGTCAGCCCGGCATCAATGCAAAATCTGGCTCAAGAACAACTTGGTCCGATCATTCTGCGGGTTATCGAAGAAGTCATTCGGCGACGCCTGTTCGACGATTTCACCTTTGTCCATGAAGATCACGCGATTGGCCACGGTACGCGCGAAGCCCATTTCGTGGGTGACGCACAGCATGGTCATGCCGTCTTCGGCGAGGCCGATCATGGTGTCCAGAACCTCTTTCACCATCTCCGGATCGAGTGCTGAAGTCGGTTCGTCGAACAGCATGATTTTCGGCTTCATGCACAGGGCGCGGGCAATCGCCACGCGCTGCTGCTGACCACCGGACAACTGCCCCGGAAATTTATGCGCCTGCTCCGGAATGCGTACGCGCTCCAGGTAATGCATGGCGATTTCTTCGGCCTTGCGCTTGGGCATCTTGCGCACCCACATCGGCGCCAGCGTGCAGTTCTGCAAGATGGTCAGGTGCGGGAACAGATTGAAGTGCTGGAACACCATGCCCACTTCGCGACGCACCGTTTCGATCTGTTTAAGATCGTTGGTCAGCTCGACGCCATCGACCACGATCCGGCCTTGCTGGTGTTCTTCCAAGCGGTTGAGGCAGCGGATGGTGGTGGACTTGCCGGAACCCGACGGGCCGCACAGGACGATACGTTCGCCCTGCTTGACGTTCAGGTTGATGTCTTTCAACACGTGGAACTGGCCATACCACTTGTTCACGCCCTGCATCTGAATAATGCCTTCAGGGCTCACAGGCTGTTTGATCGCTTCACTCATAAACTACGCTCCTAACGCTTGTGGCCAGTGTCGAGCTTGCGTTCCAAATGCATGGAATAGCGCGACATACCAAAACAGAAAATCCAGAACACCAGGGCCGCAAACACGTAGCCTTCAGTGGCCATACCCAGCCATTTCGGGTCGGCGGCGGCTTGTTTGACGCTGTTGAGCAAGTCGAACAGGCCGATGATGATCACCAGACTGGTGTCCTTGAACAGCGCGATGAAAGTGTTGACGATGCCCGGAATCACCATCTTCAGGGCTTGTGGCAGGATCACCAGGCCCATGCTGCGCCAGTAGCCGAGGCCCATCGCTGCAGCGGCTTCGTACTGACCTTTGGGAATCGCTTGCAGACCACCGCGCACCACTTCGGCGACGTACGCCGACTGGAACAGGATCACGCCGATCAACGCCCGCAGCAATTTGTCGAAGTTCATACCCTCGGGCAGGAACAGCGGCAGCATCACCGAGGACATGAACAGCACTGTGATCAACGGCACGCCGCGCCAGAATTCAATGAAGGTCACGCAGACCACCCGAATCGCCGGCATGTTCGAACGACGCCCCAGCGCCAGAACAATCCCCAGCGGCAACGCACCGGCGATGCCGACAGTTGCGATCACCAGGGTCAGCATCAAGCCGCCCCATTGGCTGGTCGACACGGTGCTCAGACCGAATACGCCGCCGTGCAGCAGGCACCAGGCAATGATCGGGTACAGCACGAGGAAGCTCAGGCCGTACACCGCTTTACGTGGGAAGCGCGAAATGAACAACGGCGCCACGCCGATCACCGCCAGCCACACGGTCAGGTCCACGCGCCAGCGCATGTCCACCGGGTAATAGCCGTACATGAACTGGCCGAACCGCTGCTGGATGAACACCCAGCAGGCGCCTTCCTTGGTGCAGTCCGCTTGGGTGGTACCGACCCAGTTGGCGTCGATGACGGCCCAGCCGAGGATCGGTGGAACCACCAGGTAGATCAGGTAAAACGCAAACAGGGTCAGCAGCGTGTTGAGCCAGCTGGAGAACATGTTCGCGCGCATCCACGCCACTGCCCCGATACTGCGGTTCGGTGGCGGCATGTCCGGTTTGAAAATATGAGTACTCATGCGCTTTTCCTTACCGCTCGATCAGCGCAATGCGCTTGTTGTACCAGTTCATCAGCAGGGAAATGCTGATACTGATCGCCAGGTACACGCTCATGGTGATGGCAATCACTTCGATCGCCTGTCCGGTCTGGTTCAGCACCGTGCCGGCAAACAGCGAGACCATTTCCGGATAACCGATACCGGCCGCCAGCGAAGAGTTTTTCGCCAGGTTCAGGTATTGGCTGGTCAGCGGCGGGATGATCACGCGCATGGCTTGCGGGATGATGACCTTGCGCAGGGTCGGACCGTTGCGCAGGCCCAGCGAGTGCGCCGCTTCGGTCTGGCCGTGGCTGACCGACTTGATGCCCGAACGTACGATCTCGGCGATGAACGCCGCGGTGTACACCGTCAACGCCAGCGTGAGCGCCAGCAGTTCCGGAATCAGCACCCAGCCACCGACGAAGTTGAAGCCTTTGAGCTCGGGCATTTCCCAGTGCACCGGCGCGCCGAAGAGCAATGCGCACAGCGCTGGAATCACCAGCAACAGCGCCAGGCCGACCCAGAATTTGTGGAAGGGTACGCCGGTCGCTTCAAAACGTTTATTAGCCCAGCGGCACATCATCACGATGGCGACGATGGCAATAACGACGCTGACCACAAACGGCCAGAAACCTTCCGACGCCAACGCGGCCGGCATGTTCAGGCCACGGCTGCTGACGAAGAACGTGTCACCGAAGTTGTGGCTGGCGCGCGGCCCCGGCATGGTCAGGAACACCGCGAAGTACCAGAACAGGATCTGCAGCAACGGCGGAATGTTACGGAAAACCTCCACGTACACCGTCGCCAGTTTGGCAATGATCCAGTTCTTCGACAGCCGTGCCACGCCGACAATGAAGCCGAGCAGCGTCGCCAGAATCACACCTATAAATGTCACCAGCAGCGTATTCAGCAGACCAATGACAAAGACTCGCGCGTAGCTGTCCGATTCGGTGTAGTCGATCAGGGTTTGAGCGATGCCGAAACCGGCACTGCGCTCCAGAAAACTGAAGCCGGAGGTAATGCCCCGGTGTTCAAGGTTGGTTTGCGTGTTATCGAACAGAAACCAGCCCAGCGAGACCACACCAATAATGGTGACGATCTGAAATACCCACGCACGCACTTTAGGATCGCTGAGGCTGAACCTCTGCTTTGGTGCGCCGATTGAATTTTGCATGAAGTGCCCCGGATGTAATGGAACAGAACATCACCCGGCGGTTGGCCCACCGGGTGATAGAACCATCAGCGCACTGGTGGTGCGTATTGAATGCCGCCGTTGTTCCACAGAGCGTTCAGCCCGCGGTCGATTTCAAGCGGAGTGCCCTTGCCAAGGTTCTTCTCGAACACTTCGCCGTAGTTGCCCACTTGCTTGATGATCTGAACCACCCAGTCTTTCGGCAACTTCAGGTCTTTGCCGTATTCGCCGTCAGCGCCGAGCATACGAGCCACGTCCGGGTTCTTGGTGGCTTTGGCTTCGGCTTCGACGTTCTTCGAAGTGATGCCGGCTTCTTCAGCGTTGAGCATGGCGTAGCCAGTCCAGCGCACGACGGCCAGCCACTCGTCATCACCATTACGCACGACCGGGCCCAATGGCTCCTTGGAAATGGTCTCCGGCAGAACCACGTAGTCCTTCGGCGCGGCCAGCTTGCTGCGCTGGGCGAACAGTTGGGACTTGTCGGAGGTCAGTACGTCGCAACGACCGGATTCCAGCGACTTGGCGCTTTCATCGGAGGTGTCGAACGTGATCGGGGTGTATTTCAGACCGTTGCCGCGGAAGTAGTCGGAAACGTTCAGCTCGGTCGTGGTACCGGCCTGGATGCAGATGGTTGCACCGTCCAGTTCCTTGGCACTTTTCACGCCCAGCTTGTTGTTCACCAGGAAGCCGATGCCGTCATAGTAGGTAATGAAGCCTGGAAATTTCAGGCCCATGCCCGCATCACGCGAACTGGTCATGGTGGTGTTGCGCGACAGAATGTCGATTTCGCCGGACTGCAGCGCGGTGAAACGCTCTTTGGCGTTCAACTGGCTGAATTTCACTTTGTTTGCGTCGCCGAAAACGGCAGCGGCCACTGCGCGGCAGAAGTCAGCATCGATGCCGAGGATCTTGCCGGTAGCGTCCGGTACCGAAAAACCCGGCAAACCATCGCTGACGCCGCACTGTACGAAACCTTTTTTCTGCACTGCATCCAGGGTCGCGCCCGCCTGAGCGAACCCACTGACGCCAAGCACTGCGGCTGCAGTCACGACGGCCAGGGTGGATTTCAACATCTTCATTCAAACCTCCAGTTTTGCTCTTGTTGTGTCGGAGCGTGAGTCCAGTCGCACCCTTATGAGGCGCTGTTGACCCGTGTTGGCTTTTTTTGGGGTCAACCGACGTAGGACTTAGCTATAAGTCGAGTAGGAGAGTTCCACTTTCATGGGCCCTCGCTTCTCACCAATCGGCCGAACAGGCTGTAGCCCTTTCACATTCGCGAAGCCTGTTGCGGCCGCTGGCGAACATCCATCACCGGATTTTTTTGCTATCCCGCTGCTGACGATGGCCTGATAGTGTTACCGCCAAGCGTGGGAATATTCGTACAAGTGTTTACATAGCAAAGCCCGTACCAGACCGCTTGCCGACCTCGATACGCGACAGGTCAATAGCTAAACTTGTAACCTTGCGACATCTTCTTAACTGATCAACCCGACGCGCACTCAGATCACGCACTCAATAAGAGCGCATGCACATATTTGGAGCAGCCATGACCGAGCCCTTGATTCTTCAACCTGTTAAGGCCGCTGATGCCTGTGTTATCTGGCTGCACGGCCTGGGCGCGGATCGTTATGACTTCCTCCCGGTGGCAGAAGCGCTGCAGGAAAGCCTGCTGACTACCCGCTTTGTTCTGCCGCAGGCACCGACCCGCGCCGTGACCATCAATGGCGGATACGAGATGCCGAGCTGGTACGACATATTGGCCATGAGCCCGGCGCGCGCGATCAGTCGCGAACAGCTCGACGAGTCGGCCGACCGCGTACTGGCATTGATCGAAGAACAGCGCACCAGCGGAATAGACGCCTCGCGGATTTTCCTCGCCGGTTTTTCCCAGGGCGGCGCGGTGGTCTTGCATGCCGCCTTCCTGAAATGGCAGGGGCCGTTGGGTGGCGTACTTGCCCTCTCCACTTATGCGCCGACGTTCAGTGAAGAGCTAGAATTGTCTGCCAGCCAACAGCGCATTCCGGTGCTTTCCTTGCACGGTCAATACGATGACGTGGTGCAGAACGCCATGGGGCGGACGGCATACGAATACTTGAAGCACCATGGTGTCACCGTGACATGGCAGGAATACCCAATGGGTCACGAAGTGTTACCTGAAGAGATCCGCGACATCGGCGTGTGGCTCAGCGAGCATTTGCGCTGAGCGCATGAAAACCGCCCATTGATCCCTCCCACTACGCCGCGCCCGGTTCTTGCATTACACTGGCCGGCACTTAACCTATTGATGAGATGACCGTGCTCAAAGCACTCAAGAAAATGTTCGGTAAAAGCGAGACTGAGCAGCTCGCGCCAGTCTCCGCTACGTCTCACAGCCCCAGCCACCGCGCCGACGTTATCCCGTCGGGCCGCAGCCCAAGCGCAGAGGCAGCAACGCCGACGCCGGTTGTCGAAACAGTTGCCGCTGAACAGCCGCTCGCCGAAGCACCGAAACCCGCGCGAGCGCGTCGTGACCCCAAGCCGAAAGCGCCGGTGATCCCCTGGAAACTCGAAGATTTCGCCGTTGAACCCCAGGAAGGCAAAACCCGCTTCCACGATTTCAAACTCTCACCAGAACTGATGCATGCCATCCAGGACCTCGGCTTTCCGTATTGCACGCCGATTCAGGCGCAGGTGCTCGGTTTTACCCTCGCCGGCAAAGACGCCATCGGCCGCGCCCAGACCGGCACCGGCAAAACTGCCGCGTTTCTGATCTCGATCATCACCCAGCTGCTGCAAACACCGCCGCCGAAAGAGCGCTACATGGGTGAACCGCGCGCGCTGATCATTGCGCCAACCCGCGAGCTGGTGGTGCAGATCGCCAAAGACGCTGCCGACCTGACCAAGTACACCGGCCTCAACGTCATGACCTTTGTTGGCGGCATGGACTTCGACAAGCAGCTCAAGCACCTCGAAGCCCGTCACTGCGACATCCTTGTGGCAACGCCTGGCCGACTGCTCGATTTCAACCAGCGCGGCGACGTGCACCTGGACATGGTCGAAGTGATGGTGCTGGACGAAGCCGACCGCATGCTCGACATGGGCTTCATCCCGCAAGTGCGTCAGATTATTCGCCAAACCCCGCCGAAAGACGAACGCCAGACGCTGCTGTTCTCTGCGACCTTCACCGAAGACGTGATGAACCTCGCCAAGCAGTGGACGACCGACCCGTCGATCGTCGAGATCGAGTCGCAGAACGTCGCCAGCGAAAACGTCGAGCAGCACATCTACGCGGTGGCCGGTGCCGACAAGTACAAATTGCTCTACAACCTGGTCAACGACAACGGCTGGGAACGGGTGATGGTGTTTGCCAACCGCAAGGATGAGGTGCGACGCATCGAGGAACGCCTTGTGCGCGATGGCGTCAACGCCGCGCAACTGTCTGGCGACGTGCCGCAGCACAAGCGCATCAAGACCCTGGAAGGTTTCCGCGAAGGCAAGATTCGCGTGCTGGTTGCCACCGATGTCGCCGGGCGCGGCATTCACATCGACGGCATCAGCCACGTGATCAACTTTACCCTGCCGGAAGTCCCGGATGACTACGTGCATCGCATCGGTCGTACGGGTCGTGCCGGTGCCGATGGCGTGTCCATCAGTTTTGCCGGTGAAGACGATTCCTATCAGCTACCGTCCATCGAGGCGCTGCTGGGTCGCAAGATCAGCTGCGAAACACCGCCGACGCATCTGCTTCGGGCGGTTGAGCGCAAGCGCCCGTAATCCGGCGCAAAGCAAAAAATGGCGCAGCCGGAATCGGACTGCGCTTTTTTTTCGCCTGGATATTGCCCGCCGGAACTAAATGTCCATAATGGACAAATAAGTTTATCTGCAGGTTCCGGAGCCAACATGTCCAGCCCCCCTAATGTAATCAACCAGCTTCAGGCACGCGAACTCCTGGCTCAGATCGATGTGCCCCACATCCTGCGCAAACTGTTCAGTGACCTCGCTGCCGGGCAAGCGGTGCAACCGGCACAGCAACTGGTCGAGTTTCCACATGGCGCGGGCGACTTCATCAATTTCCTCGGTGTGCTGGCGCAGGACGGCGTATATGGCGTGAAGACGTCGCCGTACATCGTCCGCGAGCAAGGGCCGCTGGTGACAGCGTGGACGCTGCTGATGTCGATGCAGACCGGCCAGCCGCTGCTGCTTTGCGATGCAGGTGAACTGACCATTGCTCGTACGGCGGCGACCACTGCTGTAGCCGTCGATGCCCTCGCCCCGCCTGATGCTCGACGTCTGGCAATTATTGGCAGCGGCAAGGTCGCCCTGGCACATCTGCAATACGTGAAAAATCTACGGGACTGGCAGAGCATTCGCATGTATTCGCCGAGTCTGGGCGGCAAAAGTCCTGAGGTTCTGGCCGAGTTGCAGCGTATCGATCCTCGCCTCACGATCGTTCACAACCGTGAAGCGGCGCTGCAAGAGGCGGATGTGATCATGCTCTGCACGTCGTCTGCCGCACCGGTGATGGACCCGGCCAGCCTCAACAAACCAGCACTGATCACCTCCATCAGCACCAATGCCCCGCGCGCCCACGAAGTGCCGCCGCAAACCCTCAAAGACATGCAAGTGTTCTGCGATTATCGGCCGACGACTCCGGAGTCGGCCGGCGAGATGCTGATTGCCGCTGAGCTGCACGGCTGGGATAAAAATCTGATCGTTGGCGATTTGCCTGAGCTGATCAGCGCGAAAGCGAAGCGCCCCGATTACGACCGTCACGTGTTTTTCCGTTCCATCGGCCTGGGCGTCGAAGACATTGCGCTGGCGAACGCGCTCTATCGCCTGCAACCCTGACACCTGAATCCTTGTGGGAGCGAGCCTGCTCGCGAATGCGCAGTGACATTTAGAACAATGTCGCCTGACATGCCGCCTTCGCGAGCAGGCTCGCTCCCACCGGGAGTACCGACACCATTGGCATTTGCGCTCGACAGGAGACGTTCATGAGCCAGGCAGACTTCATCATCATTGGCGGCGGGATAGCCGGCGCTTCCACCGGTTTCTGGCTCTCGCAGCACGCCCGGGTCATCGTGCTCGAGCGCGAATCGCAAGCGGGTTATCACTCCACCGGACGCTCCGCCGCGCTCTACACCGCCGCGTACGGCACACCGCAGGTGCGGGCGCTGACCCAGGCCAGTCGCGACTTCTTCGACGCGCCGCCCGCCGGTTTCTGCGAACACCCGCTGTTGACCCCGCGCGGTGAAATGACCGTGGATTTCACCGGCGACCCGGCCGAATTGCACAACCAGTACCTGAGCGCGAAGGCCACCGTTGCCGAAATGCAGATGCTCAGCGCCGAAGAGGCCTGCGTGCGCCTGCCGATACTGCGCCGGGAAAAAGTCCACGGCGCTATCTACGACCCGACTGCCTGCGACATCGACACCGATGCCTTGCACCAGGGCTATCTGCGCGGAATCCGGCGCAATCAAGGCGAAGTGCACACCGACAGCGAGGTCACACGGCTGACCCGAGATAACGAGGGTATTTGGCACTTACAAACCCCCAGCCAGACCTTTAGCGCACCGATCATCATCAATGCCGCTGGCGCCTGGGCCGACAAGATCGGTGCATTGGCCGGCACTCTACCGCTAGGCCTGCAGCCCAAACGCCGCGCCGCGTTCATCTTCGCCGGGCCCGAGGGTGTGGACATTCACCAGTGGCCAATGCTGGTCAGCCTCGACGAATCGTTCTACATGAAACCCGACGCCGGCATGTTCCTCGGCTCCCCGGCCAACGCCGACCCGGTCGAACCCCATGACGTACAGCCCGAAGAGCTCGACATCGCGATGGGCATTTACCAGATCGAAGAAGCCACCACGCTGACCATCCGCCGCCCGACCCGCACCTGGGCCGGCTTGCGCAGTTTTGTCGACGACGGTGATTTGCTGTCAGGTTTCGATCAGCACGTTCCGGGGTTTTTCTGGGTGGCAGCGCAAGGCGGTTATGGCATTCAGACGTCCCCCGCCATGGGTCAGGCCAGCGCCGCGCTGGTTCGTGGCGAAGCCTTACCCGAGCAACTCGCACGCTTCGGGCTGGACGCATCAATGCTCTCCCCCGCACGCCTGGGTTGAGGCTTGCTCAGGTGACGCGTCGTCCCGATTGCGGCAAACTCCCTGCGCGCTTTTTTATCGGCGCAGAAGCCTCCTGGAGCTCCACTGAATGAATGCACTTGAACAAACCCCAAGCCAGGATGACGCCGCGCTGGACAACTACCGGGCGATCGCCGATGCGATCGCCACATTGTTTTTCCCCCACGCCGAGGTGGTGCTGCACGATCTGCGCACGCAGAAGGTTGATTACATCGCCAACAATCTGTCGAAACGGGAAATCGGTGACGACTCGTCGCTGGAGGACATGCTCAGCGACGACGTCAGCGAACGAAACATCGGGCCGTACGAAAAGCTCAATTGGGATGGTCAGAAGATTCGCAGCCTGAGCAGCGTTCTGCGCGACGGCACGGGTCACCCGCTGGCCGTGCTGTGCATCAATCTGAATATTTCGCTGTTCGAAAATGCCAAGGCCGCGCTGGACCTGTTTCTGTCGCCGAGCAAACTGATTCCGCAGCCGGAGTCACTGTTCCGCGATGACTGGCAGGAGCGCATCAATACGTTTCTCCACGCCTGGCTGCGTGAGCGGCAGTTGAGCCTGAACCTGCTGACCCGCGATCACAAACGTGAACTGGTGCTGGCCCTGCACGCCGAAGGCGCCTTCAAAGGCAAAAGCGCCTCCAACTATGTGGCTAATGTGCTGAACATGGGACGGGCAACGGTGTACAAGCATTTGAAGGAACTCAAGGGCTGAAAAATGCCGCCGGATTGACGGTTAATACACAACTGTAGGAGCCGGCTTGCTGGCGATGGCGTCCGCGAGATCGCCATCGCCAGCAAGCCGGCTCCTACAAGGTTACCGTGTTATTCCAGCGCCGAAGCCGGGCCGAAGAACTCGTAACGGCTTTGCTTCTCCGGCACACCCAAGGCCTTGAGGTGACGCTTGATGGCCGCCATGAAGCCCTTAGGCCCCAGGAAGTAAGCGTCCACATCACGATGCTGCGGCAACCACTCGCCCAACTGTTCCTGGCTCAACAAACCGACCTTGTCCGCCGCCGGGCTGACGCCATCGTCCTCGGCGTAGCAATAAAAACGCTTGAGTTGCGGGTGACGCGCGGCTAACTCGTCGATCCAGTCACGGAACGCGTGGACGCTACCGTTGCGAGCGCAGTGGATAAAATGTACCGGGCGCTCGGTGGCCAGCGCCGCTTCGAGCATTGCCAGGGTCGGAGTGATGCCGACGCCGCCACTGATCAGCACCAGCGGTTTGTCGCTGGCGGTCAGGGTGAATTCGCCCGATGGCGGGAACAGCTGAATGCTTGAGCCGACGTGCAATTGATCATGCAAGTGGTTAGACGCACGGCCACCGTGCTCGCGCTTGACGCTGATGCGGTACTGCCCTTTGTTCGCCAGTGCCGACAACGAATAGTTACGACGAATTTCTTCGCCATCGAGGATCAATTTCATGCCGATGTACTGGCCGGGTTCCGCCGCCAGGATCGCGCCTTTGTCCGCCGGTTCGAAGTAGAACGAAGTGATTTCCGCGCTCTCCTCCACTTTGGCCGAAACAATGAATTCCCGCGCCCCGCGCCAGCCACCGGGCGCCTGCGCTTTCTGGTCGTAGATGCTGGTTTCCGCACCGATCAGGATGTCAGCCAACTGGCCGTAAGCCGCGCCCCAGGCACTCATTACCTGCGGTGTGGCGATCTCCTCGCCGAGCACTTCGGAGATCGCGCGCAACAGGCAGCTGCCGACAATCGGATAATGTTCAGGAAGAATTTGCAGGGCGACGTGTTTGTTGATGATCTTCGCCACCAGGTCGCCGAGTTGATCGAGCTGGTCGATATGACGTGCGTACATCAATACGCCATTCGCCAGAGCGCGGGGCTGATCACCGCTGGCCTGGTGGGCCTGATTGAACAATGGACGAACTTCCGGGTATTCAGAGAGCATCATCCGGTAAAAATGGGTGATCAACGCTTCGCCACCGCTTTCCAGCAACGGCACGGTGGACTTGACGATTGCACGGTCTTGAACGCTAAGCATAAGGGGACTCCTGGCGACTTGAAGTATTAACTGGTTCGCTTATGTCTATCAGTTTCCATGCCAGAAAGTTTTTCCTTGAGAATCATATAGTTGAAACTTACTTAGTCATATCGACACAATGTGACTTATAGTCATCTCGACTACATGGAGTCACTATGACTGCGAAATCCCTGCTGACAGCTTTGTTGCCTTTGGTCTCCGATCTGTCCCGCGAACTTCCCGAGAGCGAGCGCTACCGGCGCCTGCTCGAAGCGATGCGCGCCCTGCTCCCCTGCGACGCCGCCGCCCTCCTGCGCCTGGATGGCGAATGGCTGGTGCCGCTGGCCGTCGACGGGTTGAGCACCGACACCCTTGGCCGGCGTTTCAAGGTCAGTGAACACCCACGCTTCGAGATCCTGCTGAGTAGCCCTGACCCGACCCGGTTTGCTGCCGACAGCAACCTGCCTGACCCTTACGACGGACTGGTCGATGGGCTCGATGATCATCTGGAAGTCCACGATTGCCTGGGCTGCCCACTGTTTATCGACGAACGACCATGGGGATTGCTGACCCTCGACGCGCTCGATCCGCAGCGACTCGAACCGATCGAACTGGATGCCTTACAGGCTTTTGCCAGCCTCGCCGCCGCCACGGTCAATGCCGCCGAGCGCATTCAGCGACTGGCCAATCGTGCAGAACACGAACACCAGCGTGCCGAGGTCTATCGCCAGGCCAGCGGTCAGCAAACGCGCGAAATGATCGGTCAGAGCAAGGCGCATAAACGGTTGGTAGAGGAAATCAATCTGGTCGGGGGCAGCGATCTCACTGTGCTCATCACCGGCGAGACCGGCGTCGGCAAAGAGCTGGTCGCGCAGGCGATCCACGCCGCGTCGTCGCGGGCAGACAAGCCGATCATCAGTCTCAACTGCGCCGCACTGCCAGACACCTTGGTGGAGAGCGAACTGTTCGGCCATGTGCGCGGCGCCTTCACCGGCGCGACCAGCGACCGTCGCGGCAAATTTGAACTGGCCGACGGTGGCACGCTGTTTCTCGATGAAGTCGGCGAACTGTCACTGACCGTGCAGGCGAAATTGCTCCGTGTGTTGCAAAGCGGCCAACTGCAGCGTTTGGGTTCGGACAAAGAGCATCAGGTTGATGTGCGTCTCATCGCCGCCACCAACCGCGACCTGGCGCAAGAAGTGCGCAGTGGCCGTTACCGCGCCGACTTCTATCACCGGTTGAGCGTTTATCCGTTACTGGTGCCGGCGCTGCGCGATCGTGGTCGCGATGTGCTGTTGCTCAGCGGTTATTTTCTGGAGCAAAACCGCTCGCGCATGGGCCTCAACAGCTTGCGCCTGAGTGCAGATGCTCAGGCTGCGTTGCTGGCCTATGACTGGCCGGGCAACGTGCGGGAACTGGAGCACCTGATCGGTCGCAGCGCGTTGAAAGCTTTGGGCCACTGCAAGGAACGGCCGAAAATCCTCAGCCTGAGCGCAGCGGACCTTGACCTGCCCGGCGTCAACGTCGAAGTCATCCAGGAGCAACCGGCGGCGGCGCCAATGACGGTAGTGACGGGGGATTTACGCCAGGCCACGGACAACTATCAGCGCCAGTTGATCAGCGCCTGTCTTGAACGCCATCAAAACAACTGGGCCAGCGCCGCCCGCGAACTGGGCCTCGACCGCGCCAACCTCGGACGCATGGCCAAGCGCCTGGGCATGAAATAACCCCGATTCCCTGTAGCAGCTGCCGAAGGCTGCGTTCGGCTGCAGAGCAGTCGTCAATGGCTAAACTCAGTGCCTTGGACATTGCGCGTTGCAGGGTCGGGCGAGGACTTCGTCCTCGAACGCAGCCTTCGGCAGCTGCTACAAGGTCGCGCTCCCCCAGGTGTCGATGGAATGTTGTTAAAGCCTGCCCTCAACAAGTCGATAACCCGGCATCGATAGTTGTTGGCACTCTTCACGGATGCCCATCACGTTCTACAAAGAAGGTTTTTATGTCCTCCACCAAAGCCCGCGCAGATTCCCTTTCGCTTCTGCTGTTTACCTTGCGCAGCGGCAAGCTGATGGCGATCAACCTGCTTAAAGTCAGTGAAATCATTCCTTGCCCGCCGCTGACCAAGCTGCCGGAGTCGCATCCACACGTCAAAGGCATCGCCACCCTGCGCGGCATGTCGCTGTCGGTGATCGACCTCAGCCGCGCCATCGGCGAGCGACCGCTGGAAGACCCGAATGGCGGTTGCCTGATCGTCACGGATGTCAGCCGTTCCAAACAGGGCCTGCACGTCCAGGCTGTGAGCAAGATTGTGCATTGCCTGACCACCGACATCCGCCCGCCGCCCTTCGGTTCCGGCGGCGTACGTTCGTACATCACCGGCGTGACGTCGGTGGACGGCACGTTGGTCCAGGTGCTGGATATCGAAAAAGTCATCCACGGCATCGCCCCGGCGCAAATCGAAATGGCCCCGACCGAGCTGAGCATGGAAGACGCCGAAGTGCTGGGCAATGCGCGCATTCTGGTGGTCGACGACAGTCAGGTCGCGCTGCAGCAGTCGGTGCACACACTGCGTAATCTCGGCCTGCAATGTCACACCGCCCGCAGCGCGAGGGAGGCCATCGACTGCCTGCTGGACCTGCAAGGCACGGCGCAGCAAATCAATCTGATCGTCTCGGACATCGAAATGTCCGAAATGGATGGCTACGCTTTAACCCGGACCCTGCGCGAAACCCCCGACTTCGCGCACCTGTACGTGCTGCTGCACACCTCTCTGGACAGCGCAATGAACAGCGAAAAAGCTCGACTTGCCGGCGCCAACGGCGTACTGACCAAGTTCTCTTCGCCGGAACTGACCAAGTGCCTGATCGAAGCGGCGAAGGCCGTCGCCGAACAGGGTCACTAAGCAGTGGCCGACGATTTCTGCTTTCTGATGCGGCGCAACCTGATGGAGGTTTGCGCAGCGGTGGTGTGGCCGTCGTCCATCGTCCTCAGCGAATACCGTCCGGAGCTTGCGGAGGCCGTGCATGGCCTGATGGACCTGGGCTATGTCGACGGCGGCGGCCGCGTGCCGTCACTGGACGTCTGGCAGCAAAGGTTTGAAACCGATCCCGAGTACGATCCTTCACTGTGTTTCATCGCCCTGGATGCTGAAGGCATCGTCGGCGTTTGTCAGTGCTGGACCAGCGCCTACATCAAGAATCTGGTGGTGCATCCTCGCGCGCGAGGTCTGGGCCTCGGCCGCGCATTTTTGCTGCACGCGTTCAGGGTTTTTCAGCAACGGCGCGAAGGATTTGTCGATTTGAAGGTGAAGGAAGACAACCTGCGGGCGCAGCGCTTGTATGAAAATGTTGGGATGTATGTCGTCCGGCGCGAGCAAGTTCCAGGCTGACAAACCGACATCGCGAGCAAGCTGTGCTCCCACACTGGATCACCGTCTGTGGGAGCAAAGCTCGCTCGCGATGAGGCCGACACATTCAAACTAAAACCCTCAGGCATACTCCAACCCTCGGCCAACCCAACGCCCAAGGATGCTTGAACCATGAAAGCCACCACCCTGACCTTCCTCTGCCTCACCGCCCTCGCCACTCAGGCCCACGCCTCCAGCCCCGACGCCTGGGCAGCCTTCGACAAAGCAGTGCTCGCCAGTTGCACCAAGGCCAGCGGCCTGAAAGATGCCAAACCCGTCGGCAACGCGGCGCAGTTCGATGATCGGGTAGGCTACGTCGCCGTCCTGCTACAAGGCCAATACCCGCAGAAACACATGAAAGGCCAGCAGGGCACCGAGCTGTGCCTGTACAACAAGAAGAGCAAAACCGCCTACGTCAACGAGTGGGATTCGATCCGTACGCCCGGCAAAACCCGCTGAGTGGCGCACAACTTGCTTCGACGCAGTCTTTGGCGGTGACATTCTGTCGCCGTTTCTAACGCTGAGAGTCGACTAACCGCTCAATGAATACGACCTTTTCCTGCGTAGGCTGTGGCAAATGCTGCAGTGACCATCACGTGCCCCTGACCCTGGCGGAAGCGCGAATGTGGGCGGCTGACGGCGGTCAGGTGATCGTGCTGGTGGAGGCGTTCCTCGACAACGGACTTGGCTTGCCGCTACTTCAGCGCGAACACGCCGAACGCCGGTCAGCACGAGTGTCCAGCGGCGAATCGAACGTTTACGTCGCCATCACCTTCGCCGCCTTCAATGCCGGCCGCTGCCGGAATCTTGACGAAGAAAACCTCTGCCGGATTTACGAACGTCGGCCATTGGTGTGCCGAATCTATCCTATGGAAATCAATCCGCACATTCCCTTGAATACCGCCGTGAAGGAATGTCCGCCCGAGTCGTGGGAACAAGGACCGGCACTGATCATCGGTGGCGAGCTGGTCGATCAGGAACTCGCAGGGCTTATTCAGCGCTCGCGTCAGGCGGACCGAGATGACATTCGCAGCAAAGATGCGATCTGCGCACTACTGGGGATTCGCACGACGGCGCTGAAAGGCGATGGGTTCACCGCGTACTTGCCGGACATGACCGCGTTCGCCGCCGCGATCGAACAGATTGCGCAACAACGGCTGGCCGGCACCGGCAGTGAATGGTTGTTTCATGTTTCCGGTGAGGACATTGCCGCGCAAGTGATAGAGGCTGGAGCGCTGGTGGCGACAAATGTACCCGGAACCTATGCGTTTATTTCGTTGCGAGGAGCCTGAAACACCAGGTGACAGACCCAAAAAAATCACTGCGCAATTGCGTTGCGCAGTAGTTCGTCGTCGACAGCGTCAGCTGGCCTTCACTGCCAGACAATCCACTTCTACCCGCGCGTCGCCTATCAACTTGCCGGCAAACGTTGTACGAGCGGGCAGACGGTCTACCGGGAAATAACTGCGATACACGGTACTCATGGCGGAAAAATCCTTGATGTCGGCGAGGATGACCGTGCATTTAGCCACTTGCGCCATAGACGAACCGTTGCGTTGCAGCGCGGTACGCAAGTTCTCCATGGCCTGAGTCGTCTGCGGGCCAATGCCGCCCTTCACCAGTTCACCATCACCTCCCAAGCCGACCAAGCCGGAAAAGTAAATCGTCTCGCCGACCTGCACCGCATCGGAAAATGGCAAGCCTTCGTCGTTAGGAACGTAGCGGGGTGAGATGGGCGCAGCCAGTGGCAAGTAGCGTTGGGTAATCGCCTGGTGCTGGCCATTTTTCTTGAGACGCTCAAGCGCTGCATTCAGGTTATCGCGCAGCTGGGTGTCGGTTTTCCGTACAGCCATTGCCACACCACTGCCCAGCATGGGGTCCTTGATAGAGGGGCCGGCGAAATCGAAAGCCTGACCTTGTGGCAGGCTTAATAATGCGTGGGTAATTTCAATGGAGTCTTGCAGGGTTGCATCGATTTCCCCCGACAGCAGGCTTTCAACCAGTTGATTATTGAGCGCGAAACTGCGCACCGTCACTCCCGCCGGGGCCCAACGGGACCTGGCGAACGCTTCACGGTGGGTGCCTGTCAGGACGCCGACACTCTTGCCCTTGAGCGATTGCACATTCGGTTGCAGATTCGCCCCTTTGCGCGCCACCAGTCGGCTGCTCAGGGGGTAAAGATCATCGGTGAAATCGACCCGGTCGCGACGTGCAGATGTGGCGGTCATGGGCATGATCACGTCGAAACGATTGGTTTCAAGGGCATGAATGTTGGTGGCGTAATCCTGGTCGACCCAGACACAGCGGGATTTGAGTTCGGCACACAACGCGTTGCCCAACTCGATGTTCAATCCAACCAGCTCGCCCTTGTCGTTTCTGCTCTCAAATGGCGGAACCAGTGCTTCGACACCCATACGGATCTGTGGATCGGACGCAGACGACATGCAGCCAGTGGTCAGGGCCACCAGCGACAGTAGAGAGAGGGTTTTTACCAGAGTCATTTCAGCGGCCTTCATCAAGAATTCAGGGGGATGAATCTTTGACGAGAGGCCGCTTTATTTCCCAGAGGACGAATCGCTCATCCTTGTAGGAACGCTCTCAATGACAAGAGGAACAATTACCGGTCAACAATACGCCTGACAGTCAGCGTTTACCCATCGAACGACGAGTGCCGGGAGGCGCTGCACCGGGGGTTTTGGTATGGCCGTTCTTGGCGCCATTCTTGTACCAAGGCTGGCTGGCGTTCTTCGCTGCGGCCAGGTCGCCCGGCTTGAACGGGAACTTGAATGCCGGGATAGCGGCTTTGGCTTCGCTGTCTGCGCTGGAGTCTACGCTGTCTGGCAGGTCTGCCTGGTCGTCGCTCAAAGCGTCGGCAACCGGCGGTTGTGTCGGGGAAGTCATGAAAGCTCCGGGTGATGCGTAAAGTCGGGCCCGGTCAGCGAGCCACGAAAGGCGGCAGTATACCTCTCCAATCGCCACTGCATGGATCCTGATATTCACCCAGCGCCAAACTGACAGCGCCGTCAGCTAGCCGTCACCTTGGCGACCGCCAAACAGGTTTATAAAGGACGATATCCTGACCTTTCTCCGACCCACCAGACCGGCGCCCCAATCGCATGCGAATACAGAAAAAAACCGCCCTGATTGCCAGCCTGCTGGCCGTGCTGGTTGCGTTGGGCATCTGGTACGTGAGCAAACCTGCCACGGCGAAACTGGCGACCCCGACCGCTATTCCCGTGCGTGTGGTCAGCGTTGCCGAAAAAGACGTGCCCCGTTATGTCACCGGGATCGGCTCGGCGCTGTCTCTGCACAGCGTGGTGGTGCGGCCACAGATCGATGGGGTCCTCACTAAAATCCTGGTCAAGGAAGGTCAATTGGTGAAGAAGGGCGATCTGCTCGCGACCATCGATGACCGTTCAATTCGCGCCAGCCTCGATCAGACCCGTGCGCAATTGGGCGAAAGCCAGGCGCAGCTGCAAGTAGCAACGGTCAACCTCAAGCGCTATAAATTGCTGAGTGTCGATGACGGTGTGTCCAGGCAGACGTTTGACCAGCAACAGGCGTTGGTCAATCAACTCAAGGCCACCGCCCAAGGCAATCAGGCATCGATTGACGCCGCTCAGGTGCAACTTTCCTACACGCAGATTCGCTCACCGGTGACCGGACGAGTCGGGATTCGTACGGTGGACGAAGGCAATTTCCTGCGCATGACCGATACCCAGGGTCTTTTCACCGTCACCCAGATCGACCCGATCGCCGTGGAGTTCTCCCTGCCGCAACAGATGCTGCCGACCTTGCAAAGTTTGATTGGTGACCCGCAGCGGGCCCGGGTCAAGGCTTACATCGGCGCCGACACCGATGGCGAAACCGGCAACCTGCTTGGCGAAGGCCATTTGACTCTGATCGACAACCAGATCAGCGCCAACACCGGGACCATCCGCGCCAAGGCCGAATTCGATAACGCCGAGCAAAAACTCTGGCCTGGCTTGCTGGTGACGGTACAAATTCAGACAGCTCTGGAGAAAGACGCCCTGGTGGTGCCGCCCACCGTCGTGCAACGTGGGCTCGATCAACATTTCGTCTATCGAATCAACGGCGACAAAGTCGAGATCGTCGACGTGCAGATGGTGTATCAGGACGCCGACCAGAACATCGTCAAAGGCGTCAAATCGGGCGATGTGCTGGTCAGTGACGGTCAGTCGCGGCTCAAACCCGGCGCGACGGTGCAGATTCTCACCGAGCCGCCGCAAGTGGTGCAGGCGGAGCCGAAGCCATGAAAGGCCACCGTTCGATTTCAGCCTGGTGCATCGATCATCCGGTGGCGACGATTCTGCTGACGTTCGCCTTGGTGCTGCTGGGCGCGATTGCCTTTCCAAAGTTGCCGATAGCGCCGCTGCCGGAGGCGGAATTTCCGACCATCCAGGTCGCCGCGCAGTTGCCCGGCGCCAGCCCGGAAACCATGGCGTCGTCGGTAGCCACGCCGCTGGAAGTGCAATTCAGCGCCATCCCCGGCGTGACGCAAATGACCTCAAGCAGCGCCTTGGGCTCGACCAACCTGACTCTGCAATTCACCCTCGACAAAAGCATCGACACCGCCGCGCAGGAGGTGCAGGCCGCAATCAACACCGCCGCCGGCAAACTGCCCAGGGACATGCCGAACCTGCCGACCTGGCGCAAGGTCAATCCGGCCGACAGCCCGGTGCTTATCCTCAGCATCAACTCAACCCTGATGCCCGGCCCCGAACTCAGCGATCTGGTGGAAACCCTGCTGTCCCGTCAGATCAGTCAGATCGACGGTGTAGGCCAGGTCAACATCACCGGTCAACAACGTCCGGCCATCCGGGTTCAGGCTTCGGCGGACAAACTCGCCGCCATCGGTTTGACCCTGGCGGACATTCGTCTGGCGTTGCAGCAGACCAGCCTTAACCTCGCCAAAGGTGCGTTGTACGGCGAATCGAGCATTTCCACCCTGTCCACCAACGACCAGTTGTTTCACCCGGAGGAGTACAGCGAGCTCATCGTTTCCTACAAGGACGGCGCCCCGGTTCACCTGCGCGATGTCGCCAAAGTCGTCAACGGTGCAGAAGATGCCTACGTGCAGGCCTGGGCAGGCGACCGCCCAGGCGTGAACCTGGTGATCTTCCGCCAACCCGGCGCCAACATTGTCGAAACCGTCGACCGGGTGCAGGCCGCGCTGCCGACGCTTACGGCGATGCTGCCGGCGTCGGTGCAGGTCAGCACCCTGGTCGACCGCACCCAGACCATTCGCGCTTCGCTGCACGAGGTGGAAATCACCCTGCTCATCGCGATCATGCTGGTGGTCGCGGTGATGGCGCTGTTCCTGCGCCAGTTGTCAGCCACGTTGATTGTGACGGCCGTGCTCGGCGTGTCACTGGTCGCCAGTTTCGCTCTGATGTACATCATGGATTTCAGTCTGAACAACCTGACGCTGGTAGCGATCGTGGTGGCCGTGGGGTTTGTGGTCGACGATGCGATTGTGGTGGTGGAAAACATCCACCGGCATCTGGAGGCCGGCGACGACATGCGCGAGGCCGCCATCAAGGGCTCCAGCGAAATCGGATTCACCGTGGTCTCGATCAGCTTCTCGCTGGTGGCGGCGTTTATTCCGCTGCTGTTCATGGGAGGCGTGGTCGGGCGATTGTTCAAGGAATTCGCCTTGACGGCGACCTCGACCATCATGATTTCGGTGGTGGTGTCGTTGACCCTCGCGCCCACCCTCGCGGCCCTGTTCATGAAAGCGCCGGTGCATCGCGCCCACGATAAACCCGGTTTTGGTGATCGCTTGCTTGGCTGGTACGAACGCGGCCTGCGGCGCGCCCTCGCCCATCAGACATTGATGATCGGCGTGTTCGGTCTGTCGGTGGTGTTAGCGGTGACCGGTTACATCTTCATACCCAAAGGCTTCTTCCCGGTGCAGGACACCGGTTTTGTCCTCGGCACCACCGAAGCCGCTGCCGATATTTCCTACGGCGACATGGTGAAAAAACACCTGGCCATGGCAGAAATTGTCGCGGCAGACCCCGCCGTCGATGTGTTCTCCCACTCGGTAGGCGTCTCCGGCAGCAACCAGACCATTGCTAACGGCCGCTTCTGGATCTCGCTGAAAAAACGCGGTGACCGCGACGTCTCCGCCAGTGAATTCATCGACCGGATTCGCCCGCAACTGATGAAAGTCCCGGGCATTGTCTTGTACCTGCGCGCCGGTCAGGACATCAACCTCAGCTCCGGCCCGAGCCGCGCGCAATATCAATACGTACTCAAGAGCAACGACGGCGCGACCCTCAGCACCTGGACCCAACGGCTCACGGAAAAACTGCGCAGCAACCCGGCGTTCCGCGACATTTCCAATGACCTGCAACTGGGCGGCAGCATCACTCACATCAACATCGACCGCAGCGCAGCGGCGCGTTTCGGCCTGACCGCCAGCGATGTCGACGAAGCGCTGTACGACGCTTTTGGCCAGCGCCAAATCAACGAATTCCAGACCCAGACCAACCAGTACAACGTGATTCTGGAGCTGGACACAAAACAACGCGGCAAGGCTGAAAGTCTCAACTATTTCTACCTGCGCTCGCCGTTGAGCGGGGAAATGGTACCGCTGTCGGCACTGGCGCGATTCGATGCGCCAACCGTTGGCCCGTTGTCCATCGCTCATGACGGTATGTTTCCGGCCGCCAACCTGTCCTTTAACCTCGCGTCCGGCGTGGCGTTGGGCGACGCGGTGATCATGCTCGATCAGGCCAAGGCCGAGATCGGCATGCCGGCGGCCATGAGCGGCAATTTCCAAGGCGCGGCACAGGCATTCCAGAGTTCGCTGGCCAGCCAGCCGTGGCTGATTCTGGCGGCGCTGGTGGCGGTGTACATCATTCTCGGCGTGCTCTACGAAAGTTTCGTGCACCCATTGACGATCATCTCGACCTTGCCCTCGGCGGGGCTCGGGGCGGTGATCATGCTGTGGATCTGTGGCCAGGATTTCTCGATCATGGCGCTGATCGGGCTGGTGCTGCTGATCGGGATCGTCAAGAAAAACGGCATCCTGATGATCGACTTTGCGCTGGATGCTCAGCGCAATCGTGGTTTGCCGCCCGAAGAGGCGATCTACGAGGCGTGCATCACACGGTTCCGGCCGATCATCATGACTACCCTCGCCGCCCTGCTCGGCGCCCTGCCGCTGATGTTCGGGTACGGCCCCGGCGCCGAATTGCGTCAGCCGCTGGGCATCGCGGTCGTGGGCGGGCTGCTGGTGAGTCAGGCGCTGACGCTGTTTACCACTCCGGTCATATACTTGTGGCTTGAGCGGCTATTCCATCGACCTAAACCCGCGCCAGCACAGATGCCGGTGTTGGCGACCATAGACTGAGGCGGGGTCATGCGCGTTCTGATTATCGAAGACGAGGAAAAAACCGCGGACTATTTGCACCGCGGCCTCACCGAACAGGGTTACACCGTGGACTTGGCGCGTGACGGCGTCGAGGGCCTGCATATGGCATTGGAGAACGACCACGCAGTGATCGTCCTCGACGTGATGCTGCCGGGCCTCGACGGCTTTGGCGTGTTGCGTGCGCTGCGTGCGCGCAAGCAGACGCCGGTGATCATGCTGACCGCTCGCGAGCGCGTTGAAGACCGCATCAAAGGCTTGCGCGACGGCGCCGACGATTACCTCGGCAAACCGTTTTCCTTCCTTGAACTGGTCGCGCGTCTGCAGGCGCTGACCCGGCGCAGCGGCGGCCATGAACCGGTGCAGGTCAGCGTTGCAGACCTGTGGATCGACTTGATCAGCCGCAAGGCCACCCGCGCCGGCACCCGCCTGGACCTGACCGCCAAGGAGTTCTCGTTGCTCAGCGTGCTGGCCCGTCGACAAGGGGAAATCCTCTCGAAAACGTCGATTGCGGAAATGGTCTGGGACATCAATTTCGACAGTGACGCCAATGTCGTCGAGGTGGCGATCAAACGACTGCGTGCCAAGCTCGACGGGCCTTTCGAAGAGAAATTGCTGCACACGATCCGAGGCATGGGTTATGTGCTGGAGAGCCGCAGTGTTTAGCCATTCGATTGCGCTGCGCCTCAGCGGGATGTTCACGCTGGTGGCCCTGGTGGTGTTTCTGCTGATCGGCGGCGCGTTGTATCAACAAGTCGACAAAGGCCTTGGCCTGCTGCCGGAAGCGGAACTGGACGCGCGCTACAGCGTGCTCGAATCCACCGTCGGCCGTTTCGGCACGCCCGAGCATTGGGTGAAGATCAACAACAAGCTCAAGCTGCTGAGCGAGGAAGACAAGCGCATCCGCTTCTGGGTCATCAGCGGCGACCCGCAGTACGAATACGGCAACGCCACCACGCAGATTCGTGCGTTCGCTGAAGGGCCGCTGGGCATGCGCGACCTCGACCTGCCCGGCCAGCCCTACCCGCTGAAAGTGCTGGTCAGCCAGTTCCCGGCCAAGGATCAGCGCCCGCCGTTGCGCTTCATGATCGGCATCGACACCGAGACGTTCTACCAGACTCAGCATCATTTGCTGATTGCCCTGATCAGCCTGGCAATTGTTGGCGTGCTGCTGGCCTCGGCGCTGGGTTATTGGGTGGCGCGGATCGGCCTCAAGCCGCTGATAAAGTTGTCTCAGGAAGCCCAGCGACTGGCACCGCCGCTACGCTCCGGGCGTTTGCGCCTGGCCTCGCTGCCGCCGGAGCTCAATCAGTTCGTCAACTCGTTCAATTCAACCCTAGAGCGGGTCGAGCAGGCTTACTCGCGGCTGGAATCCTTCAATGCCGATGTCGCCCACGAACTGCGTTCGCCGCTGACCAACCTGATCGGTCAGACCCAAGTGGCGTTGACCCGTGGCCGCTCGGCCGAGCATTATTTCGAGGTGCTGCAATCGAACCTCGAAGAGCTGGAGCGACTGCGCTCGATCATCAACGACATGCTGTTCCTCGCCAGCGCCGACCAAGGCAGCAAGGCCACTAAACTGACCTCTGCCTCCCTCGCCGATGAAGTGGCGACGACCCTGGAGTATCTGGATTTCATTCTTGAGGACGCGCACGTTCAAGTGCAGGTCAGTGGTGATGCGCAAGTGCACATCGAAATCGCGCATTTGCGCCGGGCGTTGATCAATCTGCTGAATAACGCGGTCCAGCACACCGAGCCCGGCCAGGTTATCGAGGTGCGGATCGAGGTGGACGAGTTCCAGGTGAGCATTGGCGTTGCCAACCCCGGCTCGCCGATTGCCAACGAGCATTTGCCACGCCTGTTCGAACGGTTTTACCGGGTGGATGCATCGCGCAGCAACAGCGGCAACAACCACGGTCTGGGGTTGGCGATTGTGAAGGCCATCGCGCTGATGCATGGCGGCGATGTGTTTGTGCGCAGTGATCGGGGCATGAATACTTTCGGGATTCATTTGCCTGTGTGAGGCCCACGCGCCGTTGTGGCGAGGGAGCTTGCTCCCGCTGGGCCGCGAAGCGGTCCCGAAAATCTGACTACCCGCCGAACGTCTTCTACGCTTCAATCAGTGAAAGGCCAGCGCGTTTGCTGGCTTTTTGTCGTTGATCGCTCATGCAGACAGTGTCCCGATGACCGCACATCACCCTACCTACGTTTCAGGCAAGACCCGGCTTCCTGAGTTGATGGTGATGCTCGTTAGCACGCTGACCGTGATTGCGATTCTGTGCATCGTCACTTTCCT
Organism: Pseudomonas sp. Ant30-3; assembly: GCF_000690905.1. Lineage (GTDB taxonomy): Bacteria > Pseudomonadota > Gammaproteobacteria > Pseudomonadales > Pseudomonadaceae > Aquipseudomonas. The sequence goes on along the minus strand of NZ_JMCL01000021.1, from coordinate 1,739 downwards.
GTTGATCCGTGAACATGCCAACGCCCAGCAGGCGGCTACCCGCAGCGCTACCACAATCGTCCAGCTGATCAACGCCGATGTCCTGCGCACGATCGAGCTCTATGACCTCACTCTGCAGGGTCTGATCGCTGCTGCCCGGCGTGATGACCTCAAACAGGTATTCCCGCAGATCCGCCATATGGCGTTGTTCGACCGTTCGACGACGGCCCGTTTCAAGGGCGACGTTCTCCTGCTGGACCCGCACGGCCAGGTGCTCGCGGACTCGTCGGCCATCGAGCCCGGAACGGGCAGCTACGCCGAGCGGGACTTTTTCCTTGAGCATGCCGCCAGGCCAGACACCCGCATGTTCATCAGCCCACCGTTCAAGCTGCAGTGCGAGTGTGAGCTCAACGGTGAATGGCGGATCACCTTCAGCCGCCGTATCTCCACTTCCACGGGAGGATTTCTCGGTGTGGCCGTAGCCTCGATGCGATTGAGCTACTTCGATCAGCTCTTCAACAGCCTCGACATCGGCACTGGCAGCACGCTGAGCATCATCAATGCCGACGGTATTCTGCTCGCGCAAAAGCCTGACCTGGAGAACGATGCCATTGGCAAGAGCTTCGCCAAGCGGCCCAACGTCGAGCGCATCCTGCGCGACGGCAATGGCAGTTTCGACAGCGTTTCCAGCATCGATGCCCAGCGGCGTCTGTACACCTTTGCCAGGGTAGGCAATCTGCCGCTGACCGTGATCGTCGCCCTGTCCGGCGACGAAGTGTTTGGCACCTGGAAGCGCACAGCGATCGTCATCAGCGGCGCCACTGGCGTGCTCTGTATCGGTCTGCTGTGGCTGAGCGGCTTGCTCTGCCGGGAGCTACGCTTGCGCCGCCATGCCGAGAAGGAGCTGGCGCAACTGGCGGCCACCGATGCGCTGACCGGTGTGGCAAATCGGCGAATCCTCGACCTGACCCTGCGTCACGAGTGGTTCCGGGCGCAGCGCTCCGGCCAGCCGTTGTCACTGCTGATGATTGACGCCGATCACTTCAAGGCCTTTAACGATCAGCACGGCCATCAGGCCGGCGACGATGCCTTGCGCGCGATCGCCAAGGTGATTTCCGATAATGTGCGAAGGCCGGCCGACATGGTCGCCCGCTACGGCGGGGAAGAATTTTCGGTGGTATTGGCCGAAACCGACAGCGCGGGGGCGCAACTGATTGCCGAACATATTCGGGTGGCGGTGGAGCAGCTGCCGTTTGCAGCGGGGGTGGAGTCACCAGTGACGGTCAGTATCGGGCTGGGCACGTGGACGACTGCCAATGATGTGAGTCTGGAGCAGTTGCTGTTTGCAGCGGACAAAGCGTTGTATCAGGCCAAGGAGCGTGGGCGGAACCGGGTGGTGGCTACGCCGTGAGCTCTTCAGCGAATCGACTGGCCTCATCGCGAGCAGGCTCGCTCCTACAAGGGATCGCAGCCAAATGTGGGAGCGAGCCTGCTCGCGATGGCTTCCAGAGATGCACCGCGCACTTCTGGGCAGGCATCGGCATAGGGGACGGCCTTCATAGGCCGCTCCCCTGCCACACCACCCGGCATGCGGGTCCGCACCGGGCGGTTCGAGAGATTGAGGTTATGAGAGGCGCGCCAATCCCAGCCTGTCGAACCACGCAATATTCAGCACACGATTCAACTCAAAACGGCTATTACGCCACCAGCGATGAGAGTTACTGGCCACCCTCTGCGCCACCTGCTGGCTCGCCCCCAGT
>NZ_JMCL01000020.1 GCF_000690905.1 Pseudomonas sp. Ant30-3 | reverse complement strand
CCCTCCCCGCCTCTTTGGGAACACTTTTATTAGGCGGCGCTGCTACTGCCACCGCTGGCGGTGTGTCTTGTAGCGGTTTGTGTACGGCCGGTGCTGTGGCGTCCGGTGCTATCACGGGTGTTGCTGCTGGTGCATTGGCGGGAGTGGTTGCATTGCTGTGGCCATCCAGTTTGGGCGACAGCAGCCTATACACAGAAGAACAGCTCCAGTCGCTCAAAGTAGGACGCACACGTGTCCGACTAACCGTTGAGCAGCAGGCCGATGGCACCTTAAAGGGCTACGGGTACAACACCCAGAAGCGGCGTGATTGGGAAATGATCCCCGTAGTACAGTTCGCTGCCCGAGGCTCCCAGCAAGTGGCTGACCTTGGTGACGGCGTAACCTTGATATGGACACCCGCCACCGACCCGTCCAGCACCCCAGGGATTCCAGCATTAGAAGGCGCACCACAGGCGCCACAGATCTGGATTTATCCGCCCACCGAACAGGCTGATAACATCATCGTCAGCCCGATTTACCCAGACGCTTACAAAGATTTCATTCTGGTGTTCCCGGCTGGGTCTGGTGTGCAGCCGTTGTACATCGTGATGAATGTTCGCCTTGATCCCGGCACCGTGACGGGGCAAGGAAAAGACGTGACCGGCATCTGGTTAGCTGGGGCGAGTTCTGGACTCGGTGCCCCGATACCAACAAGAATTGCCAGCCAACTCAGCGGCAAAGGCTTTAGCAGCTTCGATTCAGGGGTGCGTTCTGGAGGGCAGTAAGCAACGATCCTGAGCTATTTAGCCAGCTGAGTGAGGACGATCAGGCGCGTGCTCTAAATGGGAACGCCCCTACTGTTGGATTCAGGGACTCGGTGGGGAAACGCGTCACCTATGAAATACACCACGTCGAACTAATTAAAGACGGCGGCGCGGTATATGACGTGGATAACTTGAGGGTTAACACCCCACGAAATCACATTGATCTTCACAGAAGGAAATAGACACAACATGGACAATATTTCCGATTTTACCGAAGCCGCATTCATTGCCTTCATCAAGAACATACGTATCGTTAACAAAGGCGGTACGGACGAAGAGCTTGGCGAGTTACTTGAGAAATTCAGTCGGCTTGCAGGCCATCCTGATGGCTACGACCTAATTTTCCATCCGGAACCCGGTGCGGACAACTCCGCCGAGGGCGTTACTAAAACAGTAAAAGACTGGCGTGCTGACCAAGGCCTGCCGGGATTCAAAGACTAAATGGATCGTGAGAAAACATATGGAACTTCGCCCTGATTTGATGCCCCCGCTGCTGGATGAATCCTTTGTCGCTCGGCTGACGATATTGTCTGAGCAAATTGATTGCGGACATCCCGAACAAACTCCGGAGCAGTTGGCCGCGTTCAATCGAGAGGCCATGACCCAGCTTGAGTACATCGACTTTCAAGGTATTTATGGAGGCCAGGACCACGACACTTGGGTTCGCAAGGTCTTAGCAACACCGTATGAACGGCGCGTGGCAGATGTAACCAAGCATGAGCTGATAGAGCTCGCTCGAAGGGTGATGGAGTGCGATGGGTCCGAGCATGACATCGATTTTTGGTTAAACATGCTGGCAATCAACATACCCAATGAACGCGTATCCGATTTCATTTTCTGGCCAGACGAATACTTCGGTGATGCGGATTACTCGCAGAGATTATCGCCAGAGCAGGTAATAGAAATTGCGTTGAATGATAGAGATGTGTTGCTTTAACAAGTCAACGTGCGTGCCGGGCGTCGCTAGAATCCAGACATAAAAAACCGCTCAATTCGAGCGGTTTTTTTTGTGCAAAATCGTTACCCAAGCAACCAATACCCCAACAATGTAAGCACCACCACTGCGAGCACCGGCCGCATCACGCGGTACGCCTTGGGATGGCGACGTTTCCACTGCTTGACCGCGCCGCTGAAGGTGTCACTGAAGCGTTTACTCCACGCGTAAACCTGATTGATTCTGCCAACCCGCTCTTCTTCGACATTTTGCGGCGCGGTGGCGCGGCCGAGGAAGGTGCTGATCGAGCGGTTGATGCGGGTCATGACACGAGTGTTCAGCGGCCGTTCCACATCGCAAAACAGGATCACCCGGGTTGTCCCGGTTTCGTTCTTGACCCAGTGCACGTAAGTCTCGTCGAACATCACATCTTCGCCATCGCGCCAGGCGTATTCCTGGCCATCGACAAAGATGCGGCAGTTCTCCGAGTTCGGCGTGGACAGGCCCAGGTGATAACGCAGTGAACCGGCGAACGGATCACGATGCGGATTGAGATGGCTGCCGCCCGGGAGCAAGGCGAACATGGCGCCCTTGACGTTGGGGATGCTGCTGACCAATGCCACGGTTCTCGGGCAGAGCGCCTCGGCCGACGGCAGCGGTTTGTCATACCACTTGAGATAAAAACGCTTCCAGCCTTTTTTGAAGAATGAGCCGAACCCGGCGTCATTGTTGTTCTCGGCGGCGCGAATGTAGCCCTCGTCGAACAGGTGCATGGCCTCGTCGCGGATCACTTCCCAGTTGTCCTTGAGCACATCAAGTTCGGGGAATTTGCTGCGGTCTAGATAGGGATCAGAGGGCACACGGGAGAACAGATACATCAAGGCGTTGTAGGGGGCAAACAGCGCTGAATGGTTAACAAACTGACGCAGGACCGGTAAGCGCGCCTTGCCACGCAAATGCACATACAGCGTGCTGCCCAGAAACAGCAGCAACACGGACGCCTTCGCGGCAAGGGAAACGTTCATCAACAACTCCTTGATCAATTACAACTTTACTCAACGCCATTTACCCGACGCGGCAGCCGGCCATGATAGACATTCAAGGCCGGCGGAATAACCTGCACTTTTCATATTCTGTATTGATGAAAGCGCAATAAAGCTCTTGATAACACAGGCTGGCTGAACGGGGGCTGACGCGAATCAATCCCCTCCAATTTCAGTTCCGGTCCGTGCCGGTTACTGCTGGTTCTCCTGTTCGGTGAACAGATCGCTGAAGAGCATGCTCGACAGGTAGCGCTCACCCGAGTCGGGCAGGATCACTACGATTGTCTTGCCCTGCATTTCCGGCGTTTCCGCCAATCGAACGGCTACTGCCATCGCAGCGCCGCAAGAAATCCCGCACAGAATTCCTTCTTCCTGCATCAAGCGCAGGGCCATCGCCTTCGACTCCTCATCAGTGACCAGCTCAACCCGGTCAACCATCGACAGATCGAGGTTTTTCGGCACAAACCCGGCGCCGATGCCCTGGACCTTGTGCGGTGCGATGGGCTTGATTTCCTCACCCGCCCGCGCCTGGGTGATAACGGGGGAAGACACCGGCTCAACCGCGACCGACAGAATCGGCTTGCCCTGCGTATTCTTGATGTACCGCGACACACCGGTGATGGTTCCGCCGGTTCCCACGCCCGCCACCAATACATCGACGGCACCGTCGGTATCGTTCCAGATTTCAGGGCCGGTGGTTTTCTCGTGGATCGCCGGGTTTGCAGGGTTATCGAACTGGCCCGGCATGAAGTAGCTGGACGGGTCGCTCGCGACGATTTCGGCGGCCTTTTCGATGGCGCCCTTCATGCCCTTGGCCGGCTCGGTCAGCACCAGTTCGGCGCCCAAGGCCTTAAGCACCTTGCGCCGTTCGATGCTCATGGACGCTGGCATGGTCAGCATCAATTTGTAACCGCGCGCGGCTGCGACGAACGCCAGGCCGATGCCGGTGTTGCCCGAGGTCGGCTCGACGATGGTCATGCCAGGCTTGAGTTTGCCGGTACTTTCGGCGTCCCAGATCATGTTGGCGCCGATCCGGCACTTGACCGAGTAACCGGGGTTACGCCCCTCGATCTTGGCCAGAATGGTCACACCGCGCGGGGCGATACGGTTGATCTGGACCAGCGGCGTGTTGCCGATGGAGTGGGCATTGTCAGCAAAGATACGGCTCATGGCTGGGTCCTTGTACAGCGTTGGAGAAGCCCATAACGGTATGCCTGTTGCCCGTGGGCGTCCAGTCAGTCGAACGTCCGGCCGACAGCGCAGTCAATGCTTTTACATCGCTGGAGATTTGTCATTATGAAACGCAGATACAGTTGGCCCTTGTGGGTCTTTACCGGCCTCGTCGTACTGCTGATCGCACTGCATATCGCGTTACCTTATCTGGTTCGGGATTACCTGAACGACAAGCTGGCCGACATGGGCGATTACCGTGGCCAGGTGACGGACGTCGATCTGGCCCTGTGGCGCGGTGCTTACAGGATCAACGGTCTGAAGATCGTCAAAGTCGACGGCAAGGTGCCGGTGCCCTTCGTCAATGCGCCAGTGATCGAACTGGCCGTGAGCTGGCACTCGCTCTGGTATGACCATGCGGTGGTGGCCGAAGTAGAGTTCTTTAACCCTGAAGTGAACTTCGTCGACGGCGGCGCCAACAAGCAGAACTCCCAGACAGGTCAAGGCACCGACTGGCGTGAACAGTTAAGCAAACTGGCACCCATCACCCTGAACGAGGTGCGCATCAACGACGGCAAGGTCAGCTTCCGCAATTTCAATTCCAAGCCCCCGGTGAACATGAACGCGACGCAGATCAACGCGAGCATTTTCAACCTGACCAACGTCGTCGACACCGAAGGCAAACGCGACGCCCGCTTCGAAGGCAAGGCCTTGCTGTTGGGACATGCGCCGCTGGAAGCCACGGCAACATTCGACCCGTTGAGCGACTTTGAAGACTTCGATTTCCGCTTGCGTGCCAGAGGCATTGAGCTCAAGCGCATGAACGACTTTGCTTCTGCCTATGGCAAATTCGACTTTAATGCCGGCCACGGTGATGTGGTCATTGAAGCCGAAGCCAACAATGCCCAACTGAAGGGCTATATCAAACCGCTGTTGCGTGATGTAGACGTCTTCAACTGGCAGCAGGATGTCGAAAACAAGAATAAAGGCTTGTTCCGCTCTGTCTGGGAAGCGTTGGTCGGTGGCACCGAAACCGTGCTCAAAAACCAACAGAAAAACCAGTTCGCCACTCGCGTTGAACTGAGCGGCAATGTGCACCAGCAGGACGTCAACGCGTTCGAGGCGTTTTTGCAGATTCTGCGTAATGGTTTTGTGCAGGCATTCAATGCCCGTTATGAGCGCCCGAAACCGGATGCAGGTTAACGTTTGCGGTTAACCACGTAGCGGCCGGTGTCCTCGGCCGCTTTCGCCGGCTGAGCTTGCTGCTGCAACCAGTCCCAACCCAGGCAAGCCAGCGCCAATGAACGAGGTACGGCTTCCCGACCGCTGCTGTAACGCGTGATACTCCGAGCGCTGACGCCCAATGCCTCTGCCGCATGGTTCAACGGCAAACCGGTTCGCGCGCGCCAGTCAATGAAGATCCGGGTGTTTTCATCTGCAGCGTTTTGCGCGAGCGCGTCCAGGTAGAGAGTGTCCGCGCCAATCTGGATATCCTGCTGAGGCCATTCGACGCTCCAGCCATCGTCACCCAAAGTCGCTGTCTCGAAGGCATGTTCGTCCAGCAACGGTCGTAATCCGGAATAAGCTTCCAGATCCCGCCTCAGATCGAGCATTAGCTTTTGACCGTCGATAAACGTCAGGTCCAGACGATAGTCGGGCAATGCCTCTACCGCAGACAACCGCGGTCTCTTCATGGGTAGCATCGTTTCCAGTCCTCGAGCAATTGCGCCTGATGGTCTCTGACCCATGCCAGCGCTTCCTTGATGATCAACGGCGGCGCCTTGCCAATAATGACCTGCACCGTTTCCAGGCTAAGCATTACATCCACGCCTCCCCCGGTCAGATGAACATGGGGCGGCGGGTGGTCTTTCTCGCGCAATTGAATGCGGTAGGTATCGCGAAATCTGTATTTGGTAGACATGCCGTGCAAGCTATCGCCAAAATGGCGATATCTCAATACTGGCAATGGCTCGAGATCAAGTCAAGATGTGACGCGCCATTCAGAGACTGAATAGGCCGTCTGCGTTCACAGTCGACGGGGCGGCGCGTTATAGTCGGGTACTCCATTTTATTGCGCCCCGCCCTGCCTCGCTCAGGCCGGCATCACCGTTCGAGGATTAGCAGATGAAGTTCGAAGGCACCCAGGCCTACGTCGCCACCGATGACCTGAAGCTTGCGGTCAACGCCGCCATCACCCTGGAGCGTCCGTTGCTGGTCAAGGGTGAGCCGGGAACGGGCAAGACCATGCTCGCCGAACAACTGGCCGAGTCCTTTGGCGCGAAGCTGATCACCTGGCACATCAAATCCACCACCAAGGCGCATCAGGGCCTGTACGAGTACGACGCCGTCAGCCGCCTGCGCGATTCGCAGCTCGGCACGGAGAAGGTCCACGATGTTCGCAACTACCTGAAAAAGGGCAAACTCTGGGAGGCCTTCGAATCGGAAGAACGGGTGATTCTGCTGATCGATGAAATCGACAAGGCCGACATCGAGTTCCCCAACGACCTGCTGCAAGAACTCGACAAGATGGAGTTCTACGTTTACGAGATCGACGAGACGATCAAGGCGAAAAAACGCCCGATCATCATCATTACTTCAAACAATGAAAAGGAATTGCCGGACGCTTTCCTGCGCCGTTGTTTCTTCCACTACATCGCGTTCCCGGATCGCACCACGTTGCAGAAGATCGTCGACGTGCACTACCCGGACATCAAGAAGGACTTGGTCAGCGAGGCGCTTGATGTGTTCTTCGACGTGCGCAAAGTACCGGGCCTCAAGAAGAAGCCATCGACGTCGGAACTGGTGGACTGGCTGAAGTTGCTGATGGCCGACAACATCGGCGAAGCGGTGCTGCGTGAACGTGATCCGACCAAAGCGATTCCGCCGTTGGCCGGTGCGTTGGTGAAGAACGAACAGGACGTGCAATTGCTTGAGCGTCTGGCGTTCATGAGCCGTCGCGGCACTCGCTGATCATTCGAGAAGATAGCCATGCTGCTCAACCTGTTCAATGAAATGCGCGCAGCCAAGGTGCCCGTCTCGGTGCGCGAGCTACTGGACCTGATCAACGCGCTGAAACAGCGCGTGACCTTTGCCGACATGGACGAGTTTTATTACTTGTCGCGAGCGATTCTGGTGAAGGACGAAAAGCATTTCGACAAGTTCGATCGGGCGTTCGGGGCCTATTTCAACGGTCTGGAAAAACTCGACGATCACCTTCAAGCATTGATTCCTGAAGACTGGCTGCGCAAGGAATTCGAGCGTTCACTGACCGATGAAGAGCGTGCGGCGATTCAGTCTCTTGGCGGACTGGACAAGTTGATCGAAGAATTCAAAAAGCGTCTTGAAGAACAGAAAGAACGCCATGCTGGCGGCAACAAATGGATCGGCACCGGTGGCACCAGCCCGTTCGGTTCCGGCGGTTTCAACCCGGAAGGCATCCGGGTCGGCGATGCCGGCAAACGCCAGGGCAAAGCGGTCAAGGTCTGGGATCAGCGCGAGTACAAGAACCTTGATGACTCGGTGGAACTGGGCACGCGCAACATCAAGGTGGCCTTGCGTCGTCTGCGCAAATTCGCTCGCCAAGGCGCGGCGGAAGAGCTCGACATCGATGGCACCATCGATCACACCGCCAAAGATGCCGGCCTGCTGAACATCCAGATGCGACCCGAGCGCCGCAACACGGTCAAGTTGTTGCTGTTGTTCGACATCGGTGGCTCGATGGACGCGCATGTGAAGATCTGCGAGGAGTTGTTCTCGGCGTGCAAGACCGAGTTCAAGCATCTTGAGTATTTCTACTTCCACAACTTCGTTTATGAGTCGGTGTGGAAGAACAACATGCGTCGCACGTCGGAACGCACTTCTACCCAGGATTTGCTGCACAAGTACGGCGCTGATTACAAAGTGATTTTCATCGGCGACGCGGCGATGGCGCCTTATGAAATCACCCAGGCGGGTGGCAGTGTCGAGCACTGGAACGAAGAAGCCGGCTATATGTGGATGCAGCGGTTCAAGGAGAAGTACAAGAAGCTCATCTGGATCAATCCGTATCCAAAAGATACCTGGGGCTACACGGCATCGACCAATATCGTGCGGGATCTGATTGATGATCAGATGTACCCGTTGACGTTGCGTGGGTTGGAGGAAGGGATGCGGTTTCTTTCCAAATAGAGATCTTCGTGGTCCGGGAAGCCGCCTTCGCGGGCAAGCCCGGCTCCCACAGGCTCTGAGGTGGTATACACGTTTTGTGAACACCATCAATTACTGTGGGAGCCGGACTTGCTCCGGGCGGCGATCCGACGAAGCTTTCAGCGGTTTGAAAACCGGCGCAAATACTCAACGTGCTCCCGATGCGCCGTATCCTGCACAACCGGCCGCAACTGCACCTTTGCTCCCGGCAGACACTGCGCCAACCGCGCCAGCGCCAACGGTGTCAACGCGCCCAGCCGCGGATAACCGCCAATCGTCTGCCGATCATTGAGTAACACGATCGGTTGCCCGTCCGGCGGGACCTGCACCGCGCCCAACGGGATGCCTTCGGATATCATCGGTCGACCCTGATATTCCAGCGCAGCACCCAATAAACGGATGCCCATCCGGTCAGCTCGACTGTCGAGGGTCCACACACTGTTGAATGCATCGAACAGACTCTGCCCACTGAAATGACCAATCTGCGCCCCGAGCACGACGGCCAACGGCGCGTCGGACTTGAAATCAGGCAGCCGATCACGGGGTATTTCACGCATCAGCAACGGGGCCTCCATCGAGTAACTGAGCGAAGCTCCCTTGGTCAACGCCCGGCCCAGACCATCCGGACCTCCGAGTTCTTCACGAACCACTGTTGCACTGCTGCCCAACACCTTCGGCGCATCAAACCCGCCCGGTGCGGCAAGGTAAGCCCGCGCGCCCAGCAGCGGTTGAGTGAAGTGCAAACGCTGACCTTTATTCAATTTGAAGCTGCGCCACGGTGCCAGTGCCTGGCCGTCCAGTTGCGCGCCAAGGTCCGCGCCGGCCAGCGCGAGCATGCAGTCCTGCTCGGCCACCACGGTAAATCCGCCGAGGGTGATTTCAATCACCGGCACATTCAGAGCATTGCCCAGCAGCCAGTTCGCCCAGGCCATCGATGGCCAATCCAGCGCACCGCCTTGGGTAATCCCCAAATGGCGAACTCCGAAGCGACCGGCGTCCTGCAACAGGCATAACGGCGTACTCGCTTCAATCGTCAGTTGACTCATGCCTGCACCTCCAGCGGCGTGTCATCACCGCCCAGATTGATGAATTCGGCATGACTGACCGCCGCGAAGCGCACGGTATCGCCTGGTTGCATCAGGCTGTAACCGTCGCGTTCACGGTCGAACAGTTTCGTCGGCGTGCGGCCGATCAGGTTCCATCCACCCGGCGACACCACCGGATAGGCCGCGGTTTGCCGCTCGGCAATGCCGACGCTGCCAGCCGCGACTTTTTTCCGTGGTGTATTCAAACGCGGTGCGGCCAACACTTCTTCCACCAGGCCCATGAAGGCAAAACCCGGCGCAAAGCCTAAAGCGAATACCTGGTATTCACGCTCGCTGTGACGGCGAATCACCTCAGCCACCGCCAGCCCGCTGCGCTGCGTCAACAGGCTCAATTCCGGGCCGACGCTGAGGTCATACCAGACCGGCAATACGTGAGATTTGCCGTGAATGCGCGCATTGGGTGACAGGTCGATCAAGGCTGTGGCGATCAATTCCCGCGCTTGCGCCGGGTTCAGGGCGGTCAGGTCGTAATGCACCATCAGCGTCGTATAAGACGGGACCAGATCGATCAAATGCGCGGCGAACGCCGTCCGCAGGTTTTCACTGGCCGCGAGCATCCACGGCATGTTGTCTTCGCTGATCTCATCGAACAGCCGCACCATCAGGCAATCCAGCGCCACCACTTCCACGCGCAGTTTCATGGTGCGCTCTGCTGGTCGAGGGCTTCGCGAATACGCCGCACCGCTGCCACGGAACTGGCGTTATCGCCGTGTACGCACAGGGTGTTGGCTTGCAGGTGCAAGGCACTGCCATCGCTGGCCGTGAGGTTGGCGCCACGGGCAATCGTCAGCGCCTGCTCGATGATCACCTCTGACTCGTGATGCACCGCGCCCGGCAGCGCACGCGAAACCAGCCGCCCACCGCTGTCGTAGGCGCGATCGGCGAACGCTTCGAACCACAGCGTTACGCCGTATTCATCACCCAGTTGTTGCGCAGCGCTGTTGTCGCGGGTCGCCATCAGCATCAATGGCAACGTCCGGTCATAAGACGCTACGGCTTGCAGAACAGCGCGCAATTGCGCCGGGTTGGCCATCATGTCGTTGTACATCGCGCCGTGGGGTTTAACGTAACTGACACGTCCGCCCTGGGCCCGGCAGATCCCGTCGAGGGCGCCGATCTGGTAATGCATAATGTCCTGAAGTTCCTGGGTGCTGTAGGCCATGGAACGCCGGCCGAAACCGACCAGATCCTGATAAGCCGGATGCGCGCCGATCTGCACGCCGTGACTCAAGGCCAGGCCGACGGTTTCGCGCATGATGCTCGGGTCGCCGGCGTGAAAACCGCAGGCGACATTGGCGCAGTCGATGAAGGGCATCACTTCGGCGTCCAGACCCATGGTCCAGTTGCCGAAACTCTCGCCGATGTCGCAGTTCAATAGCAGGCGGCTCACGGTGAACACTCCTGTAGGTTTTATTTCTTTTCGATGCAGGCAGATTACTGCGCGTCGAGTTCTTTGCCACGAGTTTCCGGCAGGCTCAGCGCCGCCAGGATCACCACGCCGTAGGAAACCGCCGCAAACGCCCCGATGCCTACGCTCAAAGGTACCGTCTGGCTAAGCAAACCGATCAGCAGCGGAAACAACGCCGCCAGTGCCCGCCCGATGTTGTAGCAAAAGCCCTGGCCTGAACCGCGAATGCGCGTCGGGAACAGTTCCGTCAGGAAGGAACCCATGCCGCTGAAAATCCCCGAAGCAAAAAAGCCCAGCGGAAAGCCCAGCCACAGCATCACGCCGTTGCTGACCGGCAGCTGCGTATAGAGCAGCACGATGGTGAACGAGCCGACCGCAAACAAAATGAAGTTTTTCTTGCGACCGAGAATGTCAGTCAAATATGCGCTGATGACATATCCGACGTAGGAACCGACGATCACCATCGCCAGATATCCGCCCGTGCCGAGTACGCTCAAGCCACGCTCGTTTTTCAGGAACGTCGGCAGCCAGGAGGTGATCGCGTAATAACCGCCGAGTGCGCCGGTGGTCAGGATCGACGCGCGAATGGTGGTGGAAAGTATGCCCGGGGCGAAAATCTCATAAAATTTTGCCGGGTTGCTCGGCTCCTGCCTGGCCTTGGCCTCGCGATAGATTTCCGGGTCCTTGACCAAACGACGGACAAAAATCACAAAAATCGCCGGGACGATGCCGAGGATGAAGAGCGCACGCCAGGCGTCTTCCGCAGGCAACACCGAGAACAGCAGCGCGTACAGAATGGCGGTCAAACCCCAGCCCAGTGCCCAGCCCGATTGCACCATGCCCACCGCTTTGCCACGATCTTTGGCGCGAATCACTTCGCCCATCAACACCGCGCCGGCGGTCCACTCGCCGCCGAAACCGAAGCCCATCAAAGTCCGGCTGATCAGCAGTTGTTCGTAGTTTTGTGCGAAGCCGCAAAGGAACGTGAAGAACGCGAACCAGAGTACCGTCAGTTGCAAGGTGCGCACGCGACCGATGCGGTCAGAGAGAATCCCCGCGACCCAACCGCCGATGGCCGAGGCGATCAAGGTGCTGGTGTGAATCAGCCCGGCCTCGCCGGTGGTGATGCCCCACATTGCAATCAGGGTCGGCACGACGAAGCTAAGCATCTGGGTGTCCATGCCGTCCAGACCGTAGCCGATCTTGCAGCTCCAGAACGTGCGGCGCTCCTGCTGATTGATGTTGCGATACCAGTCGAAAGGTCCCGGGCGGGCCGTGGCCTTGGGGATGTCGAGCGTGTCGGGCGCACTCATGGCAAATCTCCGCGCAATTTTATTGGTATTGTTCTGAGCCCCGACGACGCCTATCGTGGGAACCGGATAGCCTGATTTTTGGGCGCCCGCCCCTGTCGCGTCCAACTAATAAAACCGCGCTCCAGACATAAGAAAAATTTATCTCGCAGGCCTGACCGATGAATCTGAAGTTTCTTGAGACCTTTGTCTGGGTCGCCCGGCTGAAGAGTTTCCGCCTCACGACAGACAAACTCTTCACCACCCAGGCCTCGATTTCCAGCCGCATCGCGGTGCTCGAAGGCGAGCTCGGGGTGAAGCTGTTTCTGCGTGATTCGCGCGGTGTGAGCCTGACGCCGGAAGGTTTGAAAGTGCTCGACTACGCCGAGCAGATGATGGACACCATGCAGGCGCTCAAGCAGTCGATCGAGACCCGTTCAAGCAAGGTCGGTCGGGTGCGGATCGGCGTAATGGACACAGTCATTCATACCTGGCTGAGCCCACTGGTGGCGCAGATGATGGATCACTATCCTCTGGTAGAGATCGAGCTGGTCGCCGATACCTCACTTAACCTCTGTGATCAGCTGCAAAAAGGTTTCCTGGATCTGATTCTGCAAACCGATCTGCTGCGCCAGGAAAGTGTGCGCAGCCTGGAATTGGCCAGCCATCCGATGGGCTGGATCGTCGCCAGTCAATCCATCTATAACCGCACGTATGCTGGCATCGCCGATCTGGCGCGTGAGCGGATCATTACCTATTCGAAAAACTCCCACCCGCATCAGGACATCTTGAGCCTGATGCAGGCGAACGGCGTGATGACGCCACGGTTGAACTGCGTGAATTCGGTGTCGGCGATTACCCGGTTGCTGCGTGATGGCTTCGGTATCGGCGCGTTACCGCCGGTGTTGGTGGCTGAGGAACTGGCGCGTGGGGAGTTGACGTTACTCGATATCGACCAGCGACCACCGGACTTGCAGGTGGTGGTGTCGTGGCGGACCGGGGTGGAATGGGTCGAGGAGATTGTCGCGTTGTGTCAGCAGGTGCTGGTGGGGTATGCGGCAAAGGTGGGTAACAGTTACATCGTCCTCGCTGACTGATCGCATCCTGTGGCGAGGGGATTTATCCCCGTTGGGCTGCGAAGCAGTCCCATTTTTTGGGGCCGCTTCGCTGCCCAACGGGGATGAATCCCCTCGCCACATAGACCGCGTCGAGCGTTACAACCCCCGCACATCCCGATCTTCAATCGGCCGGCTCTGGCGCAAACGCCTGCCGCCCAGTACAACCCAGTCGATAAGCCGGAACAGGCATTCAATGCCGAACGACAGCAACAACGCGCCGCTCATGCCCCAGATCATCGCTTCCGGGGTGAGCAGGATCTGGTAGCTGTAGCCGTTCCAGGTTTCCTTGCGAATATCCGGATCAGCGGCCAACACCACCTGCAGAAAGCGGATGTACCACGGACCCTGCATGGCCTGGAACTGCTTATCCAGCGCCAATTGACGGTTGAGCATATTGCTCAGGCTGTCAGCATCGCTACGAAAGATCGGGTCTTCGCTGGCGCGGTAATGCGCGACCAACGCCTGCATGTCACCTTTGAAAAACTGATTGGCCGTCCCCTGGAAACCACTGAGACTGGTCTGCGCTTCGAGCAGATGCGCTTCAACCCGCTTGGCGTAGTCGCTGATGAAACCCGGCACCTGGACACCGATCAACAGGCCCGCCGCAAACAACACCAGCCGTACATAACTGAGCAACATGAGGCAGAGTCCTTATTCGGTCTTGCCCTGGCTGACGCATTCACCGCGTCGCCACAGGCTCCATTGGCCCGGTTCGTAACGGGTCCAGGTTTCATTTTCGGTCAACGGTTCGGTGGCGATCACCGTCACCACATCATTGGGCGTGGTCTCGGCCTGGAAGTCGACGATCACATCGACATCCTTCAAGCGGGCCGGGCCGAACGGTGCGCGGCGGGTGATCTGAACCAGTTTGGTCGAGCAATAACAGAACAGCCAGTCACCATCGCTGAGCAGACAATTGAAGACGCCTTTGCCACGGTATTCGGCGCAGGCGTTGACCAGGTCCGGTAGCAACGCTTCGATGTCCACCGGCTCCGGGAACGCACCGCGCACCCGATTGAGCAGGTCGCAGAACGCCGCTTCGCTGTCGGTGTCGCCGACCGGACGGTAGAAACTCTTGATCGGTTCAAAACCGGCGAGCTGACCGTTGTGCGCGAAACACCAATTGCGTCCCCACAATTCGCGGACGAATGGATGGGTATTGGAGAGGCAGACTTTGCCGACATTGGCCTGGCGGATGTGCCCGATCACCACTTCGCTCTTGATCGGATACCGCTGCACCAGGTTGGCCACTTCGGATTCGCAACTGGCGGCCGGGTCCTGGAACAAGCGCAGGCCACGCCCTTCGTAGAAGGCGATGCCCCAACCGTCGCGGTGTGGCCCGGTGCGGCCGCCGCGCTGCATCAGCCCGGTGAAGCTGAACACGATATCGGTCGGCACGTTGGCGCTCATGCCCAATAACTCACACATGTTCGGACTCTCGCTTCAGGGCCGGCTTACAAACGGGGTTCGACCCGCATGCGTTGGGGGTTGCTCGGCACCGGTGGGCGACCGTAGCGATCATCGCCGGCACCGCCGAAGGGTTGATCGTCTTCGGATTCGTCGACGCGCGCGGCCGCCTGGTTAGCGGCGGCCTGTTCCTTGCGAGCGTTGGAGGCGCGCTCGATCGGGAAACGGATCGCGACGAAAACCAGGTAGATGCCGAAGGCGATCATGCCGTACATGAACAGATCGGAGATCGCCCGCCAGGCGTTGTTGCCGACCTTGAACATCAGGTCGAGCGCCGTAATGGCGATGGCCGGCGCGATCTTTTCTTTCACCGGGTCGATGATGGTCGGGGTGAACAGCAACACGGCAACCAGCAGCCGCAGCGGCTCACGCAGCCAGCGCCACGTCCAGCGGGTAATGCGCATCCACACCAGCAGGCAGCCTAAAGCGGCAAAGGCGTAGAGGCCCCAAGCGATCAGATAGTCGTTCTCGGTCATGGTGTCCATGGCAAGGCAGGCAAAGAGGCGCTTATAGTAACGACTTTTCGCCTGCCCGGCTTGTCCCAATGCCAGTCGGGCAATGTGGCGAGGGGGCTTGCCCCCGCTGGGTCGCGAAGCGGCCCTGAAACAGTCACCTCAACCTATCGTCCAATGGCGGTGACCGGTTAACGACTGCTTCGCAGCCGAGCGGGGGCAAGCCCCCTCG
>NZ_JMCL01000019.1 GCF_000690905.1 Pseudomonas sp. Ant30-3 | reverse complement strand
CGAGGGAGCTTGCTCCCGCTGGGCTGCGAAGCGGCCCTGAAATCAGCCTCCGCTAACTTCCAGGCAGACCGCGTGCACTGACTTTACGACTGCTTCGCAGCCGAGCGGGAGCAAGCTCCCTCGCCACAGGCAAGCCCCCTCACCACATGCTTGCCCATCACCACAATGCACCGCATCTTCAGGGCAATGGCGCAAACGGCGTGCGCCCATCGGCACTCTGCAATTCCATCAGGTATTTACGAAAGATCTGCCCCAGCACTTGAGTCGCGACTTCCAGCTCTTCGCGAGGCATTTTCTCCGCCACTTCGTCCGCCGTATCCAGCGCATCTTCCGCGCCATTCACCGCCGCCATCTTCAGCACGATGTACGCCTGAACATTATTGGCCGGTACGCCTTCGCCATGGAAAAACATGCTGCCGAGCTTGAACTGCGCCTGGGCGTGACCCTGCAGTGAAGCTTTTTCGAAATAGGCCAGAGCCTGATTGAGGTCGCGCGGCGCATTTTTGCCGTCGTAGTAGAACTCACCCAACTCGTATTGCGCTTGGGCATCCCCTTCATCCGACGCTTTCTGGCAGGCAGCGAGAGCCTGTGCCAGATCTTGCGGCTGGGTATTGAGGGTGCAGCGACCCATCGCTGGGATTAACAACGAGTTGCCGCCTGCCTGTGCGAGCGCGAGCAGGGGCTGAAGGAGCAACAGGCAGCCCAATGCAAGGGTGCGGCCGGTGCGGTTCATGGGAATCGACTTACCTCTGAAGGGCGCGCGGACCCAACAAGGGGGATCCAATAAGCGCGCATTATGAAATAAGCAGGGCCAACCTTACAAAGTCTTTACTCGTTTTTCTGCTGCGTGGGGAATATATCGCCCACTTTGCGGGTAATTATTGGCAGAAGAGTGGGAGTAACAGCCTTGATGTAAGTAAATGCTGACGCTGGCAGTAGCCAACGTCAGCGGCCTGGCATTTATTTCAAGGCAGCGAAGGCGCGCTCGGCGGCGTCCAGTGTCAGTTTCAGCTCGGCATCGCCATGGGCAATGGAGGTGAAACCCGCTTCAAATGCACTCGGTGCCAGGTACACGCCACCTTCGAGCATCAAGTGGAAGAAGCGCTTGAACAGGTTGGCATCGCTGCCCATCACGTCATCGAAGGTCACGATGTCGTCGGCTCCGCTGAAGTACAAGCCGAACATGCCGCCGGCCTGGGTCGTCACGAACGGAATGCCGGCAGCATCGGCGCGTTGCTGCAGGCCGTCGAGCAGACGGCTGGTGTAGTCGGTCAGTTCATCGTGGAAACCCGGACGGCTGATCAGACGCAGCGTGGTCAGGCCGGCGGCCATCGCCAACGGATTACCCGACAGTGTGCCGGCCTGATAGACCGGGCCCAGCGGCGCAATGTGCGACATGATTTCGCGTTTGCCGCCAAAGCAGCCGACCGGCATGCCGCCGCCGATGATCTTGCCGAACGTGCTCAGGTCCGGCGTGACGCCGTAGTGCGCCTGAGCACCGCCGAGGGCAACGCGGAAACCGGTCATCACTTCATCGAAAATCAGCACCACGCCGTGCTTGTCGCAGAGGCTGCGCAGGCCTTCGAGGAAACCCGGCGCCGGGGGTACGCAGTTCATGTTGCCGGCCACTGGCTCGACGATGATGCACGCCACTTCCTGACCGACTTCGGCCAGCATGGTGTCGACCGCATCGATGTCATTAAAGGGCAGGGTCAGGGTGTGTCTGGCGAAAGCCGCCGGCACACCGGCCGAGCTCGGCACGCCTTGGGTCAGCGCGCCGGAACCGGCTTTGACCAGCAGGCTGTCGGAGTGACCGTGGTAGCAGCCTTCGAACTTGATGATGCTGTCGCGGCCGGTAAAACCACGGGCCAGACGAATCGCGCTCATGGTTGCTTCGGTGCCGGAGCTGACCATGCGCACCATTTCCATCGACGGCACGATCGAGCAGACGAGGTCTGCCATCTGCGTTTCCATCTCGGTCGGCGCGCCGTACGACAGGCCGTGCTCAAGCTGCTTGCGCACCGCGTCGAGCACTTCGGGATGGCTGTGGCCGAGGATCATCGGGCCCCACGAACCTACGTAATCGACATAGCGCTTGTCATCTTCGTCAGTGACGTACGCGCCTTCAGCGTGCTTGAAAAACAGCGGAGTGCCGCCGACGCTTTTGAACGCGCGAACAGGCGAATTCACACCACCGGGAATGTGTTTCTGGGCATTGGCAAACAGCGTTTCGGAACGAGACATGATCGGGCTCTCAAATCAGATTTTGAACAATTCGTTAAAGGCGCGCGCGCGGCGGGTGACTTCGGCGGTGCTTTCGGCGCCGAACAGGCCGTGGACTACCGCGAGTAAATCGACCCCGTGGGCCACCAGCGGCGCCGCGTTGTCGAGGGTGATGCCGCCAATCGCGCAGATCGGCAGGTGCAGTTTGGCTCTGGCCTGGTCCAGCAGATCGAGACTGCAGGTGGGCGCGCCGGGTTTGGTGCTGGAATTGAAAAAGCGACCGAACGCGACATAGCTTGCGCCTTCCTTGGCCGCCTGCTCGGCGAGTTCGAGTTGTGCGTGGCACGTCGAACCGATAATCGCCTGGCGACCGAGCAACGCACGGGCGGGCGTCAATGGGCCATCGGTCTGGCCCAGGTGCACGCCGACGTTCAGGCGTGCGGCGAGTTCGGCGTCGTCATTGATGATCAACCGGGTCTTGTAGCGCTCGCACAGGTTGCGCAGGGTTTCGGCCTCGCGCAGGCGTCGGGCCTCGTCGCTGCTTTTGTCGCGGTACTGCAGCAGCGTGACGCCGCCGTCCAGCGCCGCCTCCACGTACGAAAGAAATTTACCGGCCAGTAACTGGCTGTCGGTAATGGCGTACAGGCCACGTAGTTTCATCGGACCAGCCTCTGCGCTTTACGCATGAAAAGTTACGAACAGAAATCCAGCGGCAGGCGGCGTGGTACGAACTGACCTTTGCCCAGTTGCTCTGCATCACGCAGGGTTCGCCACGTGTAGTTAAGCGCGGTCTGCACGGCGCTGACGAGGTTTTCACCTTGCGCCAGACGACCGGCCAGCGCACTCGCCAGGGTGCAACCGGAACCGTGATAACTGCCGGGCAGACGTTGGCAGATAAAGGTTTGACGGGCACCGTCGCGGCTGTACAGGCGATTGTGGATCTCTGCTTCATCACCATGACCGCCGGTGATCAACAGGTGTTTGACGTACGGCAGAAGTTTTTCGGCGCACTCGTCCGCGGTGCCTTCCGGCAGTTCGGCGAGGATGCGCGCTTCGGGGAGATTAGGGGTGGCGATGATGGCCAAGGGCAGGAGGCGTTCGCGCATGGCGTAGCCGACTTCGTCCTTGCCCAGTCGCCCGCCGCCACCGGCACGCAACACCGGGTCACAGACCATCGGCAAATGCGGGTGCGCCGAGAGCAGTTCGACCACGGTGTCGACCATCTCCAGCGAACCGAGCATCCCCAGTTTGACTGCCGCGACTTCGGAGTCGTTGAGCACGGCATTGGCTTGAGCCAGTACCCACTCACGGTCGAGGACGCGGAAGTCAGTGACATTGACCGTGTCTTGCACGGTCAGGGCGGTGACGGCCGGAGCCGCGTGACAACCCTGCGCAAGCAAGGCTTCGATATCTGCCTGCAAGCCGGCGCCACCACTGGGGTCGTGGCCGGAGAGACAGAGGACAACAGGGCGAGAGCTGTAGATATTCATGGTGCGCGAGCTTACCACCAGTCGACTGGCGAGTCATGACGTGGAGCGTGCTGAACGCAGGCTGCCCCGGCCACTACAGGAACTCCCGTGGCTGCCGATACAGTGACAGATCTTCACCTGCATAATTGACTGGAACGCCCGTGCTAGAGCCTTTGTAGGAAATATTTCAATGGTGCTTAATGGCCATCAGCGGCTATGCTAGAGTGGATCCAAATCAATAACAGGTAACGCCGGTTCGTGTCTGCTCAAAGGGAATGAGGGGCTTTTTGAGATAACCGGACAAGCCACGCTGGGGCTTCAATGCGCTATTTGCTGATATTGCTGTTTTGTTTGCCCCTCATGGCGAGCGCAGTCGAATTCGATGAATTCACCCAACGCCTCCCCTTGGGTAAATCCCTGCAAGTATTCGAAGACGTCGACGGTCACGCGACGTTCGACGATGTGCGAGCGCAGGCCGCTGCCGGCCACTTCAGGCCGCACGACAAGGACACGCTCAACGCTGGCTACTCACGCTCGGCGTTCTGGTTGAAAATCGATCTGAAGTACCGCCCCAGCAACCCTGCCACGCAGCGAACGTGGTTGCTGGAACTGGCTTATCCGCCCCTTGATCACCTTGATTTGTACGTGCCCGATGCTACCGGTGGCTACCGATTGGCCAGCCAGACCGGCGACGCCTTGCCGTTCGCCAGTCGTGAAATCCGTCAGAACAATTATCTGTTCGACCTGAACTTTGTCCCGGAACAAACGCAAACGTTGTTCCTGCGCCTGCAAAGCCAAGGCTCGATTCAGGCGCCGGTGACGTTGTGGTCGAGCACCGCGTTCCTCGAAGAACAGCCGCTGCGTCTGTACGTGTTGGGGCTGATATACGGCGTTTTGCTCGGGATGCTGGTCTACAACCTGTTCATCTACCTGAGCGTGCGCGACACCAGTTACCTCTATTACATTTTTTACATCGCCTCGTTCGGTCTCTATCAATTGTCGGTCAACGGCGCAGCGGTGCAGTATTTCTGGCCGAACAATCCGTGGTGGGCGAACGCGGCTACGCCATTCTTCATCGGCTGCGCAGGCCTGTTCGGCAGCCAGTTTGCCCGCAGTTTCCTGCAGACGGCCACTTACAGTCGCTGGCTTGACCGCTTGCTGCTGGCATTGATTGCGTTCGCTGCGCTGGTGGTCGGGTTGTCGTTGATGACCAGTTACGCCCTGGCGCTGCGTTTGGCCACGACGCTGGCGCTGGTCTTCACCGTGGTGATTTTCGCCGCCGGCATTTTCGTCTGGTCGCGCGGCTTGCGGGTGGCGCGCTATTTCATCATTGCCTGGTCGGCGTTTTTACTCGGCGGCATCGTCAATACGCTGATGGTGCTGGGATTCCTGCCCAATGTGTTCCTGACCATGTATTCCAGCCAGATCGGCTCGGCGATTGAGGTCGCCTTGTTGTCCCTGGCCTTGGCCGACCGCATCAATGCCATGCGTGAGCAACAGGCGCAGACGCTGGTCGATGCCGGTCAGAAACTGGAAGCGCTCAATCTGCAACTGGCGCACAGCAACAAACTGAAAGATGAGTTCCTCGCAACCCTGACCCACGAGCTGCGCACGCCGATGAACGGCGTCATAGGCTCACTTGAGTTGATGCAAACCGTCGAGATGAACCCCGAACTCGAGCAATACCAGCAGACAGCCGCCGGTTCTGCGCGGGACATGATGCGCATGGTCAACGGCATCCTGACGCTGACTGAATTGCAGGCCGGCAATCTCAGCGTGTCGAAGTCGACCTTCAGCCTGCGCGGCGTGATCGAAGCACTTCGCATGCAGTTCGAAGGCAATGCATTGAGCAAAGGCCTCGACTTCAAAGTTGATGTCACCCCGGGGCTGCCGGATCGCGTGCACGGTGACAGCGCCAAGCTTGCACAAAGCCTGGAATGCCTGCTGGACAACGCGATCAAGTTCACCCGGATCGGCGGAGTCATTCTGCGGGTCACCGGCAAACCAGTAGAGGCCGGCCGCTGGGCGTTGTCCTTTGTCGTGATCGACACCGGCATCGGCTTTACTGATCTGTGCGAGGCGAACCTGTATCAACGCTTCTTCCAGCTGGACGGTTCGATGACCCGTGAACATGGCGGCCTGGGCGTCGGTCTGGCGATTTGTGGACAACTGGTGGACCTGCTCGGCGGGCAGATGACACATCGCTCCGAACCCGGCAGCGGCAGCCGCTTTCAGCTCGATGTCGAATTTGAACTGCCCGTGGTCGAACGCTCGGCTGTGCCATCGGCAATCCGCGAAGTGCCGCGCATGCGTCAACCGCAGGAGTGCACGGTGTTGCTGGTGGATGACAGCAGCATCAACCAACTGGTAATGCGCGGTATGCTGCTCAAGCTGGGGTTTCGCGTGCGCACGGCAGACAACGCACTCTCCGCGATTGACTATTTGCAACGCGAAACCTTCGATGCCGTGTTGCTCGATTGCCAGTTGCCACCGCACAACGGGCCGTCACTTTGCTGCCAGATTCGCGCGCTGCCCGGTTGCGCCGAGCTGCCAATATTCGTGGTGGCCGCTGGCGCTGATAGCGAACGCTGCGCCGTCGGTGACTTGATCGACTACCTGCATAAACCGGTGAAATTCGAAGACTTACAGGCGGGCTTGCATCGACGAGTGCTCTGTCCGAAACACGGCGAAAGCGCCGACAGTTAGGCAGTTATGCCACTTTGTTCGGCCTCGGGGCGGTGCTTAACTGAACCCCTTGGCCGACCAGAGGATCCCTGTCATGAACCTGCATCAGTTCGCCGAAACCCACGAGGTCAGCAACCAGCCGCCATCGCTGGACGGCACCAACCTGTACCGCATCGACTTGCCTTTGCAGGAGTGGTCGCGGCGCTTTGGCGCCAGCTGGGCCGAGTCGCGGATCGATGCCTACGGTGCGTTAGCCGGTGGGCCGTTGATGGAAGCAGGGTTCCTGGCCAATCAGAACAAACCGGTGTTCAGCAGCCATGATCGCTACGGCCATCGCATCGATCTGGTGGAATTTCACCCGGCTTACCACCAATTGATGCGCACCGCCGTCGAACACGGTTTGACCTCGCTGCCCTGGGCGCATCCGCAATCCGGCGCGCACGTCGCTCGCGCCTCGATGACCTATCTGCACAGCCAGGCGGAAGCCGGCAGCGGCTGTCCGTTGACCATGACTTTCGCCAGTGTTCCAGCGATGCGTTTGCAGCCCGATCTGGCCGAGCAGTGGCTGCCGAAAATCCTCGCCACCGAGTACGATCCGCGCAATGTCGGCATGGCGCACAAGGCCGGCGTGACTATCGGCATGGCCATGACCGAAAAACAGGGCGGCACCGACGTGCGGGCCAACACCACCAAGGCGTATCCGGTGGGCGCCGGCGGTCCGGGCCAGGCGTATGAACTGGTCGGCCACAAGTGGTTCTGTTCGGCGCCGATGTGCGATGCGTTTCTGACGCTGGCGCAGACCGACAAGGGCCTGACCTGCTTCCTTCTACCCCGGCACCGTCCGGACGACACGCGCAATCAGTTCTACATCCAGCGCTTGAAAAACAAACTCGGCAATTGCTCCAACGCGTCCAGCGAAGTCGAGTTTCGTGGCGCGCTGGCGTGGATGGTCGGTGAAGAAGGGCGCGGCGTTCCGACCATTATCGAAATGGTCGCCATGACCCGCTTCGATTGCATGGTCGGCTCCAGCTCGCTGATGCGGCAGGCGCTGACCCAGGCCAGTCACCACTGCGCCCATCGCAGCGTCGGCGGCAAGTTGCTGAGCGATCAGCCGTTAATGCAGAACGTGCTTGCCGATCTGGCGCTGGAGAGCGAAGCGGCGTTGGCGTTGAGCCTGCGCATGGGGCGTGCGCTCGATCATCTGGATGATGCCCATGAAGCGAAATTCGCTCGCCTGGTGACGGCGGTGGGCAAGTACTGGATCTGCAAACGGGCGCCCGCGATGATCAACGAAGCGGCCGAATGCATGGGCGGCGCGGGTTACGTGGAAGACAGCATTCTGCCGCGGCTGTATCGCGAGGCGCCGGTCAATTCGACGTGGGAAGGCTCGGGCAATGTGCAGTGCCTTGACGTCTTGCGCGCCTTGTCGAAAGAGCCGGGCGTGCTTGATGTGTTGTTCAGCGAGTTGGGCGACGGGCATGGCGACCGGCGTCTGGCCGCGCACATCGAGCAGTTGCGCACGGCGTTCAAGGATACCGGCGACATTCAATACCGCGCGCGACAGCTGACTGAAGATATCGCGCTGGGGCTGCAGGCCAAGCTCTTGCTTGAAGCAGGTAATTCGGCGGTGAGTGACGCCTTCATCGCCAGCCGCCTCGGCACGGGTGGACGTGTGTACGGCGCCTTGCCGCGAGGGCTGGAAGTGGAAGCCATCGTTGCCCGCTCAACCCCGCAAGGGTTCTGACCCCACACCAATCCTTTTGTAGGAGTGAGCCTGCTCGCGATGACGGTGTATCAAACGACGTTGATTTCGACTGATATACCGCTATCGCGAGCAGGCTCACTCCTACAAGGATCTGTGCGGTTGCCTCCACGCCACTGTTCCCGTGAAGCGCTGTTGCAGGCAAGATGAAGCTCTGCAAGTCAGAACACAGGATGCTGATCGTGACCGAAGCTTTTATTGTCGTTCAAACCGCCGAGCAAGCCGTGGACCGGCTTGCGATCTTGCACGAACGTGCAACCACTGCGCTGAATCAGGCGCTCAAGCAATACCTCAAGGATCGTATCGAACCGGACGCCGAACAGCGTGCGATGTTTCGTTATCCTGAATTGCGTCTGACCTACCATTGCCAGGGCGAAGTGCCGCAAACCACTCGCGCCTACGCCAAGGTTCAGTTGCCGGGCACTTACAGTGTCACTGTGACCCACCCGGCGGCCTTCCGAAAATACCTGCTGGAACAACTCGTGCCGTTGATGCACGACTTCACCGTGACCGTCGAAGTCGGTGTCAGCCAGCAAAATATTCCGTATCCATACGTGGTCGAGCAGGGCGATGAGCTGGCCGGTTCCGGTGTCACCGCCGCCGTGCTGGCACGGGTGTTCCCGAGTACCGACCTGTCCGCCGCCACCGACGGCATCGCCGATGGCCTGTACGATTGGGAAAACACCGATCCACTGCCGCTGGCCCTGTTCGATGCCGCGCGAGTGGATTTTTCCCTGCGCCGGCTGGTGCATTACACCGGCAGCGACTGGCGTCATGTGCAGCCGTGGATTCTGCTGACCAACTACCATCGCTACGTCGACCAGTTCATCGTGCATGGCCTGGAGCAGTTGCGCAGCGACCCGCGATTTGTGCGCATGGTGTTGCCGGGCAACGTGATCATTGAAAAGAGCATGGACCATGGCGAGGCCTCGGCGATCGCAGCCGGCGTGGTCTGGCATCGTTATCAGATGCCGGCCTATCACCTGATCGCTGAAGACGGCCATGGTGTGACGCTGGTGAATATCGGTGTCGGCCCCTCCAACGCCAAAAACATCACCGACCATTTGGCCGTGCTGCGTCCGCATTGCTGGCTGATGATCGGGCACTGCGGCGGCTTGCGTCAGTCGCAGACCATCGGCGATTACGTATTGGCGCACGCTTATATGCGCCGCGACGGGATTCTCGACCGCGTGGTCCCCCCCAACATTCCGATCCCGGCCCTTGCCGAAGTGCAAATGGCCTTGCAGCAAGCGGCGGCGAACGTCACAGGCGAAAAGGGCGACGAGCTGAAAAAACGCCTGCGCACCGGCACTGTGCTGACGTACGACGACCGCAACTGGGAACTGCGCTGGGCGCAGGAACGGCCACTGATCAACCTGTCCCGCGCGGTCGCGGTGGATATGGAAAGCGGCACCATTGCCGCCCAGGGTTATCGGTTGCGGGTACCATACGGCACGCTGTTGTGCGTCTCTGATAAGCCGTTGCACAGCGAGATCAAGCTGCCAGGTTCGGCCAACGCCTTTTACGAGCGAGCGGTCAGCCAGCACTTGAAGATCGGCATCGAAGCGGTGGACCTGTTGCGCACCGAGCTCAACTCGCTGCACTCGCGCAAACTGCGCAGCTTTGACGAGCCGCCGTTCCGCTGATTCGCGATGGTCATTTGACGGTCAGGGCACTAGCATTGGCAGCCCTGACCGTTAGATGTTCCTGTGCTCATGTCTCGTCCTCAACGACCCGTTTCGCGCCGCCCCGGTGCGAAGCCATCACCCGCCTCTTCAGCCCCGCGCCGTGTCGCCAAAGCGCCGCCGGCCGAGCCGAAACTGATCCTGTTCAATAAGCCTTTTGATGTGCTGACGCAGTTCAGCGACGGCGAAGGGCGGGCGACGCTCAAGGATTACATCGACATTCCGGGGATCTACCCGGCTGGGCGCCTGGACCGTGACAGCGAGGGCTTGCTGCTGCTCACTAACGATGGCCTGCTTCAGGCGCGTATCGCCGACCCCAAACACAAACTGGCGAAGACTTATTGGGTGCAGGTAGAAGGCGAGCCGAGCGCCGAGCAGTTGCAGCGCCTGCGCGAGGGCGTCGAGCTGAATGACGGCATGACCTTGCCTGCCCAAGCACGGCAACTGGATGAGCCCGAGCTATGGCCGCGCAACCCGCCGGTGCGTTTTCGCAAAAGCGTGCCAACGAGCTGGCTGGAACTGGTGATCCGAGAGGGGCGTAACCGCCAGGTTCGGCGAATGACGGCGGCGGTAGGGCTGCCGACCTTGCGTCTGGTGCGGGTCAGGATCGGTGACTGGACGCTCGATGGAATCGATCAGGGCCAGTGGAAAGAAGTGCCAGCGCGCTTATAAAGTGCCGGATTCGATCATGCCGATGACTACGCTTTTGATCACGAATGCGCCCACGCCCAGGCCCAGCACAAAGAACAGGATGAACGAACCAAAGCGCCCGGCCTGGGACTTCTTCGCCAGATCCCAGACGATGAAACACATGAAAATGATCAGGATGCTGACCAGTCCGGTCATCATCCACTCTTCGAAAATTGCAGGATCCATCGAACATCTCCAGCGCGGGCGAGGCTAAAAGGGCGGGGCGAGTATACGGCAGGGAGGGCGGGGCGAGGATTGACCTGCGGCAGTGTGTCGCAGCTATTGGTCTGAAGGCACCTGTGGCGAGGGGATTTATCCCCGCTGGGTTGCGAAGCGGCCCTAAAACCCTTGGCCAGTGCTCCGCACTGGAACGGGGATAAATCCCCTCGCCACAGGATCAACTGCGTAAGTGGGTCAACGGCAACTCGGTGCTGTTCAACACCTGATTCAGCACAAAACTGGAGCGCACGCTGGTCACCCCTTCAATCCGGGTCAAATGCCCCAGCAGCAGTTTCTGATAGTGATCCATGTCCGGCACCACCACTTTCAGCTGATAGTCCGCATCCATCCCGGTCACCAGGCTGCATTCCAGCACCTGCGGCAAGGTCCGAATCGCGGCTTCGAAATTCTCGAAACGCTCCGGCGTATGCCTATCCATGCCGATCAATACGTAAGCCGTCAGGCTCAGACCCAGCATCTTGCGGTCTAGCAGGGCTACCTGGCGGGTGATATAGCCGTCATCTTCCAGTTGCTTGACCCGTCGCGAGCAGGGTGAGGGCGACAGGCCGATGCGTTCGGCGAGTTCCTGGTTGGAGATGCGGGCATCGCGCTGCAATTCCGCCAAAATGCTCAGGTCGTATCGGTCGAGTTTGCTCATGAATCAGGCCTTTCTGATATCTATTGCGGCGGATTATCTATCCAGGGTTAAAAATTGCGCAAGCGATGTTTATTTCAGCAATCTTCGCAATCCTCTGCCGCGGCCGCGAGCCTATGCTTATCACCAGAATCACTGCTCGGACAAACAGTCCACAGCGGCTCGCCCAATCAGGCCAGCTGCGGTCGCCACCCCCACCGGGGATGTGCCGGCCCCCGAGCTGCACACTGTCCACAAGACGGCGTGAGGTGAGCCGACGTCAAAAGCGTCGAGCACGGACGAAGTTCTCAAAGGGAGGCCGACGGGTCTCCCTTTTCTTTTGCGCGTAATTTGGCGCTTGTCCTCAATAAATAAACTGCGCGACTGATAACCTGTGGCAGAACCGGTCTGTGCATTGCCCAGTCTCAAGTACACGCCCTAACCCGCAGTGAGGAAAAGCATGAAGTCGCGCATCTGGCAGTTGGCCGGTGTTGGTTTGCTGTGCATCAGTGTGACCGCGCACTCGCTGGCCGATGAGCCGCAGGGCCGTGGCCCCGACGGCGGGCAGCGCGGCGACGGTCGCCAGGGCAATCAAGGACCTGGCGGCAACAATCAGCCGCGTCCGCAGGGCAACGAGATTATCCGCGGCGACAACAGCCGGCAGTTCGAACAGAACGGACAGCCGCGCGATGGCGGTCAATGGCAAAACCTTCAGCCGGGCACGGGCAATCCGGGGCAAAACAACCCGCCGCGCGATTACAACAACCCCGTTCGCCCGCCGCCTCCGCCGCCGCAACTGCCGGCCAATAGTCTGCCGATTCAGCCCCGGCCCGACGCCGTGAACCAGACCCAGGAGCCCAAACGGGGTTATTACCGGGATATTCCGCGGCGTTACGACAACAACAATCAGCATTGGCAAAATAACGGTCCGCGTCCTGATGACCGGCGCTGGAATGGTCGTCCGGACGGGCACGGTAATGGCTGGGGGCCGGGGCCGCAGTATCGGCCGGGGCATGTGATCGACCGTTTCCCGGACCGCGATTACCGCGTGCCTTATCGTGGTCAGGATTATTTCTACTCGGGCGGCTACTGGTATCGCCCGCTCGGCCCGCGCTATGTCGTGGTGCAACCGCCGCGCGGGATACGCGTGAGTTACATGCCTGAGTACGCGCGTGAAGTCTGGGTTGGCGGGACGTTGTTGTTCCTGGCTGCCGGTTCTTACTACGCCTATCAGGAAAACACTCAGGATTACGTCGTTGTCGAAGCGCCTGTCCAGCCACAAACGCAACCGGCCAGCAATGGTTACGACGTAGTGGCCTATCCCGCCAACGGCCAGTCGGCGGAGCAGGTCAATCAGGACGGTTTCGAGTGTTATCAATATGCGGTGCAGCAGAGCGGTTTCGATCCACGAAAAGCCACTTATCAACCGGACGCGTCGGTGGTGCAGACCTATCGGCAGGCTCAAGGAGACTGTCTGCGCAGCCGGGGTTATCAGGTGACTGACTGAGACCTTGCAGCCGCCACCACTTCCTGCGGATCGGCGTGCACCAGCACTTCGGCCCGCGGGTAAGCGACGTGGATCGCGTCGGCGGCTTGATCGCTGATGCGGTGTGCGACCGATAGCGTCAGCTCGCCCGGTAACTCCAGGTGCAGTTGCACGAACCACTGATTACCGGACACCCGCGTGCGCAAATCATGCGCGCCCAACACACCCGGCACACTGCAGGCCAGTTCGAGCATGTGCTGGCTGACGTCCACCGGCAGCTCTTCGTCCATCAGCACGGTAAAACTTTCCCGGGCAATCTGAAAGGCGCTCCAGAGGATATAAACGGCAATCGCCAGACCGAACCACGCATCGACCTGATGCCAGCCAAACCCGGCCAGAATCAGCGCGATCAGGATGCTGCCATTGAGCAGCATGTCCGAGCGGTAATGCAGCGAGTCAGCGCGCACAGCGTTTGATCCCGTGGCCTTGACTACCCGATGCTGCAACATCAGCAGCACCAGGGTCAGCGCCAGCGAAAACACAATCACGCCAATGCTGAGCCACGGCGCGCCGACTGGTTCCGGGTGCTGCAACCGATCAAACGCCTGCAGTGCAATCAGCACCGCACTGCCGCCGATAAATAACGCCTGCGCCATGCCCGCCAGCGATTCTGCCTTGCCGTGCCCGTAGCGATGATCGTCATCGGCCGGCCGCAAAGCGTAATGTACGGCCAGCAGATTGAGCAGCGACGTGACGCCGTCGAGCGCCGAATCGGTCAAGCCGGCAAGCATGCTGACCGAACCGCTCAGCCACCAGGCGATGGCTTTGGCGACGATCAACGTGCACGCCACCGCGACAGAGGCGCGGGTAGCAAGCCTCAGCAGACGGGCGTGTTCGGCGCTGGAAATCATCGGCGCGGCGGTTCCTTTAAGTCAGGCTCACGCGGCAGGGCGTAGACCGAACATGGCCAGTTGCTGAGCGCTGCCTTTATGCTGGATCAGGCGTGGATCGTCCAGCGGGAAGCTGCGACCCAGCTCGGTTTCGAGAATGGTCTGCAATCTGTGATTATCGACCTTGCCGTCGGCGCCGATGGCTTCCTGAAGTTTTTCCGGAGCCACTTGTGCGGTCTCGCCCGGGGCGTAATAAATCGCGCCGGTGGCGAAGTCCACGGCAAACGCAATCAGGCCCGGAACGACGTAGAACAGCAGGCCCACGGCGTCGAGAACGGCTATCGCGGGGTCAATCTTGCCATCGATCTGGCCCCGGCGGTCCGGGTAGAAAATCGAGCCACACGCAGTGATCTGGGTCAGTAACGTCGCGACCAACACACCGCCGATCAAACGAAAGGGAACACGCATGGGAAATCTCCTGAGTAGTCTTGAAACGAAGCGTCGTCGATATGAATTAGGACCGCGACGAACGCCGTGCAGTTCGCCGTTATACTCGCCGCTCTGCTTTGGAGCCAGTATGAATTCGTTGCCAATCGATGATGTTTTACCCGCCCTGCGTGACGCCTTGGCAATTCGCCATGAAGCAGTGCTTGAAGCGCCGCCCGGTGCCGGTAAAACCACCCGTGTTCCATTAGCCTTGCTGAATGAGCCCTGGCTCGCCGGGCAGACCATTCTGATGCTGGAGCCGCGGCGGTTGGCGGCACGGGCGGCGGCGGAGCGATTGGCCAGTGAACTGGGTGAAAAGGTCGGTGAAACGGTCGGCTACCGCATTCGCCTGGACAGCAAGGTTGGCCCCAACACGCGGATCGAAGTGGTCACCGAAGGTATTCTCACCCGGCGCCTGCAGGATGATCCGGCGCTGGAGGGCGTGGGCCTGCTGATCTTTGACGAGTTCCACGAACGCAGTCTCGACGCGGACCTGGCATTGGCGCTAAGCCTGAACGGCCGCGAGTTGTTCCGCGAAGATCAGCCGCTGAAGATCCTGTTGATGTCGGCCACGCTGGAAGGCGAACGCCTCGCCGGGCTGCTGGATGACGCGCCGATCCTGCGCAGCGAAGGGCGCATGTACCCGGTCGAGATGCGCTGGGGCCGGCCGTTTCAGCCCGGTGAATTCATCGAGCCGCGCGTGGTTCAAACCATTCTCGACGCGTTGAATGATGAAACCGGCAGCCTGCTGGTATTTCTGCCCGGGCAAGCGGAAATCCGCCGCGTGCATCAGCAAGTCGCTGAGGCGTTGGGCGACGGCACACAAGTTTTGTTGTGCCCATTGCACGGTGAGCTGGATCTCGCCGCGCAACGCGCCGCCATCGATCCCGCCCCCGTCGGCAAGCGCAAAGTGGTGCTGGCGACCAACATCGCCGAGACCAGCCTGACCATCAATGGCGTGCGCGTGGTGATTGATGCCGGGCTGGCTCGGGTGCCGCGTTTCGACCCGGGCAGCGGCATGACCCGCCTCGATACCCAACGCATCTCCAAGGCCAGCGCCACGCAACGCGCCGGTCGGGCAGGGCGGTTGGAGCCAGGCGTGTGTTATCGCCTGTGGTCGCAGGACCAGCACGAACAACTGGCGGCGTACGCGAGCGCGGAAATCCTCTCGGCGGACCTGGCCGGTCTCGCTCTGCAATTGGGTCGCTGGGGCGTGACGCCAGGGCAATTGGTGTGGCTGGATATTCCGCCGACGGCGGCGTATGCGCAGGCGCAGGACTTGCTGGATCGACTCGGCGCGCTCGACGGTGATGCGCTGACCCGTCACGGCCAGGCGATGGCTGAACTGCCGGCGCACCCGCGTATTGCCCATCTGCTGTTGCGTGGGCAAGCGCTGGGTCTGGCGCAAATGGCCTGCGACGTCGCTGCACTGCTGGGCGAGCGCGATATTTTGCGCGGCGCCGGCGCGGATCTGCACAGCCGCCTGGTGCTGTTGTCCGGCGAGGAACGTGCCGCGCGCGGTACCCAGGGTGGCGTACAGCGAGCCCGGCAACTGGCGCGGCAGTATCGCGGTTATCTGCGCGGCAAAGCGACCGAGCCCGTCAGCGATCCTGATCATCCGCGCTGGCTCGGCGCGTTGCTGGCCTTGGCTTATCCGGATCGTGTCGCCCAGCAACGGCGCGCGGGCGGCGCGGAATATCGGCTAGCCAACGGGCGTGCGGCGTTGTTCGCTGAAGCCGACAGTTTGATGAAGCAAGCGTGGCTGGTGATCGCCGATCTTGGCAGTCGTCAGGGCCAGCGTGAGGAACGAATTTACCTGGCGGCGGACTTCGATCCGGCACTGTTCGATTCCGTACTGGCCGAGCAGGTGCGAGTGATCGATCAACTGGACTGGGACGAGCGCGAAGGCGTGCTGCGCGCCGAGCGCCAGCGCAAGGTTGGGGAATTGATCCTCAGCCGCGAGCCACTGACCGGGCTCGACGAAAGTGCGCGCAGTCAGGCACTGGTTAATCTGGTACGCCGTAAAGGTCTGGAATTATTGCCGTGGACGCCGGAGCTGCGTCAGTGGCAGGCGCGAGTCGCCTTGCTGCGCCAGTTGGACCTTGCCAGCAAAGGCGAAAGTGAATGGCCAGATGTCAGTGACGCTTTTCTCCTGAAAAGCCTTGAGCACTGGCTGATGCCCTATCTGGGCAAAGTCTCGCGGCTCAGTCACTTCGGCAATCTCGACCTGTCGAGCATCGTCCGTAATCTACTGCCCTGGCCGCTACCGCAGCGGCTGGACGAGCTGGCGCCGCAGCATTTGAACGTGCCGTCAGGTTCCTCGATCCGGCTGGATTACAGTGAACAGCCGCCGATTCTCGCGGTGCGCTTGCAAGAGTTGTTTGGCCTGGCCGAGACGCCACGGATTGCCGGTGGCCGCCAAGTGGTG
This sequence comes from Pseudomonas sp. Ant30-3, assembly GCF_000690905.1. Lineage (GTDB taxonomy): Bacteria > Pseudomonadota > Gammaproteobacteria > Pseudomonadales > Pseudomonadaceae > Aquipseudomonas. The sequence goes on along the minus strand of NZ_JMCL01000019.1, from coordinate 60,662 downwards.
AAGCTGCATCTGCTCTCGCCTGCGCGTCGGCCGGTGCAGGTCACGCAGGATTTAGCGAACTTCTGGCGCAGCACTTACGCCGAGGTAAAGAAGGATTTGAAGGGACGGTATCCGAAACATTATTGGCCGGATGATCCGCTGGTGGCGGAGGCGACTGCGCGGGCGAAGCCGAGAAAATCCTGACGTCTTATCAGGTGGACTTCAAAGTGACGGCAGAAAACAATGCAACATACAGTTGGGATTTCCTTGGATTCGGGTGATACCGGCGACATCGGGACGCAGCTATCAACGGGATTATCATGGTCGCCGAACAGAAAGATTTCTTCCCTTGCTCGAGAACAGGCAGGCCGACGACCGTAACGTTTTACTTTCCAATTGCGGACAAGATGCATCCGTTTCCAAAAGGTTTTTCCATAATGCCCTCAAGACGTGGTCCGCCGGTGCCGACCACAAAAATGGGCGAGCTGTGCCACTTTCCGTCCATCGGGATGCCTGAGTGAGTCTGATTTGATGCACCGGTAGCCGATATGGTCAGGCTCGCGGACGCTGTGGCGTGATCGGGATACTTCGTTATGTGAACGTCTGTGACGCGCGCAATGTATTTTCCGGCAGCTTGCCAATCGCTGACGTTCGCGGTGATGTACTGATTCCGATGTTCAAAACTGCATCCATACCGGGTCACCCTTGCATTTTCAGGCGGTTCGCCGGGGTCGACCGTCGGTTGTGTCAGGTTTTCTCCCACGGCCGTCTGTGCCGCAGCATTTTGATGTGCGCTTAATAGTGCAACAAAGGCTAGCAGGATGGGGAACACGGGTTTTGCAATGCTTGTGGACATATAATCTCCGCTTGCAGCTAATCAGTTATTGGACGTCCGCGCGACTCGTGGTGCGGAATTGCCCTTTGGACACGCCCAGCTTCTGGCGAAATGTAGCGTGACCTGATTTTTACTACCGATTGCGAAGCGGAAATACTGTCATAGTTGACAGTTTGTTATGTTCAGTAACTATTCATTACCTTGGGGCTTGATGCCGAGTTGACGCGCTTCATTTTACTGACTGGCACACATTGCACGCTTGGCATTGAATTACCATCCCGTTTATTGCTTCAGGCCACTAGTTGGAAGTTGGTAATAGAAACCGCGCAATCACCGGCAAATGATCGGAGATCCGCAAGGTATCGTCCTGCCGCACCATCGCTTCGACCCGCTTGATCCGTGGGCTGTAGAACAGATAGTCAACCGTGCGGTCCGGGCCGTTGAGGCCTGGGTCATTAGGGTAATGAGTCAGCCACTGCGCGCGATTGACCCCGCTGGCTTCGTTGTTGGTCGGAATCATCGGGTATTTGTCCCACAGCACATGCAGGACGCTGTCGGCGGAATACGGTGACCGTTGTTCGTCGGACAGGCGTCGGTACTGGCCCAGCGGCAACAGGTTGAAATCACCCCCGATCAACCACGGCGTACCGCGACTTTCGAACTTGTCGAGGACTTTGGCCGTGGCTGTCACTTGCGCCTGCAGCGTATCGTCCGGTTGGCGGGCGCGTTCAAGGTGCGTGTTGACCACGGCCATCTGCCCACCGGTGCCGAACGGCAGATAGGCGACTAGCAGGGCATTTCTCGGCTCGAACTGGCGGCGGATGAAATTAACCGGTGCTGTTGGCAATTGCAGGCGCTCAGCGTGGTCTATCCGATAGCGGCTGAGGGTCGCCAACTGGCGGCCGACGCTGCCGAAAATCTGCGGTTCAGGTACGAATTCAGCTTTCCAGTCGAAGGCGTAGGTGCTGCACGGATAGAGGTCTGCGACCCGCTCTTGCAGCAATTTGAGCTGATGCTGGTAGCCGCTGGTCTTCGCGCCGTCGTCGAGTTCCTGCAGCAGCACGATGTCTGGCTGCTCGTCGCGGATTACCCGCGCCACTTCATCCAGGCTGAAGGCCATGTCGGCGGGCGTGGGGTTTTCGTCGGTGCCGGCGGCCAGGTCATTCCAGAACACATAACGTTTGCCCGCCAGGTATTGCACGTTCCACGTCATCACCTTCAACGCCTGACCGGCCACCAGCGTGGGCGCCTGAGCATTGCAGCTGACCGGCGCGGTTTCCCTGGCCTCCGGGCGCCAGGTGAGGTTGTAGATCAGCAGGCCGGTCAGGCTGATGGCAATCAGCAAGCCCAGGAGGGTGTAGCGCAGCAGACGGGTCATGGCTCGGCTTATGGCGTTACAAAAGATGGACCGAGGATAACCGAGCCTAAACAGCCTGCCCATCAATTAGCCGTCAAACCGCACTTGTAGCAGCTGCCGAAGGCTGCGTAAGGCGTCGCCAGCCGGCAGTCAAAGCGGCCGATCGATCTTTTCCGGCACATCGCTGATCAGCATGAACAGACGGAACAACACCACGCTGGTGAACAACTGCAGAAAGCTCTGTGCACTGTCTATCAGAAGCGCAATAACCGCGTTCTGCGGTTCCGGGTAAACCGTCAGCGTCGCGCCCTTGAGCAGCCACAATGGGCCCATCACGCAGAGAATGCACACCAGGATGCGCAGAAAATTGCCCCGCGTCAGGCGCAGGCTTTCCTTCATCGCCGCCAGTGGCGCCATGCCGCGCAGCACCAGCAGATATTCGCCGAACGCCAGTGTCACCATCAGCCAGATGCCCGGCAGAAAATACAGCGAGAGGCCGATCAGGATCAGCAGCGTGTTCAGCGCCGTCAGCAGGGCGAAGCGCGGCCATAGGGCGGCGGACATTGCCAGCAAGTCGCGGTTGCGCGGCGTCTCGCCGCGGCTGCGCGCATCCAGAAAGAGGATCAGCGCGGCGGTGTAAAGCGGGTACACCAGCAGGCCGACAATCACGCTGATACCGGGAAAGCTGTCCGGCTCGGTGGACTGGTCGACCACTTGTTGCAGCACAGCTTCAACGATCACCAGTGGCAGGCACAGCCGCACGATCTGGCCCAGATTGCGCTTGAAGAAATACAGAGAGTCACGCAGTACGTCGAACGGATTCATCAGTCGGTATCGCACATCACATTGGGTGACTCACTGTAACCGATCATGTGCTGCCCGAAGCAAACGTAAACGTTCGGTAAAGGCCATTGAAACATTCTGTATCACCCCCATTACTGCAGAGCACCTTGTCCACAGTGGATGAGGGCGATGATTTTCCCGGCAATCTACGAGGTCGCCATGAACAGCGAAGAACAAACCCTGATCGATGGACTGTTTTCCCGGCTGCAACAGGCCGAAACGGATTCAGCCCCGCGCGACGCCCAGGCCGAGACGCGGATCAAGGAACACATGACTCGCCAGCCTGCGGCGGGCTATTTCATGACCCAGACGGTGCTGGTGCAAGAGGCCGCGCTCAAAAGCCTCGATGAGCAGAATAAACAGCTGACCCGGCAAGTTCAGCAGTTGCAGGCTGAGCTGCAGTCGAACAAGGCACAAACGCCAGCCCCAAGCAGCGGTGGTTTTTTATCGAGCATCTTTGGCGGCGGCTCGCGTGATCCGCAACCTGCGCCGACGCAAAGTGCACCGCCGACCAATAACGGCTGGCGTGAACCGGGTCGACCTTCGTTCAACAGTCAGCCAGCCCAGCAAAACTTTGGTGCAGTACCGCCTTCGCAAAATTACGGCCAGAACTCGGCGCAGACGGCCGGCGGCGGTTTCATGGGCGGCGCTTTGAAAACCGCCGCCGGCGTGGCCGGTGGTGTGATGCTGGCGCAAGGCATCAGCAGCCTGTTCCATCACAATCAGCAGCCGGAAGTGGTCGAAGTGATCAAGGAAGAGCCGGCGCAGGTCAACGACCAGGCTGACGGCAGCAATGGTTGGGGCGATGACCAGCGGGTGGCCGACAACGCCGCCGATCAAGGCGGGTTCACCGACGCCGATTACAGCGATGACAGCTCATCGTTCTTTGGTGGTGACGACGATTCCTTCGTCTGACGCGCCATTCGTCCGGGGCGCTGCGACGCTCCGGACCGATTATTCGCGGAACATTCCTTCAGGCTGGCATACTGGGCAACTTTTCGGGCCTGGCGCCTGATTCTGCCCGCGCGTCTGTGCGCAATGAGGAACTCCGGTGAAAAAAATTGCAGTGTTCGCCGATGTGCAAAACCTCTATTACACCGTGCGACAAGCCTATGGTTGCCATTTCAACTACGCCGCGTTGTGGGCTGACATCAGCAAGCAAGGGCAGATCGTCGAGGCGTATGCCTACGCCATTGATCGTGGCGACAGCAAACAGCAGCAGTTTCAGCAGATCCTGCGCAATCTCGGTTTTACCGTGAAGCTCAAGCCTTACATCCAGCGCAGCGACGGCTCGGCCAAGGGCGACTGGGATGTGGGTATCACGCTCGATATAATGGACGCCGCCGACCACGTCGACGAAGTGGTGCTCGCGTCTGGCGACGGTGATTTCGACATGCTGCTGGAGCGCATCATCGCCAAGCACGGGGTGCAAGCGGTGGCGTACGGCGTGCCGGGGCTGACCGCCAATTCGCTGATCCGTGCTGCCAGCCGCTATGTGCCGATCGAAGGCGCATTGCTGCTCAAAAATTGATTTTTTCGGAGTTGAAACAGGTTTGGAACGCATAGCAGTCATCGACTTTGAAACCACCGGGATCTCTCCGAGCAGCAGTTGCCGGGCCACGGAAATTGCCGTGGTGATCCTCGAACAGGGGCGTATCGTTGAGCGTTACCAGAGCCTGATGAACGCGGGCGTGCGCGTACCGGCCTTCATCGAACAACTCACCGGCATCAGCAACGCCATGCTGCGCACCGCGCCTCCGGCCGAGCGGGTGATGAACGAGGTCAACGAATTCGTCGGCTGCACGCCGTTGCTCGCGCACAATGCCGCATTCGACCAGAAGTTCTGGGATTTCGAGTTGGGCCGAATCAAACGCACGCGATTGCAGAACTTCGCCTGCTCGCTGCTGCTGGCCCGTCGCCTGATGCCGGCGGCGCCGAACCACAAACTCGGCACCCTGACGACCTTCGCGCGGTTACCCCACACCGGCAAGGCTCACCGGGCCATGGCCGATGCCGAAATGGCCGCCAACCTGACGGCGCATCTGGCGCAAGAACTGCGGCAGACGCACGGCTTGCGCGAGTTATCGCACGATCTGCTGGTGAGCCTGCAGAAGGTGCCGGCAGCGAAAATCACCGACCACCTCAAGCGCCATCGCGGGTTCTGATAAAACCACAAAACCCTGTAGGAGCCGGCTTGCCGGCGATGGCGGTTTGTCAGTCGGCATCAGTGTTGAATGATGAAGCGCAATCGCCAGCAAGCCGGCTCCTACAGGGGGCGTGCCGTATTCAAATTTTCCCGTTCCCTTCCAGCTGCCCCAACGGCACGCGCTTCTCTATCGCGCTCGACAACACAATCGAGGTCTTGCTGAAGCCGAATTTGGCGATCCGGTTGATCAACGCCTCCAGCTCCGGCATCGAACCCACTGCTGCCTGCATGATCACGCAAGGGTCGCCCGTGACCCGATGGCACTCGGTCAACTGCGGAATCTTGATCAGGTCGTCGTAGGCTTTCTGATTGCCGTGCTGATTCAGGCGCAACTCGATGACGCATTGAATCGGCAATCCCAGCTTGGCCATGTCGACTTTCGCCTGATACCCGGTGATCACCCCGCACGCTTCGAGCTTCGCCACGCGTTCGGCCACGGCCGGGGCGGACAGGTTCACCTTGCGCGCGAGTTCGGCGTAGGACGCACGACCGTTTTCCAGCAGAGCGCCGAGGAGCATGCGGTCGTATTTGTCCATGGTCGAATTCCTGAAAAATGACTGACTTTCGAAAGCACGGTTTATAGCGGTAATCTCCATGTTTTGAAAAGTGTACCGTCGCTATAAACAGGTTTTGTAACTTATTTTTCGCAGTTGGCCTTTTTAGAATAGTCGTTCAATTGTCCTGCCTGCGAGCTTCCCCATGCCTGGCCCACGTCGCTTTCCCTTGCCGCTGATCGCTGCCTTTTTTGCGCTGTACGTGATTTGGGGCTCGACCTACCTGGTGATCCGTATCGGCGTGGAATACTGGCCACCGTTGTTGCTCGCCGGCGTGCGCTTCGTGATCGCCGGGACCTTGATGTACGCCTACCTGCGCTGGCGCGGAGCTCCGGCGCCGACGTGGGCGCAGTGGAAAGCAGCGGGGATCATCGGGATTTTGTTGCTGACCTGCGGTAACGGTGCAGTGAGTGTCGCTGAACACACCGGCGTGGCCTCGGGCGTCGCGGCGCTGGCGGTGGCGACAGTGCCACTGTTCACTTTGCTCTTCGGCTATTTCTGGGGCGCGCGCAATACCCGTCTTGAATGGGCCGGGATTGCGCTCGGGCTGATCGGCATTGGCATGCTCAACCTCGGCTCCAATCTGCAGTCGAGCCCGCTGGGCGCCGCCTTGCTGATTTTCGCCGCTGCGGCGTGGGCGTTCGGTTCGGTGTGGAGCAAACACTTGCCATTGCCGCAGGGCGCAATGGCCAGCGCCGTGGAAATGCTGGTCGGCGGCGTGGCGCTGTTGATCGGCAGCGCGCTGAGCGGGGAACACATGGAGGCGCTGCCACCGATCGAGGGCTGGGCAGCCCTGGCTTACCTGACCTTTTTCGGTTCGATCATTGCCTTCAACGCCTACATGTACCTGCTGAAAAACGTGCGTCCGGCGGCGGCCACCAGTTATGCCTACGTCAATCCGGCCGTCGCCGTTTTGCTGGGGATTGTGTTTGTCGGCGAAACCATCGGCATCGAGGAAGCATTGGCCATGCTGGTGATCATCAGCGCCGTGGTCTTGATCGGCTTGCCGCAATGGCGCCGACCTGCGCAAAAACCGGCTACCGTGGTGCCGACAGAATCGAGCGTGAATTAGGGTAAACTGCGCGCCATTGCACACTTGTTTGCACCCACTTGTGGCACCCACTTGTGGCACCCGCGCTGAATTTTCCTACGGTAAACCCATGACTTTCGCCACCCTTGGCCTGATCGAACCCTTGCTGCGCTCCCTCGAGACGCTCGGCTACCAGACCCCGACGCCGGTTCAGGCGCAAGCCATTCCAGCGGTGCTGGCCGGTCGCGACCTGATGGCCGCGGCCCAGACCGGCACCGGCAAGACCGCCGGTTTCGCCCTGCCGCTCTTGCAGTTGCTGGCCATGGAAGGGCCGACAGTGGCCTCCAACTCAGTGCGCGCATTGATTCTGGTGCCGACCCGCGAACTGGCGGAACAGGTTCACGAAGCCGTTCGCCAATACGCCGAGAACCTGCCGCTGAGCACGTACGCCGTGTACGGCGGCGTCAGCATCAACCCGCAGATGATGAAACTGCGTAAAGGTGTCGACGTGCTGGTGGCGACCCCGGGTCGTTTGCTCGACCTGTATCGCCAGAAGGCTCTCAAGTTCAATCAGCTGCAAACCCTGATTCTTGACGAAGCCGACCGCATGCTCGATCTGGGTTTTTCCGAGGAGTTGGGCAACATTTACCGCGTGCTGCCGAAGCAGCGTCAGACGCTGTTGTTCTCCGCGACCTTCTCCGACGCCATCCGTTTGCTGGCCGGGCAAATGCTCAACGATCCGCTGAGCATCGAAGTCAGCCCGCGCAACGTTGCCGCCAGCACCGTCAAGCAATGGGTTGTGGTGGTGGACAAGAAGCGCAAGCCGGAGCTGTTCATTCATCTGCTGCGCAAGGGCAAATGGAAGCAGGTGCTGGTTTTCGCCAAGACCCGTAATGGTGTCGACGCACTGGTGGAAAAACTGCAGGGCCTGGGCGTTAACGCCGATGGCATCCACGGTGACAAACCGCAGGCGACCCGTCAGCGTGCGCTGGACCGCTTCAAGGCCAGCGAAGTGCAGATTCTGGTGGCGACCGACGTCGCGGCCCGTGGTCTGGATATCGAAGATTTGCCACTGGTGGTCAACTTTGATCTGCCGATCGTCGCGGAAGACTACATTCACCGCATCGGCCGTACGGGCCGAGCGGGGGCGACCGGGCAGGCCATTTCGCTGGTGTGCGCAGATGAAGTGAATTTGCTGTCAGCCATCGAGACGCTGACCCGTCAGACGTTGCCCCGGCAGATGGAGCATGACTTCGAGCCTGAGCACCGGGTGCCGGATACCGACGCCAGCGGTCAGGTGGTGAAGAAGCCGAAGAAACCCAAGAAGCCGAAAACCTCGGGTGGCGGTAAGCGCAATCTGGGCAAGTGGGTGGAGAGTGGTGACGCTTCGGCGCCGGAACCTTCGATCAAGCCTGTGCGCAAAGTGCCGGTGTTTAATACTGGCCCGCGTAAGAAGAAGCCCTGAATAGCGGCGGCGCCAGTCAGGACGCCATCGTCAGAACGCCGCCCGGGGCAAGCTCACCCCCACATTAACCGCGCTTTTTCTGAAAGCACTCGGTCGAATGTGGGAGCGAGCCTGCTCGCGAAAGGGCGTTCCTCGGGCTTCAGCCTTTGCTCTGCATCCACTCCACCATCCCCATCCCCGCCGCCCGCCCACTGGCGAAACACGCGGTCAGCAGATAGCCACCGGTCGGCGCTTCCCAATCCAGCATTTCCCCTGCGCAGAACACGCCGGGCAGTTGCTTGAGCATCAAACGCTCATCCATCGACTCGAACAACACACCGCCGGCGCTGCTGATGGCTTCATCCAGCGGGCGAGCTTTCACTAACGTCAGGGGCAGTGCCTTGATCGCCCGGGCCAGCAACGCCGGATCGGCGAAGCTGGATGCCGGGGTCAGTTCACGCAGCAAGGCGGCTTTCACGCCATCAATTCCCAACTGACTGTGCAGGTGTTTTGACACGGAGCGCGAGCCGCGCGGTTTGCTCAGAGCTGCTTGAATTTTATCCACAGGCCGGCCGGGCAGCAGATCAATATGGATTGTCGCGCTGCCATGCACGTTGATGGCTTCACGAATCGGTGCCGACAGGGCGTAGATCAAGCTGCCTTCAATCCCGGTCGCCGTGATCACGCATTCCCCAAGCCGAGGAATGTCGTCATTGAGCCCGATCGCGATATTTTTTAGCGGGGCGCCGGCGAATTTGCTGACCATCAGTTCGCTCCATACCTGCACCTCGAAGCCACAATTACTCGGTTGCAGCGGCGCCAGTCCTACGCCCTGGTTCTCCAATGCCAGCATCCACGCACCGTCGGAACCGAGGCGCGACCAGCTGCCGCCACCGAGGGCCAGCAACGTTGCATCTGGCGACAGGGTTTTCTGACCTTCCCGGCTGGATACCTCAAGTTTGCCCTCTGAATTCCAGCCCAGCCAACGGTGCCGGGTGTGGATAACTACGCCGTTGTCGCGCAGGCGTTTGAGCCAGGCACGTAATAGCGGCGCTGCTTTCATGTCAGTGGGAAATACCCGGCCGGAACTGCCGACAAAGGTCTCGATACCCAGCTCATGAATCCATTGGCACAGTGCGTCGGCGCCGAATGAACGAAGCAGCGGGGCAATCTGCGGTGCGCGTTCGGCATAGCGCGAGAGAAATGCCGGGTAGGCTTCGGAGTGAGTGATGTTCATGCCGCCGACGCCGGCGAGCAGAAATTTGCGCCCGACCGAAGGCATGCCGTCGTACAGGTCGACCTTGATCCCGGCCTGGCTCAACACTTCAGCGGCCATCAGGCCGGCGGGGCCGCCGCCGATGATGGCGACGTGAGGGGGGATGGAGGTCGAGGGCTGAGTCATGTTAGGGGCTTGGGTCTGACAGAATTAAGCCGCGCATTCTAGCAGCCCACGTCCGCTCACACATTTGATCGATGTTGGTTTCAGAGGTGGTTAAAAAACAACCACAGCTCTGCAGCCTATACCTCGCACGGCCTGCAGACCTTTCCACTCAGGTTATCCACAGGCAGTTCCACAGCGATTGTGCATAAACAATCCACAGCTCAGTGACAACCTGATGAATTCCACACCCTTTGCGCGCTGTGATGAAGGATGCCATGCCGCCGCGCCAGCGCTTTGCGGTCCTTGCTGTAACCGCCACCAATCACCCCGACCAGTGGAATATCCCGACCAAGACAATGGCGCATCACGCTTTCATCACGCGCTGCCACACCTTCGTCGGTCAGATTCAGGTAACCGAGCGCGTCATCCTTATGCACGTCGACACCGGCGTCGTACAACACCAGGTCCGGCTGATAGAGCGGCAATAAATAATTGAGCGCATCGTCGACGACCTTCAGATAATCGGCATCACCCATTCCCATCGGCAAGGGAATGTCCCAGTCACTGTTGGCCTTGCGTGCAGGAAAATTCTTTTCGCAGTGCAGGGAAACGGTGACCGCTTCCGGCGTGTTGTGCAGGATTCTCGCCGTGCCGTCGCCCTGATGCACATCGCAATCGAAGATCAGCACCCGATTTACTCGGCCGCTCTCCAGCAGGAAATGGCTGATCACCGCCAGATCATTGAAGATGCAAAAACCTGCCGGATGATCGTAATGCGCATGATGCGTGCCGCCGGCCAAATGACAGGCCAGGCCATGTTCCAGCGCTTGCTCCGCTGCCAGCAGCGAACCGCCGACCGCCCGCACCGTTCGCCGCGCCAGCGCTTCGCTCCAGGGCAGGCCGAGACGCCGCTGGTCTTCGCGAGACAACTCGCCGCTCATATAGCGTTCGATATACGCAGGGTCATGAGCAAGGGCGAGAATCTCTGGCGGGCACAGCTGCGGACGCAGCAGGTCGGCGTCGCAGGTCAGGCCGCTGTCCACCAGGTGATCGCGCAGCAAGCGAAACTTGTCCATGGGGAAGCGGTGATCGGCCGGGAACTCGGGGCTGTAGTCTTCGTGGTAGATCAGCGGCAATGGCATGATTTTTATAGGGGGCAGCGGGTAGGAATGAGTGAAGGATCCTACCAGCGATCTAGACGGGGGCACACCGGTCTCATACGGCGAGACATGTGAGGCGAACAAACTAATTGCTCAACGCCTGATTCGGTCATTTAGTGAGTGATACCCTCCAGCTTCAGACCTCCGAGCTTGAAAACATTATTTATAGCCCTAAGACAGGCTCTTGACGCCCCTAGCATATGAGCCGTTGGCGCATTCGAAACGAAGGTGCCGTCCGCGTAGATGGGGACTGCTTCGAGCAGTTGTTCGGCGTTGCACAGGTAATCCTCGCAGAAGATGTTTCGCTGTGGGCGTAGACGTTATGGCGGGTGTTGCTGCGGTTCACGTTGAACTGCGGGGGCGCCGACCGAAGGCGGCACTATTCGTCTCCTATTTTTCACTTGTAGGGAATGGGAATATGCACTCTTTAAAGGCCTCCTGTTTCGTTACTGTGTCAATCGGTTTGCCCGTTTCTTTCTCTAGTTTTTCTATCTTTGATAAGGCAAATAACTCATTGGGTTCATGGTGTTTTTTGTAGAATTCTCGGGCTTGGGCCCCTAAATCGTCTACATCAAGGAGTTTTGTTAGCGCGCTGTTGATAAAAGGGCTTCCAGCGTAAAGCAAAGACTCGGTATCCTCGCAAGAAAACTTTAAATACATTATTGCTTTCTTCAAAGCGCTGATTTCTCCTTGGTTTAGGCGTAGTTCTCGTTCCTCATGATCTGATTGATCAACCACAGTTCTTACCTCTAGTGTCGATTTGCTCTTGGGTTAATTTTAGACGCTGTTCGTACGAAATATGGGAAAAAGCGCTATAGGGGTTTTTTCCGGCATGCAGTATTTCCCCTATCTTTAATCGCCCTGAGTGGATGTATTCGAGCTCCGAGCTTTTTACAATATTGCTCAATTGTGCGGCATCAGCTTTAAATATTATTGAGTAGTCTCCTTTTCCTGAGTGCATGGGGTCATTGATAAGAATGTCTCGCATAACATCTTTCGGTGACATCAATACATTTGAGATGTAAACTTTGCCTTTGGTGTTGGGTTCCAGAACACCAGTTTTCATAATGTTTTCAAACCCAGACTGATTCGTATAATGGATGAAAATATTTTCATCTGACAATCCGCTTGGATCGATCCAGCAGTTGGGATTATCCACATACCCCTGAGGCCTGACCCCTCCGCCCAGCCCCAGCGGATCCGGGCTCAGGTACTGTGCCGTCTCGGGATCATAGTACCGATGCCGATTGTAGTGCAGTCCGCTTTCTTCGTCGTAGTACTGGCCGGGGAATCGAAGCGGGCAGGTGGTTTTGTTGATGGGTACCACATTGCTGCTGGCGAATTCGTCATTCGCCGCTTTCCACAACCTCGCCTGGCCCCATATGTTGGGGCTGTTGCTCCAGGCCAGTTGGCCGCTTTCGTCGAGTAATTCGAGCGGGGTGCCGAGGTGGTCGGTGACGATGTACCAAAGGTTGTCGCATTGCTTGCGTGATACCGCCCCAGGGTCTTAGATCAAACGGGTAACGTATCTGAAGACGGCGAAGTCATCGGCGCAGTGTTTACTATGCATAGTTTATGAAATATTTTTTATTAGGCAAAGAGGCAGTTAAGGAAAGTGAGCAAGTGGGAAATGACTCATCGCTCATTAAAAATGCGCGTTATACTTAGTTCAAGTTTTTCAAAAAGCCAAAGCCATCAAGTTTGTCGTTGTAGCCCAAAAAAACAAGATCTTTTTTTATTATTTTTAATATTGAATTCCATTGCTCCGTGAAGTCAGATATTGAAATTGTCATGGTTGATTTTTTAATATTGGATTTTTCCTTGTCTAGATAAACAACATCAATCCATTTGGCGCTCACAATTACTAAGTCTGAGTCAGTGATTTTGAAATCCCAGTAAGCGGTAAACGAGCTTGATAAAAATGCCATGAAGAAAGATTCAGTCCTTTTCTCTAATTCAATCAATACATCAACAACGTCACTGTAGATTTCGCTAATGTCGCCCCTTCTGCTTAGACATAAAGTCAAATCGTTCCAATGTAATAATATGTCTGTTTTATACTCTAGATAAGTAGAGAAGATCGCTTCTGAAACAGACGTGTCTTCATTATTTTTTTTTCCTAAAGGCGTATCTCTGATAATTTCCAATTTAAACATATCAGCTTTACTCTTAGTTAAAAATTGGGCCGGCAGATCTTGAGTTTATGGGGAAGCCGTGAAATGAGCCATTGCCATTGTTCCTGATTCTAATCATATCGGGAGCACTTTTAGAGCCATCAGGATTATAGATTACCGATTTATGGTCAGGATTTATTGGGATATCAAAAAACGAGCCTTTCGTGCCGTTTGGCCCAGCCGGCAACTTTGCTGCTTGTTGTCCAGCGTAGGTTAAATCATTTTTGTTTCCCCATTTACCTTGAGGATTCCCTGTTTCCTGTGCTCGTTTTATCGCATCTGATTCTTGCCAATTGATTCCATGTGTTTTGCCTCTTTCATAGCCAGGTTCGGGTCTCAGTCCCTCACAACTGGCCAACCCCAGCGGATCAACCCAACTCAACGGATTATCCACATACCCCTGAGGCCTGACCCCTCCGCCCAGCCCCAGCGGATCCGGGCTCAGGTACTGCGCTGTATCCGGATCATAGTACCGATGCCGATTGTAGTGCAGTCCGCTTTCTTCGTCGTAGTACTGGCCGGGGAATCGAAGCGGGCAGGTGGTTTTGTTGATGGGTACCACATTGCTGCTGGCGAATTCGTCATTCGCCGCTTTCCATAGCCGCGCCTGGCCCCACACGTTGGGGCTGTTGCTCCAGACCAGTTGGCCGCTTTCGTCGAGCAATTCGCGCGGGGTGCCGAGGTGGTCGGTGACGATGTACCAGAGTCTTTCACCCTGTTGTTGCGCTAACGGCGTGATGCCGCCCGGGGCGTATGTCCAGCGGGTGGCGTGTTCGAACGCGACAGTGCCATCCGCGTAGAGCGGGGCGGCTTCGAGTAGTTGCTCGCCGTTCCACAGGTATTCCTCGCCGACAATGTGTTTTTCGCTGTGGGCGTAGACGTTGCTGGGGGCGTTGCTGCGGCTGACGTTGAACTTGCGGGTGCGCCGGCCGAAGGCGTCGTAGCGGTAGCGCCAGTGTTCGTCGTTGGGGGTGTAGAGGTCCGTGAGGCGGTTGTCGCTGTTCCAGCGGTATTGCCAGCGCTGAGGGCGGAAGCCGTGGCGCAGGACGATTTTTTCGATCAGCCGGCCGCAGGGGTCATAGCGATAAGTGTTGGCTCCGGAACGCACCACGCGTCCGCCCTTTTGCTCGGCCCGAACGCCCATGCCTTTGGCGTGGAGGACGCTGGCTTCGCTGATCAGGTTGAGAGCGTTGTCGTAGCTCCATTGCTGCGGTTCGGCCTGGCCAAGGTGGGCGGCGATCAGTTGTTGGTTGGCGTTGTAGCGATATTGGCTCTGGCCCCAGCGGTTGTCGTTGATCTGGATGGGTTTGAAGGCTTTGTCGTAGCGGTAGTGGCGCTCGACAAAAGAGGTCGCTTGTCCTCCTGCTCGCTGCTCGGTCAGCAAACCGACCCGGTTGTACTGTTGTTGCAGATGGAAGCCGGCCGCGCTGTTGCGCAGGACTTCACGGCCCAGGGCGTCGCGGCTGATTTGCAAAGGTGCACGTTCGCCGATCAGCAGTTGCGCCAGGTTACCGTTGCGGTCGTGTTGCCAATGCACGGCGGGCAACGCGGCAAAGGCTTCCTGGGCATTGGCTTGCTCTTCGATGGCGCCAGCGTGTTGGCCAATGGGCAAGCCGCTGTCGGGGTCAAAGCGATGCTCGATCAGGCGTCCGTTGATGCGCTCGCTGAGCAGGCGACCTACGGCGTCGCGTTGGTACTCAATGGAGGTATCGGGATTGCTGACGCCGATCAAGTGTCCGACGGTGTTGTAGCTGAACACGGTCTGTTCGCCGGGTTCGCCATTGGTCTGCTGGTGATCGATTGTCAGCAGCCGCGCACTGGCGGTGTCGTAGTGATAGAGCACGCGGGCGCCGTCGGCGCAGAGTTTTTCCGTGAGCCAACCGGCGGCGTTGTAGCTGTAGCGGGTGAGGGTGCCGGCGAAGTCACGCTCGGATATCAGGCGCCCGGCCTTGTCGTAGGTGTATTGGTAAACATCACCGACGCCATTGGTCAGGCGGGTCAAGCGGGTGAGTTTGTCGTAACCCAGGCTCAGGCTTTGCCCGCCGGGGTAGGTGAGTGTTTCCAGCAGGTCGAACGCGCCATAGCCGTAGCGGGTGCGGTGACCTTCGCCATCGATGAAGCTGGCGAGGCGGTATTCACTGTCGTACGTCCAGTGTTGCTCGGTGCCGTCGGCCAGGGTCACACGACTAAGTGAGCCGCGCGGATGAGCGTGCTCGCGCTGGTAGGTGTAACAGGTGATTTGACCGAGGGCATCTTGTCGGTGCAATGGACGGCCCAGGGTGTCGAGTTGTACGTGAGTGATCCGGCCGTCGGGTTGTTCGATCCCACACAGGCGCAGCCTGGCGTCGTACCGGTAAAGGGTTTGGGTGCCTTCCGGCCAGGTCTGGCTCAGCAGTTCGCCATGGTCTCCGCGCTGGTAGGTGGTGGTGCGATCATACGGGTCTTTCAGGGCAACCAGATTGCCCCGTTCGTCGTAATCCATCTGCCAAGTGGTGCCGTCGGCGGCGAGGTACCGACTTAGCAGGCCATGAGCGTTGTAGTCGAAGGTGTCCCGGCTGCCGTCGGGATTGATTTGGGCCAGCACTTCGCCGAAATCGCTGTAGCGGCACGTGCTGGTACGGCCCAGTGGGTCGGTGGTGGAGACCTTATTGGTGTGCTCGTCCCACTCGGTCAGCCACTGGTTGCCCAGGGCATCGACCTCGCATACAACTAGAAAGTCTTCGTTGTAATAGAAACGGCTGCTGCCGCCTTCGGCGTCGTGGTAATCGGTGCACCGGTTGGCATCGTGGTATTCGAAACGGTCACTGTAATAGCCGCTGTCGGTGTGGGTTTGAACCACCCGGCCCTTGACGTCGTAGACGATATGAAAATGGGTCTTGGCGGTGTCGTGCCACTCGGTCATGTGGCTGTGATCGTTATAAGCGTGGTACAGAGTGCCGAACTGATGGCTGGCACACTCGACCAGCATGCTCTGTTGCTCATAGCGGCAACTCAAGAGTCGACGTGGATCCTGCTCACCATCGATGAGAGTGACGTCCAGCAGGTGGCCCGCCGCCGTCAGGCTGATCTGCAACTGATAACCGTCGCTGTGCACGATCCGCTGCAACTGCTGCTGGGTGTTGTAGATAAAGCGAATGGCGTTGCCGTTGCCGTCTTCAATACCGCTCAAGGCACGAATGTCGCTAAGCCCATCTGCAAAGCTGAGCGTTTGTCCGGTTTTTCGGTCGTACAGGCACAAGGTACCGCTGCGCTGGCCGCTGAGCAGGTAACGTCCGTTGCGTCGATTGTGAGCCAGGACCTCATCATTCGGTGTGTCGTAATCAAGGGTGGTGCCATCGGCGCAGTGGAAAGTAATACCGCCCCGGGTGAGTTTCAGATACTGGGACCACTCGTCGATCCACCGATAGCCGAATAGCCCGCGAAAACTGGCGCGCGAACGGTACAGACGGGAAAGCTTCAAGGGTATGCTGCCGGGGATGTCCAGCACTGGCCAGATTTGCAGGTAATCGCCAGTGGCGACGTCTACGGGCTCGCCTGCCAGCCCACACTTGCCAGGTTCACAGTTTTTACCACTGTCGGAGGCGTTGCCGGTTTTTACGTCTTCCGCGCTTCCATGGGGCGCACCGTTAGGTTTGACGTGTACGCCATCGCCGGCATGGGCGAGGACTTCGCTGCGGCCTGCGCTCTTCAATGCATTTGCCGCTTTTGCGGCCTCTGCCATTTTTCCTGCTTTGAAGGGCACCGCCGGCAGAGAAAGAATCTCCGCTGTGGCCCGGGTCACCGCTTCGATGTAATTGCCTTTGTTCCAGGCTTGAGTCACGGGCCTGACCAATTCCGAGCCCACAGCCTTGACGCCGCGCCAGGCACCTCCGCCCACCGTGCCCGGCGTGATGTTACCCAGGCGCATGTTCTCCGCGAGGATCTGTGCGTCCAGCGCGTGACCTCTGATCCCGTCCGGGGAGTGGCGCTGAACATTCTTGGCGGCATGCTTGATGCCGGTGTAGGCCAGTTCACCCAAACCGGTTCCGATGTCTTTGACAAACCCGGCCAAGCCACGAGTGACCTGGGCATCGGCGTCTGCCGCGCCGGGAATAAAATCGCCGACAAGCGATAGGGCGCCGAGCGAGCGCAGCACCCCGCCTTGCTCGATACCCGCGATGCCCTCGTCCGCTGCCTTATTCAGCCCATCGAAGTCGACGTACTTGTCCAGGTCATCGATGTTGAGTTGTCGCTGCTTCAACGCTTCGCGCTCCGCCTCCAACTCTTCCAGGCGGGCGCTGGTGCGTTCTCCTGGAGGAGCATCGGGGTTGCTGGCCTCGCTGGTGACGGGCACGGCCTGCCGAATCGCCGTCATGATTCTGCCCAAGGTACCGCCTACCCCTGCCGGGTTGCAGTTGATCAGGCAGGCGCTGTCATGCCGGGCAAGCGGCAGGCCGTTGACTTTGACGTTGTGATGACCCTCCAGCAATTTGACGTTGCCCGTACCCAACGAAGTGCCAGCGACGACATGAGCTCCCGCATTGGCCTGCACCTGACTGAACATATCGCCCTGTCGATAGGCTTTGGTACCGCGGACTTTAACGTCACTGGCGGCCAGCAGTGGTTTGTCCAGCGTCGCGAATGAGTCGAACGCCGTCACCACTCCTCCCACCAGACAGAAATCCGGCAGGCTGCAAACCGCTTTCCATTCCGTGCTGTCATGGGCGGCGTGATGCGCGGTGCCGCCTGTGGCAGCCGGCACCGCGACAGTATCAATCGGCAAGGTTGCGGCGGCCGTGACCTGGGTCGCTGAGGCCCGGTGTGCATCCACTTCGGCTTTAAGTTGTTGCAACTCACTAAGCCTGTGCTCATCCGTCCAGCGTTTTTCCGCCATTGCGTCGTTGACGTTGCCGGAAATCGTCAGTTTGTCGGTCATGCTGATGCCTTACATGGCAAGGCGTCGGTGCCGACCAGCGCCATGGTTATTTTGCTGATGCCTGCAGTCACCGGCAGGCGCCACAGCAAAAACGCCTGCCGCTGATCCAGATCCAGGCGTACGGTGTCGAGCACGGGCACGCTGACGTGGTACTGACCGTCCGTGCTTTCACAAACCAACAGAGGAGCAACGCCGGGCAGCCGCATTCGGTATTCGCCTTCCCTCAGGCAACCTTTCAGATGCACTGGCTCGTCGCCGATCAGAAAAGGGGTTGCGACCTGATCGGTCGGAGCGCTCTGGTAAAAACGTGGATCGAAATCCTCGGGCAGCCGTGGGTAACGTTCAGCCATCCAGCGCGCGTCCAATGTGCCCTGAAAGGTCGATCGGGGTTGCCACCAGCGGGGGATTGGCGTCAGGCCTACAGGCTGCAAACGTTGGGTGGGATCACTGTAAGGATTTAATGGATCTTCGATTTGCGGCGCAGGCAAGGTGACAATTTGCGCAACTTGCGCCTCGACGCGCTCGCGTACAGACGCCTCAAAAATGTTCAGCTCAATGCTGTTCGGCAGCCAGCCACAACCGGCGGGATTGTTCGGATAACTGACGTTGGGGATTTGTGCCAGGTCGGGCTCGGGGTCGTAAACGCAGCCGCCAAACGCCAGCCGATAACTCAGGGCGACTTTCTCAACCTTCTCAGGCTCGCTCAGTGTCCAGCCCAAAAACCCTTTGGTCAGGGTGCGCGGGCCGCAAACTCGCAAGGTTTTTCGCACCGGACCGACGTGCACCTCGGCCAGCCAACTCGGCCGCCAATGACCTTCAGGGGAGCGCAAGCTACCCTGCAGCAACACATCGGTACCCGGCTTGCCCAAGACGAGATCGCCTTCCTCGACGATCACCGCTTGCAAAGGGAAGTTGGCCGCCGGCCCTCCGAAACGATCACCCCAGACAATTTCGCTCTGCAACTCACTCAACGTCATCGGTTGCTCAGGGGCAAAGTCAAAAGTGCCGCGAATGACCAAAATATCCATTGGTACTCCGTCAGGCGTGGTTTTTTCATACAACAGGTGCGGTAAGCCGGTGTGGTTTTCGAGTTTGACGGCACTCATTTCCAGCTACCCTCGATCAGCAGCGGCATGGCGTCGGTTATATCCAGGCCTTTGAGTTGAGTGGTTTCGGCGTCCACCGGCAAGTTCGGCGCCGGCTGTGCGGTTCCACTGTTGAGGTGCACATCTTTGGGCGCATCGGCGTTGACGGTGTTGCCCGCCACCAAGTGGATGTCCGGGCTGTCGAGGTAGATGCCTGCATCAGTAACCACGATTTTCGAGCGACCGACCTGTAGGGTGATGCTTTCGCTGTCCAGCTTCAGGCTTGACCCTGGCCCTTTGGCTTTCGGCGCGGGTTCTTCACCCTCGGGCGGTGTTGCACTTTCCACAGTGCCATCACCGACCTTAAGGCTGTACGCGGTGCCAATCACCGTGCTCTGGCTGCGACCGACCTGAGTACTCTGGTTGATGCCCACCAGGGTGTTCATGTGTAGCCCAACGTTCTGGCTGTACACGGTGCCGATGTTCAGCATCTTCGCCAGCCCGACGTTTTGCAGTGATGCCAGGCTAATGGTTTCGGTTTTGAAACAATCGACATTGATCGACCAGTTGCGCTGGATATGATCGCGCTGGTGACGGTCTATGGTTTTGCTGCGATCGCGTCCAACCCAATGTGTTTCGTCGTGCTCGACTTTGATGTTCTGGTCTCTTTGCGCGTGGATGTAAATTTCTTCCGCGCCCTTTTTGTCTTCGATGCGAAGCTCGTTGGAGCCATTGCCACCCAGGCTGCTGCGGGTCTTGAACACACTGCGGGTTTTGTTGGCGGGCAGGGGATAGGGCACGGGGGTGTGCTGGTTCGGTACGCAGCCGGTCACCAGTGGCTGCTCGGGATCGCCTCCGATAAAATTGACCAGCACTTCCATGCCGATACGAGGAATGACCACATGGCCAAAACCTTCGCCCGCCCAACTGGATGCCATTCGCACCCAGCAACTCGAGAATTCGTTGCGCTCGCCTTCTCTGTCCCAGTGAAACTGGATTTTTATGCGCGAGTGTTCGTCACACCAGATTTCCTCGCCCGCAGGGCCGGTCACTAGAGCGGTCTGGCTGCTGAGGCGGGGTTTGGGCGCAGGTTCCATGGGACGAAAGAGTGTCTCACTGGGGATAGCGCTGAAGCTGTTTCGGTAACCCTGGGTTAAGGCACCTTCGGAGCTGTCCTCGCCGCTGAAAGACTCCTCCAGTACTTGCGGCTGCCGACCTTCATGCTGGACGCTGACCAGCAACCACATCTGGTTGCATTCACCGCGTGGATGCCCATTCAGCGTCACTAAATGGCCACAGCGAAAGGTCGGTTGATCGCTGTTGCCCTTGGCTAACTCATAGTCGGCGCGATGTCTTTCCAGGGCGATCTGACATGCCAGCTTGCCTTGTGCTCCGGTGCTGTAACGGTTCGAATAGCGATAGTCCTCAAGTATCGGATCGGCGTCGCTTTTGGCTGCACTGTGCAAAGTGCTGGGCACTGGATCGAGCTCGGCGCCGTTGGAAGTCGAACTCGGATCAGGCTTTTTCAGGTCGTAGGCGCGGCGTACTACCTGGCTGGTGCGGGTGCTCAAACGTACCCGGAACTGGCTGACAACTGGCTCTTCGCTCACAAGGTCACAGCGCTGCAAATAGCGCGTGGGCTGCAGAATGGGAAAGGCCGTCTGGTTGTCGGCAAACACTACGGTGTGATCATGGGCCGTATGTTGGTGATGCCAATGAATTCCGTCTTCAAAGCATATGCGTTGCAGAAAATCGAAATCTGTTTCGCCAAACTGGACGCAGTATTCGCGCGGAGTTGAAGGCTTGGGAGCAATGCTGAAACGGAACTGGTCGGCCAGAATGCCGTGTTCCTTGCACACCTTGGCGATGATCTGCGGCACCGTTAGGTTCTGGTATACGCGCTGATTATATCGGTGCTGCAACTGATGAAGTCGGGGACGCAAAATCAGCTGGTAATGGGTCATGCGCTTGCCGCTGTCGCCCACTTCGATGTCGTCGATCAGACCGTGAAAGCCTTCACCCAGCCGACCAAACTGCAAAAAAGCCGGCTGGTTCAGCAAGTTCTCCAAATTGACGTTGGGATTGTCCGAAACCAGTTCGACGTGGATCGCATACAAGGTGCTGACTGCTTCTTTGCCCTCGAACGCCAGTACTTTGAAGTCATTGTCGACGGTGGGAATGCTCAGTAAATATTTCGCAGTGTTTGCCGGCAAGAACATACGCTCATCCTTAAAGCGAATAAAAAGAGGCGCACTACTCGAGCCTTAACTGGAGTGAGCGAGCATTTATATGCTCGTCACCCTAACAATGTATTTATCCCAATTGATGTAGGACATTTCTCCTACTGCCGTGGGAGAAGTCTTTATTTCAGAATGTTGCGTTTATGATCAGCGGCGCTGCTTAAACTGCAGTTCCATTAAGTATTTGATGCTATGACTGAATTGCCGATTAAAACTATTGAAGGTATGCAGCAACTTGCAAACGGCCGAGGTGGAGTCTGCCTGTCCGCTGTTTGGCACAGTTCTTCCGCGCGGTTGATGTGGCGCTGCTGCGAAGGTCACGAGTGGTTGGCCGAACCTTACCGCATCATCAGGGGTAGCTGGTGCCCCGTGTGCGCCCGTCTGCAACGACGCTACACCTTACAAAATGTACAGAACGTTGCGGTTGCTCGCGGCGGTCTTTGCCTGTCGACGTGCTACCAATCAAACCGGGTGCTTATGGATTGGCAGTGCCATCAGGGTCATGGTTGGCAGGCGACGTTCGCCAGCATTAGGAAGGGGAGTTGGTGTCCATCCTGCGTCCACCTTGAGCGGCGTGACACTTTGGAAAAAATGCAGCAAGTCGCAATACAGCGTGGGGGACACTGTTTATCTAAGTGTTATGTCGACAGCGCCCAGGCCTTGCTGTGGGAATGCGCAAAGGGGCACCGGTGGAAAGCTACTCCCGGCAGCGTGAAACATCGCAGCTGGTGCCCGGTCTGTGCCAAGGTTAAGTTACGAGGAACTCTGGAAGAGTTGTTAGCTATTGCGCGGGTGCGGGGTGGCGAATGCCTGTCTCCGGACTACCTGAACCGCATCACCCCGTTAACGTGGCGATGCGCCCGAGGCCACACCTGGCAAGCTGCCCCAGCGAGCATAAAGAAGGGTTCGTGGTGTCGCCAGTGCTATTACGACAATATGCGAAGCGACATCACTAATATGCAATTCATGGCGCGAGCCCGGGGGGGCGCCTGCCTCTCAGAAACATACGTTGACTCGACAAGCAAGTTGCAATGGAGCTGCAGCATGGGGCATTCATGGTACGCGATTCCCCATTCGATCACGCAAGGTCGATGGTGCCCGGAGTGTTCCTTTCTTGCCAAGTGTCGTAGTGAGCGGAAGCGGCGCCGGTATATGTAGCTTGGGGGAAGAAAGCCAAATGGTATTTAATCTAAAGTTAGATTGAAACCCCTTAGGGCAACATCGTAGAAGGGTGTCACCTCAGTCAAATAGTCAAATTTGCTTCTTGAAGATTATCTCCCAATGTTTATTTTCAGGTTGCCTGATGCAAGCATATTTTGCATGGCTGGTTCCACCGCTTGGGCCGCTCCTCCCCGAACCTTTGCTGCGTCCAACGTGATCCGGGCGCCGCTGGTCTAAGCGAGACAACTCGCCATTCATACAACGTTCTATATTTGCAGCTTCATGAACGGGTGGGAGAATTCACCGGTGGGCTCGGTAATCGGTGCCGCAGATCGGCGGACCTGGGAAACGGGAAGGGGAGAAGATAATGGAGCCGATACTGCAACTCGAAAGCGCGCGATTGCTGTTGCGCCAGTGGCGCGATGAAGATTTGCCGACGTTTGCCGCGATGTGCGCCGATCCGCAAGTCATGCGCTATTTTCCGGCGCCCTTGAGTCGCCTGGAAAGCGCCTCGCTGATCGGTCGCGTGCGCGGCCATTTTGCCGAGCATGGTTTTGGCCTGTGGGCACTGGAGCGCAAAGACACCGGCGCCTTCATCGGTTTCACCGGGTTGGGTGTGGTCGGTTTCAACGCGCCGTTCACTCCGGCGATCGAAATCGGCTGGCGCCTGGCCCGCGAGCACTGGGGGCTCGGTTACGCCAGTGAGGCGGCGTGGACCGCTCTGCGTTGCGGGTTCGATCGCATGGCGCTGGAAGAAGTGGTGTCGTTCACCGCGCAAAGCAATCTGCCGTCGGAGAAAGTCATGCAGGCCATCGGCATGCACCACGACCCGGCCGACGACTTCGAGCACCCCAAATTGCCGGCCGATCACCCGCTGCGTCGTCACATTCTCTATCGCATCAGTCGTGAACAATGGCTGCAAACCTTGCATGGCTAAGCGTGCGCGGACGTTTACAATGGCGCCCATGTGGCCACGGCCAGAAACCGAATCGACCGCCGCAGCCAAGACTGCGCGGCACTGCGTTGTGTGAGGAGAGTCTGAATGAGCCAAGTGTTGGATGATCTGGTCGACCTGCTGACCCTGGAACCGATCGAAGAAAACCTGTTCCGCGGGCGCAGCCAAGACTTGGGCTTCCGCCAATTATTCGGCGGCCAGGTCGTTGGTCAGTCGTTGTCGGCGGCCAGTCAAACTGTTGAAGAAGCGCGTCATGTGCATTCCATGCACGGGTATTTTCTGCGTCCGGGTGATTCTGCGTTGCCCGTGGTGTATCAGGTTGACCGGGTGCGCGACGGCGGCAGTTTCAGCACGCGCCGGGTGACGGCGATTCAGAAAGGCCAGCCGATTTTCACCTGCAGCGCCTCCTTCCAGTACGACGAAAAAGGCTTCGAGCATCAAGCCGAAATGCCGACGGTGGTCGGCCCGGAAAATCTGCCATCGGAGCTGGAGCTCATGCAACAGCGTGCGCACCTGATTCCGGAACACATGCGGGAAAAATTTCTCTGCCCGAAGCCGATCGAATTCCGTCCGGTCACCGAGAAAGATCCTTACAACCCGCAGCCGTCCGATCCGGTCAAGTACGTCTGGTTTCGCGCCGACGGCGCCTTGGCCGATACCCCGGCGCTGCATAAATACCTGATGGCCTACGCCTCGGATTTCGGTCTGTTGACCACGTCGATGCAGCCGCATGGCAAGTCGGTGTGGCAGAAAGATATGCAGGTCGCCAGTCTGGATCATTCGCTGTGGTTCCATGCAGATCTGCGCGCCGATGACTGGTTGCTCTACGCGATGGATAGCCCGTGGGCCGGCAACTCCCGAGGATTTACCCGTGGCAGTGTGTTCAATCGCGCCGGGCAACTGGTCGCCTCCGTGACTCAGGAAGGCCTGATTCGTCATCGCAAGGATTGGGCATGAGCCTGGCCGATGTGCGGCATTGGGTGTTCGACATGGACGGCACCCTCACGGTTGCCGTGCACGACTTCGCGGCGATTCGCGTCGCATTGGCGATCCCCGCCGAAGACGACATCCTGACCCATCTCGCGGCGTTGCCCGCAGAAGAAGCCGCCGCCAAACATGCCTGGCTGCTGGAACACGAGCGTGACCTGGCACTGGGTTCAAAACCGGCGCCCGGCGCTGTGGAACTGGTGCGTGAACTGGCGGGGCGGGGCTACCGTCTGGGCATTTTGACGCGTAATGCCCGTGAGCTGGCGCACGTCACCCTGGAGGCGATCGGCCTGGCCGACTGTTTCGCGGTCGAGGATGTATTGGGTCGCGACGAAGCTCCGCCGAAGCCGCATCCAGGCGGATTGTTGAAGCTGGCTGAAGCCTGGAAGGTGCAAGCGGGTGAGATGGTAATGGTCGGTGATTACCGCTTTGATCTGGATTGCGGTCGGGCCGCGGGGGCGCGGACGGTGCTGGTGAATCTGCCGGATAATCCGTGGCCGGAGCTGACGGACTGGCATGCGGTGGATTGTGTTGCGCTGAGGCAGATGCTGTTGGCTTGATGGCCCCATCGCGAGCAGGCTCGCTCCCACTTTGGAACTTCAGCGGGCGCGGTTTTTCGCCTGACTAAAGTCCCCTGTGGGAGCGAGCCTGCTCGCGAAAGCGTCAGCTCAGGGGCTTTCGCGAGCAGGCTCGCTCCCACATTGGATTCTCAGCAGTCGCAGATTGCGCGTCTGATTCAAATCCCTGTGGGAGCGAGCCTGCTCGCGAAGACGTCAGATCAGCCAGCCAAAAACTCACTTCCCGAATATAACTTTCCGCCCCTCGGGCGAGTTAAACATCCCATCCCCATCATGCCCAACGCCGGGCACTTCGATCAGCTGCTGACGCAACCCTTGCGGATACAGCCGCTTCAAATACTGAAAATAATTGCGCCCCCGAACCAATCGGTTCGGACCCTGAGCCTGCGCTTCGCACCGCTTGTCCAGAGCCGGATGATTGGGGTCGATGTCCAGCTGACCCAGCAGGTAAACAATCTCACGCTGCGGGTACTTTTCCTCCAGCTGCTTGGGCGTTTGTCCTTCAGCATAGGCAGGCAAGTCTGACAGCCCGTACTTCCAGCGATTGTAGTCAGGGCAGCCGGCATGACTGAACGCCACTGGGCGACGCTCATCGAAGTACGCATAAGAAGACGGGTTGGCAATCACGAAGCGGATCTGCACGCCGGCAGCCTGAAGCTCTGGCTGATCGTGGCCCAGCAGTGCATACCGCTGAACCACCTGAGCACCACCGGAATGCCCGACGATGACAATTTGCTTCACATCGGGAAACTGTCGCCGGTCGCCCAGGCGGGTGATGATTTCGTCGAGTGCAGCGTAGGAACTCATCGCAAACGGCGCGGTGGACATGCCTCCAGCCATCCATTCATTGCCTTGCCAGCGCAACACGGTGTCAGCCACGGGATGGCGTGAAACATCGGTTTCATTGAGAAACTGCGGGGCAATCACTAACGTATTCGCACTCTGCCCGGCCTGCTCGGCAGCGCGTTCGGCGCTTTGACGATAGGTATCGGCATTGCGCAGTCGGCCGTGAATGATGACCAGCACGCGCCCGATTTTTTCCGGCGCCGGGCCGATGCTCACGACCATTTCGCCGGATTTCAACAGCAGACGGCCGGGGCTGATCTGCTCAACCCCTTGCTCGGCAGCCTGCGTTGTCGAGCACACGCACAGCAACATCAACAGCCACTTGGTCATTTACAGATTTTTCGCCGCAAAGGTATCGCACTGGCCAACCTGGCCCTGCGCAAATCCGGTTTTGAACCAGCGCACCCTTTGCGCCGACGTGCCATGGGTGAACGAGTCCGGCACGACGCGGCCCTGACCCTGCTGTTGCAAGCGGTCGTCGCCAATGGCGTTGGCAGCGTTCAGCGCTTCTTCAATGTCGCCCGGCTCCAGCCAGTTCAGGCGCTGTTGCGCGTTATGCGCCCAGACACCGGCCAGGCAATCGGCCTGCAGTTCCTGACGTACTAACAAACCACCGTCGCCTTCCATCTGCTGGCCTTGCTGGCGCGCTGCCTGAATTTTCGCCGAGACGCCAAGCAACGTCTGCACGTGGTGTCCGACTTCATGCGCGATCACATAGGCCTGAGCGAAGTCGCCCGCGGCGGAGAAACGCTGGGACATCTCCTGGAAAAAACTCGTGTCCAGATAGACTTTCTGGTCTGCCGGGCAATAGAACGGGCCGGTCGCCGATGTCGCCAGACCACATGCCGAGTTGACCCGACCGCTGAACATCACCAGGGTCGGGTCTTTGTATTGGCGCCCGGCCTGCTGGAAAATCTGGCCCCAGGTGTCTTCGGTATCGCCAAGGATCGAGCGGACGAACTCGGCCCCTTCGTCATTGGCCGGCGGTGCCTGGCGAGTCTGCGTCGACGTGGGAGCGGATTGTTCCCCGGTGAGCTGCCCGAGGATCTGCATCGGGTCTTGCCCGGTGATCAAGCCGAAGCCAACAATCAGAACGATCGCCGTCAGGCTCAGACCTTTCCCACCGCCAAAGCGCATTCCGCCACCGCCGCCACCCTCGCCCCGAGCGTCAACCACGTTGTCGCTGCGTCGGCCTTTTTTCCATAGCATGTGGGAATCCTCTAGTTATTCGTGGGAAGAGTGTTGCTGGTGAGTAGGAGCAGCGCCAGTCCGGTCGTCCGGCTTTTTGCGGCGTTGCCGGCCACTGTTGCAGATTCGGGATGGATGCTGACTGCTATTGAACGCGGATACCTCATCGAATTCCGTTGGCAGAAATGTTTTGTGCAGCAACGATCAGGCGCGGACGCGTTTGCACCGCGGCGGCGTAGACCGCAGAATCAAGGCGCACATCGATGTGCGGACGCGTGCAGCGCGACAATCCGCTAGCTCCGAAGCGTTTGAATCAAAATCCAAGGGAAGCCTATGACCCTCAGCACTCCGCTCTCTGGCGTAAACAAACCCTTCAAAGGGATTTTGCTGATCGTTGTCGCAACCTTCCTGTTTTCCAGTCACGACGCGTTTTCCAAATACCTGTCGGGTTTCTATCCGATTGTCATGGTGGTCTGGGCTCGCTACGTGGTTCATACCTTGCTGATGGCCGGGATCTTCCTGCCGCAATCCGGCTTGCGCGTCCTGCGGACCAAGCGGCCGATGCTGCAGCTGGTGAGGGCTTTATGCCTGCTGGGCACCAGTCTTTTTTTCACCACCGGCCTGCAATACATCCCCTTGGCCGAAGCCACGGCTGTCAACTTCCTTGCGCCGGTTCTGGTGACCGCATTGTCGGTTCCACTGCTGCGAGAGCATGTCACCCGTGGCCAATGGATTGCGGTGATCTGCGGCTTTATCGGGGTGTTGATCATCGTCCATCCCGGCGGTGAGCTGTTCACCCCGGCGATCCTGTTGCCACTGTGCTCGGCGCTTTTTTTCTGCTTCTACCAGTTGCTCACACGCAAGCTCAGCGCGATCGACAGCCCGACCACCAGTAATTTTTTCGCCGGGCTATGCAACACGCTAGTGATGAGTGCACTGGTGCCTTTCTTCTGGCAGGTGCCGACGCTGGGTCACGGTTTCATGATGGTGGCGCTCGGAGCGTGCGGCATGACCGCGCATTTGTTCCTCACCCAGGCGTTCCGGCATGCGGCGCCGGCATTGCTGGCACCGTTCGGCTATTGCCAGATTATCTTTGCCGGTTTGCTGGGGTGGATGCTGTTTGCGCACACGCCGACGTTGACCACGGTGATCGGTATTTCAGTGATTTGCTGCAGCGGACTGGCCGCGGCCTGGCAGCAGAGTCGGCGCTGACAAGAAAAAGCAGGCCTGGATTCAGGCCTGCCGGGGGAAGGGCGTTTACTCGGTAACCGTAGGAATCTTGCGTGGTGCCATGAAGTACATCCAGATCAGCGCGATGAAGTACATCGCTGGAATCATGGTGAACAGCACGGTGTAGTTGTTATTGGTGATGGTCAGAATATGGCCGACCAACTGGGTCATGAACATGCCACCAATCGCGGCGCACATGCCGCCGAAACCGAATACGGTACTCATCATGTGCTTGGGCGTGTAGTCCATCACCAGGCTCCAGATGTTCGCGGTCCAGGCCTGATGCGCGCCGATGGCCAGCGAGATGGCGGCAACCGCCACCCAGAGGTTGCTCGAGCCGGCGGCCATGACCACGCCGATGATGCAGCAGGCGAACAGGAACATGGACAGCAAGCGCGCCTTGATCGGGTTCATCCCGCGCCCGATCATGAACGAAGACAGGATCCCGCCGCCGACGCTGCCGAAGTCGGCCGTCAGGTAAATAATGATCAGCGGGATACCCATCTGCGTCACGTTAATGCCCAGGTTGTATTGCTGATTGAGAAACGGCGGCAACCAATACAGGTAGAACCAGAACACCGGCGCCGTCAGCGAGTAGGCAAGGGCGAAGGCCCAGGTGCCACGCATGCGCAGGATTTTCGAGAACGGCACGCGGGATTGTTCCGGTTCGACTTCCTTCTGGATGTAGTCCAGTTCCGATTGTTTGACGCTTGGATGATCTTCCGGGTTGAAGTATTTCAAGCCCCAGAACAGTAGCCAGATGCCGCCCAGTGACGCCATGCACAGGAACGCCGCCTGCCAGCCCCATACGTGCAGAATCAATGGCAACAGCATCGGTGTGAACATGGCGCCGACGTTGGTGCCGGCATTGAAGATGCCGGTGGCCACCGCGCGTTCGCCGGCCGGGAACCACAGCCGTGTGGTTTTCACACAGGCCGGGTAATTCGCGGCTTCGGTCAGGCCGAGGATGAAGCGGCAAACCATGAAGCCGACGGCCGATGTCGCCAACCCGTGAGCGCCGGTCGCCAGGCTCCAGAGCAGTACGGCGCAAAAGAACACGCGCTTGACGCCGACGCGGTCGATCAAGCGTCCTTGCAGAACGAAGCCGATGGCGTAGCCGACCTGAAACCAGAAATTGATGTTGGCGTAGTCCATCGCCGTCCAGCTCATTTCTTTGGCCAGGATGGGTTGCATGACGCCCAGTGCGGCGCGGTCGATGTAGTTCAGGGTCGTCGCGAAAAACACCAGCGCGAGCATGCCCCAGCGGGTCTTGCCGACCGCCATGGCGCCGCGGATTTTGTCGCCGATTCCGGTTGGGGCAGGTGTCATGGAGGAACGCTCCATGGAAGAGCTTTGAGAAGGAGTCATGTGGGCCACCGATTATTTTTATGTGGTGTTTTGGGTCTGTTGTCACTGAGACCACTGCTCGTGACCGGACTCAATGTGCGGTTGATGGTGAGCAGTGAACAAAAAATCGTCAATTCGCCAACGGCCATTGTGTTCGATAATCGCACGCAAAACTAACTGGGTAGTACACTTTAAATTGCTGTGTGGAATTCCGCAGCCAATAATTCCTCTCATGAAAACGCAATCCCGTGGGAGCAAGGCTTGCCCGCGATGGCGCCATCGAGATCGCCATCGCGGGCAAGCCGTGCTCCTACGAAGAACATCAGCGTGAAGGCCTTCATCTCCACCACCGGGAGTCGAAACATGCAGCGTTCCATTGCCACCGTGTCCTTGAGCGGTACCTTGCCGGAGAAACTCGAAGCCATCGCCGCCGCCGGTTTCGACGGGGTGGAGATTTTCGAGAACGACCTTCTCTACTACGACGGCAGCCCGCGGGAAGTTAAGCAGATGTGCGCCGATCTCGGGATCGCCATCACGCTGTTTCAGCCCTTCCGGGATTTCGAAGGCTGCCGCCGCGACCGACTCTCACGCAATCTGGAACGGGCCGAGCGCAAGTTCGATCTGATGCAGGAGCTCGGCACCGACCTCGTGCTGGTCTGCAGCAACGCTTCGGCCGACGCCCTCGGTGATGAACGGATTCTCGTTGACGACATGCGCCTGCTGGCCGAACACGCCGCTGCGCGCGGCTTGCGAATCGGCTATGAAGCGTTGGCCTGGGGCCGGCATGTGAATACCTGGCAGCAGGTGTGGAACATCGTCCGCCAGGCGGATCATCCCAATCTCGGCGTGTTGCTGGACAGTTTCCACACGCTGTCGCTCAAGGGCGATCCGAGTGCCATCGCGGACATTCCCGGCGACAAGATCTTTTTCGTGCAGATGGCCGACGCGCCGATTCTGGCCATGGATGTGCTCGAGTGGAGCCGACACTTCCGCTGCTTCCCTGGCCAGGGCGAATTCGATCTGCCTGGGTTTCTCGCACCGATCATCAAAAGTGGCTACACCGGACCCTTGTCGCTGGAAATCTTCAACGACGGCTTCCGCGCTGCACCGCCACGGGCGAACGCGGCTGACGGTTTGCGTTCGCTGCTGTACCTCGAAGAAAAAACCCGCGAGCGACTGGCGCAGGAAGCCAAACCGACGATTAACCCCGAGATTCTGTTCGAGACACCCAGAGCCAGTGAATACAACGGCATTGAGTTTCTCGAGTTCGCCGTGGACGAAAGCCTCGGGGCAAAACTGTCTCACTGGCTGGAGCGGCTGGGCTTCGTCAAAGCCGGGCAACATCGTTCCAAGAGCGTGAGCCTGATGCGCCAGGGCGACATCAACCTGATCCTCAATTCCGAGCCGTATTCGTTTGCCCACAGTTTCTTCGAAGCGCATGGCCCATCGTTGTGCGCAACGGCGGTGCGGGTGACCGACAGCGTCAGCGCGCTGGCGCGGGCGGTGGCTTATAAGGGTCAGCCATATCGCGGACTGGTCGGCCCCAATGAACTGGAGTTGGCCGCTGTGCGTGCGCCGGATGGCAGCCTGATCTATCTGGTGGATCAGCACGCCGATGTCTACGGCACGGATTTCAATCTGCAGCCGGGCGCTACTGCTGGCGGCGGGCTGAAACGCATCGACCACATGGCCATGGCGCTGCCGGCCGACAGCCTCGACAGTTGGGTACTGTTCTACAAAAGTTTGCTGGATTTCGAAGCCGACGACGAAGTGGTCCTGCCCGACCCGTACGGCCTGGTGAAAAGTCGTGCACTGCGCAGCCGGGACAGTTCGATCCGCTTGCCGCTGAACATTTCCGAAAACCGCAATACCGCGATCTCACATGCGCTGTCGAGTTATCGCGGCTCCGGCGTGCATCACATCGCGTTCGATTGCGATGACATCTTTGCCGAAGTCAGCCGGGCCAAGGAAGCCGGCGTACCGCTGCTGGACATTCCGCTCAATTATTACGATGACCTCGCTGCGCGCTTCGACTTTGATGATGAATTTCTCAGCGAACTGGCCTACTTCAACGTGCTTTACGACCGCGATGCACAGGGCGGCGAATTGTTTCACGTGTACACCGAGCCGTTCGAAGGTCGTTTCTTTTTCGAAATCATCCAGCGCAAGAACGGTTACGCCGGCTACGGTGCGGCCAATGTTGCCGTGCGACTGGCGGCCATGGCCAAATCCCGCAGCGGTGCGGTCCGCCAGGCCAAGTTGTAGGTATTTCGTAACCATGAGTTGAAAGCGTGGCTGCGCGGCTTCCTTCACTGTGCAGTGCGGCCCATAATCGCCAGCCTGTGCAGTGATGGCCGTGGCCCACAATGACGATAATTTCAGAACTTTCCGCAGCCCCCGAGGCTCCCATCGCCGAGCCTCGCAAGAGTCGCAAGAACAATCCGGAAAAGACCCGCGAGAACATCCTTCAGGAAGCCATCGTGGAGTTCGTGCAGCAGGGGCTCTCCGGCGCGCGCGTCGATGCGATTGCCGAGCGCATTCACACCTCCAAACGCATGATCTACTACTACTTCGGCAGTAAGGAGCAGTTGTACGTCGAGGTGCTGGAGAAACTCTACGGCGATATTCGCAACACCGAAAACCGCCTGCACCTGGCCGAACTGGCGCCGCTGGAAGCCATTCGGCGGTTGGTGGAGTTCACCTTCGATCACCACGATCGCAATGTCGACTTCGTGCGCATCGTCAGCATTGAAAACATCCACAACGCCGAATACGTAAAGCGTTCCGATGCGATCAAGGCGATGAACAACACGATTCTGGATTCACTGGGCGTGATTCTGCGTCGCGGTGTCGAGGCCGGACTGTTCCGCGCTGGGCTCGAGCCGCTGGACGTACATCTGCTGATCACCTCGTTCTGTTTTTATCGGGTGTCAAACCGCCACACACTGGGTGAGATTTTCCAGATCGATCTGCCCGATGAACAGATCAAGCAGCGTCATCGCGAGATGATTTGCGAGTCGGTGCTGCGTTACCTGAAGGCCTGAGTGCTCTGACGATAGCGATTTGAGGCGGCCATCGCCAGCGAGCCGGCTCCTACGGGGTCGGGATTTTATGCATTTCAGCCATTCATGTCCTGAAAATGCGCGAGCATCCGTTGCGCATTCGGCACCACGCCGCTGAACAATTCGAATGCCTTCACGGCTTGAAACACCGCCATGTTCCCCCCGTCCAGCGTCCGGCAACCCAACGCACGGGCGTTACGCAGCAGTTCGGTTTCCAGCGGGAAATAAACGATTTCGGCCACCCACAACTGCGCCCGCAGCAACGCCACAGGCACCGGCGTCCCCGGCAGTTTCTGCATGCCCATGGGCGTGGTATTGACCAGACCATCGGCCACGGCCATCGCGCCTGACAGGTCATGCCCTGCCACTGCGCGCCCTGGCCCAAAATGTTGGTTGAGGTTGTCGGCAAGACTCTGCGCCCGGTTGCTGTCCACATCAAAAACGCTCAGCAGTTGTACGCCTTCGCTGAGCAACGCGTGGGCCACCGCCGCACCGGCACCGCCGGCGCCCATCTGGACGACACGCTCCACGGCAACGCCCGGCAAGCCGCGCCGCAAACCTTCAGCGAAACCCAGGCAGTCGGTGTTGTGGCCGATGCGTTTGCCATCCTTGAGTACCACGGTGTTCACGGCACCAATACCGCGCGCCTCCGGCGACAGTTCGTCGAGCAACGGGATGATCGTCTGTTTGCAGGGAAATGTAACGTTCAGGCCAGTGAAGCTCATGCGCTCGGCGGCCAGCAAAAGGTCGGGCAGGGCGGCGCTGTCCAGCTTCAATTGGTCGAGGTCGATCAGGCGATAGAGGTAACGCAAACCCTGCGCGTCGCCTTCGCGCTCGTGCAATGCCGGGGTGCGCGAGGCCTGTATGCCAGCGCCGATCAGCCCGGCCAGGATGGTTGTATTGCGATTCATGAGAGGTGCCTTTTCAGGCCGTTGAGCACCAGCACGATAAGGGTCATCGTGAATATCTCCGGTTATTGTTTTTGGAATCGGCCTGATTTCAGCCTGTGGAGATAAATTGTACTAGACGGTTAATTTGGTCAATCAAACCGACGTTGCCTCAAGCGTTTGTGTGCGGTGATCGGACGCTATGGCGATTCAACGCGGTATTTGTTCAACCAGGAAATCGATGAAGGCCCTTACACGCAGGGGCATATGTCGACTTTGCGGATAGAGCAGCGTGAAGGGGCGCGAGCGACCGCCATAAGGCTGGAGAATTTCCACCAGCGAGCCATCGGCCAATTCCTTCTCAACGATAAAACGATACGTCTGGAACAATCCGGCGCCATGTTTTGCCAACGTCACGCCACCCAGAACGTCGTCGGAGCAACCGAAGTTGCCTTCGGCGAGAATCTCGCGCTGCTCGCTATTGTCGTTGAACAGCCAGGCAATCCGCCGACCACTACTGGGCAATTCGTACTGGATGCATTCGTGGTGCTTGAGGTCGTTCAGGGTCTGCGGCACACCGGCGCGCTTCAGATAATCGGGGCTGGCAATCATCACCAACGCGGCATCTTCGAGGTGTCGGGCGATCAGCCCGGAATCCGGAATCGCCCGCACGCGAATGGCGATGTCGTAGCCTTCGCCGACGAAATCGATGTTGCGGTTACTGATGTGCGACTCGACCTTGACCAGGGGGAAGCGCTCGCGAAACGCCGGCAACAACGGAAGGATCCGGTGATGGCCGTAGGTCGTCGGAATGCTGATGCGCAGCGTCCCTGAAGGCTCCTGCTGCTGCCCCATGATTTCGCGTTGCGCTTCGACCAGTTGCGCCAGCGCCTGACGACACTCTTCGTAATAACGCCGACCGCTGTCGGTCAGTTTCACGCTGCGGGTGGTGCGCGCAAACAGGCGCACGCCGAGGCGCTCCTCCATGCGCGATACCGAGCGACTCACGGCAGCCGGCGTCACCCCGGCCACCAGCGCCGCAGCGGTAAAACTGCCGGCCTCGGCGGCCAGGCAGAACAATTCGATGCTGCCGAGCTGAAGATCGTCGAAGGTTCGCTGCATGGATGATTGCGCCGGGGGATCGGATTCAAAGGTTTTGAAATGTGTTTATCAAATTAGCGGAAGGAATGCTTACCCTTTTTTCAGGCGCCCGCGCAAACCAGATAGCACTGTTTGAACACCCACAAAAAAGCCGTCGCAGTGACGGCTGTTCTGTTTCACTCAGTGGCAATCAACGCCGAGTCAACAACACCCCGGATTCCATGTGATGGGTCCATGGGAACTGGTCGAACATCGCGCAGCGGGTGATCCGGTGGGTGTCGTGCAGTTGGGCAATATTGGCGGCCAGGGTTTCCGGGTTGCAGGAAATGTACAGAATGTTATCGAAACGTCGCGTCAGTTCGCAGGTGTCCGGGTCCATGCCGGCGCGCGGCGGGTCGACGAAGACGCTGCCAAACTCATAGCTCTTGAGGTCGATGCCGTGCAGGCGGCGGAAGGGGCGCACTTCGTTCAGTGCTTCGGTCAGCTCTTCGGCCGACAAGCGCACCAGCGTCACGTTATTCACAGCGTTTTCGCTGAGATTGCTCAGCGCCGCATTGACTGAAGTCTTGCTGATTTCAGTCGCCAGCACTTTGCGCACACGAGTGGCGAGGGGCAGGGTGAAGTTGCCGTTGCCGCAATACAACTCCAGCAAATCATCAGTGCGATCGCCCAATGATTCGTAGGCCCAATTGAGCATCTTCTGATTCACCGTGCCGTTGGGCTGGGTGAACGCGCCTTCCGGTTGGCGATAGCTGAAGGTGCGACCGCCGACTTCGAGCCGCTCGACTACATAGTCGTGACCAATGACTTCGCGCTTGCCCTTGGAGCGACCAATGATGCTCACGTTCAGGTCCGCCGCGAGCTTCGACGCCGCCACGTGCCAATGCTCGTCGAGCGGGCGGTGATAGCACAGCGTGATCATCGCATCGCCGGCCAGCGTGGTCAGAAACTCCACCTGAAACAGCTTGTGGCTGAGCGCCGCGCTGGCCTGCCAGGCCGCTTTCAACTGTGGCATCAACTGGTTGATACGCAGGCTGGCGATCGGGAATTCTTCGATGAGGATCGGCGTACGTTTGTCTTCCTGGGAAAACATCGCGTAGTGGCGTTCGCCGGCCTCGCGCCACAGGCGGAATTCGGCACGCAGACGGAAGTTTTGCAGCGGCGAGTCAAAGACCACCGGTTCGGGTGCATCGAACGGAGCCAGCAGATCACGCAGGCGCGTGACCTTTTCTTCGAGCTGAACGGCGTAAGCCTGAGAATCAAATGTCATGCGTTGAACCAACCCAGCTTGATCACGAACAGAATTGACAGAATCACCAGCGCCGGATTGAGCTCACGAGCGCGGCCGGACAGCAGCTTGATGGCGGTCCAGGCGATGAAACCGAAGGCGATGCCATTGGCGATGGAATAAGTGAACGGCATGGCCAGCGCAGTGACCACCACCGGTGCAGCTACGGTGATGTCGTCCCAGTCTATTTCGGCCAGGCCGGAAGTCATCAACACGGCGACGAACAGCAACGCCGGCGCTGTGGCAAAGGCTGGAACGCTGGCCGCCAATGGCGAGAAGAACAACGCCAGCAGGAACAGAACCGCTACGACGATGGCGGTCAACCCCGTGCGGCCACCGGCGCTGACGCCGGCTGCGGATTCGATGTAGCTGGTGGTGGTCGATGTGCCCAGCAGCGAGCCGGCCATGGCCGCGGTGCTGTCGGCAATCAGGGCGCGGCCCATTTTCGGCATGTGGCCGTCCTTGCCCATCAGCCCGGCGCGTTTTGCAACGCCGATCAAGGTGCCGGAGTTGTCAAACAGGTCGACGAACAGGAAGGCAAAAATCACGCTGAGCAGGCCAATGTCCAGCGCACCTTTGATGTCCAGTTGCAGGAAGGTCGGCGCCAGCGATGGCGGCATCGACGTCACGCCGCCGAACGGGGTGAAGCCCATCACGATCGACACTGTAGTCACGGCCAGAATGCCGATCAGCACGGCGCCGCGGATCTTCAAGGCTTCCAGCGCAACGATCAAGGCAAAACCAAGCGTCGCAAGGATTGGCGCAGGTTGTTTCAGGTCACCGAGGCCGACCATGGTGGCGGGGTTGCTGACCACGATGCCGGCGTTGTGCAGGGCGATCAACGCCAGGAACAGACCAATACCGGCGGCAATCGCCGAGCGCAGCGGCAACGGGATGCTGTTGATGATCCATTCGCGGATGCGAAAGATCGACAACAAAAAGAACAGCACCGCCGAGATGAACACCGCGCCCAGCGCTACTTGCCAGGTATGGCCCATGTGCAGCACGACGGTGTAGGTGAAGAAGGCGTTCAGGCCCATGCCTGGCGCGAGGGCGATCGGGTAGTTGGCGATCAGGCCCATCACTGCGGAGCCGATGGCGGCTGCCAGGCACGTCGCAACGAACAACGCACCTTTGTCCATGCCGGTCTCGCCGAGGATGCTCGGGTTGACGAATAAAATGTAGGCCATGGCCAGGAAGGTCGTGACGCCCGCAAGAATCTCGGTGCGCACGTTGGTGTTGTGTGCCTTGAGTTGAAACAGCCTTTCCAGCATGTCTGCTCCCCGTGGCGCGCCCGGCGCCGTGAATGTATGGACTTCAACAGCAAAGCACAGGGCACTGATCGCGCCTGTTATTTTCTGTGGGTCGGAAAAAGCCGCGCATCATACCAGCAGCGTGGGGTTGTGGCTGCTGATGGCTGCGTTCGTCGTCGATGTTTTGCGTTAAAGCCAAACGCGCCATACTGCGTGCTGGTTTTCGGAACAGTGGGTCGTGCATGAAAAAGCGTCTGTTTGGCGGATTCGGTCTGTTGCTCGCCCTGTTGGTGAGCGCGCCAAGTGCGTCAGCGGCCTCGGCGGGCGCGTTGAGCCAGCTCAAGGTGCTCAAGGTCGAATCGCCGGCCTGCGGTTTTGAAGACATCACGCCCGGACAGGAACGCACGCGCTGCGATCACGGTGGGCCGAACATCAAGGTCTACGTGCTGGAGGTCGGCTATGGCCGTAAGGCGCATGTCGCCCTGGACGGTTTTGAAGTCAACGGCACGCGAACGCCGGTCTGCGCATTTGATAACGGCAACCTGACGGAATGCACGGCCGGCAAGAAAACTGTCGGTTATCTGTACGTTCTCGATCTGGCGGGCAAGCAGGAGGGCACTTTCACGTTCAGAAATACGTCGATCAACGCCCCCGGCAATACGATGTCGACGCAGCTTTACATCAAGTAACGGCTGGACCCGAACAAGGGTCTGGAAAGCTGACTACGCTCTAAAGATCATTCCGTGGACCTTCGCACATGACCTTTAGAGCTTTAATAACCCTCGCCGAGGGCATCGACGACCTGCAAACCGTGACCTTGATAGACGTGCTGCGCCGCGCACAAGTGGAAGTGGTGGTCGCCAGTATCGAGCGGCGGCGCATGCTGACCTGTGCCCGCGGCACCCGCTTGACTGCCGACGCGATGCTGGTGGATCTGCTCGCGCAACCGTTCGACCTGATTGTCCTGCCCGGCGGTGCCGTTGGCGCGCAGCATCTGGCGGCCCATCAACCTTTGCAGCAACTGATCAAGGATCAAGCGGCGGCCGGGCGCCTGTTCGCCGGCATTGCCGAAGCACCCGCGCTGGCGCTGCAAGCCTCTGGCGTGTTGCGTCAGCGCCGCATGACCTGTCTGCCGAGCACCAGTCATCAACTCTCAGGCTGCAATTTCGTCGACCAACCGGTGGTGGTCGATGGCAACTGCATCACCGCGCAAGGCTCCGGCGCAGCCCTGGAATTCGCCCTGACGCTGGTTGAGCAACTGTGTGGCAAGGCCACGCGGA
This sequence comes from Pseudomonas sp. Ant30-3, assembly GCF_000690905.1. GTDB lineage: Bacteria > Pseudomonadota > Gammaproteobacteria > Pseudomonadales > Pseudomonadaceae > Aquipseudomonas. The sequence goes on along the minus strand of NZ_JMCL01000019.1, from coordinate 22,296 downwards.
CGACGGTGGCGGCGGAGTTACCGGTCTAACGGCTTGGCCGCGAATGGCACGTTTGGCGCTTCATTAAGGTTTTATATCGCCTATCAATCCCCTTGAACGCTCGCAAACCCCCGAAGTCGTACCCCTTATGACGGCGGTTTGCCAAAACGCCGCGAACATACGACCAACCGTGAGGTGTTTATGAGCGTGACCACTCCCGACGTGGCGCAACCGGCGTTCGTCCGCCACCCGCTGAAACTGACTTTGAATGGCCAGGAGCGTCAGCTTGAGGTCCTGCCCTGGACCACATTGCTCGACTTGCTGCGTGAGCAACTGGACCTGATCGGCACCAAGAAAGGCTGCGATCACGGCCAGTGCGGTGCCTGCACGGTGTTGCTCAACGGCAAGCGGGTGAACGCCTGCCTGACGCTGGCGGTGATGTGTGACGGAGCTGAATTGACCACGGTTGAAGGCTTGGCTGAAGGTGATCAACTGCATCCGATGCAACAGGCCTTCATCAAGCACGACGCCTTCCAGTGCGGTTATTGCACGCCGGGGCAAATTTGTTCTGCGGTCGGACTGGCCAATGAGGGGCGGGCGCAGACAACCGAGCAGATCAAGGAACTGATGAGCGGCAACCTGTGCCGCTGTGGTGCCTACAGCAATATTCGCGATGCCATCGAAGAGGCGCTTCCCGCCTGCCGTCAACGCGCCGGGCAAGGAGGTGAGCAATGAATCCCTTCCAGTACAGCAAACCGGATTCGGTGCAGAGCGCCGTTGATCTTGCCGGGCCCACGTCCCGTTTCATCGCCGGCGGGACCAACCTGCTGGATTTGATGAAGGAAAACATCGCTCGCCCGGAACACCTGATCGACATCACCAGTCTGCCGTTGCGTGACGTGACGGAGACGGACAGCGGTGGGGTGATGATCGGCGCCTTGGTGAGCAATGCCGATCTGGCCTGGCACCCGTTGATCGAACAGCGCTACCCGTTGCTCTCTCAAGCGATCCTCGCCGGTGCCTCGCCGCAATTGCGCAACATGGCCAGCACCGGCGGCAATTTGCTGCAACGCACGCGCTGCTATTACTTCTACGACGCCAACGTGCCCTGCAACAAGCGCGAACCGGGCAGCGGTTGCCCGGCGCGAGACGGGCTGAACCGGATTCACGCCATCCTCGGTGCGAGTGCGCAATGCGTTGCCACGCATCCGTCCGACATGTGTGTGGCGCTGGCCGCGCTGGGTGCAGTGGTTCATGTTCAGGGACCGGCCGGCGCGCGGACCATCGAGTTCGCCGACTTCCATCGTTTGCCCGGTGATTCGCCCGAGCGCGATAACCAGTTGGCTGATGATGAGTTGATCACCGCTGTCGAACTGCCCGCTGCTGGCTTCGCTGCAAACAGTCATTACCTGAAGATTCGTGACCGGGCGTCTTACGCGTTCGCGCTGGTCTCGGTGGCCGCCGCGCTGGAGATCAGCGGATCGGTCATTGGTGAGGCGCGATTGGCACTGGGCGGCGTGGCGCACAAGCCGTGGCGCGACCTGGACGTGGAAAAGTGGCTGGTGGGTAAATCGGTCAGTGAAGAAACCTTCGCCGCCGCTGCCGACGCGTTGCTGCAAAACGCCGAACCGCTGGAACACAACGCTTTCAAAGTGAAACTGGCGCGCCGGGCCATTGTCCGCGCCCTGAGCGAAGCCGCGCTGGGAGGCCACGCCTGATGAATACCCTCACGAAACCAATGGGCCAGCCGCTTGACAGGGTCGACGGCCGCTTGAAAGTAACCGGTCAGGCTCGCTATGCCGGTGAGTATCCCGAAGAAGGCCTGCTTCACGGCAGCGTGGTGTCGAGTTCCATCGCCAATGGGCGTGTTGTGAGCATTGATGCATCGCGGGCCCTGGCTCTGCCAGGCGTGATCGCCGTGATTGATCACACCAATCGGCCGAAAATCGCCAGTTACGATGAAAGCTACGACGACGCCGATTCGGCGGAAGGTTCGCCATTCCGTCCGTTGTACAACGACCGCGTGCTGTACAGCGGTCAACCGCTGGCGCTGGTGGTGGCTGACAATCTCGAACTGGCGCGCTACGCCGGCTCGTTGGTGAAGATCGAGTACGAAATCCAGCCCCATCAGACTGATCTGTTGACGCTGCAGGACGAAGCGCATCCGGCCCCTGCAGAATTGCCCGAACCTCGTGGGAATTTTCAGGCCGAGTTTGCCGGGGCGGCGTTGAGTCTCGACCTCAATTACAGCACGCCGATCGAGCACCACAATCCGATGGAACCGCATGCCAGTACGGTGTTGTTTCAAGCGGACGACAGTTTGCATATTCACGACAAGACCCAAGGCCCGCAGAACTGTCAGTCTTACGTGCAGAAAGTCTTCGGTCTGGAGAAACAACAGGTCAGAATTTTCGCCGCCTATGTCGGTGGCGCGTTTGGCTCAGGTTTGCGTCCGCAATATCAACTGCCGCTGGCGGTGATGGCGGCGTTGCACCTGAAACGTTCGGTGCGTGTGACGCTGACGCGCCAGCAGATGTTTACGTTTGGCTATCGCCCTCGCACGCTGCAGCGCCTGCAATTGGGCGCAGCCGCCAATGGCCGCTTGCTCGCGGTCGGCCACACGGCCATCGGCCAGACGTCGCGTTTTGAAGATTTTACCGAGCACGTGGTGGAGTGGAGCGGCATGCTCTACCACTGCGACAACGTGCAATTGACTTACAAACTGGTGCCCCTGGATGTCTTCACCCCCTTGGACATGCGCGCCCCGGGCGCGGCGCTGGGGTTGATCGGTCTGGAATGCGCTATGGACGAACTGGCCTGCGCCTTGGCGATCGACCCGGTGCAATTGCGCTTGGTCAATTATGCCGAGCGCAATCAGAACGAAGACAAACCCTATTCCAGCAAAGAGCTGCGTGAGTGCTATGCGCAAGGCGCCAAGCGCTTCGGCTGGGATCAGCGTGACCCTGAACCGCGCAGTATGCGTCAGGGCCATCAACTGGTTGGCTGGGGCATGGCCGGCGGCGTTTGGGAGGCCATGCAACAAAAGGCCAGTGCCAAGGCCAGTCTTGATCAGAATGGCAAACTGACCGTCAGCAGCGCGACGACGGACATCGGCACCGGGACTTACACGGTGATGACGCAAATCGCCGCGCAAGCGTCAGGTGTTGCCGTGGAGAACGTCACGTTTGTCCTCGGCGATTCTTCGTTGCCGACGGCGCCATTGCAGGGTGGCTCGTTCACCGTGTCCTCGGTCGGTACGGCCGTGCAGCAGGCTTGCGAAGCGTTGAAGGAAAAGTTACTGGCGGTGGCGCGGCAAACTTCGCCGGCCTTCAGCGCTGTAACCTCGGAGCAAGCAGTGTTCGAAGACGGCATGCTGACTTTCGCAGACGCGCGCATCGCCCTGGCCGAGCTTGCCCGCAACAGCGGGGAAGAAAAGCTGGAGGCGCAGGTCGATGCCGAACCGGACAAGAAGCGCGAAGCCTACGCCACGGCCACCCATTCGGCGGTGTTTGTCGAGGTGCTGGTGGATGAGCACCTGGGCACGGTGAAGGTCAACCGGGTGGTCAGCGCGATCGCGGCCGGTCGGGTAGTCAATCCGAAGATGGCGCGCAGCCAGATCCTCGGCGGTGTCGTCTGGGGTGTTGGTATGGCGCTGCACGAAGAGACGCAAACCGACCACACGCTGGGCCGCCACATGAACCACAGCCTGGCCGAGTACCACATCCCGGTGAACGCGGACATTGGCGACATCGATGTGCTGTTCGTCGAAGAACACGACGAAATCGTCAATGCCCTGGGCTCCAAAGGCGTTGGCGAAATTGGCATCGTCGGGGTGGCGGCAGCGGTGGCCAACGCGATCTATCACGCCACTGGTAAACGGGTGCGGGACTTCCCGATCACCCTGGACAAGCTGCTCTAGGCTTTCACTTCCTCAAGCGGCTCGTGCATGCGGTCGCGGTTGGCCAGGGTCGGGAACAATTTGATCCAGACCCCGGTGACCACCAGCGTGCCGATGCCGCCCATCACCACTGCCGGGACCGTGCCGAACCAGTGCGCGGTCACGCCCGATTCAAATTCGCCCAACTGATTGGAAGCGCCGATGAACAGACCGTTCACGGCGCTGACCCGGCCGCGCATTTCGTCCGGGGTTTCCAGTTGCACAAACGAGGCGCGGATCACCATGCTGATCATGTCGGCCGCACCCAACACCACCAGCACCGCCAGGGAAAACCAGAACGACGTTGACAGGCCGAAGGCGATTGTCGCGACGCCGAACACGCCGACGGCGGTAAACATTACGCGCCCGACCTGTCGATCCACCGAAAAACGCGCCAGCCACAGCGACATCAACAGCGCGCCAACGGCCGGCGCCGAGCGCAACAGGCCCAACCCCCATGGCCCGGTCAGCAGAATGTCCTTGGCGAACACCGGCAGCAGCGCCGTCGCGCCGCCGAGCAACACGGCAAACAGGTCAAGGGAAATCGCCCCGAGAATGTCCGGGCGGCTGCGGATGAAGCGGATGCCTGCGAGCAACGAATCCAGCGTCGCTTTGCCTTTGTTTAACGGTGTTTGCCGCGCGGGCAGGTTGAGCATCAACAGGCAGGCGATTACGTAAAGGATCACCGTCGGGCCGTAAACCCAGACGCTGCCAAAGGCATAGAGCAAGCCACCGAGTGCCGGGGCAACGATGGTTGCCGATTGCTGCGCCGATTGAGCAGCAGCCACCGCACGAGGAAACAGTGCTTTGGGCACGATGCTCGGTAAAAGGGCCTGCGTAGTCGGCATCTCGAAGGATCGTGCGGCGCCCAGCAGGAAGGCGAGGATGAAGATCATTTCACGCGTGACGTTATCGGTCGCGCTGCCGATCGCCAGCGACAGGGCGATCAAGGCTTGCAGCGACTGGCAGATGGCCGCGACCTTGCGCCGGTCGTAACGGTCCGCCACATGCCCGGTGTGCAGCATGAACAGAACACGCGGGGCAAATTCGACCAGCCCGACCAGACCGAGGTCGAGCACGTTGCCGGTCAGTTGATAAAGGTTCCAGCCAATGGCGACCGTAAGCATCTGAAAGCCACTGGCGGTGAATACCCTGGCCAGCCAGAACGCAATAAATGGGCGGTGATGACGTAACAGCAACGGCGCTTGGCTGGGCATCGACGGTCAATCTGAATGAAGGAAAGGGCGACATTATCACCAACCTGTAACCAGAAGTTGCGAGCGCAAAGCATTTGATCCCCTGAACGTTCACGCAGCTGCTACGCGAGACGCAGCCTTCGGCAGCTGCTACATGGGTGGGCGCCTCGCTGAGGCAACCTGTCACGCGGCAATAGACCACACCGTCCATCGTCGAAATTCGGACTACTCTTTCATCGTTGCTTGATCCAGATCAAAACCGCACCAGGATTTGATCCGGCGGCCAAATGGCCAGACTCCCTACGTTGTGATGTTGGTAAAAAAAGAACGAATTCGAATTCGCCACACTCCATATCCGTGGGGGCAGTGGGTGCAGGCCACAAGCCTTCAGCCGGTATTACCTGACAGAGGAAGACTTATGTTCGGTTTGGAGGCGCTCGATCTCGCCCGAATCCAGTTCGCGTTCACCATCTCGTTTCACATCCTGTTCCCGGCCATCACCATTGGTCTGGCGAGTTACCTGGCGGTGCTTGAGGGGCTGTGGCTGAAAACCAACAACAACACCTATCGCGATCTGTATCACTTCTGGTCGAAGATCTTTGCCGTCAACTTCGGCATGGGTGTGGTGTCCGGGTTGGTGATGGCGTATCAGTTCGGCACCAACTGGAGCCGCTTCTCGGACTTTGCCGGTGCCGTGACCGGGCCATTGTTGACGTACGAGGTGCTGACCGCTTTCTTCCTCGAAGCCGGTTTCCTCGGTGTCATGCTGTTCGGCTGGAACAAGGTGGGGCGCAACCTGCACTTCTTCTCCACCGTCATGGTCGCTGTGGGCACGCTGATTTCAACCTTCTGGATTCTCGCGTCCAACAGCTGGATGCAGACCCCGCAGGGCTTCGAGATCATCAATGGCCAGGTCATCCCGACCGACTGGTTTGCAGTGATCTTCAACCCGTCGTTCCCGTACCGCCTGGCACACATGGCGACTGCTGCGTTCGTGGCAACGGCATTCTTCGTCGGTTCCTCGGCGGCCTGGCACTTGCTGCGCGGTCGCGACAACCCGGCGATCCGCACCATGCTGTCGATGGCGATGTGGATGGCCTTGCTCGTCGCGCCGATTCAAGCCGTGATCGGCGACTTCCATGGCCTCAACACGCTCAAGCATCAACCAGCGAAAATCGCGGCGATCGAAGGCCACTGGGAAAACCACGGCGACGAACCGACTCCGTTGATCCTGTTCGGCTGGCCGGACATGAAAGAAGAGCGGACCAAGTATGCCGTGGAAATTCCGTACCTTGGCAGCCTCATCCTGACCCACTCGCTGGACAAACAAGTGCCGGCGCTTAAAGACTTCCCACCGGAAGACCGGCCAAATTCGACCATCGTATTCTGGTCCTTCCGGATCATGGTCGGCCTGGGCATGCTGATGATCTTCACCGGTTTGTGGAGCCTTTGGCTGCGCAAAAGTGACGCGCTTTACACCTCGCGGCCCTTCCTTTATCTGGCCCTGTGGATGGGGCCGTCCGGGTTGATCGCAATTCTCGCTGGCTGGTTTACCACCGAAATTGGTCGACAGCCGTGGGTGGTTTACGGGTTGATGCGCACGGCGGATGCGTCGTCCGGGCACAGTTTCATGCAGATGAGCATCACTCTGATTATGTTTGTGGTGGTCTATTTTGCGCTGTTCGGCGCCGGTCTGAGCTACATGATGCGCCTGGTGCGCAAAGGCCCGGTCACCGATGAGGGCAAGGAAACCAACGACGGCGGCCCAGGCAAGAAGCGTACGCCGGCCCGTCCACTCTCGGCTGCCGATGAAGATAACGGCGAAGGCGACGTGCACGACCCTATCAGCCTGAACAAGGAGATTTGAATCATGGGTATCGATCTTCCGCTGATCTGGGCCGTTATTATTATCTTCGGCATCATGATGTACGTAGTCATGGACGGTTTTGACCTGGGCATCGGGATTCTTTTCCCGTTCGTTAAAGGCAAAACCGACCGCGACGTGATGATGAACACGGTGGCGCCGGTCTGGGACGGTAACGAAACCTGGCTGGTGCTGGGCGGCGCCGCGTTGTTTGGCGCGTTTCCGCTGGCATATTCGGTCGTGCTTTCGGCGTTGTACCTACCGCTGATTTTCATGCTGATGGGTTTGATCTTTCGCGGCGTAGCGTTCGAGTTCCGCTTCAAGGCGAAGGACGAAAAGCGCCACTTGTGGGACAAGGCATTCATCGGCGGATCGATTGCGGCGACGTTCTTTCAGGGTGTTGCGTTGGGCGCGTTCATCGACGGATTCGAGGTGGCCAACCGGCAATTCGTCGGCGGCTCGCTGGCTTGGCTGACGCCGTTCACACTGTTTTGCGGCGTGGCTTTAGTGGTTGCCTATGCCTTGCTGGGTTGCACCTGGTTGATCATGAAAACCGAAGGCAAATTGCAGAAGCAGATGCACGATATCGCCAGGCCTTTGGCGTTTGTGGTGCTGGCAGTCATCGGTATCGTCAGTATCTGGACGCCGCTGACGCACGCGGATATCGCCGCTCGCTGGTTCACCCTGCCAAATCTGTTCTGGTTCCTGCCGGTGCCAATTCTGGTTTTGGTGACGATGTATGGTCTGCTGCGCGCTGTGGCGCGCCATGCCAATTACACGCCGTTCCTCTTGACGTTGGTGCTGATCTTCCTCGGCTACAGCGGGCTCGGCATCAGCCTGTGGCCAAACATCATACCGCCGTCGATTTCAATCTGGGATGCTGCTGCGCCGCCGCAGAGTCAGGGTTTCATGCTGGTAGGTACACTGTTCATCATCCCGTTCATTCTGGGTTACACCTTCTGGAGCTACTACGTATTCCGCGGCAAGGTTACCCATGAAGATGGTTATCACTAGTCAGCCGTGCTTGCTCGCGATGGCGTCCTCGACGGCGCCAACGACCTTCGAAGAGGAATGAACGAGATGTCTAACAAACCTTCACTGCACGACATCCAGGAGGCCGAAAAAAAGCCGCTCTGGCAGCGGCTTGGATGGTTGGCGATGATCTGGACCGGCAGCGTGGTAGCGCTGTTCATCGTCGCCAGTCTGATGCGTATGTTTATGAATGCTGCGGGCCTCAGCACGCCCTGAAACACTTCAACTGTTCCCATTCTGTGCCTTGTGGCGCAGTCCTCAAACCCTCCTGTGATGGAGGGTTTTTTTTCGCACCTGATTACTTGCGCGCTTTCAGAATCACGAATTTTGGCGTGGCGGCTACTTGTTCGACGCCACGGAACAACCGCGCCAGCTTGCTGTGGTAACCCAAGTGGCGATTGCCGACGATGTACAAGGCGCCGCCCACTACCAGCGCTTCGCGGGCTTGCTGGAACATGCGCCAAGCGAGGAAGTCGCCCACCACTTGCTGCTGATGAAATGGCGGGTTGCACAGTACGACGTCCAGCGACTGCGGTTCCTGCCCGGCCAGACCATCGCCGGCACGCACGGTCACTTCTCGATCACCCAACGCCGCCTGCCAGTTCTCGACAGCGGATTGCACTGCCATGAATGATTCATCGACCAGCGTGTAATGCGCTTCGGGGTTTTGCAGCGCGCTGGCGATGGCCAATACGCCATTGCCGCAACCGAGGTCGGCGACCCGCGCCGTGCCAAGGTTGACTGGCAGGTGCGGGAGAAAGGCCCGCGTGCCGATGTCCAGCCCTTCGCGACAAAACACGTTGGCATGGTTGATCAGTTCAATCGGCGGCGCGTCGAGCTTATAACGAGTGGGGTAGGGGGACGCAGCCGGTGCCTTCGCCTCAACGGTGGCAATCAACAGGCGGGCTTTTTTCACTGCCAGTGAGGCTTGCACCGGGCCAATGTAGCGCTCCAGCAAATCGCCTGCAGCCCGTGGCAGATGCTTGACCATCGCCGCAGCAATCACTTGGGCGCCGGGTGCCAGTTGGCCCTGGAGCCGAATCAATTGCTCTTCCAGCAACGCCAGGGTTTTCGGTACGCGAATCAGTACCCGATCGAACGGACCGACGATGGCTTCGCTGGCGGGTAGGTGCGGCACCGCGTCGAATGGCAATCCGTTGCGCAGCAGATTTTTTTCCAGTCCTTGCAAGGCCAGAATCGAGTCGCCACTGCTGGTCACCCGGACCTTGCCCGACAGGCTCACCGCCAATGCGCCGAAACTGTCGTTGAGCACCAGCACGCGCATGTCTGCGTTCGGATTTTGATCGGCCAGGTGACCGAGCAAGTACTCGTCTGCCGCGTCGAATGCCTGCAAAGGCTCGTTCTGCTGTTCAGGCTGGCGAATGAGGTCGAGCCGGGCGAAAGGTGTTTCGAGCAAAGGCATGAGGCGGGTAGCTCTGATAATCAACAGGGATCCCGCGGCCCTGAGGCGCTGTGGCGGGCGAGACCGTCCAGGTGAACTGCGTCGTGGAGTTCACGCCATCACTCAGGAGGGACCGCAAATGGTACGTTTTTTTCCATCGGATTGCCCGCAGGTTTTTACCGGTCAGCGGATCGAAGCTTCACTCAAGTGGCCGGCCTTCATCGCCACAATGATTGCCGAGATCTTGTTTTTGGCGCCGAGTTTTTCGATCGCACTCTGGGTATGAAAATGAATGGTGCGCGGGCTCAGGTGAAGAATCCGGGCGCTCTCTTCGGCAGTTTTGCCGGTCGCCGCGAGGTTCAAAACGTCTATCTCACGCGCCGAAAGACGCGGCAGAGCCTGTTTGACACAGTGTTTGGGCAGCGATTGTTCCACCAGTACGTGCAGATGCCGCGCCATGAATACGGAAAATCCGAGATTCTCATAAAGCTCCAGCGCTGTGATCGGGCAATGGCTGCGCGCAAGACTCAAGATGCTGCACAAGCCCTTTTCTTCATCATGCAATGCTTGCGACCAACCGTGTTGCAGGCCGTGCGTTTTCAATGCATCCCACAAAATCGGGCTGTCTGAAAACATGTCTTCGGTCCACAGGATGGGCATCATTGAGTGATTGCAATGCGCTACTACCGGATCAATGTTGCGCATTTTGTTTCGGTCATACTCGCGGTTCCAACTGGTCGGATAATTATTGAATTTAACTGTCTTTGGTTGATGATCTCTGGAGGGATAAGTTGTTGAAAATCCGAAGTAATTGAAGCCAATATTTTTGGCAAAGCACACCGCACTCCGATAAGCGGTATCAATTTCGGTCGTACTTGAAAACTGTTTCAGTTGTGATTCTTTCCATTGTTCCATCATCCGTCTCCATAACCTTTGGTCAGCTTGCAGGTTCCTGGATCCAATGCCAGGAGTGGCTGAGTGTAGGACTCTTCCTACGCAACGGTGATGAATTTCAGTAAATTTTCGTAATTGAAATTTAAATATGTGTTCTATAACCCTCGCCCATACATCTATCAATTTCTTTGAATGATGAGGCTAATATTTATTTATTAGGAAAGACTTTAAGTTGATCATTGAAAAGCTAATCACGGGCTGGATCATTTGTACAAGTTCAACAGGCAAATAGTACAACTATTAAAGACATTACAAACAACCGGTGTTTAGTCGGGCGGGTTTGCGGGACACTGTACTTCTTCAATCAAAGGAGCGCCCCATGACTGCCAGCGTCGAGAAATTCACTCGCCAGACATTGACCGACGTTCAACCGTTGACGCCTGCCCTGTTTACCCTGCGCACCACTCGCGATCCCGGTTTTCGTTTTCGTGCAGGGCAGTTTGCCCGACTGGGAATTACCAAACCTGACGGCAGCACTGTCTGGCGCGCCTATTCCATGGTGTCCTCACCCTATGACGAGTTTCTCGAATTTTTTTCCATTGTGGTCCCCGGGGGGGAGTTCACCAGTGAACTGCATCGGCTCGGGGTTGGCGATACATTGCTGGTTGATCGTCAGGCCTTCGGTTACCTGACGCTGGACCGTTTTGCCGATGGCCGCGATCTATGGTTATTGTCGACCGGAACAGGCGTAGCGCCGTTTCTGTCGATTTTGCAGGACTTCGAAGTCTGGGAGAAATTTGAGCGCATCATCCTCGTTTACAGCGTGCGCGAGGGACGAGAATTGGCTTACCAGGAACTTGTCGCCGGGCTGGCAGAACGTGACTACCTGGCCGAGCACGCGCACAAGCTGCAATTCATCGCGACGGTCACCCGCGAAGTGTGGCCGCAAACCCTGAATGGCCGTATTACATCGCTGATCGAAAATGGCGAGCTGGAGCGCGTTGCCGGCGTGCCCCTCACGCCAGAACACTCACGCGTCATGCTGTGCGGTAACCCGCAAATGATTGATGACACACGAAAGATGCTCAAACAGCGAGGCCTGAATCTGAGCCTGAGTCGCCGGCCGGGGCAGGTCGCCGTAGAAACTTACTGGTAGAAAAAAGGCGCCTGGGTAGGCGCCTGTTTTCTAGAAATTCATTACAGCTGTGGTGGCTGAATATTTTGTGCCTTCAACAGATCGCGAATCTCGCCCAGCAGCAGTTCTTCCTTGGTTGGCACCGGTGGCAAGGTTGGCGCGACGGCTTCTTCGCGCTTCAGACGATTGATACCTTTCACGCCCATGAAGATCGCGAACGCGACGATGATGAAGTCAATGGTTGTCTGAATGAACTTGCCGTAGGCCAATACCACCGCAGGCGCATCGCCCGAGGCTGCCTTGAGCGTAATCGCCAGATCGCTGAAGTCCACTCCACCGATCAGCAGGCCGAGAGGTGGCATGACCACATCACCGACAAATGAGGAAACTATCTTGCCAAACGCGGCGCCGATGATGATACCGACGGCCATGTCGACCACGTTGCCTTTGACCGCGAAGGCCTTGAACTCGCTTATCACGCCCATAAGGTTATTCCCTGTTACAGATGAGTTTGGTAAGGCAGTGTAAATCAGCAAAACAGGTCTTGCCCGAAACAACTGCTCACATCGTTAGCTAGCAGTCGACCGGAGCAGCGCTGAAAAGTTTATCCGGTGGCGGCAATCCGGCGAACGCGTCCCGGGCCGTCTGCCGAGTGCGCTGCACCGATGCCGGTCAGCTGAGCTATCATCGCGCTTTTGCCGGGAGTTCAGATGGCCAAGGCCAAACGCATGTACGGCTGCACCGAGTGCGGTTCGACTTTTCCCAAGTGGGCGGGCCAGTGCGGCGAGTGCGGGGCCTGGAACACGCTGACCGAGACCATGATCGAAAGCGGTGCCCCCGCAGCCCCGAGCGGGCGCACCGGCTGGACCGGTCAACAGGCGCAAATCAAGACGCTGGCTGAAGTGAGCGTCGAAGAAATCCCGCGGTTTTCCACGGCATCCAGCGAGCTTGATCGCGTGCTTGGCGGCGGCCTGGTGGACGGCTCGGTGGTGTTGATTGGCGGTGATCCGGGCATCGGCAAGTCAACCATACTCTTGCAAACCTTGTGCAACCTGGCCAAGAGCATGCCGGCGCTTTACGTCACCGGCGAAGAATCCCAACAGCAAGTGGCCATGCGCGCCCGACGTCTCGGGCTGCCGCAGGACCAACTGCGCGTCATGACCGAAACCTGCATCGAAACCATCATCGCCACGGCCCGTGTCGAAAAGCCCAAGGTCATGGTCATCGATTCGATCCAGACGATCTTTACCGAACAACTGCAATCGGCGCCGGGCGGCGTGTCCCAGGTTCGGGAGAGCGCGGCGCTGCTGGTGCGTTACGCCAAGCAGAGCGGCACGGCCATCTTCCTGGTCGGCCACGTGACTAAAGAAGGCGCATTGGCCGGGCCGCGAGTGTTGGAGCACATGGTCGACACGGTGCTGTATTTCGAAGGCGAGTCCGATGGGCGTTTGCGGCTACTGAGGGCGGTGAAGAACCGGTTCGGTGCGGTCAACGAATTGGGCGTGTTCGGTATGACCGACAAGGGTTTGAAAGAAGTGTCCAACCCCTCGGCGATTTTTCTGACACGGGCGCAGGAAGAAGTGCCGGGTAGTGTGGTCATGGCGACGTGGGAAGGGACGCGGCCGATGCTGGTGGAAGTTCAGGCACTGGTCGATGACAGTCATTTGGCCAATCCGCGCCGGGTCACGCTGGGGCTGGACCAGAATCGCCTGGCGATGCTGCTGGCGGTGCTGCACCGTCACGGCGGCATTCCGACTCACGATCAGGACGTGTTTCTCAACGTGGTCGGTGGTGTGAAGGTATTGGAAACGGCGTCGGACCTGGCGCTGATGGCGGCGGTCATGTCCAGTTTGCGTAACCGGCCGTTGCCACATGATTTGCTGGTGTTCGGTGAGGTCGGGTTGTCCGGCGAGGTGCGCCCGGTGCCGAGCGGTCAGGAGCGTCTGAAAGAAGCCGCCAAGCACGGCTTCAAGCGGGCCATTGTCCCCAAGGGCAATGCGCCGAAGGAAGCGCCGCCGGGTTTGCAGATTATTGCGGTGACGCGTCTGGAACAGGCGCTGGATGCGCTGTTCGAATAAACGCTGCAACTGAATCGAACCCTGTGGGAGCGAGCCTGCTCGCGAAAGCGGTTGGACTGACACATTTGGCTTGAAGGTGCCGGCGCCATCGCGAGCAGGCTCACTCCCACAGTAGACGGCGGTGTTGGTCACACTTCTATCAAGGCGCCCAACTCGCGCTCCAGCTCTTCGGGATCTCCGAGGTTGAACTCTATAAGGCGCCGTAGAAGCTCAATGGACTCCAGACTGATGTGACGGCAGACAAAACCCAGTTGCCCGTTGTCGTCATGGGTCAGGTGCACCTCCATTTTTATGTCGACGTCTTTGCTCAGATGAATGTCGACAAAAAAATTATTCTCCGGATCGCCCTCCCAAGGTTCAGGCTTTTTGATGAGCAAACCCTTCAGCGACAAATCGATCAGTCGCACAGGCCAGGTCTGCTCCCCCTGAATCAACTCGGTTCGGGCATCGAACGCGATACGTTTGAAGCGGCGTCGATCGGCAGGTTGTTCGCTCATGGCGCAATCCTCAAGGTGTGCACTGACTATAGACCTGCATCACCGACAACTGCCAGCACCACCCGGACATGCGCCTAACGTCTGACTATGGCCTTTATCGTCAGGCGAGCTAAACTCGGGATGGCTGTCTTTCTTGTCCACTCTGGCTGGAATCCTAAAATGAAAAATAATAATAGCCTGGTACGCCATTTACCCTGGCTGCTGCTGGCAATCGTGGGAGCGTGCGCCCTGGGCGTAGTGGCGTTGCGTCGGGGCGAGGCGATCAACGCCTTGTGGATTGTGGTCGCTGCGGTGGCCATTTATCTGGTGGCGTATCGTTACTACAGTCTGTTTATCGCCAACAACGTGATGCAACTCGATTCACGTCGGGCAACTCCCGCCGTGCTCAACAATGACGGCCTGGACTATGTCCCGACCAACAAACACATTCTGTTCGGTCACCACTTCGCCGCCATCGCAGGCGCCGGGCCTTTGGTCGGGCCGGTGCTGGCAGCGCAAATGGGCTATTTGCCCGGCACACTCTGGCTGATCGCCGGCGTGGTGCTGGCCGGTGCGGTACAGGATTTCATGATCCTGTTCCTCTCTACGCGCCGCAACGGCCGTTCGCTGGGCGACATGGTCCGTGAAGAAATGGGCCGTATTCCCGGCACCATCGCGCTGTTCGGCTGCTTCCTGATCATGATTATCATCCTCGCGGTGCTGGCGCTGATCGTGGTGAAAGCGCTGGCGGAAAGCCCGTGGGGCATCTTCACCGTGATGGCGACGATCCCGATTGCCATGTTCATGGGCATTTACATGCGCTACATCCGCCCGGGCCGCATCGGTGAGATCTCCATCGTTGGCGTGCTGCTGCTGTTGGGTTCGATCTGGCTGGGCGGGCAGATTGCCGCCGATCCGGTGTGGGCCAAAGCGTTCACCTTCACGGGCGTGCAGATTACCTGGATGCTGGTCGGCTACGGTTTCGTGGCGGCCTCGTTGCCGGTTTGGCTGATTCTGGCACCGCGCGACTACCTGTCGACTTTCCTGAAAATCGGCACGATCATCGCTCTGGCGATCGGCATTCTGGTGACCATGCCCGAGCTGAAAATGCCGGCAGTGACGCAGTTCATCGACGGTACCGGGCCGGTGTGGAAGGGCGGTCTGTTCCCGTTCCTGTTCATCACCATCGCCTGTGGCGCGGTTTCCGGCTTCCATGCGCTGATCTCCTCCGGCACTACGCCCAAACTGCTGGATAACGAGGTCAATGCCCGTTACATCGGCTACGGCGGCATGCTGATGGAATCTTTCGTTGCAATCATGGCGATGGTGGCCGCATCGGTGATTGAACCGGGCGTGTACTTCGCCATGAACAGCCCGGCCGCAGTGGTGGGCAGTGATGTGGTCTCGGTGGCGCAGACGGTCAGCAGTTGGGGCTTTGCGATCACCCCGGAAGCGCTGGAAGCGGTGGCCAAGGACATCGGTGAAACCACCATCCTGGCCCGTGCCGGTGGTGCGCCGACCCTGGCGGTCGGTATTGCGCAGATTCTGCACAGTGTCCTGCCGGGTGAAAACACCATGGCGTTCTGGTACCACTTTGCGATTCTGTTCGAAGCGCTGTTCATTCTGACGGCCGTCGACGCCGGTACCCGGGCCGGCCGTTTCATGCTGCAGGACCTGCTCGGTTCTTTCGTGCCTGCACTGAAACGCACCGAATCCTGGACCGCCAACCTGATCGCCACCGCCGGTTGTGTGGCGATGTGGGGCTGGTTGCTGTATCAGGGCGTGATCGATCCGTTAGGTGGCATCAATACCTTATGGCCGCTGTTCGGCATCTCCAACCAGATGCTGGCCGGTATCGCGCTGATGCTCGCCACCGTTGTGTTGATCAAAATGAAACGCCAGCGCTACATTTGGGTGACCATGCTGCCCGCCGTGTGGTTGCTGGTCTGCACCACGACTGCAGGCTTCATCAAACTGTTCGACGCCAACCCGGCGATCGGCTTCCTGTCGCTGGCCAAAAAATACAGTGATGCGCTGGCCAATGGTCAGATCCTGGCTCCGGCCAAGAACATTGATCAGATGCAGCACGTAATCTTCAACGCCTACACCAATGCCACGCTGACGGCGCTGTTCCTGTTCGTGGTCTTCAGCATCCTGTTCTTTGCCCTCAAAGTCGGCATCGCCGCCTGGGGTACCAAGGAACGTACGGATAAAGAAGCGCCATTTCAGGCGCTGCCGGATGCGTAAGCGAGGAATGCAGCATGTTCAATGACCTGAGTCGCCTCGGTAAATACCTCGGTCAGGCCGCACGCCTGATGGTCGGCATGCCCGACTACGACAATTACGTCGAGCACATGCAAACCAACCACCCGGACAAACCGGTGATGAGCTACGAGATGTTCTTCCGCGAACGCCAGGAAGCACGTTACGGTGGCAAGGGTGGGCCGAAATGCTGTTGATCCGGTTTCCGGGTTAACAGCAATCCCTGTGGGAGCTAGCCTGCTCGCGATAGCGGCTGAACATTCAACCTCACTGTTGATTGACAGTCCGCCATCGCCAGCAGGCTGGCTCCCACATTTGTTTTGTGTTGATACTTAAATTTTTTAAGCCAGGAGATCCAGCTTTGTCCTCTCCCATCCCGGTCACGATCCTCAGCGGTTTCCTCGGCGCTGGTAAAACCACGCTGCTGCGGCACCTGCTCAAAGCCGAGCACGGCCTGAAAATCGCCGTGATCGAAAACGAATTCAGCGACGCCGGCATTGATACCCAACTTTTGGGCGACGAGCCGGTGCAAGTAATGACCCTGTCCAATGGCTGCGTCTGCTGCACCATCCACACCGACCTGACGAAGGCGTTGTACCTGTTGCTGGAGCGCCTCGACAGCGGCGAAATCGCCTTCGACCGGTTGGTGATCGAGTGCACCGGCCTTGCCGACCCGGCGCCGGTGGCCCAGACATTTTTCATTGATGAAGAGCTGCGCGAGCGCTACATCCTCGACGGCATCATCACCTTGGTCGACGCGGCCCACGCCGACGTTCACCTGACCCAGACCATCGCCCAGGCGCAGATCGGTTTCGCCGACCGCTTGCTGGTGAGCAAACGTGATCTGGTCGATGAGCCAACCTTTACCGCGTTGAGTGAGCGCCTGGCCCGCATCAACCGGCGCGCACCCATTCACACCGTCGATCATGGCAACATCGATCTGGCGCAAATGCTCGATGTGCGCGGGTTCAACCTGAATGCCGACCTGGGCGGCGGCATGAGCCTGCGTCCGGTCAGCACTGCGCCTTCCATCGACCGCATCTCCAGCCTTGTGTTGCGCACCGATAAGCCGCTGGATATCGACAAGCTCAGCGAGTTCATGAATGAACTGCTGGAAGAACATGGCAAGCAATTGCTGCGCTACAAGGGCGTTTTGAGCATCGCCGGGGAGCCGCGGCGGATGGTGTTCCAAGGCGTGCTGAAACTTTACGGTTTCGACTGGGATACCGAATGGGCCGACGACGAAACGCGCGAAAGCGTGATCGTGTTCATTGCCGATGATCTGCCGGAAGAGAAGATTCGCGAAGGGTTTGCGCGGGTGGCGGCCGAGTAAGCTCCAATATTTTCGGCGAGCCTGATGCCGCCATCGCGAGCAGGCTCACTCCCACAGGGAAGCATGTCAAATGTGCGAGCGAGCCTGCTCGCGATGGCGATCTAGCCGGCAACTCGATTCTGGCTGACGACCGATCCCGCGTGCAGCAATGCCTCTTCCAGCTGATCCAGATGCCGGGTCAGCGCGGCCACAGCGATCTCGGTGTTTCCATGGGCAAGCGCTTGCAGAATCTCGTGATGAATCTGCCACACGCAATAATCATGGGTCCGCACGCCAGCCTGCACGATCGCCAAAGCACTCAACGGCACCAGACTTCCCAGAAAGTGCGCCAGCGGCGCATTTCCCGCCATGTCCGCCAAGCACAGGTGAAACTCCCCGGATAGCCGAATCGCCGTGCCCCGAGCGGTGCATTCGCGTTCGCTTTCCACCAACCGATGTAGCAGTTGCAGATCCTGCGTGCGGGCTCGTTGGCACACCAGCCGCATCAGGGTGATTTCCGTCAGCCGTCGCGCATGCAGCATCTGCCGAATCTGCTCGATATCCAGTGCCGCGACGCGCGGCCGGTGATTGGACCGAAGGATGATGACCTGCTGATGCGACAACTGCGTCAGCACACTGCGAATATCGCTGCGGCGCACCTCGAACATCAGCGCCAGGCTGTCCTCGGTAAATCGACAGGTCGCACTGATGCGCTGCTCGAGAATGGCGTCGAAAACCCGCGCGTACAGAGCCTCGACGGGCGGCCGCAAGGGCAGGGCAGTCAGCGTGTGCGGTGAGGCGAAACTGTTCATGGCGGGTCTCCGTTCGAAGGGTCAACGTGCGACGTTGTCATCCGGGATGTTCAGTTCAATGCCCATACGCCGGCCTTCGCGGAGGATGTGCCGACGCATTTCCAGGCTGGCCTGGGCGCTGTTCTTGCTGCGAATGGCGCGCACCACGGCTTCGTTCTCTTCGAGACGTTCAGTCAGATGCTCGGGGGAATTGCGCAACACCTCGGCGCTTTGTTTGAGGGCGTTGCTGGTTTGCTGCACCACACTCTGGAAGATCGGATTGGAGGTCAGCGTGAACAATTCTTCGTGGAATGCGATGTACGCATTGACCCCGGCTTCACTGTCGTTGGCTTCCAGCGCTTCGCGCATGTCCATCAAGGTCAGGCGCAATTGCCCGACTTCCTTACTGCTGATCGACTGAGCCACCAGGCCGACGATGAACGGTTCGAGGGTGTAACGCAGTTGCAGCACATCTTCCAGGCTGGCACCGGCCACCGCGCTGTCGTGACTCTGGCTGTCGCTGAGATTGGCTTCGAGCACCACCACACCCTTGCCCGGCATGGAGCGCACCAACCCGAGGGTTTCCAGCACGATCACCGCTTCACGCAGACTTGGCCGACTGATGCCCAATTGCTCGGCCAGTTCACGCTGGCCGGGCAACATTTCGCCGGAACGCCACTGACCTCGGGCCAGCGCAGCCCGAAGTTTTTTTACCACTGAGTTGACGACGGTTGACGAGGTAATCACTGTTCGCTCCAGGTCGCAATAAAGTGCCTGCCCTCGGGGCAGGCACACGATGTTTAAAAGTCTTGCTGATGCGCCGGTGTCACCGGTTTTTTCGGCTGGAAGGTATAACCCACCTGACCGCTCAGCACCTTGTTCGCGCGTTGCACATCAATGTCCTTTTCCCAGCGGGCGATGGCCACGGTCGCTACGCAGTTGCCGATCAGGTTAGTCAGGGCCCGGCCGATGCCCATGAACCAATCCACCGCCAGCACCAGCACCAGGCCCACCACCGGAATGGCCGGGATCGCCGTCAGGGTTGCAGCGAGAATCACCAGCGCCGAGCCGGGAATCCCGTGAGCGCCTTTGGAGGTGATCAGCGACACCAGCAGAATGGTCAGCAAATCGGTCATGGCCAGTGGCGTGCCGGTGGCATTGGCGATGAACACGATGGCAAGCGTCAAGTAGATCGAAAAACCGTCCAGATTGAACGAGTAGCCGGTTGGAATGACCAGTCCGACTGTGGAGCTGCCGATGCCCAGATGCTCAAGCTTGCGCATGATTTGCGGCAGCACGGCGTCCGACGAAGCGGTGCCCATGACGATCAGCAGTTCCTCACGCAGGTACTTGAGCAACGGCCACATCTGCAGGCCGGAAAGGCGCATTACCAAACCAAGTATCAACGACACGAACGCCACGCAGGTCAGGTAAAAGAGGCCGACGAGGTTGCCCAGATGCTGCAGGGAATCCAGGCCGTATTTACTGGTGGTGAAGGCAATTGCGCCGAACACGCCGATGGGCGCCAGACGCACGATCATGCCCATGATGCGAAAGATCACATGGCTCAGTTCATTGATCAGGCGGGAGATACCGGAAGCCGCTTCGCCCACCAGATTCAGGGCGCTGCCGAACAGCACCGAAAACAGCAGCACTTGCAGAATGTTGTTTTCGGCGAAGGCGCCGATGACCGATGTCGGTATCAGGTCCATCAGGAATTGCGTAGTGGTGTGCATGTGCTCGCCGCGCTGGGCGATGTCACCCATGTCGGCGGCAGACAATTGATCCAGATGGATGTTGGCACCGCTGCCAATGCCGGTGCTGAAGGCGAACAATAGGCCAATGATCAGGGCAATGGTGGTCAGCACCTCGAAATAGATCACCGACTTCAGGCCGATGCGTCCGACTTTCTTCAGGTCGCCGGCACCGCTGATGCCGCTGACCACTACGCAGAACACGATCAGACCGATAAGCATCTTGATCAGTTTGATAAAGCCGTCACCGAGGGGTTTGAGCTGTGCGGAATATTCGGGAAGGGTCAGCCCGCAGACGATGCCGAGCACCAGTCCGAGAACCACTTGGAGGAAGATTGAACGCGAGCACCATCTGAGCATGGGAGGAATCCTGGTCGGTGTCCTGGCTGCCGTGCGCTGTGCGCATCGGATTCAGAACTTAATTATTGTGGTCTTACCGGTATGTCCAGTGCAGGCGCAGTCTACGCTCGGTTTTTCCCAAGTTACAAGTCAAGATTGCTTGATTGGCATGACCGGTCAGACCAGCGGCCTAAGCCCCGTAGGAGCTGCCGGAGGCTGCGATCTTTGCTTTTTCAAAACCAGGATCAAAAGATCGCAGCCTTCGGCAGCTCCTACAAATCGCAGGCGAAAAAAAACCGGCCATCACTGGCCGGTTGTTTTAGTGCAGCGATTCAGCGTCGCAATCAGGCGCCGTACACCGGCATCTTCTTGCAGATGGCCTTGACCTTCTCACGAACGGCGTCGATCACCGCTTCGTTGTTCAGGTCAGCCAGGATGTCGCAGATCCAGCCGGCCAGTTCCTTGCACTCTGCTTCCTTGAAGCCGCGAGTGGTCACAGCCGGGGTGCCGAAGCGCAGGCCGGATGTCACGAACGGGGAGCGTGGATCGTTCGGCACGGAGTTCTTGTTCACGGTGATGAAGGCTTTGCCCAGAGCGGCGTCAGCGTCTTTACCGGAGATGTCCTGCTTGATCAGCGACAGCAGGAACAGGTGGTTTTCAGTACCGCCGGACACCACGTCAAAACCGCGCTCGATGAACACGCCGGCCATGGCCTTGGCGTTTTTCACCACTTGCTGCTGATAGGTTTTGAACTCAGGCTGCAACGCTTCCTTGAAGCAGATCGCCTTGGCAGCGATCACGTGCTCCAGCGGGCCACCCTGGGCGCCCGGGAAAACGGCGGAGTTGAGTTTTTTCTCGATGTCGGCGTTGGCACGCGCCAGGATCAGGCCGCCACGTGGACCGCGCAGGGTCTTGTGCGTGGTGGTGGTCACGACGTCAGCGAATGGCACCGGGTTCGGGTAGACGCCAGCGGCGACCAGGCCGGCCACGTGGGCCATGTCGACGAACAGGTAAGCGCCGACCTTGTCAGCGATTTCGCGGAAGCGCGGGAAGTCGAGGATCTGCGAGTAGGCAGAGAAACCGGCCACGATCATTTTCGGCTTGTGCTCGACCGCCAGGCGCTCGACTTCGTCGTAGTCGATCAGGCCGTTGATGTCGATGCCGTATTGAACGGCGTTGTACAGCTTGCCGGAAGAGGAAACACTGGCGCCGTGGGTCAGGTGACCACCATGGGCCAGGCTCATGCCGAGGAGGGTGTCGCCGCCTTGCAACAGGGCCAGGTACACCGCACTGTTGGCTTGCGAACCGGCGTGCGGCTGAACGTTGGCGTAATCAGCGCCGAACAGTTCTTTGGCGCGATCAATGGCCAGTTGCTCGACGATATCGACGAACTCGCAACCGCCGTAGTAACGCTTGCCCGGGTAGCCTTCGGCGTACTTGTTGGTCAGTACCGAGCCTTGAGCTTCCATCACCGCAGGGCTGGTGTAGTTTTCCGAAGCGATCAGCTCAATGTGCTCTTCCTGGCGCTGAGCTTCTTGCTCCATGGCGGCAAAGAGATCGGCGTCGTACTTGGCAATAGTCAAATCACGGCTGAACATGGCGGTCCTCAAGGATCGGGGCAGAAAAGGGGGGCATTCTAACCCAACCGCTTTTGGATGGCATATGAAAGGAGATCATGTCGCGGACAAGTGGGCTTCATGGCGGGATCAGCGGTGATCATGCAGGTCTGTGGCGAGGGGGCTTGCCCCGTTCGACTGCGAAGCAGTCGCAAAACCTGCCTGCATCAATCGACTGGACCAGTGCCAGGCTCCGCTTCGCCACCCAACGGGGGCAAGCCCCCTCGCC
>NZ_JMCL01000018.1 GCF_000690905.1 Pseudomonas sp. Ant30-3 | reverse complement strand
GTTTTCAAAGTTTCGCTTGGAAATCCTTAACAACTTCAACCACTTGCGCTTCCGATCTCTCGTTAGCGGGAGGCGAATTCTACAGCGTTACTCGCTGCTGTCAACACCTCTTTTTCTCCGCTTTCGACCGAGAAGATCGAATCGTCAAAAGAGACAAACAACACCGCTCTTTCAACTCCTTCCAGGCTTCGATGATCTGAAGCAAGCCGCTGTCGAAAACCGCGTAACTCATTGTTTACCAAGGAGTTTTCCGTTTCGACTGCGCCGGAAGTGGGGCGAATTATAGACTTCCAGAATCTGCCGTCAACCCCTAATTTCGTCTTTCCTGGAACATTCTCGAAATGACACCACATATATAGATGCAGCCATCCATAATGCGCAGTATATTGCTCAACTCTCAACCTCTCTATGTTGCGCCCCGCAAGGATGATGCTTTCAAATGAATAACCAGCCCCGCAGCCTCGCCTCCACTTTGTACTCGGTTGGCCTTCTATTAATAGCCATGGCATCAATCCAATCGGGCGCATCACTGGCGAAAAGCATGTTTGCGGTTGTAGGCGCTCAGGGTACAACCACCCTGCGGCTGATTTTCGCCAGCCTGATCATGCTGATATTACTGAGACCGTGGCGAGCCAAGCTAAACGCGCAATCGCTGCGCACCGTCATCGTCTACGGCATTGCGCTGGGCGGCATGAATTTCCTCTTCTATATGTCCTTGCGCACGGTGCCGCTGGGTATCGCCGTGGCGCTTGAGTTCACCGGGCCCTTGGCCGTAGCAATCTACGCATCACGGCGAGCAATCGACTTTGTATGGATAGCCTTGGCCGCCGTTGGTTTGCTGCTTCTGATACCCACTGGCACGACCACTGCTGGTATTGATCTGGTAGGCGCCGGTTATGCGCTGGGCGCAGGCGTCTGTTGGGCGCTGTACATATTGTTTGGTCAGAAAGCCGGCGCCGACAACGGCGTTCAAACTGCCGCACTGGGCGTCATGATCGCCGCGTTGTTCGTTGCCCCCATCGGCATTGTTCATGCCGGGGCCGCGCTGCTGACTCCCTCCCTGATTCCCGTGGCCATCGCCGTAGCGCTTTTGTCCACCGCCCTCCCCTATACGCTTGAGATGGTTGCACTCACTCGACTGCCAACCCGCACATTCGGCACGTTGATGAGTATTGAACCAGCCATCGGCGCGCTGTCGGGTTTGCTTTTCCTGGAGGAGTACCTCACGTTTTCACAGTGGATGGCCATCCTGTGCATTATCCTCGCGTCAGTCGGTGCAACCATGACCATGGGCAATGCCGCCAAGCCGGCAGTCGCGGCGGATTGATACTGGATTTGACGCAGGTCTGGTATTTGCAGCGCATTTAGGCCATGTTTAGACCGTCACGCAGTGTCGAACAGGGATATAAAAGACAAGGATATCGGAACGCTTGATGCGCTAGCGAATACGGCCAGACCCGGGCATGAAGATCCGGGGACGCTTTAAGGATAGTAATGAAACGAATTTTGATACTGATCGCAGTGCTTGCGATCGCGGGCTGCGCGGCAACATCGGAAACCCAAACCAAGCGCGGCAAGAAAGGTCTGCATATCAATTGTTCAGGGCTGTCGTCGGCCTGGAGCAAGTGTCACACCAGCGCAGCCAATTCGTGCGCGCCAAAGGGCTACAAGGTCATCGCTAAATCAGGGGACGGGGTAGAAGAACCAGGCGATTATCCGTTCGGCCTCAACCCGGCCGGCTATACCAGTCGCAGCATGATCGTCATCTGCAAGTAGGCTACGCCGTGCGCGGAATGGCCATCTGGCGTTCAATTTCCTCGTAGCTGCACTTCAGCACCGTACGCTGAACGTCCGGAGTCGCCAGCATCCGCGCTACGACCAGCGCACCGATGCACTGCGACAGAATTGCCCACGCCAGACTGTCGCTGTCCAGTGTGTCCGCCCAACGCTTGTGCAGCAGGCAGATCCAGTGCTCTGCCTGCTGGCGTACAACCACGTCAGACCGGGCGATTTCGGCGCCCAATGCCGGTAGCGCGCAGCCGGCTTCCGGGTGCTCAACGTGGGCCATGCTTAAATAATGTTTGAGACAGCGCCGCAGCCGCTCGCGATCCTGATCTGCACCCAGCCGCTCCATGCTTTGGCAAAGTTCACGTTCGACGATGGAAGCGAATAGCTCGTCTTTTGACGAGAAGTGACTGTAGAACGCCCCGCCGCTCAGACCTATTGCCTTCATCAAGCCATCGACACCGACCGTCGAGAAGCCCGACTTCTTCGCGAGCACCGCGCTGCTGTCGAGTAACTTCTCTTTGGTTTCCAACTTGTGACTTGCCGAATACCGCATTGCCCTACCCTCAGGATTGATCGCCTTGACGCCTGCCGAATCGTAGCATAACGTTCGTTTAGTTAACGATCGTTTAGCAAAGGACCTACCCCATGAATAACAAGAAGGTCGTACTGGTTGTCGGCGCGGGTGATGCCACTGGAGGTGCCATCGCCAAGCGTTTCGCTCAGGAAGGATTTACCGCCTGCGTAACGCGGCGCAGCGCCGAGAAATTGAAACCGTTGGTAGATTCGATCAACGCCGATGGCGGTCAAGCTCATGGCTTCGCCTGTGACGCACGCAAAGAAGAGGACGTAATTGCGCTGGTCGAGCAGATCGAGAGTGAGGTAGGTCCGATTGAGGCCTTCGTTTTCAATATCGGCGCCAACGTTCCCTGCAGCATTCTTGAAGAAACTGCGCGCAAATATTTCAAGATCTGGGAAATGGCCTGTTTTTCCGGCTTTCTCAACGCCCGGGAAGTGGCCAAACGTATGGCTACGCGTCAACGCGGCACGATCCTTTTCACTGGTGCAACCGCTGGCCTGCGCGGTGCCGCCAATTTTGCAGCGTTCGCCGGTGCCAAGCATGGCATCCGCGCACTGGCTCAGAGCATGGCTCGAGAATTAGGACCGATGAACATTCACGTGGCTCATGTGGTGGTCGATGGCGCCATCGACACTGACTTCATCCGCGAGAGCTTTCCGGAAAAGTACGCGACCAAAGATCAGGACGGCATCCTGAATCCCGAACACATCGCTGAGAATTACTGGTATTTGCACAGCCAGCCACGAGACGCCTGGACTTTCGAGCTCGATCTGCGTCCCTGGAACGAGCGCTGGTAAACCATCCAAAAACAATAACGAGTGCGTATCGACCATGAGCAAAACCGTTGAGTTCTACTTCGACCTTGGCAGCCCCGCCACCTATCTGGCCTACACCCAGCTGCCGACAATATGCACACAGGCAGACGCTCGTCTGATCTACGTTCCGATCCTGCTGGGCGGAGTATTCAAAGCCACCGGCAACTCTTCGCCAGCGACTATCCCGGCAAAGGGTCGCTACATGTTTCAAGACCTGGACCGCTTCGCCAGACGCTACGGCGTGGCGCTGAGATTCAACCCGCACTTTCCCATCAATACACTGTTGCTGATGCGAGCAGTCACGGGCATGCAACTGCGCCACCCCGAACGATTTCAGGCGTTTGTAGACTGTTTGTTTGAGGCGCTTTGGGTACAAGGTCTTGGCCTTGACGATCCGTCTACCGTGGCCAGGTTGCTCTCCGACAACGGCTTCGATCCTGTTGAAGTGCTGGCCCTGACCGCAGACGAGGAAGTCAAAGCAGCACTAAAGGAAAACACCGAGAAAGCCGTGCAGCGCGGCGTTTTCGGTGCGCCGAGCATGTTTGTCGGGAATCAGCTGTTCTTTGGCCAGGATCGCCTGGACTTTGTCATCGAAGCCTTACGGTAAAGTCGATGCCATAAAGGATGAGCCAGGCGCTGCTAACAGCGCCTGACTCAACCCATTCAAATCGCGGCCGTTCGCGTGTTCAGCCACTCCAGCGCTGCACCGTCCAGCAACGGGCTGAGGCGCTGGCGGACTTC
Organism: Pseudomonas sp. Ant30-3; assembly: GCF_000690905.1. Taxonomy (GTDB): domain Bacteria; phylum Pseudomonadota; class Gammaproteobacteria; order Pseudomonadales; family Pseudomonadaceae; genus Aquipseudomonas. Next base: position 153,096 of record NZ_JMCL01000018.1, on the reverse strand, counting down.
GGCGTGATAAGCGTTGAACCACTGCTTCTCCTCAAGCGTCAGCAACGAAGGCTCCAGGCAACGAGTGTCGATCGGGCACAACGTCAGGGTTTCGAATTTGAGGAATTCGCCAAATTCGCTGGAGCCCGCTTCACGGTTCAACACCAGGTTTTCGATCCGCACACCCCAGCGGCCCGGACGATAGGTGCCCGGTTCGATAGACGTGATCATCCCCGGTTGCATCGCCGTTTGCGGTGCTGCGGCGGCTTGATAGGCGATGACTTGCGGGCCTTCATGCACGTTCAAGAAGTAGCCGACGCCATGCCCGGTGCCGTGACCGTAGTCGACGCTTTCTGCCCAGATCGGCGCCCTTGCAATCGAATCCAGCAGTGGCGAGAGAATCCCGCGTGGGAATTGCGCCCGGGACAGTGCGATCACGCCTTTCAACACCCGCGTGCAGTCGCGTTTCTGCTCCTCGGTTGGCGTACCGACCGGCACCATCCGCGTGATGTCGGTGGTGCCGCCGAGGTATTGACCGCCGGAGTCGATCAGCAACAGACCGTCCCCTTCGATCACCGCATGCTCTTCTTCGGTGGCGTGGTAATGCGGCATCGCACCATTGGCGTTGAACGCGGCGATGGTATTGAAGCTTAGCGAAACATAATCCGGTCGACGCATGCGCGCTGCGGTCAAGTGCTCATCGATGGTCAGTTCAGTGATGCGTTCACGTCCCCACGCTGACTCCAGCCAAGCGAAAAATTCGCACAGCGCTGCGCCGTCCTGTTCCATGGCTTTGCGAATGTGTTCGGCATCGGCCAGACTTTTTTGCGATTTTGCCAAAGTGGTTGGGTTCAGCCCTTCAATCAACGCAACCCCACTGTTCAGATTGTCCAGCAAGCCTGCAGTCACTCGTGCCGGATCGACTTGCAGGCTCGAGCCACTTGGGACCGCGCGCAAGGCGTCGGCAACTTCGCTGTAATCGCGCAGGGTGACGCCGTCCTCTTCAAGGATGCCACGTAACTCGGCGCTGACCTTGCTCAACGCCACAAACAAGGTGGCTTGGTTCTGGCTGATCAAGGCGAATGAAACGAATACCGGATTGAACGACACATCGCCGCCGCGCAGATTGAACAGCCAGGCGATGTCGTCCAGGGTCGCAATAAAATGCCAATCGGCACCGCGCGCTTTCAAGGTTTCGCGCAGCTTGCCCAGTTTTTCGACACGGCTGATGGTTGCCTGCGGCGGCAGGTGCTGATAGATCGGCTCGTTCGGCAGGCTCGGGCGATCGCTCCACACTTCGCTCAACAGATCGATATCAGTGCGCAGTCGAGCGCCACGCGCTTCAAGTTTTTCACCCAACGTGCGCGCGGACGCCACGGCCATCACCGCACCGTCCACCGCGACCACACCGCCTTCCGGTGTCTGCTCCGCCAGCCAGTCCAGCGGACCGGGTTGCCCCGGCTGCAGTTTCACCAGCTCGATGCCGGTGCCATTGAGTTCTTTGCTCGCCTGCTCCCAGTAACGGCTGTCAGCCCAGATGCCGGCGAAGTCCGCCGTAACAATCAAAGTGCCGACCGAGCCATGAAAACCCGACAGCCATTGCCGCCCTTGCCAATAGCCCGGCAGGTATTCCGAAAGATGCGGATCGGCCGACGGCACCAGCAGGGCATGAATGCCCTCCCGGCTCATCAGTTCGCGGGTGTGCGCCAGGCGCTCGGGCACCGATCCGTTGATCGAAGGCTGCGTACTCATCGTGTCTCCTGCTAATCACTGCATATTATTGTTGAGTGCCGATCGACGTCGGCGCTTTCACGGCCCTGTCGCCCAGAATGCCGGGGCACTGGCGCAAGACGCTTTAATCAGGTGAATCGCTTGGTCGATGTCCTGTTCGGTGGTGAACCGTCCCAGGCTCAAGCGGATGGTGCGACCTGCCGAGCGGCCATCATGCCCCAAAGCCAGCAGTACATGAGAAGGCGCGTTACTCGCGGAATTGCAGGCCGACGTCGCGGAAAACGCAATTGTATTGCTCAACGCGGCGGAGCTGAATTCGCCTTCGTTGAAAGTCAGGCTCAACGTATGAGGAATGCGCCGGGTTGCGCAGCCATTGAGGCGTACGCCGGGAAGGCTCAACAATGGCTCGAGCAAACGCTCGCGCAGACGTTCGATCGCGTCATGCTCTTGCTCGAACACTTGGGCAGCCAGGGCGAAAGCCGCGCCCATGCCGGCAATCTGATGTGTCGCCAACGTGCCTGAACGCAAACCGCCTTCGTGCCCGCCGCCGTGAATCTGTGCCTGCAAGCGCTGTTGCGCACGCGGGCCGACATACAACGCGCCGATACCTTTGGGGCCGTAAATCTTGTGCGCCGAAAAAGACATCAGATCCACCGGCAAACGAGCCAGGTCGATGGCGACTTTGCCTGCGCCTTGCGCCGCGTCCACATGGAACAGCGCATCATGCGCGCGGACGGTATCGCCGATCGCCGCGATGTCATTCACGGTACCTAACTCATTGTTGACCAGCATCAGCGACACCAGAAAAGTGTCCTCACGCAGGGCATCGCTGACCGCTTGAGCTGTGATCAAGCCGTCCGCGTCCGGCATCAGGTAAGTGACGGAAACGCCGGCGTCCTGCAACTGGCTGGCCGTGTCGAGAATGGCTTTGTGTTCGATCTGACTGGTAATGATGTGACCGCCGCCAACAGCACGAGCCTGGGCCACACCCTTGAGCGCAAGATTGTTGGATTCGGTCGCCCCGGACGTCCAGACGATTTCCTGGGCCTGAGCACCGACCAGCTCTGCCACTTGCTGCCGCGCCCGCTCAACCGTTTGCCGGGCCTGCTGGCCAAACGCGTGGGAACTGGACGCGGGGTTGCCGAAATTGCCGGAAAAACCCAGACACTCGACCATGACCTGGATGACCCGCTCATCCACCGGAGTGGTGGCGGCGTAGTCGAAATACAACGGACGTTTGTTCATAAAAGACTCGCAGAGCTTGTTCCGGGATCAGCGGCTGGAAAGAGCACACAGCAATACCTGATCGGATGCGTTAAGAAAGTACGACTTCAGTGAAAAGTGCGTAGGAACGCTCCTGAAGTCGAGCTTAACAGGCATCGGCCAACCGGTTGAAGCAATGCGTCAGCTAAAGCTTTCAAGCAACAACGGATACAGCGAAATCACCAGCAGCGTCGCCATGCCCCAATTGAACAGCCGCAACCAGCGCCGGTCCTTCAAGACGTTGCGCAACAGTGTGCCGCAAGCCGCCCAGACACTCACGCTGGGCAGGTTGATCAGCGCGAAGACGGCAGCAATCACGATGACATTGGTGAAGTAGCCCTGCATCGGCGTGTAGGTGCTGATGGCGCCGATGGCCATGATCCACGCCTTCGGATTGACCCATTGAAATGCCGCAGCACCCAGATAGCTGATCGGTTTAGCGTCGCCCCGCTCTGCGTCGGACACAGGCCCGGAGTGTGCAATTTTCCACGCCAGGTACAACAGATACGCGGCACCGACGTAGCGCAACACCGTGTAGAGCAGCGGATAGGTTTGAAACACTGCGCCCAGACCAAAGCCCACCGCCACGACCAAGACGAAGAAGCCGCAGGTAATACCGAGCATATGAGGAATGGTGCGGTGGAAGCCAAAGTTCACGCCCGATGCCAGCAACATGGTGTTGTTGGGGCCGGGTGTGATCGAAGTGACCAGGGCGAACAAAGCGAAGCCGAGCAGCAAATCGAGCGAGAGTGTCATGGGTGGCAGTCCATCAAGGTCAGTCAGGTAACGACCCTATCGCACGCCTCGGGAGAAACCCACGGACAGTTGCGTGAAACTTCGAGCAGTACAGTCGCTCAGCTTGGACGGCCGTGAAGTTGCACGGCACGTTCCGCGTTCATTTCACCTTGTTTATCGAAGCTGAACGATTTCTGCGGTTCGCCGATCAATGCGGCTTTCCTCGAGTGGTATTCATCGAAGGACAGGCCGCGCCGGTTCAGCGCCTCAAGTGCCAACTGACGAGTTTCTTCAGCGGTGTACGGCCGTAGTTCCGGCGAAACGTGAGTGGCGCATCCGCTGAGAACGGAGACGGCGAGCATGAGGCTGGTGGCGAGGAGTGTTTTCATTTCCGGCGTCCTGGAATCTGGGTTCGGGGCAATGAACACAGGCTACTCGGGCAGCCGAATGAGCAGAAATCAACGCTCTCGATAGTCGCTATCGAGTTTGGCTAATGCCTGGCTGTATATTCCGCGTGATGCCCAGGCTGCTGCACTCGATCTAGCCCACCAGGTTGCAATGCAACGCGTTGTCACGGCTGCGCTCCAGACTGTGCAGCACTTGATACGAGCCGAAAGTCACCGTTCTGGCCTGGTGCGCGCGAATCAATTGCCAGAAATCTTCCTCGCCGCGTTCGAAACTGCGGAATGCGGCCTCCCCCGCCTCGCGTGACTGCCACTGCAGGTAATTCAAGACCCGACTGCCGTCGTCGCTGACCTGGATGCTCGCGCTAAGGAAACCGCCATAAGCCTGAGCCAAACGTTCGGTCTGGGCCGAGAGCGCCGACACCAGCGCCCGATGCCTATGGGGCTCGACATGGAATTCGATGAGTTGAGTGAAGCTGCAATTTTTCTCAACGGGCTGCATGAATAATCCCTCTGCCTGAAAGCCGAATATGACGATCCGAAAGCCGGCAGGGTAAAACCTCCAGTTAAGTTAAGGTCAAGAAATTATTTCCGCTGTCCGCCCCGAAATCTGCTGCTCGTCGGGCTCCCGGTCGACCAAAAGGGTCTGGCCTATAGTTATGCGGCTGGAAGTCGGAGCAACCGATTTCCCACTGTTCACAATAAAAAGGGAGAGCCGTCATGAGCGTCAAACCCATTCCCGAGGGTTATCACAGCATCACGCCCTATCTGGGGATTCAGAAAGCCGCCGAAGCCATCGATTTCTATAAAAAAGCCTTTGGCGCGGCCGAGGTCATGCGTCTGGCCATGCCGGATGGAAGCATCGGCCATGCGGAACTGCGTATCGGCGACAGCGCCATCATGCTGGGCACGCCCTGTGATCAAGGGCCGTTGAGCAACCCGCAATCGTCACCGTCAGTGGGCCTGCATCTATATGTCAGCGATGTCGACAAGTCCTATAAACAGGCCATCGACGCTGGCGCTACCGTAGTGTCCGAGGTGAAGGATCAATTCTACGGTGACCGGTCGGGAACCTTGAAGGACCCTTATGGGCATGTGTGGTTTCTGGCGACGCACAAGGAGGACCTGACCCAGGAGCAGATCGAACAGCGCGCGAAGGAGATGTTTCAGCAGGAATGAAGGTTAGGTATCAAAATGTTTTGTGGGTGCACGCTTGATCGCGACAACGGAACAGCGCAGAGAGATGTTGTCTGATCCACCGCTCTCGCGAGCGAGCTTGCACCTACAGAATGTCTATCGCGAACAAGAAACATTTTCTTTCATAAACATCTTCGGGATTTTTGATTCTCATTCGTCTTATATAGATGCAGGCGGTTCGCGTAGGCAAAAGCCACGACCGTACTTTTCATGGACCCCACGCTGGGAAGCCCGCAGCCAAGGCCCTCTCATCGATACAAGACCCTAAACATGTCGAAGAAATCCCGCTCCAAACTCTGGTTTCTCGTCCATAGCTGGCTGGCACTGCCGATCTGGTTTTTCGTATTGATCGTCTGTGTCACCGGCACGCTGGCCGTGATCAGCCAGGAAATCGTCTGGCTGGCCAACCCGCAGATGCGCGCCAGCCAGCCATCCGACGATGCGCCGCTGCTGAATTACGACCAAATCATCGCGGCAATCAAAAAGGCCGAGCCGGACACGCTGGTCGAAGAAATCAACCGGCCGGACGAATCGCACTTTGCGCTCGACGTCAACGTCAGCTACCCCGATGGCCGCAACGTCACGGTGTACGTCAACCCGTATACCGGGGTGATTCAGGGAGCCGCTCCGCAATTTGACTTCAAGGCCTTCACCCGGGCGCTGCACGGGTGGTGGCTGGTACCGTTCACCAACGGATTCAGCTGGGGCTGGTACCTGGTGTCGTTCCTGAGCCTGCCATTGCTCGCTTCGCTAGTGACTGGGCTGGTGGTCTACAAGCGTTTCTGGAAAGGTTTCTTCCGACCGACCTTGCGCATTCGTCACGGCGCACGGATTTTCTGGGGCGATTTCCATCGACTCAGCGGGATCTGGTCGATCTGGTTCATCGCGATCATTTCCATCACCAGCGTCTGGTTCCTGATCCGGGCATTCATGTTCGACAATCAGATTTCGATCTCCACCGCCCCCGTGGCGCTGGTAGTTCCGCGTGAAAGTGTGCCGATCACCGCCGATGGCTCACCGGCACCGATGATCAGCATGCAAGCTGCAATCGAGCAGGCGAAGCAGCGGATTCCAGGTCTTGAGGACAGTTTTGTCAGTCTTCCTGCCAATGCCTACAGCTACCTCTCGGTCGGTGGCCGCAGTTGGTACCCACTGATGTACCAGACAGCCGATATCAACCCTTACACCGGGGAAATTGCCGCGACTCGCCTGCTCAAGGATCGCTCGGGCCTGGAGCTGGTGACCGAATCAATGCGTCCACTGCACACCGGCGATTTCGGTGGACTGTGGATCAAGCTGATCTGGTTCTTCTTTGGCCTGATCATGACCATGATGGTGCTCAGCGGTTTGCTGATCTGGACGAAGCGTACTGCCCTGGCCACGGCAAATGCGCTTAAACGCACCGGCAAGCAAACGCGCAACGAGACGGTTTCGGCGACCAGTCATGAAGCCACGGAGGTGAGCCAATGAGCCTGTTCGTCGCAGATAAACCGGCGTCGGCGTTGAGCCGTTTCTGGCACAAATGGCGCTTCCACATCAACATTCTGCTGTTGCTGATTCCGCTGGGTTTCATGCCCAAATACTTTGCCGATGCGGCGCTGTTTCGCGGTGACGCCGGCCTCGGCGAGCGGGAAATCGGTGAAGTCAAAGTGGGCCCGTGGAGCGTGCGTCTGGCTGAATTGCGCAATGAAGCGCCGCAACTGGATGCGGCCGGTTACATGAAAAGCTTCAATGCGGCCCTGTGCGACAGCTGCCGCGATCAAGTCAAGGCGACCTACCTGCGTGTCGGCAAACCGCGCAGCCTGCGCGCCGCCGGGGTTATTTTCTTCGGCACGCCGCACCGCATGGGCGCCATGTTGCCCATCCCGGAAAAGACCAAGGCTGACGCCGAACTGTGGATCACGATGGAAGGCTGGGACGGCGCCATGCATCAGGCGTCGATCCCCCTGAGTCAGGCATCCCCCGCTACCCTCGCGTGGCTGAACAAACAAGGAGGCAAACCATGAGCAACTTATTCATTCGCCGCAACGTCGCGCTGTTGATGCTGTGTACTGGCTTCAGCGCCAGTGCGCTGGCGCACAATCCGATGTGCGAATGCAAAGCCGTCGACGCCGAGCAGATCGAATGCACCGGCGGTTTCTCCGACGGCAGCGGCGCACCGGGTGTGACGCTCGACGTGATCGGCTATGACGAAACCATCCTGGTGCCGGGCAAGCTCGGGGCTGACTCCAAGGTGACCTTCAAAAAACCCGGCGCCGAGTTCTACGTGCTGTTCGACGCCGGCCCCGGCCACGTCGTCGAGATCGACCAGGCGGACATTCAGGCGCCATGAGTACACCAACCACGCAAGTTGTGCGCCCGGCCGGTGCCGGCCATGAGACCCTCTACGTGCTGCTGTTGTGCCTGATGATCCTCGCGGTGGCCGGCACGGTGGCCGCCTGGCGCGGAGAAAAGCAGGAGGTCAGCAGCGTCAAAAGCCATCAGCTCGATGCACGCCGTGATCTCGGCGCATCCGAACAAGGTATCTACGCCGACTTGCGAGTGACACTGGACGAGATCCACCTGTTGCGCCAGGAACAGCAAGCCCTGCCGACGCCGGCAGCCCTCGCAGACGAAGGATTCGCGCCGTTCGCTCAGGACGCGAGCTCGGTCAGTCGCGGCGGTCATGCCTGGCAATTGCTCGACGCCAAGGCCTATTTCGGCCTGAGCCAGGCGCCGGACGTGGCAGGCTCGTTCCTGATGCGCCTGACCGCTGCGGACGATGCGCCGGACGTCTGGCTCAATCGCGGCAAAGCCCTCGCAGCGCCGACCGACCTCACTGACGCCGCGCTGGAAAGCGCCGGATGGCAGCAGATCGTCGCGCAATTCGATGCCGGTGTGACCCGCCAGCATCGGCACTGAACCCTCGCCTTCCTCCGAAGAAGACCGCTTTCCCATGCCTAGTTCATCTCAACGTTCCTTCGTGCGCCTGCTACTGGTCGGCCTGCTCGCTTGCCTGCTGCCCCCCATGGTCAGCGCCGATGAGGCCAAGCGCCTGCGCATCGGCATCACGCTGCACCCTTATTACAGCTATGTAGCAAATATCGTCGGCGACAAGGCCGAAGTGGTGCCGCTGATTCCGGCCGGTTTCAACCCGCACGCCTATGAACCTCGCGCAGAAGACATCAAGCGCATTGGCGGGCTCGACGTGGTTGTGCTCAATGGCGTCGGCCATGACGATTTCGCCGACCGTATGATCGCTGCCAGCGAAACGCCGAATATCGCCGTGATCGAAGCCAATGAAAATGTGCCGCTGCTGGCGGCAACCGGCGTTGCTGCTCGCGGTGCCGGCAAGGTCGTAAATCCGCACACATTCCTGTCGATCAGCGCTTCCATCGCCCAAGTCAACAACATCGCCCGGGAGCTCGGCAAACTCGATCCGGCGAACGCCAAGACCTACACCCAGAACGCCCGCGCTTACGGCAAGCGCCTGCGCACGATGCGCGCCGATGCCCTGGCGAAACTGACCGAAGCGCCGAATGCCGAATTGCGCGTGGCCACCGTGCACGCGGCGTATGACTACCTGCTGCGCGAATTCGGCCTCGAAGTGACGGCCGTGGTCGAACCCGCCCACGGTATCGAGCCAAGCCCGAGCCAGTTGAAGAAAACCATCGATCAACTGCGCGACCTGGACGTGAAGGTGATCTTCTCCGAGATGGACTTCCCGTCCAGCTACGTTGACACCATTCAGCGTGAATCCGGGGTGAAGCTCTACCCGCTGTCGCACATTTCCTACGGCGAATACACCGCCGACAAATATGAAAAGGAAATGACCGGCAACCTTAACACCGTGGTACGCGCTATTCAGGAGTCCGGCGCATGACTGTCCAGGAAACCCGCCTCGTCCAGACCGCCGGCCCGACCCTGGATTTCGCCGAAATCAGCCTGACGCTCGGCCGCACGACCATCCTCGACAAGGTGACCTTTCAGGTTCAGCCCGGCAGCATCCACGCGCTGGTTGGTCCCAACGGTGGCGGCAAGAGTTCACTGATCAAGACCTTGCTCGGGCAGATGCCTCATCAAGGTCGTTTGAGCCTGCAATGGCCCGGCGAACCCGGGACCATCGGTTATGTGCCGCAAGCCCTGGAATTCGACCGCGGCCTGCCGATGACCGTCGATGATTTCATGGCTGCGATGTGCCAGCGGCGCCCGGCGTTTCTCGGGGTGAGCAAGCATTACGCCGCGGCCATCGGCGAAGCACTGGAGCGCGTCGGCATGCAGGACAAGCGCAAGCGCCGCATGGGCGCGCTGTCCGGAGGCGAGCGTCAGCGCGTGCTGTTGGCGCAAGGGCTGATTCCGGCGCCGCAGTTGCTGGTACTCGATGAACCGATGTCGGCACTCGACGAGGCTGGTATCCGGGTCTTCGAGCGTTTGCTCGGTGACTGGCGCCAAGGCGGCATTACCGTGCTGTGGATCGAGCACGACCTGGAAGCCGTCGGTCGGCTGGCCGATCGCGTCACCGGGCTGAACCGTCGAGTACTGTTCGATGCGACGCCGCAACAGGCACTGACCCCGGAGCGTTTGCTGACGCTGTTTTCGACCCATCCACGGAGCGCTGCCTGATGAGTTATGAAGCCTTTCGTTTGATGATTCAGGGCTGGGCGTCTTCGGGTTATCTGCCTGAAGCGCTGGCGTATGGATTTGTGGTCAACGCCCTGCTCGCGGGGCTATTGATCGGCCCGGTGCTCGGTGGGCTTGGCACGCTGGTGGTGGTCAAGCGTTTTGCGTTTTTCTCCGAGGCGGTAGGTCACGCGGCGCTGACCGGCGTTGCCATCGGCATTCTGCTCGGCGAACCCTACACCGGGCCTTATGGCAGCCTGTTCGGTTACTGCCTGTTGTTCGGGATTTCGCTGAATTACCTGCGAAACCGTACGGGGCTCTCGCCGGATACATTGATCGGCGTCTTCCTGTCGGTGTCTTTGGCACTGGGCGCCAGTCTGTTGCTGATTCTGGCCGGCAAAATCAACGTGCACATCCTCGAAAACGTGCTGTTCGGATCGGTGCTGACGGTCAACGGCAATGACCTGCTGGTGTTGGCCATCGTCGGCTCGCTGGTGATGGCGCTGGCGCTGCCGTTGTACAACCGCATCATGCTCGCCAGCTTCAATCCGCAACTGGCGGCGGTGCGCGGCGTGGCGGTGAAAACCCTGGATTATCTGTTCGTGATTCTGGTGACGCTGATCACCGTGGCGGCAGTGAAAGTCATTGGCGCCATTCTGGTGGGGGCATTGCTGGTGATTCCGGCCGCGGCCGCACGTTTGCTCAGCCAGTCGCTCAAGGGCTTTTTCTGGTGCTCGGTATTGATCGCCACGGTCAGCACGCTGTGCGGGATCCTCGCACCGATCGTATTCGACCTGCCGATCCCGTCTGGCGCCGCCATCATCCTGGTCGCCGGCATCGCCTTCGCCCTCTCCGCCATTGCGCGCGGCGTGGTCCCCAGTCTTAAAGGGAATCTCGGATAAATGATTTTTTCAATGCGAAAACTGGCCCTTGCCGTGGCTCTCTGCGGGCTGGTGAATACGTCATTCGCCGCGCAGGGCGCGCAACCCTTGCATGTACTCGCGTCATTGCCGATCACCTATGGTCTGGGCGAAGTGCTGCTCAAAGGCACCGACGTCAAACTTGAACGTGCAGCGCCGGCGAACTTGCCCGGCAGTCGTCAGACCGCTTATTTCACTGGCCGTGGCGCACCGGCGCTGGCGAAACTGGCGAGCGATGCTGATGCAGTTATCGGTGTGCGCTCGCTGTGGGCGGATGATCCGCTGTATCCGTTTTCCCGCCGCAGCAACATTCGCATCGTCGAAATTGATGCCGCCCGCCCGGTGGACGGCGCCCTGCCCGGCATTGCCTTGCAACCGGACATTAAAGTCGATGGCCTCAACAGTCAGCCGTGGTTTTCCAGCAACAACATGGGGCGCATGGCGGACGTGATGGCGGCGGACCTGGTGCGCCTGGCGCCTGCGGCCAAGCCTGCGATCGAGGCAAACCTGGCGGCGCTGAAACAGCGTTTGCTCAAACTCAGCGCCGACAGCGAAGCGCGGCTGGCCGCCGCTGACAATCTGAGCGTGATGAGTTTGAGCGATCACTTCGGCTACCTGATCGGCGGGCTCAATCTGGAGTTGGTTGGGCTGGATGCACGACCGGATACCGAGTGGACGCCCGAGGCGCTGAAGCAGTTGGTCGCGACGCTGAAGGACAACGACGTGGCAATCGTGCTGCATCATCGGCAGCCGTCTGACGCGGTGAAAGCGGCGATTGCTGAGTCAGGAAGTCGCTTGGTGGTATTGAGTACCGATGCGGCCGATCCGGTGGCCGAGCTCGAAGGCAACGTGGATCTGGTTATCAAAGGATTGAGTGGGGCGTAACGTCAGCCGGACCGCAAGGCGACACGAAATGCGCACATGAAAAAAGCCCGCTGACCTTCTCGGTCCAGCGGGCTTTTTTCTCACGCTCTGCGTTGGCACGCATCGTGGGACGATCAGCGTCTCAATTAATAGCCACTGCCGCCTGCTCTTCCATCTTCTGGCGCAGGCTCAACGGGCGCATGTCTGTCCAGACTTCTTCGATATAGGCCAGGCATTCCTTTTTCAAGCCGCTTTTACCCACGGTGCGCCAGCCCCCGGGCACGGCTTTGTAGTCGGGCCAGATCGAATACTGTTCTTCGTGGTTCACTACCACCTGAAAGAGGATGTCCTCGCGGTCGAATACTGAAGTCATGCTGATTCTCCATCGTTGTCGGTTGGCTGCGCAGCGGTGCACAGCCGTTATGTAGAAGGAACGTTGCGCGGGTCAGGAAATTTAGACACTGCTTGTTGCCGCCACCATCGCCCGACCGAAAATCTCCGCGACCCTGTCGATTTCCGCGGCGGTGATGATCAGGGGCGGCAGGAACCTCACCACGCCGCCATGCCGTCCGCCCAGTTCGAGGATCAAGCCGCGCTTGAGGCATTCGCGCTGCACCAGCGGCGCGAGTCGAGCGAAAATCGGCGGATGACCTTGCGCGTCGGGTGCTCCGGTTGGATCGACCAGTTCCACGCCGAGCATCAAGCCGCGCCCACGGATATCGCCCAATTGCGGAAAGTCCCGCTGGAGAATCCGCAGGTGTTCGCTCAAGCGCTCACCCATCGCCGCGACGTGTTCGCAAACCTTGTGCTCAATCAGATAACGCATCACTGCAGAGCCCGCAGCCATGGCCATCTGGTTGCCGCGAAAAGTCCCGGCATGCGCGCCTGGCAGCCAGGTGTCGAGCCAGTCGCGGTAGACGACGACCGCCAGCGGCAGGCTGCCGCCGATGGCTTTGGACATCACTACGACATCCGGAATGATCCCGGCGTGCTCAAAGGCGAACATCTTGCCGGTGCGCGCAAAACCGCTCTGGATTTCATCGACGATCAGCGCCACGCCGGCCTCTTCAGTGATGCGCCGAACGCCGCGCAACCAGTCGAGATCGGCCGGAATCACCCCGCCTTCGCCCTGTACCACTTCAACGATGACCGCCGCCGGCAACTGCACGCCGGCTTCCGGATCATTCAGCAGGTTTTCCAGGTAACTCAAATTGACCTGCACACCCTGCGCACCACCCAGGCCGAACGGGCAGCGGTAATCGTATGGATACGGCATGAATTGCACGCCACTGCTGAGCAATGCACCCATCGGTTGCTTTGGACCCAGGCTGCCCATCAGGCTCAATGCGCCCTGGCTCATGCCGTGGTAACCGCCCTGGAACGACAACACAGTGCTGCGCCCGGTGGCGGTGCGCACCAGTTTCAGCGCGGCTTCCACCGCATCGGTACCGGTCGGGCCACAGAACTGGATTTTTGCTTCAGCCGCCAGCGCCGGTGGCAGCAAGCCGAACAGGTCCTGAACAAATTGATCCTTGACCGGGGTCGTCAGGTCAAGCGTGTGCAGCGGCAGTTCATCGCTCAGCACTTGCCGGATTGCTTCGATCACCACCGGGTGGTTATGCCCCAGTGCCAACGTGCCAGCCCCGGCGAGGCAGTCGATGAACGTCCGCCCTTCAACGTCTTCGACGTAAATACCCTTGGCTCGCTTGAGTGCCAGAGGGATGCGTCGCGGGTAGCTGCGGGCGTTGGACTCCTGGCGGTTCTGACGCGCCAGCAACGGTGACTCGGTGAAGTGATAGAGCGTTTCGCCCGGCGCCGAAGCGGTCCGGGCCGACTGATCTTCCATAAGGCTGGTAGCGACTGACATCTCTCGACCCTCGATAAGGTTTTCCTGTTCTGGAAACGCATCAGGGCGCCGGGGATTTAGGTCCTTGATCGGCTTTCTGCAACGGCACTGTCAAGTCTTTGAACATTGGAATCGCCTGGAGCCCGGCCATCTGGAAGGGAGGAGTAGCGGGCTGGTAACCCAAATGACGGTAAAACGTTTCGCTGGTTCGCGTGCTGTTGAGCCGAGCCTGACTGAACCCCAGATCGTGCAGCCAGCGTTCAAGGTCGCCAACCAGTGCCTGCCCGGCGCCGCGGCGGAACCATTCCGGTTGCACGTAGCAAAATGCGATCCTGCCGCTCGTCGCAGCCATCGCAACGCCCACCGGTTTGTTCTCCAGCAGGGCCAGGTTCAGGTACACCCGCGGATCGGTGAGCCAGGCTTGAATGTGGTCGACGGTTTTGCTGTGGGTCCAGGTGGCGACGGTGTGCGGATCGTTGCGATGGTCGAGCGCACAGCCGACGCGGATGGAGCGTTCGACGATGCGGCTGATGATGCCGGCGTCGGCAGAGGTGGCCTTGCAGATGCGAATAAGAGAATCCATGGCGCTGCTGCCTCAATCCATTGAGAAAAAGCGGAGGCCGACGATAGCGCCAGTGACATCAGGAATACATCGAACAGAGGTTACATTTGATGTGCGGCGCAGATCTGCAGGAGCAGAGCTTTCTCGCGAAAGCGGTGTGTCAGGCAATAGTTATGCTGAATGTTAAACCGCTATCGCGAGCAAGCTCGGCTCCTACAAGGGCAGAGGTCAGACGGGTTGTAACGGCATGGTGAGTTCAACCCTTAGCCCGTCCGGGCGGCTGTCGAAATGCAGGGTGCAGCCGCAGCGCTGGACGATCGCTTGCACGATCGCCAGGCCCAGCCCGCAGCCGGTACTTTGGCCGTTGCGCCAGAAGCGTTGCGTCAGGTGCTGTAAATCACCTTCGGCGATTCCCGGCCCATGATCGCGCACAACGAATTGCACCCGGTCTGCGCTGGTTTCCAGGCTGAGTTCCACCGGCTCGTCGCCGGGGGTATGCCGCAGTGCGTTGTCCAGCAAGTTGCGTAGCGCCGCAATCGACAGCACGGCGGGCATTTGCACGGGGGCGTGCGACAGCTTCGAAGGTGGCAGAAACCTGATGCGCTGACGATCACCGCTTGCCGCATCCTGAATCGCCAGTTTTGCCACTTGCTCGGCGCTGCATTGCACGCCGTCATCAAAGGACAGGCTGCCCTCGACTCGAGCCAGCAACAGCAACTGCTCAAGCGTGCGATGCAGGCGATCGGCGCCCTCTTCGGCCCGAGCCAGCGACTGATCACGCGCAGCGCCATCGGTCATGCGTGCGACCTGCAGGTGCGTCTTGATCGCCGTCAGCGGGCTGCGTAATTCGTGAGCAGCGTCACCGGTCAAGCGCCGTTCGCGCTCAATGGCCTTGCCGATGCGCAGAAACAGCTGATTCTGAGTGTCCAGCAAAGGCTGCAACTCGCTCGGCAGCGGTTGGATCTGCAACGGTTCCAGCGAGTCGGCACTGCGCCGCATCAAGGCATCACGCATGCGATTGAGCGGGGCCAACCCCTGACCGATGCCCAACCAGAGCAAGCAAAGACAGCCGAGCAACGCCACTCCTACCGGCACCGAAGCAGCCAGCAGGATCGACATATTGAGGGCTTCCCGCTCGATTTGCCGATCGGCCGTCGTGATCCGCAAATCTCCGCGGGCCAGGGTGAAACTGCGCCACGGCGCCCCGTCTATCATCTGATCGTGAAAGCCCATTTTCTCGGCTTCCAGGGTTTGTTCAGGATCGGTATGGCTGCGCGCCAGAATCTCACCCCGCAACGAGCTGACCTGACACGCCATGCCCCCCGGAAGATTCAGTTGCTCTGCACTGACACGGGTCCCTTCGCCGTTGCTTGGCAGTGCCGGCAACTGCTCCATCAACCCGGCAACCATTCGAGCGGAGGCCACGAGCCGTTGATCAAGGGAAAACATCATCTGATTACGCAGGTCGCTGAGCATCCAGGCCGCAGCCAACGCCCAGATCAGCGCGAAAGCGGCGCCGAGTGTCAGACTCAAGCGCAAACGCAGGCTCATCACTTCGATTCTTCCCCACTGTCGGCCGGACCCAGGCGATAACCGAGGCCGCGCACCGTTTCGACGATACCGTTACCGAGTTTGCGCCGAAGGTGATGAATGTGCACGTTGAGGGCGTTGCTTTCGAGTTCGTCGCTGAAGCCGTAGACGCTGTCTTTCAGTTGTTCAGTGGAGAGGACCCGCCCGCGATTGTGCAGCAAGGCCTGCAACAGCGACTGTTCACGCCGCGAAAGGTCGACGGGTTGGCCTCCGAGCAGGGTTTCACGGCTGCTCGGGTTGTACGTCAGACGACCATGTTCGATCAGGTTGACGCTGCGCCCGGCAACTCGGCGCAATAAAGTATGCAGACGCGCGGCGAGTTCGCGCAGATCGAACGGTTTAAGCAAGTAGTCGTCCGCCCCGGCCTGCAAACCGTCGACACGATCAGTGACCGAATCGCGTGCAGTCAGGATCAACACCGGAATTTCCAGACCGTTATGCCGCAACTGTTGCAGCAACTTGAGGCCGTCCTCATCAGGAAGACCGAGATCGAGCACCATGACATCAAATTCGGCGACCTTGAGCATCGCCCGCGCAGCTGACGCGGTAGCGACGTGCTCCACCGTCAGGCCCTGGGCGGTAAGGCCGGCGACGATGCCGCTGGCGATCAGCTCATCGTCTTCGCAAACCAGTACGTGCATTGAAAGCTTCCTGCGTAAAAAAGCGATTGAAGCAAGCGGGCATTAAGCCGTGATTATGGCAAGGTCCGTTGCTGACGAGTAGCACCAATAATTCAGGTGCGCCTTGTCCGTTTCCAAACCACTGCAACTGTCTTTTATAAACGCAACTAACACAGCGCCCATCAGGAAACAAAACCCAACAGTAATTACATCCGCAAGTTGAAACTTCGAGATAACCTAAGTCCGGATCAGACACAAACATCCATCAAGCCTTATAAACTAATGAACGGATTCATAATCATGCAGACACTTCAGAATTTTGTGGCCGTCGATTGGCGCGCCGGAAAGGACAAAATTTATTTTTTCTTTAAGGACAACAACACCTATTCGCGCTTTGACATCGCCGAAGACAGAGTGGAAGACGGCTACCCCAAAGATATCGATCAGAGTACCTGGGGCGACTTTCACCCCTACGCGAAACATCTTCTTTTCGGCTTTGCAACCTCAGGCATTGACATTACAACTGCCTTTGACTTTGATTCCGACACGCTGTGGCTTTTCTTCTACAAGGACAATGTTCCGACGGTTTGCAAATACGACCAGGATGACGACCGGGTAGAAAGTATCATTCCTGTTTCGAAATCCATCTGGCACTCTCTTCTCCCGTATTTCGATCAAATCATAGCCGGGACATTCAAGTCTTCCGCCTTGCACCCTCGTCGATTTCATTTCCTGCTGGAGGGTGGAAAGTCCATCTACCTTGATCTGCACAGAACAAAACCGGTTGCATTGAAAGTATTCGATGAAACGTTGCCTGGACTTGCGCCCTACAAGGATCTGATCATCACGGCGGTACAAAACGACCGAACACTAGCCGACAGCCACTACTACGTTTTTCTCACGCAGAACCGGTATATGCGCTATGACCTTTTCAACATGAGATTTCTCGCAGGACCGCTACGGGTCAGTGATGTCAGCTGGCCAGGGCTGTTGCGCGATTAAACCGCCGCCGGTTACAGAATGACGCTCGCTGGTCAGTAAAGTTAATCGACGGTTAATCGCGCCCCCCCATCGTGCACAGCAATTGCACAGGGACAAGGCTCTCACCAATGCGTCGGCTATTTTTCATTTTTGCTCTTCTGGTTTCCGGCCTTGTTCAGGCCGGGACCAATCCGTTTGCTACCAAACCCGAATTCCTTCCGGTTGATAAAGCGTTCACTTTTACCTCAGAGCGACTGGAATCCGGGGAAATGCAGCTTTATTGGCAGATTGCCGATGGCTATTACCTCTACCAGCAACGTCTGAAGTTCGACGGTTTGGCCAAGGAGCATAACCCCGCATTACCGGCGGGCGAATCGCACAGCGATGAGTTCTTTGGCGAACAGCAAGTCTATCGGCAGGGTCTGGAGCTAAAGATCCCGGCCGGCGCCACGGGCCAGATCAAAGTCGGTTTCCAGGGCTGTGCGGATGCCGGCCTCTGTTACCCACCGCAAACCAAGGTCGTGGACCTGGGCGGAATATCTGCCGCGTCGGCGGTCGAACAAGCACCTGATCAGGCACTCGCCAGCGGCCTGCAACAACGCGCGCTGGGCTGGAGCTTGCTGGTGTTCTTCGGCTTGGGACTGTTGCTGGCGTTCACTCCGTGCACGTTACCGATGTTGCCGATCCTCGCAGGTTTGGTCGTCGGCAGCGGCGCTTCACCGAAACGCGGCTTTGCCCTGGCGAGCAGCTATGTCGTCAGCATGGCGCTGGTGTATGCAGCGCTGGGCGTATTGGCGGCGCTGCTCGGTGCGAATTTGCAGGCGCTGTTGCAGAATCCTTGGCTGCTTGGCACGTTCGCGGCGGTGTTCGTACTGCTGGCGTTGCCGATGTTCGGCTTCTTCGAGCTGCAGTTACCGGTCGCTGTACGTGATCGACTGGAAAATGTCTCGCGCGGTCAACGCGGCGGCAGCCTGATCGGTGCCGGTGTTCTGGGTGCCGTATCCGGTTTGCTGGTCGGGCCGTGCATGACCGCCCCACTGGCAGGCGCGCTGCTTTATATCGCGCAAAGCGGCAACGCTCTGCACGGTGGCTTGATTCTGTTTGCCATGGGCATCGGCATGGGTATTCCGCTGCTGCTACTGGTGACCGTGGGCAACCGCTTCCTGCCCAAACCCGGCGCCTGGATGAACCTGCTCAAAGGCGTGTTCGGTTTCCTGTTCCTGGCCACCGCGCTGTTGATGGTGCGTCCGCTGCTGGACGATTCGCTGTGGATTGGCTTGTGCGGTGCCTTGCTCGTGATCGCGGCTTACAGCGCCTGGAAGCAGTCGCAAGGGTTCGGTCGCGTTGCTCATCTGTTCGGCGCCAGTGCTTTGCTGATGGGGTTGTGGGGCAGCTTATTGATCATCGGCGCGGCGGGTGGCAGTGGTGAACTGTTCAAGCCACTGCAGGTGTTCAACGCCTCGAACGCGAGCCCGGTCACCCGTCCGGTCGGCCACGATGCATTCACCACGATCAAGGATCCGGCAGCGCTGCAAAAGGAGCTGGACGCCGCACAGGCGCAAGGTCAGTGGGTGCTGCTGGACTACTACGCCGACTGGTGTGTGTCGTGCAAAGTCATGGAAAAGCAAGTGTTCGGCAAATCCGAAGTTCTCGACGCGCTGAGTGAGGTACGCTTGCTGCGCCTCGACGTGACCGCCGACAATGCCGCCAGCCGGGAATTGCTCAGCCGCTATAAGGTGCCGGGGCCGCCGAGCTTTCTGTGGATTGGCGGCGACGGTGAAGAACGACGCAGCCAACGCATCACCGGCCAGGTCGATGCCGAAACGTTCCTGCAACGCTGGACCACCACCCGAGACGCCCGTTAATGCTGACTTTTACCCTCGGCACCTTCGCCATCGCGCTCAACCATCTGCTGCTGATCAGTGCGCTGGCACTGGCGACTTTTGTCGGCTGGCGAGCGGCCAAACGCGGTGGCGAAAATCCCGAATCGGCGCTGTTCAGTCTTTTTCTGTTCGGCATGCTGGCGGCACGGATCAGTTTTGTGACCATGTACTGGGCACATTACCGTGATGATCCGTGGCAGATGATCGACGTGCGCGACGGCGGTTTTCTCGCCTGGCCGGGCGTGATTGCGCTGCTGCTCGGCGCCGTATATCGCGGCTGGCGTCGGCCTGGTTTGCGTCGTCCATTAGGCTTCGGCGTGGTCAGCGGCGTGGCCTTCTGGTTGTTGGCGACGTTTTCTCTGACGATCTACGAACAAGGCACACGCCTGCCGGAAATCACCCTGCGCAATGCCGCTGGGGAAACCGTGCAACTGGCGGATTACAAGGGTGGACCGCTGGTCATCAACCTCTGGGCGACCTGGTGTCCGCCTTGTCGGCGGGAGATGCCCGTGCTGGAAAACGCGCAGATGCAGCGTCCGGACCTGACCTTTCTGTTCGTCAATCAGGCGGAAAGCATGCAAAGCGTCGCCACTTATCTGGAAACCCAAGGCCTGAGCCTGAGCAACGTGTTGTTCGACGGCAGTGGTCGCCTGGGCCAGGCCGTGGGTTCAATGGCATTGCCGACTACGCTGTTCTATAACCCTGACGGTCGACTGTTGGGCAGCCATCTGGGCGAGTTGTCGGAAGCCAGTCTGGCGCGCGCCCTGGAAAACTTCGACAGCCTCCCTTCCGCCACACCGGCCACCTCTTCAAGGAAATTGCCATGCCCCGCTTCCGCCACCTGCTGACGCTGACCCTGACCCTGAGCGCAGCAATTCTTCATCTGCCATCGCTGCAGGCCGCCGAAGAACTGCCTGAGGCGATCAAGAAAATCGAAGCCAAGGGCGCCAAAATTGTCGGCCAGTTCGACGCCCCTGACGGTTTGCGCGGTTATGCCGCGCAATACCAGAATCGTGGCATGGCGCTGTACCTGACGCCGGATGGCAAGCACGTATTGCTGGGCAATCTGTATGACGCCGAAGGCAACGACCTGAGCAGCGAGCCTTTGCAGAAGCTGGTCTACGCACCGATGTCGAAAGAAGTCTGGGGCAAGATGGAAGCCAGCAGCTGGATCGCCGATGGCAACAAAGACGCGCCGCGTATCGTTTACATGTTCAGCGATCCGAACTGCCCTTACTGCAACATGTTCTGGGAGCAGGCCCGGCCGTGGGTGAAGGCGGGCAAAGTGCAGTTGCGACACATCATGGTCGGTATCATTCGCGAGGACAGCCCGGGCAAATCAGCTGCATTGCTCGCCGCCAAGGATCCGCAAAAAGCCCTGCAAGACCATGAAGGTGCCGGCAAGGCCAGTTCGCTGAAAGCACTGAAAGAAGTGCCACCGGCGATTCAGGCGAAACTGGCGGCGAACATGCAGTTGATGGAAGAGCTGGAATTGTCAGCCACCCCGGCGATTTTCTACATGGACGACAAGGGTGAGTTGCAGCAGCAACAAGGCGCACCGTCGCCGGACAAGCTGGTGAAGATTCTGGGGCCGAAGTAGGTCCTCTGAGACACTGCGAAACCTCGCCGGCCCCTTCGCGAGCAGGCTCGCTCCCACAATGGAATGCTGTTCCCTGTGAGCGCGCGAGCAGGCTCACTCCTACAATGGAATGGTTTCCTCTGTGGGAGCGAGCGTGCTCGCGAAAGCGTCAGCAAAAACCGTTAATTTCCATCAGCCAGAAACTTCAGCAACTTGTCCGTCACAAATTGCGGATTTTCCCGACTTGAAATATGTCCGGCATCCGGCACCAGCACGCACGGGCAGCCGATCAGTTCAGCCATTTCCTTGGCCTCCGACGGCGGTCGCGGCAAAAAATGGAGCACAAAGACTGAGCCGACGAGCCGTGAGCGTCAATCGCACGATTGTATGGGGTATGCGCCCAAACGTTGCCGTATTCGACACGTTACCCGCCCATCAAAGCCCCTCCAGCGCCGCCATCAAATCATTCAGGCGATCGACCTTCTCCTCGGTCATATCGCTTGCCGCCAGCCCGTTGATGTACTCCGCCAGTTCCGCCACCGTGCTGCACTCGAACATCGCCCGCAGCGGCACATCGCGCTGCAGGGTTTTCTGCACTCGCGAGGCAATCTGCGTAGCCAGCAAGGAATGGCCACCGAGCTCGAAGAAGTTGTCCTGCACACCCACCTTCTCGACCTTCAACACCTGCGCCCAGATGTCCGCCAACGTCTGTTCCAGTTCATTGCGCGGCGCCTGGTAATCCTGACTCTGCAACTGACCGATCTCCAGTACTGGCAGCAACTTGCGGTCCAGCTTGCCGTTGGCATTGCGCGGCATCCGTTCCAGCCACAACCAGTGCAGCGGCACCATGTATTCCGGCAACTCGGCGCGCAGCCGCTGCTTGATGCGCTCCAGACGTTCACCCGGATTCAGCGCCGACTCCGTCGCCACCAGATAACCCACCAAATGCTTGCCGTTAACGCCCTCCTGCACACCCACTGCGGCTTCGCGCACTTCCGGTTGCTCGTGCAAACGCGCTTCGATTTCGCCCAGCTCGATGCGGTAGCCGCGAATTTTCACCTGGTGGTCGATCCGTCCGACGTATTCCAGCACGCCGTCGTTGCGCCGCCTCGCCAAATCCCCGGTGCGATACAAACGATCACCCGGCGCGCCGAATGGATTCGGCACAAACACTTGCGCGGTGCGCGACGGATCGCTGACATAACCACGGCCGACGCCCGTACCGGCGACGCACAACTCACCCACCGCGCCCAGCGGCACCAGTTCCAGCGCGCCATCGAGCAGGTACAAACGGTTGTTGTCGGTCGGCGTTCCGATCGGCAGATAACTGCCCCGCGTGGACGCCAGGTCGACGCGGAAGAACGCCACGTCGTCGGAACATTCCGCTGGGCCATAGGCGTTCACCAGGCCGATATCCGGGTAGCGCAACAGCCATTGACGGGCGAGTTCCGGCGGCATCGCTTCACCGGTCGGCAGCATCCAGCGCAGACCATCGAGGCTCATGCGTTCCTGCGCGAGCATGCCCTGAATCAACGACGGCACGCTCTCCAGCACGGTGATGCTCTGTGCGCAGACATGCGCCAGCAAGCCCTGAGGATCGTGGGCGATAGTGTTCGGCACAATGTCCACCCGCGCGCCGAACAGCGGCGCGGCGAGGAACTGCCAGACTGAAATATCGAAGCTTTGCGACGCCGTCTGCGCGATCACGTCAGCCTCGCTCAGGTTGAGATACGGGACTTTGCTCAACTGGTTATTGAGCATGCCGCGTTGCTCGACCATCACGCCTTTCGGCAAACCGGTGGAGCCCGAGGTGTAGATCACGTAAGCGAGGTTATCCGAACCGCTGTAGACGCCTGGATTATCCAGCGCGACAGCGCTCGCCTGGATCACTTCCCAAACCAGTAACTTTGGTCGATTGGCGCAGGCGAACTCGTCCAGCAAGGCGACGGCCTGTTCGTGACAGGCCTGCGTGCAGACCAGCAACGGCGTGCGGCTCAAGTCGATAATTCGAGCGAGACGCTGGCTTGGCAGCGCCGGGTCCAGCGGCAGATAACCCGCACCGGCCTTGAAGCTGCCAATGATCATGCCGAGCAAATCGAGGTTGCGTTCGGCAAGCAATGCTACCGGTTGATCGAGTCCGACACCGGCTGCGATCAATGCATGGCCGAGGCGGTTGCTGCGCTGATTCAGTTCGAGATAATTGAGTTGCTGATGCAGGCAACTTGCGGCAATCCGCTGCGGGTGCCGAGCCACTTGCGCTTCGAACAGTGCGACGTAGCTCTGCTGCAGCGGGTAATCGTGCTCGCTCTGATTGCAGCCGTGCAACAGAAAATCCTGCTCCTCGGCACTGAGCAGCGGCAGATTCGCCATCTCACCGTGGAAGCCTTCGACCAGCGCCAGCAACAAACGCTTGAACTCGGCGAGCATGCGTTCGATGGTCGATTCGTCGAAATAGCGCTGGTCATACGACAGGTGCAAGCCAAGGTCATCGCCCGGATAACACACCGCCGTCAGCGGAAAATTGGTGTGGGTGCGGCCCGAATCCGAGGTCGCATTCAGGCTCTGCGCGCGGTCCAGCACCGAGACTTCCACCGGGGCGTTTTCGAACACGAACAGGCTGTCGAACAACGGTTGGCCCTTGGGCAATTCGCTGTTTTCCTGAATACTCACCAGCGGCAGGTATTCGTACTCGCGCAGCTGCATATTGCTGTCGAGCAAACCGTTCAGCCATTCGCGTACGCTGCAGGGTTGGTCGTCCTCGGGCATCTTCACCCGCAGCGCAATGCTGTTGATGAACAGCCCGACGGTGCGTTGCATCTCTGGCATTTCTACCGGACGCCCGGCCACCGTGACGCCGAACAGCACGTCGCGATCCCCGCTCAAGCGCCGCAACACCAGCGCCCACGCCGCTTGCGCGAAGGTGTTGATAGTCAACTGATGCGCCTGCGCCAGTTCACGCAGCTGGGCACCGTCGCGGGCATCCAGTCGGGTGTAGCGATCGCCGACAATCATGCCGCCGCTATCGCCGGCATGTTCTCGCAGGAACGGTCGGTCGCTCGGGATCGGCGTGGTTCGCTCGAAGCCTTGCAGATTGCTTTTCCACCACTGGCGCGCCGCGGTAAGACTCTGCCGTTGCAGCCAGCCGATGTAGTCGCGATAGCGCGGCGGCAGCGGCAACTGCGCGTCGCGTCCTTCGCCCAGCGCCATGTAGATTTCGAAAAAATCATTCATCAGCAACGAGCGACACCAGGCGTCGATCAGGATGTGGTGATTGCTCATGATGAACCAGTAACGCGCCGCGCCAACCTTGATCAGGCGCAGGTGGAACGGCGCCTGATGCAACAGCTCGAAACCTGCTTCGCGTTCGCTTTTCAGCAGCGTTTGCAGTTTTGGCTCTTGCTCGCTCTCGAGAACGGCACTCCAGTCCAGGAACTCGATCGGCGTACTGCCCGGTTTGTGGATCACTTGCAGCATGTCTTCGCCGACATTCCAGCAGAACGACGCGCGCAAGGCTTCGTGACGGGCGATCACCGCTTGCCAGGCCTGGGCAAAGCGCTGCGGATCAAGCTCACTGTTGATGCGGTAACGGTCCTGCATGTAATAGAGGCCGGTACCCGGTTCGAGCAAGGTGTGCAGCAGCATGCCTTCCTGCATTGGCGTCAGTGGGTAAACGTCTTCGATATTGGCCGCCGGGATCGGCACCGCATCGAGTTGTAGCTGGGTCAGTTTCGCCAGCGGGAAATCCGACGGCGTCAGGCCGCCGGCAGCGTCCTCAAGGCAATGCTCGATCACGCTGTGCAATTCGCCGAGGTAGGCGTTCGCCAGATCATCAATGGTCTGCGGGTCGTAGCGCTCGGCGCTGAACGTCCAGCGCAGCACCAGTTCACCGCCGTAGACTTGACTGTCGACGCTCAGCTCATTAGGCAGCGGCGCGTGCTCGTCGTGTGCGGCACCAACCGGCTCATCGAGCGGACGGAACAGCGCGTCTGCGCCGAAGCTCTGGTCGAACTGACCGAGGTAGTTGAAGGTGATCGGTGCAACTGGCAGCGCAGCCAAGGTTTGCCGGCACGGATCGTCGGCGAGGTAACGCAGCACGCCATACCCCAAGCCCTTGTGCGGCACGGCGCGCAGTTGTTCCTTGATCGCCTTGATCGACGCGCCCTGCTCTGCCAAAGGGGTCAGACGCAGCGGATAAGCGCTGGTGAACCAACCGACGGTACGGGTCAGGTCGATGTCGTCAAACAGGGTTTCGCGGCCATGGCCCTCGAGTTGAATCAGCGCCGATTCATGACCGGTCCAGCGGCACATCACTCGGGCCAATGCGTTCAACAGCAAGTCATTGACCTGAGTGCGATAAGCGCTCGGTGCCTGTTGCAGCAACTGCCGGGTAGCCTCGGCGTCGAGGCGCACGCTGACGGTTTGCGCGTGACGATTCTGCCGACCGCCATCCGGACGATCACAGGGCAATTCAGCCGCTGGCCCCGCCAGTTGCGCTTGCCACCAACTGAGTTCTTCACGCAGCGATTCACTGCCGGCATACGCCTGCAAGCGCGCGGCCCAGTCGCCGAAGGCGCTGGTTTTCGCCGGCAGTTTTACCGACTGCCCGTGTTCCAGTTGGCGGTAGACGGTCTGCAGATCGTCCAGCAACACGCGCCAGGAAACCCCGTCGACCACCAAGTGATGGATGGCGATAAACAGGCGTTGCACGCCCTCCGGCCCATCGACCAGCAGCACCCGCATCAACGGACCGTGTTCAAGGTCCAGACTGCGTTGCGCGTCGGCGAACAGGGCCGTGCATTTGTCCATCGCCGCGACCTGCAACTGCCACAGCACCGGCGCATCGCAGATCGCCTGATGATGGGCTTTCCATTCGCCGGCGCTTTGCTCAAAACGTAGACGCAGCGCATCGTGCTGCTCGATCACCGCCAGCAGCGCCTGCTCCAGGCGATGCGGTTCCAGTGCCACCGTTGGCGCCAGCAGCAGCGCCTGATTCCAATGCTGACGCTGAGCGATCTCGGTATCGAAAAACCAGTGCTGGATCGGCGTCAGACGCGATTCTCCGCTGAGCAAGCCTTGCTCGGCCCTGACCTGTTCAGTGCGAGTCGCCACGGCCGCGAGGGTCTGCACGGTCTGGTGCTGGAACAGGTCGCGCGGGCTGAAATGGATGCCCTGCTGCCGCGCCCGGCTGACTACCTGGATTGACAGGATCGAATCGCCGCCCAGTTCGAAGAAGTTGTCGTTGAGGCCGACCTGTTCGACGTTCAACACAGCGCACCAAATGCTCGCCAGGGTCAGCTCAAGTTCGCTGCTCGGAGCTACGTAATGCTGACGGTTGAGCTCGGGATCGGGGGCCGGCAAGGCGCGGCGGTCTAGCTTGCCATTGGCGGTCAGTGGCATGCTCGTCAGCAGGATCAGGTGCGTCGGCACCATGTAGTCCGGCAACTGGGATTTCAGGTGATTTTTTAACGCATCGCGCAGTACCTTTTTCTGATCTTCATCCTGTGAAACCACGTCAGTGACCAGATAGCCCACCAGCTGTTTGCCGCTTGACGCGTCCAGCGCCAGCACCACCGCTTCGCGGATCGAAGGATGTTCCAGCAGCCGGCCTTCGATTTCGCCGAGTTCGATGCGGAAGCCGCGAATCTTCACCTGATGGTCGATGCGCCCGAGGTATTCGACCAGGCCACCGGCGCGCTGCCGCACCAGGTCGCCGGTGCGGTAGATGCGCCCGCCATCGGCCATGAACGGGTTAGCGACAAAGCGCTCGGCAGTGATCCCCGGACGCTGGTGATAACCCTGCGCCAGACCGGCACCGCCGACGTATAACTCGCCGGTCGCGCCTTGCGGCACCAGCGCCAGGTCATTGTCGAGAATGTACGCCACGCGCGCACCGATAACGCTGCCGATTGGCACGCTGCCGAGGCCTTCCTCGAGCTGCTCCGGCGCCAGACTCGCCAGCGGCATGACCACGGTTTCGGTCGGGCCATAGGCGTTGAAAAACAGCTCCGGTGTGAAAGCTGTGCGAATCCGCTGCAAATGTTCACCGGTCAACGCCTCGCCACCGGTGATGCACATGCGCACCGGTAGAGTGTCGCCCTGGGTGACCAGCCATTGCGCCAACTGGCTGCCGTAGCTCGGGGTAAATCCGAGAATGTTGATGCGATGACGGCGAATCAATGCGCAGATTTCTTGCGCATCCCACTGCCCTTGAGCCCGCAGGACCACTTGCGCACCGCTCAATAACGGCACCAGCAAACGTTCGGTCGCGGCGTCGAAGTTGATCGAATAGAAGTGCAATTCGCAGTCGTCCGGGCGCATGCCGAAGCGTTCGATCACGGCACGGCAATGCATGGCGATTTCACCGTGGGACACCATCACGCCTTTCGGTTTGCCGGTGGAGCCGGAGGTGTAAATCAGGTAGGCCTGATGCTGCGGCAAGCTGACAAACGGCACCTCGCTGGCCGGATAATCGGCCAGTGCCGCGGCGTCTTTTTCCAGACACCAGCGCTCAACGCCCGGCGGCAATTCGCCTAACGCGTCGAACATCGCCGCGTCGCTGAGCAGCAAACCGACGCCGCTGTCTTCGATCATGTAATGCAAACGGTCAAGCGGGTATTCCGGGTCCAGCGGCACGTAAGCGCCACCGGCCTTGAGAATTGCCAGCAGGCCAATGACCATTTCCAGCGAACGCTCAAGCGCCAGGCCGACGCGCACCTGCGGTCCGACACCGCGCTCGCGCAGCATCCAGGCCAGGCGATTGGCGCGGCGGTCGAGCTCGGCGTAGCTCAGGGTTTCATCGGCAAACGTCAGCGCCGGTGCGTCGCCACGGATGAGTGCCTGCTCGCTGAACAGTTGATGAATGCACTGATCGAGTCGATGTTCACCCGGCTCGACCCCGAGGCTGTCCAGCAGCGATTGCTCTTCGCTCGCGGCCAGCAGCGGCAGTTCGCCGAGGCGTTGCTGCGGGTCGGCGAGCAGCGCTTCCAGCAGATTGCGCCAGTGACCCGCCATGCGCGCGATACGCGGTTCATCGAACAGGTCGGTGCTGTAAGTCAGGCAGCAACCGAGGCGATGATCGAGGTCGGTAACCTCAAGGTTCAGGTCGAACTTGGTCGCGCGGGCATCGTTAGCCAGGTACTCGACGGTCATACCGGCGAGTGTGCGGCTCTGCTGAAACTCCCAGCGCTGCACGTTGCACATCACCTGGAACAGCGGGTTGTACGCGGCGCTGCGTGGCGGTTGCAAGGCTTCGACCAGATGATCGAACGGCAAGTCCTGATGCGACTGGCCTTCGATCACGGTGTGGCGGACCTGCTCGAACAACTCCGCGACCGACATCTGCCCGTCGAGCTGACAGCGCAGCACTTGAGTGTTAAGGAAGGCGCCGATCAGCCCTTCGCTTTCCGGCCGAATCCGGTTGGCCACCGGTGCGCCGATACGCAGGTCGGTCTGGCCGCTGTAACGGTAAAGCAGCACGGCCAGCGCGGCAGTCATGGTCATGAACAGGGTCAGGCCGTTTTGCGCATTGAAGGCGCGGACCCGGGCAGCCAGCTCATCGCTCAGATCGAAGCGCAACAGCTCGCCCTGATGACTTTGCACCGCCGGGCGCGGCCGGTCGGCGGGCAGCTCCAGCAGCGGATGTTCACGGCCCAGCTGCGCGGTCCAGTAATCGAGTTGGCGCTGACGCTCGCCGGATTCCAGCCACTGACGCTGCCAGACGCTGTAATCGAGGTACTGCACCGGCAAGGGTTGCAGCGGCGATTCGCGGTCATCGACCAACGCTTCATACAGCGCGCTGAGCTCGCGGGCGAAGATGTCCATCGCCCAGCCTTCGGTGACGATGTGGTGCAAGGTCAGCACGAGGTAATGCTCATGCTCGGCGGTCTTGACCACACAGGCCCGCAGCAGCGGACCGGTTTCCAGATTGAAAGGCTGGTGCGCCTCGCTGTCGGCCAGCGCTTGCACCCGTTGTTCACGCAGGTCGGCGTCCAGTGCCGAGAAATCTTGCCAGTCCATGCGCAGGCCGCTTTGGGCGTGCACCCGCTGTAGTGCCACGCCGTCGATGCTTGGGAACGTAGTGCGCAAGGTTTCGTGGCGCATGATCAGCGCCTGCAATGCGGCTTCGAATCGCCCAACATCGAGCACACCGCGCAGCCGCGCCATGCCGCCGACGTTGTAGGCCGGGCTGTCCGGCTCCATCTGCCAGAGGAACCACATCCGTTGCTGTGAATAGGACAACGGCACCGGATTGTGCCGGTCGACCTTGGCGATGGGCGGCTGTTTGTTGGTGTTGCCGCTGACCTGAATCAGCCGAACCTGTTCGGCGTACGCACCGAGTTCACTGTGCTCGAACAATGTCCGCAGCGGCAGCTCGACGTCGCAGGCCTGACGGCTGCGCGAAATGATTTGCGTGGCCAGCAGCGAGTGGCCGCCGAGCGCAAAAAAGTCGTCGCGCAAACCGATTTGCGCAAGGCCCAGCACATCACGCCATACAGCGGCGATCTGTTGCTCCAGCGCCGTGACAGGCTCAACGTGCTCGCGCACTTGCCACTGCGGTTCAGGCAAGGCGCGGCGGTCGAGTTTGCCGCTGGGGCTGAGGGGCATCTGCTGCAGACGCATCAACTGCGCCGGGACCATGTAGTCCGGCAACTCGGCCGCCAGCGCAGCGCTAAGGCGGGCACTTTGTTCCTCGACAGTTTCGTTGCAATCAAGGGCGGTGTAGTAACCGATCAACTGCCCGCCAGCCGCTGTTTCGCGCACCAGCACCACGGCTTGCGCGACACCGGACTGCGCGAGCAGGCGCGCCTCTATCTCCTGCGGCTCGACGCGAAAGCCGCGCAGTTTGACCTGCTGATCGAGACGCCCCAAATATTCGATCACGCCATCGGCACTCCAGCGGGCGCGGTCGCCGGTGCGATAAAGGCGCGCGCCCTGCTCGCCCAGCGGGTCGACCACGAAGCGTTCGGCGGTCAAACCCGGTCGGCCCAGATAGCCACGCGCCAGACCGATGCCACTGATGCACAGTTCGCCTGGCACACCGGCCGGTAGCGCATTGAGTTCGCTGTCGAGCACCCGGCAGATGACATTGCCCAGCGGACGTCCGATGGGCGAACGCTCGCCATCCTCTGCTGTGCAGTGCCAATGGGTGACATTGATCGCGGCTTCGGTCGGGCCATAGCGGTTGTGCAATTGCACCGCCGGCAGCTGCGCCAGCACACGGTCGCGCAGCTCCGCCGGCAAGGCTTCGCCACCGGAGAAAAGCCGTCGCAGGCTGGTACATTCAGCACTGAGTGGCTCATCGATAAACACCGAGAGCAAGGGCGGAACAAAGTGCAAGGTGGTCACGCCGTATTGCTGAACCAGCTGGGCAATGCGCTGCGGATCGCGGTGCTCGCCGGTGCCGGCCAGCAGCAGACGGGCCCCGGTAATCAATGGCCAGAAGCATTCCCACACCGAGACGTCGAAACTGATCGGCGCCTTTTGCATCAGCACGTCGCTGTCGTTCAGTTGATAGGCGCTCTGCATCCATTGCAGGCGCTCGGCGAGGGCTGCGTGGGTATTGCCGACGCCTTTGGGCTGGCCGGTCGAACCCGAGGTGTAAATCACGTACGCAAGATTGTCGCCCTGCAAATGCAGGCCCGGTGCCTGACTTGGCCAGCTCTCCAGATGCAGCGCGTCCATGGCGATGACGCTGACGCCAGCGCTGGCCGGCAAACGATCGAGCAATGCGGTTTGCGTGAGCAGCAGTTCGACGCCGCTGTCGCTGAGCATGTAGGCCAGACGCTCGGCCGGGTAGTCCGGATCCAGCGGCACATAGGCGCCGCCCGCTTTGATGATCGCCAGCAGGCCGATCAGCAGTTGCGGCGAACGCTCGGCCGCGATGGCCACGCAGACGTCCGGGCCGACACCTTTATCGCGCAGATAGTGCGCGAGGCGATTGGCCCGGATATGCAGTTCGGCAAAGTCGAGGCTGCCACCGTCCCACATCAGCGCAGTACTTTGCGGTGTGCGCCGCGCCTGTTCGTTGAGCAGTTCCGGCAGCCACTGGCTCGCCGGAGCACACGGTGCGGCGCTCCAGTTTTTTTGCTGATCCTGCTCGCCAGTTGTGAGCAACGACAGGTCGCCGACGGCGGTTTGCGGTTGTGCACAAACGGCGTTGAGCAAGTTGCAGAAATGGTCAGCGAGACGCTGGATGGTCGCTGCGTCGAACAGTTCGCTGGCGTAATCGAACGACAGGCTCAGGCGCCCGTTGCGGTCTTCCTCACTGTGCAGTTGCAGGTCGAACTTGGCTTCGCGGCTGTGCCAAGGCAGTTCTTCCGCGAGCAATCCCGGCAAGCGTCGCAGCGCACTCAGGTCCCGTTGTTGATAGTTGAACATGACCTGGAACAGGCCTTGTTCACGCGCCTGCGGAAACGCTTCGAGCAGCTGTTCAAACGGCAGGTCCTGATGCGCCTGCGCGCCCAATGCCGCCTGACGGGTCTGCGCCAGCAGCTCAACGAACGACAGCCGCGAATCCACCTCGGCGCGCAGTACTTGGGTGTTGATGAAGAAGCCTATCAGCCCTTGGGTTTCCAGGCGCGGACGGTTGGCGTTCGGCACGCCGATGCGGATGTCGCGCTGGCCGCTGTAGCGGTGCAACAGGCTCTGAAACGCGGCCAGCAAGAGCATGAACGGTGTGGCATCGTGGGCCTGCGCAGTCGAGCGAATCGCTTCGTTCAACGCTGTGTCGAGTTTGATCGAATGACGCGCCGCACTGAAGGTTTGCTGCGCTGAACGCGGGTGATCGGTGGCCAGACTAAGGGTCGGATGCTCCTCACCCAATTGTGTTTTCCAGTACGCCAACTGCCGCTCGCCCTCACCTTGCGCCAGCCATTGACGCTGCCAGCTGCCGTAATCGGCGTACTGCGTCGGCAATGCTGCGAGCGTCGCAGCCTGGCCTTGAGAGGCGGCGGCATACAGGCGCGAAAACTCATCGATCAGCACGTTCAGCGACCAGCCATCGGCAATGATGTGATGCAGCGTCACCAGCAACTGATGATCGTCATCGGCCAGGCGCACCAGCGTCACCCACAGCAGCGGGCCGTTCTGCAGATCGAACTGAGTACGCGCTTCATCCTCGCGGATTTGCAGCGCACGGGTTTCACGCTTAGCGACGGGCAAGTCGCTAAGGTCGATCTTTTGCAGATTGAATTCGGCATGAGCATCGACCTGTTGCAGCGCCACGCCATCACGTTCGAAAAACCGTGTGCGCAGGGATTCATGGCGGTTGAGCAGTTGCTGGAAACTGGCGCGCAAGGCGTCTTCATCCAGTTCGCCACGCAAACGCAAAGCACCGGGAATGTTATAGGCGCTGCTTTGTGGATCGAGTTGCCATGTGATCCACAGACGGTTTTGCGCCAGCGATTGCGGCAGCGCTTCGCTGCGCGACAGCCGTGTGATTGCGCCTTGAGCGAGGCCGCCATCCTGTTGCAGGCGGGCCACGGCAGCGGCAAAAGCGCCGAGGGTGGGTGCCTCGAACAACAGGCGCAGGTTCAGCTCCAGGCCAAGTTCTTCACGCAGCCGCGCCACCACCTGCGTGGCGGCGATGGAGTTGCCGCCGAGCAAGAAGAAATGGTCATCGCTGCCGACCTTTCCAGCCTGCAATTGCTCGGACCAGATCAGGCCGATCTGCGTTTGCAGTTCCGAAACCGAGTCGATTTCCTTAGCGTTTTCCATGCTCGCCGACGGGAACAGCGCATAGCTGTCGAGGCTGCCATCGGCCAGGCGACTGCGGCACGCGGAGCGTTGTAGTTTGCCGCTGGAGGTCTTCGGCAATGCGCCGGGATTGAGCAATACCACCACGCTCGGCGCTTCCTGATACACCTCCGCCACCGCTTGACGGATGGCTTTGATCAACGCGTCCGGCAGCAGGATTTTCTGCACGCTGCGGCTGATTTCTGCAGCGATGCCGATGCCTTCCTGACCGCCAACGTTTACTGCAAACGCGGCGACCCGACCTTTGCGCACCACTTCCACTTCGCGCTCGATGGTCTGTTCGATGTCTTGCGGATAGAGATTTTGCCCACGCACGATCAGCAGGTCTTTGAGGCGACCGGTGATGAACAGCTCACCCTCGCGCATGAACCCCAGATCGCCGGTGCGCAGCCAGGTGCGGCCGGCCTGCTCGACAAAAGTTTGCGCTGACGCTTGCGGGTTGCGCCAGTAACCGTGGGCGATGCTCGGCCCGGTCGCCCAGACTTCGCCGACGGCGTTTTCGGCCTGCTCGGTGAGCGCGAGCGAATCGACGATCTGCACCGCGTGATCCGGCTGACTGATGCCGCAACTCATGATTGCACTGCCTTCGCCCGGCTCGGCGCGATTTTGCGCCAGCGCCTGATCGTCCACCCGCAGGTTGCCGATCCCCTGCCCCCGCGCCGTCCCGGCGACGAACAGCGTGGCTTCGGCCAAACCGTAAGACGCCATGAAACTGCCGGGGGTGAAACCGCACGGGGCGAACTTCTCGGCGAAGCGCTCCAGGGTGTCGAGACGAATCGGTTCCGAACCGGAATAAGCCACTCGCCAATTGCTCAAATCGAGACGTGCCAGCGCCGATTCGCTGACCCGCTCGCTGCACAGGCGATAGGCAAAGTCCGGTCCGCCGCTGATGGTGCCGCGGTATTCGCTGATCGCTTCCAGCCAGCGTAACGGCCGGCCGAGGAAGTACGCTGGCGACATCAACACGCACGGTACGCCGCTGAAAATCGGCTGCAACAGACCGCCGATCAGGCCCATGTCGTGGTACAGCGGCAGCCAGCTGACGATCACGTCGTCGGGGTTCAGGTCGATGCCGAAGCCGTGACGAATCAGCAATTCGTTGGCGACCAAGTTGCCGTGGCTGACCTGCACGCCTTTGGGCAACGCGGTGGAGCCGGAGGTGTATTGCAGGAAAGCAATGTGGTCGTGATCAAGAACCGGCTCGAGCCAATGTCCGGCCAACTCGGTCGCCAATGTGTCGACGCACAGCAGCGGCGGTGCACCTTGGATGTGCTGCAACGCGTCGCGCAGGTCGGCACTGGTCAGTAACAGGCGCGGTTCGGCATCGCTGATGATCGACAGCAGACGCTCCTGATGATGACGCTTGGCCGATTCAGGCGGGTAAGCCGGGACTGCGATCACGCCCGCGTACAGACAGCCAAAAAATGCCGCAACGTAGTCCGGACCGCTGGGAAACAGTAGCACCGCGCGATCACCGAAATCCGCTTGCGCCTGCACCGCACCGGCAATCATTCGCGCCCGTTGGTCCAGTTCACGATAACTGAGCACCACGGTCTGATCGGCGGTTTCGGCGAGGAAGCGCAAAGCCACCCGATCCGGTGTCAGGGCCGCGCGGCGCTGAAGGGCCTGGACCAGGGTACTTGGGATTTCGAACGCGTCGGTCATGAGGTTTCCTGCCTGTATTCGGCTTGCAAGGGGTATCGGTGTTGTAACGCCACGCCTATTGAGGGCATGCAGGGCGGGGTCTTCGCCGACCGCGCAAGGCATTGGAAATGCGCTGAGAACCGGGCTTTCATCCGGTTCCATCACCAATGAGAACGGATGACCTCTGCAAATAATTAGTCGGCCGGACTGATCGTCGGCGGGGCCAGGACATGGCCAAGGTGTGGCCATGTGTCGCAGTTCTCAGCTTGCGCCTTTACGGCGCATTAATTCTCTTTCTCAATTGACAATCATTATCATTCAACATAATTTGTCGCTCGATGTGTAGGACGGCTCCTTTGCGCTTGACGTCCCACGACCCCATTTGCAGCAAGGTGATTTCCATGACGGAACAAGTATCCACAAGCAGGTGCGATTCACCGCTACTTCAGGCATTCGTCGATAACCGACTGATTCTGGTCAAGATTGCAGCGCGTATTACCGGCTGCCGGTCACGCGCCGAAGATGTGGTTCAAGACGCGTTCTTCCGCCTGCACTCGGCGCCGCAGATCACGTCGTCGTTCAAGGCTCAGCTGAGTTATCTGTTCCAGATCGTGCGAAATCTGGCGATCGATCACTATCGCAAGCAGGCGCTGGAGCAGAAGTATTCGGGGCCTGAAGAGGAAGGGTTGAACGTGGTGATACCAGGCGCTTCGCCGGAAACCTCGCACATCAATTTCTCGACGCTGGAAAACATCGCCGACGCGCTGACCGAGCTGCCCAGCCGCACGCGCTACGCCTTCGAGATGTACCGGCTGCACGGCGTGCCGCAAAAGGACATCGCCAAGGAACTCGGCGTATCGCCGACCCTGGTGAACTTCATGATTCGTGATGCACTGGTTCACTGCCGCAAAGTCTCGGGCAGTCGCGCGGATACGTTTGCGCGGCGTTAGCCGCTGAACCGCGTCGCTGCCGTTCGCTAGCCGCTAAACCGCGTCGCCGTCATTTGCGGGCAAGCCGCTCCCACATCTTGCCGGCGACTTGGATCTGGCTGGTGTACATATCCGATTTTTTTGGTGACGGCTGATATGGGTTTCGCCCTTACGGCGAGTCACTTGGAAATGCCTACGCGGCCCGGCCCCAAGTAACCAAACGCTTTCGCCCCGCCATTCGGTGCCTCGCCTAGGCTCGGCATGCCCTCACTCCGGCATTGCTCCGGGGGCCCGTCGCCATCGGCCATCCATGGCCGGGGGCGACTACCGCGGCATCCTTGCCGCGGTGCCCCCTGCGCAACG
The DNA here is from genome assembly GCF_000690905.1 of Pseudomonas sp. Ant30-3. GTDB lineage: Bacteria > Pseudomonadota > Gammaproteobacteria > Pseudomonadales > Pseudomonadaceae > Aquipseudomonas. The sequence goes on along the minus strand of NZ_JMCL01000018.1, from coordinate 117,653 downwards.
CCTGCGTTCAGCCTCTGGGAAAGGGCCAGGTGGATCAAGATCAAGATCTGAAGCAAAGCAAAGCAAAACCCCAGGCTCCTGCCCCGAAGCTGATCGTTCCCACGCTCCGCGTGGGAATGCCGCCAGGGACGCTCTGCGTTCCGAAGTCGACGCAAGACTGCAGCCTTGCAAAGTCGTGACGCAGAGCGTCACGGGATGCATTCCCACGCGGAGCGTGGGAATGAGCTGCGGGCGACGGGCGACGAGCAACGTAACCTGCGCAGCCAGGTCGGCCGGTAGGCCGCCTCGGCGGCTGTAGCGGTTAGCCGCCCCCTCGGGAGGCTGAGCGCAGGTTCTGCGCAGTGGGCAACCCGGCATGGATGCCGGGTTAGGCGCGCACGGCCAAGGATGGCCGACCGCGCCGGGCCCACGGAGCAGGACCGGAGCGAAGGCATGGCGAGCCGAAGCGAGCCACCGGACGTCAGGGGCAAGAGCACTTGGTTACTTGGTGCTTCTCCAAGTGACTCGCCGTAAGGGCGAAACCGATAGCAGCCCTGACCGCAATAACGGATATGTACACCAGCAATATCCTCAGCGCCTAAAACATAGCCATCGCTGGCAAGCCAGCTCCTACAGGGGACCGGTTACACCCTCAAGAATCCAGCAAAATCAGAAGTCCGCCATCGCTGGCAAGCCAGCTCCCACAGTTGACCGTGTACAGCCTTGAGATCCAGGCAAATCAAAGTCCGCCATCGCTGGCAGGCCAGCTCCCACAGTTGACCGCGTACGGCCTCGAGATCCAGGCAAACCAAAGCCCGCCATCGCTGGCAGGCCAGCTCCCACAGTTAACCGCGTACAGCCTTGAGATCCAGGCAAATCAAAGTCCGCCATCGCTGGCAGGCCAGCTCCCACAGTTGACCGAATTCTCTTAGAAAACGCACTCGAATGTGGGAGCCAAGCTTGCTCGCGAAGACTGACTCAAAACCAACAAAGATTCCGAGCCCTGCCCCTCAGCCCAACACACACCGATCAAAAAACCGCTCCCGCCCCAACACCATCAACGCCGCGCGCTTATGCGGGAAGTCGAATTCCTTTTCGCAGTGGAAGCGCTGATTCTGCATATAGCCGATCATCTTCGCGTTGTCAGCGCGCGGCTCGGCGACCACCCGCTGAGTGCGTGGATCGTCGAGAAACAGGTAATGCACCAGCGCCGATAACCAGCTCGCGACCTTGTGCGGCCCGCGGTGATTTTCTTCACCGACCAGCATGTGAATGCCGCGGTCGTAATCGCCTGCGTCGTAGAACGGCGAGATGCGGTCTTCCTTGGCCCAATAGGCTTCAAAATAGGCAAACGGCTGATCATCGAAACAGCCAATCAGCGTCAAGGTGTGCGGGTCCGCTTCAAGCTTGCTCAAGTATTCGCGATGCTGCTCGAGGCTGCCCTCCTCCTCCCAGAAACTGGCGACGCGCGCACTGTTCTGCCACCTGTTGAAACGTTGCAGGTCGAGCTCTATCTCCACCGTCCGCAGGGAAATCCACGCCCCCAGCCGCGCATCGAAACGCCGATAAACCTCACCGCGCGGTTTGACCGGGCGCAACGGATGACGCTTGCCGCCACTGATGACCATTTGCTGCGGGTACACCCCGGCCATCGTCTGACCCAGCCAAGGCTGCGGCAATTGCCAGAACAACGTGCGCTCGCAGCCATACTCGCCAGCGGTTTCGGTGGGGATTAGCAACCCGCTGAGCAACGCGTGCGCCGGCGCTTCGTCGAGCCGCCAGACAAGCCGCTGACAGGCAGGGTCGCGGGCGAACAACCAATAACAGCTCGCCCAGATTGCCTGAGTGTCGGGCTGAGCAAAGCGCTCTCCGACAGATACCTGCAAGCCGGGCTGGCGGCTCAGGCACAGCGAGATCAAGGGCTGCCCTTCCAGGCTCAACATCAGGCGGCTTGCAGTTTCATCAGCCGTGAGGCTTTTGCCAGTCGGCAAGGCCAAGGCCGTCAGGTCATTTGGATTGGGCATGGGTGGGGCTCACGATTCGTCGACGGTTTAACAAAGTGACGTGAGCCAGTGCGGGAAATTTAACCGACGGCGGAAAATACCAGCCCCGGGCTCAGTTGCCCTGGACCGGCACCACTGCGATTTTATAGGGATCAAAAATCTTCAGCATCTGACCGTTGTCGCGCAACCCTCGCAGGATTTTTTCGAAAGCAGCGCCACTGATCGGCGCCGCCGGGCGCAGGATCGCGTAGTGGTGATAGATCTGGTCGATGCGCTCAGACACCAGTAATTGACTGGCGACCTTCTCGTTACGCAGCAGGTAATCGCTCAGGTAGGAACGCGTCACCAACGCAATGTCGGCGCGCCCGCGCAGCACCATCAGCAAGTTGCTGTCGTGGGAATACGTCAGCGTGGCGTTGTAGTCTTGCGCAAGCACTTTGGGGTCGGCATTGAAATTGGCGAACTCGTAGTGATAGCCGCTAAACAGCGCCAGACGTTTGCCGGCGAGATCGGCGAAGTACGTTTGTTGGCGCGCCGCGTGACCATCGGGCGAGCGCTGTGCGACGAATATTTCCGCGTCTTCGAGCCCCATGTCGACCGTGGTGTGCGGGATCTCGGTCCAGCCCCATTGCGGATTCTCGAAAATCGCCATGTCTACCCGACCCTGCTTGAAATCACCAAATCGCCGCGGAATCGAAGTGGGCACCAGCACGAACTGATAGTCGCTTTGCGCGGTATTCAGGGCTTCGACCAACTGCGGCAGCAGGCCCGTGTCGGCACCGGACTCAGGGCGCACCGTATACGGTGGGAAATGTGCGGCGCCAACTCGCACCAGTTGTGCAGCCTGGACGGGCAAACCCCACAGCATCGCGAGCGCTGCGAGCAAAAGCCCCAAGGCCGTCCTGATTGGCGAAGACTTCAAAACACCCACTCCCCGAAAATGACGCAGCATTGCGTTGAAGCTAGGCGGTTTCGGCCACTTAGCCAGTTTCCTTCCCTGTCGCCGATACTACTGTTTTTCTTCCAAAACCAGAATCAATGCCTCATCGGCCAATTGATCGAGGTTCATGCTGCCCTCGGGGCGGAACCAGGTGGTGGTCCACGACAGCGCGCCCGTGAGGAAACGTCGGGTGATGAACACGTCGCCCCGAATCATTCCGGCCTGTCTGGCCTCACCCAGCACCTGCAGCCAGAGTTCTTCATATACATCACGCAGCGCCAGTACTTTCGCCTGACCGTCCTCGGACAGCGAACGCCATTCATACACCAGCACCGCCATGGCTTCACCACTGCCGCCCATGATCGACTGCAATTCACAGCGAATCAGCGCCAGCACCCGCTCGCGCACATTGGCGGCGTCGGCCAGGGCGGCACGCATGAGTGCGGTGTTGTAGCGGATGGTTTCTTCCATCACCGCGCGCAGGATTTCGTCCTTGCTTTTGAAGTGATGAAAGATGCTGCCCGACTGTATGCCCACTGCACCGGCCAGGTCGCGCACGGTGGTGCGCTCGAAGCCTTTGTTACGAAACAGGTGAGCGGCCACTTGCAGCAATTTGCCACGGGCGCTGTCCGGGTCGGTCAACTCGCCGTTATCGACCAGCTCACGCATCACCCGCAGGGCTTTTTGCTCGTCCACCCGTTCTCTCCTACAGTCGATCAATCAATACGCCGAGCGCCGCGAAAACAGCGCCGTAGCGCCGGCAATTTAAGCTGGCGCAGGCAACCAAGCAAGCGCTCGGCAGGAAGATCGTAGCGCCCGTTTACAAACCAAGCGCTTGCTTGGTAGTCTCGGAACCATTCCGTCGGAGGTGACTATGCCGTTGACTGCGCCCAAAACAATCCGCATCGGTTGCGCCAGCGCGTTCTGGGGCGACACCTCGACCGCTGCGGCGCAACTGGTTAAAGGCGGACGCCTGGACTACCTGGTGTTCGATTACCTGGCCGAAATCACGATGTCGATCATGGCCGGCGCACGAATGAAAGATCCACAGGCGGGTTACGCCAGTGACTTCATCGAAGTGCTCGGCCCCCTCCTGCCTCAGCTTGCCGAACAAAAAATCCGCGTCATCAGCAACGCCGGCGGGGTCAATCCGCAGGCCTGCGCCGCCGCGCTGCAATCGGCTTGCGACAAAGCGGGCGTGAACCTGAAGATCGCCGTGCTGCTCGGCGACGACTTGCAGCCACAGTTCAAACAGCTCAGCGCCAGCAGTATCAAGGAAATGTTCAGCGGCGCTGCGCTGCCGCCGATGTGCGTGTCGACCAACGCCTACCTCGGCGCGCCGGGAATTGTCGAAGCACTGCGCCTGGGCGCGGACATCGTCATCACCGGCCGCGTGGTCGACAGCGCGGTGGTCAGCGCCGCGTTGGTGCATGAATTCGCCTGGTCCTGGCAGGATTACGACAAACTCGCGCAGGCCGCACTGGCCGGGCACATCATCGAATGCGGCGCGCAGTGCACCGGCGGCAACTTCACCGATTGGCGCGAGGTGCCGGACTACGAGCACATCGGTTTTCCGATCGTCGAGGTCAGCGCCGACAGCCAGTTCATCGTCAGCAAACCCGAAAGCTCCGGCGGGCTGATCACACCGCTGACCGTCGGCGAGCAAATGCTTTACGAAATCGGCAATCCACAGGCGTATCTACTGCCAGACGTTGTCTGTGATTTCACCCAGGTGAAACTTGTTCAACAGGGCCGCAATGCGGTGCAGGTGCACGGTGCCAAAGGCCTGCCGCCGCCCGATCAATACAAGGTCAGCGCGACGTATCTTGATGGATTTCGTTGCACCGCCAGTTGTTTGATCGCTGGTATCAATGCGGTCGACAAGGCGCGTCGGGTCAGTGCAGCCATCATCAGCAAGACCTCGGAAATGTTCAGTCAGCGTGGCTGGGTACCGTACAGCGAAGTGAATATCGAACTGCTCGGCAGCGAGGCCACTTACGGCCCGCATGGCCAGCGTCAGGACAGCCGCGAAGTGGTGATCAAGCTCGCCGTGCGCCATCCGCACAAACAGGCGCTGATCCTGTTCTCCCGGGAAATCGCCCAGGCCGCCACTGGCATGGCGCCGGGCTTGACCGGCATCGTCGGCGGACGGCCGACCGTGTATCCGCTGATCCGCCTGTTTTCGTTTCTGATCGACAAAACAGCCTGCGACCTGCAAATCGATTTCGGGAACCAGCGCCATCCTTGCACGCTGCCCGCCATCGAGCGGCTCGATACGGCGGACTTGCCGGTTCCAGTGGAGCCGCCAAAACCGGATGGCCGGGCCGACGCCAGTGTGGCCTTGGTCAAATTGGCGGTCGCGCGCTCTGGCGACAAAGGCAATCACAGCAACATCGGGGTCATGGCCCGCGAACCGGAATTCCTGCCGTGGATCGCCGAAGCGCTGACCCCGGAAGTGATCGTCGACTGGATGCGCCACGTGCTCGACCCGATCCACGGTCGCGTAAATCGCTGGTACCTGCCCGCCACCCACAGCCTCAACTTTCTTTTGGAAAACGCCTTGGGCGGCGGTGGCGTGGCCAGTTTGCGCATTGATCCACAGGGCAAAGCGTTCGCCCAGCAATTGCTGGAGATCCAGATTCCGGTGCCGCAGAGCATCGCCGACCAGGTCAACTAGGGGACTGCCGCCGTGGCCTACGATTCGATTTTCAAAACCGATCTGTTTGCCGGTCAGACCATTATCGTCACCGGCGGTGGCAGCGGCATCGGCCGTTGCACGGCACACGAACTGGCGGCGCTCGGCGCGCGGGTGCTGCTGATCGGGCGCAAGGCCGACAAGCTGCAAACCGTCGCGGCGGAGATTGCCGAAGACGGCGGCCAGGCTGACTGGGCGACCTGCGACATTCGTGACGAAGAAGCGGTCCGCCAGCTGATCAGCGATTTGATCGGCAAGCACGGCCCGATTCATGGTCTGGTCAACAATGCCGGCGGGCAATATCCGGCGCCACTGGCCTCGATCAATCAGAAGGGTTTTGAAACCGTAATGCGCACCAACCTGGTCGGCGGTTTCCTGATGGCCCGCGAGGTGTTCAATCAATCCATGAGCAAGCACGGCGGCGCCATCGTCAACATGCTCGCCGACATGTGGGGCGGCATGCCCGGCATGGGTCACTCGGGGGCGGCGCGCTCGGGCATGGACAACCTGACCAAGACCGCCGCGCTCGAATGGGGTTATGCCGGGGTGCGAGTCAACGCGGTGGCGCCGGGCTGGATCGCGTCGAGCGGCATGGACACCTACGAAGGCGCCTTCAAAGCGGTAATTCCGACCTTGCGCGAGCACGTGCCACTCAAACGCATCGGCACCGAATCGGAAGTCAGCGCGGCGATCGTGTTTCTGCTCAGCCCGGCTGCCGCTTTCGTCAGCGGCAGCACCCTGCGCATCGATGGCGCCGCCAGCCTCGGCGGTCGGGCGTGGCCGTTGCACAAGGCGCAGAACAGCGAATCCTATAACGGTTTTCATCGCGCGTACTTGCCGCAAGTGCTGCAGCCGGACGTCCCCAAGGACAAGGAATAAGCCATGCCGGTGATCCAGTCGCACATCGACCCGCACAGCGAACAATTCGCCAGCAACCGTGCCGCGATGCTGGTCGGCATCGAACAGGTCCGTCAACTCGAGCAGAGCGTGCTGAACAAGGCGGCGGAAGCCAAAGGCAAATTCGAAAAACGCGGACAATTGCTACCCCGCGAACGCCTCAATCTGCTGCTCGACCCCGGCGCCCCGTTCCTCGAGCTGGCGAGCCTGGCCGGCTATAAATTGCATGACGACAAGGACGGCAGTTCAGCCGGCGGCGGGTTGATTGCCGGGATTGGTTATGTGTCCGGGGTGCGCGTGCTGGTGGTGGCGAACAACAGCGCAATCAAGGGCGGGACCATTTCCCCCAGCGGCCTGAAAAAATCCCTGCGCCTGCAACAGATCGCCACCGAGAACAAACTGCCGGTGATCACCCTCGCGGAAAGCGGCGGCGCCAACCTTAATTACGCGGCAGATATTTTCGTCGAAGGCGCGCGCAGCTTTGCCAATCAGGCGCGGATGTCGGCCATGGGCTTGCCGCAGATTACCGTAGTGCACGGCTCGGCGACTGCAGGCGGCGCCTATCAGCCGGGCTTGTCCGATTACGTGGTGGTGGTGCGGGGCAAGGCCAAGTTGTTTCTCGCCGGGCCGCCGTTGTTGAAAGCGGCGACCGGTGAAATCGCCACCGATGAAGAATTGGGCGGCGCCGAAATGCACGCGCAAGTCGCCGGTACCGCAGAGTACCTGGCCGAAAACGATGCCGACGGCGTGCGGCAAGCGCGCGAGATCGTCAGCCTGCTGGGCTGGAACGAGCAACTGCCGTGGCTGGCCGAGCTTGCGGTGGACGAACCGCTCTACCCGATCGATGAATTGTTGGGGCTGATCCCGGACGATCCGAAAAAACCTTACGACGTGCGGGAAATCATCGCGCGGATTGCCGATGGCTCAAGGTTTCTGGAATTCAAAAGCGAGTTCGACCAGCAAACGATTTGCGGCCATCTGCACATTCAAGGACGCGCCTGCGGCTTCATCGGCAACAACGGTCCGATCACCCCGAAGGGTGCCAGCAAGGCCGCGCAATTCATTCAGCTGTGCGACCAGAGTCAGACGCCGCTGCTGTTTTTTCATAACACCACCGGGTTCATGGTCGGCACCGAGTCAGAGCAGCAAGGCGTCATCAAGCACGGCGCCAAAATGATTCAGGCCGTCGCCAATGCGCGGGTGCCTAAATTGACCATCGTGGTCGGCGGCTCGTATGGCGCGGGCAATTACGCGATGTGTGGCCGAGGCCTGGACCCGCGCTTCATCTTCGCCTGGCCGAACAGTCGCACCGCGGTGATGGGCGGCGCTCAGGCCGGCAAAGTGCTGCGCATTGTCACCGAGGCCAAACAGCTCAAGGAGGGTCTGGTGCCGGACCCGAAAATGCTCGACATGCTGGAACAGGTCACCGCGCAGAAACTCGACAGCCAATCCACCGCGCTGTACGGCAGCGCCAATCTGTGGGATGACGGTTTGATCGACCCGCGCGATACCCGGACCTTGCTCGGCTACCTGCTGGACATCTGTCACGAAGCCGAGGTGCGGCGGCTGCACCCCAACACTTTTGGCGTAGCGAGATTTTGATCGTTCCCACGCTCTGCGTGGGAATGCAGCCCGGGACGCTCCGCGTTCCAAAAGCGGACGCAGAGCGTCCATAGAGGCGTTACCACGCAGAGCGTGGGAACGAGCATGGATCAAAGGAGAACAATAAAAATGATCTTCACCCAGGAACACGAAGCACTGCGCCGCACGGTCCGCCAGTTCGTCGACCACGAGATCAACCCGCACGTCGATGAGTGGGAAAAAGCCGGGCGTTTTCCCATTTACGAGATTTTCCGCAAGGCCGGCGAACTCGGCCTGCTGGGCATTTCCAAGCCGGAAAAATTCGGCGGCATGGGGCTCGATTACAGCTACTCGATCGTGGCCGCCGAAGAGTTCGGCACCATTCGCTGCGGCGGCATTCCGATGTCCATCGGCGTGCAAACCGACATGTGCACCCCGGCCCTGGCCCGCTTCGGCTCCGATGAATTGCGTGAAGAGTTCCTGCGCCCGGCGATCAGCGGCGAACAGGTCGGTTGCATTGGCGTTTCCGAAGTCGGTGCCGGCTCCGATGTCGCCGGGCTGAAAACCACCGCGCGCAAGGATGGCGATGATTACGTGATCAACGGCAGCAAAATGTGGATCACCAACTCGCCGAGCGCCGACTTCATCTGCCTGCTGGCCAATACGTCTGACGACAAACCGCACATCAACAAGTCACTGATCATGGTGCCGATGACCACACCGGGGATCAGCCTCAGCTCGCACCTGGACAAGCTCGGCATGCGCAGTTCGGAAACCGCCCAGGTGTTTTTCGACGACGTGCGCGTGCCGCAGCGAAATCGCATCGGCCATGAAGGCGCCGGGTTCATGATGCAGATGCTGCAGTTTCAGGAAGAGCGACTGTTCGGCGCGGCGAACATGATCAAGGGCCTGGAATACTGCATCGACAGCACCATCGAATACTGCAAGGAGCGCAAGACCTTCGGCAACGCGCTGATCGACAATCAGGTCATCCACTTCCGTCTCGCCGAGCTGCAAACCGAAATCGAATGCCTGCGCGCGCTGGTGTATCAGGCCACCGAGCAATACATCAAAGGTCAGGATGTCACGCGGCTGGCGTCGATGGCCAAACTCAAGGCCGGACGCCTGGGCCGCGAAGTCAGCGACAGTTGCCTGCAATATTGGGGCGGTATGGGCTTCATGTGGGACAACCCGGTGGCCCGGGCCTATCGCGACGTGCGGCTGGTGTCGATTGGCGGCGGCGCGGACGAAATCATGCTGGGCATCATTTGCAAACTCATGGGCACTTTGCCGGGGAAAAAGAAGTGAGCGCCCTGCCGGTTTGCCAGACGTTATTACTCGAACTGCACAACGGCGTGCTGCACATCACCCTGAACCGGCCGGACAGCCGCAACGCCATGAGCCTGCAGATGGTTGCCGAGTTGAGGTCGGTACTGGTGACGGTGCGCGACGATCGCAGTGTACGGGCCCTGGTCATTGGTGGCGCAGGTGGGCATTTTTGCGCTGGCGGTGATATCAGGGACATGGCCGAGGCCCGCGCTCAAGGCGCTTCGGCGTACCGCGACTTGAATCGCGCATTCGGCGCGCTGTTACAAGAAGTCCAGCATGCGCCGCAGGTGGTCATCACCGTATTGCAAGGCGCCGTGCTGGGCGGCGGTCTCGGTCTGGCGTGCGTCAGTGATGTGGCCCTCGCCGATCACCAGGCGCAATTCGGCCTGCCGGAGACCAGCCTCGGTTTGCTTCCCGCACAGATCGCGCCGTTCGTGGTGCAGCGCATTGGTCTGACTCAGGCGCGACGTCTGGCGCTGACGGCGGCGCGTTTCGATGGCATTTACGCGCGGCAGATCGGCCTGGTGCACTTCGTCGAGCATGACCCGCAAGCCTTGGCAGAACGCCTCGATGAAGTATTGGCGCACGTGTTGTGCTGCGCGCCCGAGGCGAATGCGCGAACCAAAAAATTCTTGCTGGCGAGTGCGAGGCAGCCGTCCGACGCCTTGCTGGATGAGGCCGCGACAGGATTCAGCGAAGCGGTGACGGGCGCGGAAGGGATCGAGGGGACAATGGCGTTCATGCAAAAGCGTAAGCCGGGGTGGGCGCCTTGAAAGCATCGCTGGCAAGCCAGCTCCTACACAATTTTTGCAGCCCGATCACAATTTTTCAGACGCAGTAAAACCTGTAGGAGCTGGCTTGCCAGCGATGCGGCCTCCACTGTCACTGCAACAACCAAGGGAATAAAGGCATGCCGACCCTGAAAAAAATCCTGATCGCCAACCGCGGTGAAATCGCCTGCCGCATCCAGCGCACCGCGCAAGCCCTGGGCTACCGCACCGTCGCCGTCTTCAGCGACGCCGACGCCGAATCCTTGCACGTGCAGATCGCCGACGAAGCCGTGAATATCGGTCCGGCTGCCGTGCAGCATTCCTACCTGAACATTCCGGCCATCCTCGACGCCGCCCGACGTACCGGCGCTGACGCGATCCATCCCGGCTACGGTTTCCTCTCGGAAAACGCCGAATTCGCCCTCGCCTGCCAATGCGCCGACATCACTTTCATCGGCCCGAGCCCAGAGGCGATCGAACTGATGGGCAGCAAACGCCTGTCGAAACTGGCCATGCTTGAGGCCGGCGTGCCGTGCATCAAGGGGTATCAAGGCGCCGAGCAGGACGATGCAACGCTCAGCCGCGAAGCCGAGCGCATCGGCTATCCGCTGATGATCAAGGCCAGCGCCGGCGGCGGCGGACGCGGCATGCGTCTGGTGCAGCATGCCGAGGACCTGCTCGAACAGCTGCGGACCGCGCGCTCCGAAGCGCTGCACGGTTTTGGCAACGATGAGTTGATTCTCGAACAAGCCTTGATCGATCCGCGCCACGTGGAAGTGCAGCTGTTCGGCGATCATCACGGCCATCTGATCTACCTCGGCGAGCGCGACTGCTCGATTCAGCGCCGGCACCAGAAAGTCATTGAAGAAGCGCCCTGCCCGATCATGACCGCCGACTTGCGCCAGGCCATGGGTGAGGCGGCGCTCAAAGCCGGGCGTGCCGTAAATTATGTCGGCGCAGGGACGGTGGAATTTCTGCTGGATGCGCGCGGGCAATTCTACTTTCTGGAAATGAACACCCGGCTGCAGGTGGAACACCCGGTGACGGAGCTGATCACCGGTCTCGATCTGGTGGCCTGGCAACTGCGGGTTGCCGAAGGCTTGCCACTGCCGCTGAGTCAGGAGCAGGTGCAACTCACCGGCCACGCCATGGAAGTGCGTCTGTATGCCGAGGATCCCGCTCGGAACTTCCTCCCGCAAACTGGCCGGATTGCTGCGTGGCAACCCGCACTGCAAGAGGGTGTGCGGATCGACCATGGACTGAGCGAAGGCCAGGCTGTCAGCCCTTTTTACGACTCCATGCTGGGCAAGATCATCGCGCACGGAGCAACCCGCGAAGAGGCCCGACGCAAGTTGCTGCGGGCGGTGCAGGACAGCGTGCTGCTCGGTGTGCAGAGCAATCAGCGCTTGCTGGCCGGCCTGCTCGATCATCCGCAATTCATCGAGGGCCAGTTCAGTACCGGATTCATTCCAGCGTGGTTCAGCGACCATCCTTGCCTACAACCGCACGTACCCGACGCCAAGGAACTGGCGATCGCGGCGGCCTTTTTTTATCAAGCGGCAACACTCGCGCACCCCGTCGCGCTGGCGGGGTGGAGGAACAACGCCAGCGTGCCGCTGAACTATCGCATCGGTCTGGAGGAACAGGAATGGCCGGTGCAACTGCAAGCTATGCGCGGTGAACCGTATCAAATCGAAGTAAGCGCGCAGGTCTTTGAGCTGAACGTCTTGGCGTGCGACGGTCGCTGGGCCACGCTGGAAATCAACGGGATCCGCCAGCATTACGCCTATCGAATGGAGGCCGGGCAGCTCTGGTTATGGACGCGCCCGGGCGGTCTGCACCTGCTGGATCGGACACAGACTTTGATCGCCGGCGGCACGCGCGTTACTTCCGGTACCCTCAAGGCGCCCATGGACGGGGCCATCGTTGATGTACTGGTCGCTGAAGGTTCACCGGTCAGCAAAGGCCAACTGTTGGTGGTGCTTGAGGCCATGAAGATGGAGCATCCGCTGAAGTCCGGGATCGACGGCGTGCTCAAGCGCTTGCAGGTGCAGGTCGGCGATCAGGTCAAAAATCGTCAGATTTTGTTGGAGGTCGAATAAGCCGCTAGGCGGATTCGCTGCGTTTGGCTACGCTCAAGGCCTATCAGGACGCGGATATCAGGAAACCTGCAATGCCTCACTGGCTGGTCATTGATCTGGAAGCCACCACCGATGAGGGTGGCTGGCCTGTTACGGAAATGGAGATCATCGAGATCGGTGCCACGCTCGTGGACCGCCAAGGCCGCGAACTGGATCATTTCCAGCGTTTCGTGCGGCCCTTGCGCCGCCCCTTGCTCACCACGTTTTGTCGGGAGTTGACCCGCATCGCCCAAGCCAATATCGACACCGCCGAACCGCTGACGCAAGTCTGGACGGCCTTCGAACGCTGGCTCGGTCAGCATCACTCACGCCTTGAAGGCTGGGCCAGTTGGGGCGATTACGATCGCCAGCAACTGCTGCAGGAGTGGCAGCGACTGCAACTTGTCAGCGTCTTGAGCGGTGTGCCGCATATGAACCTCAAACAGCGCTTTGCCAAGGCGCGGCGTCTGGAGCGCCCGCTTGGCCTCAACAGTGCATTGCAACTGGCGGGCATGCAGTTCAACGGGCAGCAACACCGGGCGCTGGAAGATGCGCGCAATACGGCACGTCTGTTGCCGCTGGTACTGCCGCTTTAGACAGGTGACGGCGCCAGGGGCCTTGTGCATACTGGCCGGCCCTTTCCAGCCCTTTTCGAGGAACCGCCCATGTTTAAAGTCAACGAGTACTTCGACGGCACCGTCAAGTCGATCGCCTTTGGCACCGCTGAAGGTCCGGCGACCATCGGCGTCATGGCTCCGGGCGAATACGAATTCGGCACCAGCCAGCGTGAAATCATGCACGTGGTCACCGGCGCACTCATCGTCAAACTGCCTGACAGCACTGACTGGGAAACCTTCGAGGCCGGCAGCCAGTTCAACGTGCCCGCCAACAGCAAATTCCAGCTGAAAGTGGCCGTCGACACCGCTTACCTGTGCGAATACCGCGGCTGAGCCCAGGTTTCATCGCGCAAAAAAAATGCCCGTGTCCAGCGACACGGGCATTTTTCATTCGGGCTGGCTTATTCCAGGATCGTCACCGGCATGCCCACTTCGAGTCGGCCAACGCCATCGTTGACCAGATTCTGGCCAAACATCGCGCCGTCTTCCTGCGCACGGTACTTCTGCAAGGTCAACAGCGGCTCCCGATCAGCACTGCGCTCCCCGGTTTGCGGGTCCACGGTGGTCAGAATGCAACGTGAACACGGCTTGACCACGCGAAACTCGACATCGCCGATACGGATGCGCTTCCAGCCATCTTCGGCAAATGGCTCGATGCCCTCAATTACCAGATTCGGTCGAAATCGCAGCATTTCCAGCGGGCGCCCGACTTTCTGCGACAAATCTTCCAGCGAACCCTGGCCGATCAGCAACAGCGGGAAGCCATCGGCAAATGCCACCTGGTCATCGTCGTTGCCATAACCGGCCTGAGTCATGCGCGCACGCTCGAGGGGGATCTGTACCAGACGGGTCGGCTTGCCGATGAACTCGCTGACCCAGGCGCCGGCGGCATCACCGGCATCCGGTACGCGCAGGCTGTCACGAAAAATCGTCACCCCGCGCAGTTCGGCATCAGAAGTCGGAAGCGCGACATCAATCGCCGAGCGACCCGGCGCACTGAGCGTGAGGCCACCCTCTGTATTCCACACCGCCGACAATTGACTCATCTGGCCCACCACACGCTGACTCAGAAAACGGCCACTGGCCTCGTCCACCAGCATCCAGCGTCGATCCCCATCCAGCCCCAGTTTGTCCAGGCTGATCTGTTGCAGGGGCTCGGCCTTGCAGGATTTCAAGGGATAACGATAAAGCGCGCTCAGACGCATGGCCAGCTTCCTGGTGAGTAAAACCGCAACCCTATACGAGCCTGATCGTTGAATCAAAGACTGACATCACGTCAGCCGCTATCTGTGATGTCAGGCAGGCACTTCATCGAGCATCAGGCGCTGACGCACCACATCGACGAGTTTGTCCGGCTGAAATTTCGAGAGGAAATTATCGCAGCCGACTTTCTTCACCATCGAGTCGTTGAAGCTGCCGGACAGTGAGGTGTGCAACACCACATACAGCCCGCGCAGACGTGGATCGTTACGAATTTCGGTGGTCAGGCGATAACCGTCCATTTCCGGCATTTCTGCGTCGGTGAACACCATCAACAGTTTGTCGGTCATGTTGACCCCGGTATCGGCCCAGGCTTTGAGCATGTTCAACGCTTTCAAACCGTCACTGGCCACGTGCATTTTCACGCCCAACTGGCCAAGGGTGTCGCGCAATTGCGAGAGCGCCACTTTGGAGTCGTCGACGAGTAACACCTCGCGGCCACGGGCGCGTTCAAGGATCGGATCGTCGAGTTTTTCACGGGACACTTTCGCGTTGTAGGGGACGATTTCAGCAAGGACTTTTTCGACGTCGATGATTTCCACCAGTTGATCGTCGACCTTGCTGATGGCGGTCAGGTAATGCTGGCGACCGGCGCTGGTGGGCGGCGGCAGGATGGCTTCCCAGTTCATGTTGACGATGCGGTCGACACCACCGACAAGGAATGCCTGCACGGAGCGGTTGTACTCGGTGACGATGATCGTACTGGTCGGGCTCGGCACCAGTGGGCGCATGCCGATCGCCTGAGACAAATCGATTACCGGCAACGTCTGGCCCCGCAGGTTGACTACCCCGCAGACGAACGGATGCCGCTGGGGCATCAGCGTCAGCTTGGGCAGTTGCAAGACTTCCTGAACCTTGAACACGTTGATCGCAAAAAGTTGTCGCCCGGCCAGGCGAAACATGAGGATTTCCAGGCGATTCTCACCCACCAGTTGTGTGCGTTGGTCTACCGTGTCGAGAATGCCGGCCATCAATGACTCCTGGGCTTGTTCTGATGAATTCACTAAAGAGGGTTATCGGCTGTAGTTGCAGGACCTTGATCTATCGATAATGCCCACCGCCGGCATTGATGTCACATTAGCATCATGCTTTACTGAGCCCCAGTATTCCCCGCTGCAAATTCCCGGGCGCGACCTCGATTTTCGCCTGTGGTTCCCTTATGTAAGGGATTCCCCTAGTAAGCATCAGGCCCAACCTGATATTCGCAATATCCAATAGCCATTAATGTGACGCCATTCTCATTGCATGAACGGAGTCAGGCTTTTGTGTGCGTTAGCAGGTCAGCGGCCAACCGCCCCCTTGGATCATCCCCCCCGCATTAAAGGCGGGCGAACCGCGATTGCACAAAAGTACCGCCACTCGGGCACCTCGATCGATGACATCCCCCCATTTGAAATGGCGTTATGGAGATCAGCATGACGAACGATCGTACAGAGTGGACCCGACGCCTACCGCAATTTCTCGTTGAAGCAGAAAGCCTTCTCGCCAGATCGGAAGAATGCTTGAGCCATCTGCAACTGATCAGCAATGACAAGGATGCCATCGACTGCATTTTGAGCACGCTGCTCAAACTGGCGAGCAAGGCCGATGCCCTCGCCCTGGCTGCCGTATCGGACTTTTCGCTGCACATCCACGGTTTGTTGAACCATGCCCACCAACAGACCGAGCTGCATGATCAAGCACTGCTCGCGCTGAAAGACTGCTTCACCCTGATGGCCTGGCAACTGGAGCTGATTGATCAGCGGACTGGCCAACTCTCCCTTGATGACAGCGAGCAGACCGCTTTGATCGAGGCGCTCGCTTTCCATGTCGGCCACAGCCCGTCCCAGCTTCCCGCCAATACAAAACCGTTCACGCGCATTTCCTTCATGGAACGACAGGCCTAGCCAACCCGAAAACAGCGCGCTTCCGGGCCCACTGCGAGTGTTGCAATTGCACGTTTTAAACTGCATCGCTCACGCCATTCATAACTGTCAACGACGACACTTGACGTATGAAAGCCTGCTGACTGCAACTAGTGTCATTGTGCAACTATCTGTGAGCCACGTTAATTCCAAAGTGTATTTCGGGGTTATGCCATACGCGACCAATGGAAACCTAGGTGCTAACATGCCGACCATTAGTTGGCGTCAATTATCAGCACAGTGACCCAGACATAGACCCGTCATCGCGCATGTCGGGTCTGCCCGCAGCGAACATCCATTGGCTCCATCCGCTATGTACGCCAGCCTCAAATCAATCACCATGTGGTCACCTTCCCGAGACAACGCAAGGCGGCTCACACTTTTTCTGTGCACATGCTCGGTACTTGGCAGCGCATTTTTCTGTAGTTTGTCCGTGCCTCTACCTCCGGCCCTGCTGGCCATCAATATCGCAGCCCTCGGCTGTGTCTGGCTGCAACATCACCTCTCTCGCCAATCGATAAATTTTGAACCCCAGGAGCTGGCCGACAGGTTGTTGAAGGTCCAGGAAAACGAGCGCCATCGGCTCAGCCGGGAATTGCACGACGACATTGGCCAGCTATTGACTGCAGCGAAACTTCAGAACGACTGGCTCAAACGCCGGATGCCCGAGGAGCTGCAGGAACAATGCGCCTTGCTCAGCGAAACGCTGGAAGAAACCCTGGCCAAAGTCCGTGACGTGTCAGCGATCCTGAATCCGCGGCAGCTGGCCAGCCTTGGCCTGGAAGCCAGTCTGCGGGCTCATCTGCTCAAGACCATGGCCAATACCTCCGTGCACTGGAGCCTGGAATGCCACTCGCGCCTGACCGGCATCCCCGAGGAAATGGCAGTGGCGGCATTTCGGATCACCCAGGAGGCCGTCACCAACATTCTGCGCCATGCCCAAGCCAGAAATCTTTTGGTTCGTCTGCAACGTCAGCCCCAAGGCCTGACACTGTTGATCAGTGACGACGGCGTCGGCTTTGCCCCGGCCACCGACCCGGGACGCGAAGGCCAACGTGGCATGGCCGGCATGTCGGAACGGGTCGACCAATTGGGCGGCACGCTGACCGTCAGCAGCGAACCGGGCACAGGTACTCAAATTGAAGCGCTCTTTCCTTGGGCGCCACGCGCGCTCGAACGGGCCAATACAGATAAGGTCATGCGTTGATTTGTAACTTGCTTCTGGTGGATGACCACTCGCTGATCAGGGCCGGCGTTCGTGCCCTGGTACTGGATATTCCCGGCTACGCGGTAGTGGGCGAAGCCAATGACGGTTCGCAGCTACTGGAAATGGTTGAGCGCCTGTCTCCGGATATTGTGTTGCTCGACATCTCCATGAAGGAGACCGGCGGCCTCGAAGCATTGCAGCGGCTCAGACGAGTCCGCCCGCAGAGCAAAGTGCTGATCCTGTCGATGCACACCGATCCAGCCCTCATCATGCAGGCGCTGGAATCCGGCGCCCACGGCTATCTGCTCAAAGACACCACGGCTACCGAACTCGAACATGCGCTCGAGGCGTTGCGCAATAACGAGCGCTATTTGAGCCCCGCCATCGCTCATACCGTTATCAACCAAGCGCTGAGCCGCAGTCCCGCGAATCAACAGGAACCGGCAAATGGGCACAACCTGACGGCGCGGCAGCTGGAAATCCTGCGGCTGATCGTGCGCGGCAAATCCACCCGGGAAATTGCCAATGGTCTGGGCTTGAGCATCAAAACAGTCGAAACCCACCGATCACAGATCATGAAGCGCTTGCAGATTTATGACGTGGCGGGTCTGGTGCTGTTCGCAGTACGCGAGCAAATCATCAGTCTGGACGACTGATCACCGGGGTAGCGCTCAGCAGTGGCGAGTCCTTCGGCAAATGCACGCGCAGCGCGGCCGGGCGCGCCGAAAAACGCATGCTCTCGCCTTCCAGCGGTTCACCGTCGAGATTGATATAGAGACCTTCAGCGACCTTCAGCTCAACCCACGGCAGGCGCGCCCGCACGAACATGTTGTCAATGCCGAAGCCGTCAGTAAGCAAGTCCCGCAAGGTACCAACCAGTTCCTGCGGTGCTGGCAGAATGCTGATATCCAGCAGGCCATCATCCGCCAGCGCGTCCGGGCACAACACATGCCCCCCGCCAGCCTGTCGGCCATTGCCGATGCCCAGCGCAAGCAATTCGCCGCTCCACTGGAAGTCAGGTCCTTGCAGTTCGCCGTAGGCGGCGTGCAACTCGCTGAACCGCGAAAGCCCGGTAAACAGGTACGCAGCGCCGCCGAGCACTTTTTTCAAATCCTCCGAGGTGTTTGCCGTCACCTGGCTGCCGAACCCCCCGGTGGCCATGTTCAGGAACACTTGCCCACCAACTTCGCCCAGGTCAATCGCCTGGGGCTCTACATCCAACAGCTCAAGGGCCTCATCAGGCGCCAACGGTACGCCTGCAGCTCGCGCGAAATCGTTGGCTGTGCCCAAGGGCATCAGTACCAGACTGGCTTCAGCCGTATGCGCAGCCATGGCCTCGGCAATGTCCCGCAAGGTGCCATCACCGCCGCCGGCAATAATCCGCGTATAACCCGCCGTCAGCGCTTCATCCACCAACCGTTGAGCGTCGCCACCCTCCCAGGTCACCCGCACCGACAGCTCCCAACCCTGGGCGCGTTTGCCCTCGACGGCCGCGCGGACCTCTTCGTTGAGCGCTTGCTTGCCGTGCAGAATCAACAGCGCCTTGCGTTCGCTCATTTTGATCACCCCTGATGAATCCCGTGTGAGGCATGTGGACCTCGAGTGAGCCTATAAAAGTCTCCGAGAGTCGAATTATTTCTACTTTCGGCACTTCGCGTCCTACACGGCGGTATTTTTTCCTACAAAAGCTGAGGAATCGGCTCAATTGACCCGCTCAGCTTATTGGTTCAAGTTGCGACTACGGTTTATCAGTCATCAGCAGGGAATACAGGGACGTATCATGCACAGCCATCACCTCAGGCAGCCGGGCTCACCGGTTGCACCGCTCGCGGAACGTCGAGCCAACTACAAAACCGAATGCGGCCACTGCGCCAAACTCAATGGAGAAGCTGAAATGGAACCTCGCGTCGTCGAACTGGAGACACATCTCAAGTACATCCGCAGGGACATGGAGGAAATTCGTGGCGACGTCCGATCCATCAAACACAGACTGGCCTACGCTGCTGGTGGAACAGCCGTAGTGATAGGGCTTTTGGGCTGGATCGCGAACAGTAGGTTCGACCAGGTGGTGACACTCCTCGCTCAGTAACCATCACTACAAACGCACAACCCGGTTCGCCCGACCGGGTAGGCGCAAACAACAGAAAGTGAGATCAGTTCAGCACTTCGCTCAGCGGAATAAACATGACGTTTTCTCCAGCCACCAGCGTACGATCCTCCAACACTTCAACCAGACCATCCGCCCAGGCCGCACTACGCAGCACGCTGGAGCTTTGGTTTTTGTAGATGATTGCCCGCCCATTCTCCAGGCGTCCGCGCAAATATTCGCGCCGGTTACCTGCTTTCAACCAGTCAAATCCTGCGGGCACCGCAAACTTCAACGGCTCGACATTCTGGACGCCTTGGCGACGTAACAGATAAGGCCTTGCGAGCATCGCGAACGTCACCAGGGTAGAGGCCGGGTTGCCGGGCAAACCAATCACCGGCACGCCACGAAAATGCCCGAATGTCAGCGGCTTGCCTGGTTTGATTGCGAGCTTCCACAAGGTCAACTCCCCCTCTTCCCGCAGCGCGATGCCCAGAAAGTCCGCTTCACCCACCGAGACGCCACCGGTGGAGAGAATCAGGTCTACGTCTTTCAACTCGCCAAGACGAGCGCGGGTGACCGCCAGATCGTCGACCAGAATGCCAGCGTCGATCACTTCACAGCCCATGCGTTGCAACCAACTGCAAAGCAGCATGCGATTGCTGTTGTAGATTTGCCCAGGGCCGAGCGTGGTTCCTGGCTCCACCAGTTCATCACCTGTGGACAGCACGGCGACGCGCACGCGGCGTATCACTTCCAGTTCGGCGCGTCCCAGCGAGGCAGCGAGCCCCTGCTCGATCGGGCCCAGTCGCGTACCGGCGGGAAGAACCAATTCACCTACCGTGGTTTCCTGGCCACGAGGACGAATATTCTGGCCAGGGCTCAGCGGTTGCGTGAATACAATCCGTTGATCAGCCTGGGGGTCGGCGTTCTCCTGCATCTCGACGCAATCGGCGCCGTCGGGAACAGGCGCGCCGGTGAAGATTCGCGCGCAGGTGCCAGGCTCCAAGGGCTGCGGTGCAGTGCCGGCAAAGATCTTCTGGCTGACCACCAACGGCTCTCCCGTCCAGTCAGCCACGCGCAAGGCGTAGCCGTCCATGGCGCTGTTGGGCCACGGCGGCAGATCCAGCGTCGAGATCAGGTCATCGGCCAGCACACGGCCCTGGACCTGCGCGAGCGGCAGGCGTTCTCGCGCCTTGATTGGCGAGGCGTCGGCCATTTCCAACAAACGCGCCAACGCCACCTCAACAGCCATCAGGCTGCCGGTCTTGCCCGGCTTACCCGCGTGATTCACAAGGCGCCGCCTGCTTCAAGTGGGCTACGAAATTGCACGGACGGTGCCGTGAATCCAGTTGCTCGCCGAGGATGCCATCCCAACCGGTGCGTACGGCGTTGGTCGAGCCTGGCAAGCAGCAGACCAACGTGCCATTGGCCAATCCGGCCAAAGCGCGGGACTGGACGGTCGAGGTGCCAATATCGGCCACCGAAATCTGCCGGAACAGTTCGCCAAAGCCATCGACCTGCTTGTCCAGCAGGCAACTTACTGCCTCCGGCGTACTGTCGCGTCCGGTGAAGCCGGTGCCGCCGGTGATCAGGACAACCTGAACAACATCGTCGGCGATCCAGTTTGCAACTTGCGCGCGGATTTTGTAGAGGTCATCTTTGAGTAGCACCCGGGCGGCGAGGTGATGGCCGGCAGCGTTCAAACGATCGACGAAAACCTGGCCCGAGGTATCGGTTTCCAGAGTACGGGTGTCGCTGACAGTCAGCACAGCAATGTTGAGCGGTGCAAAAGGTACTTCAGCCTTGGCGTTCATAGGCTCGTCCAGTTGTAGGATAAACAGCCCGGTGTTATATCACAGCGCCTCATTTTTATGCCGCCCCCATGGAGACCGCCCATGACCTCGAATGCACATTTGCCGCCGTGTTCCATTCTGCTCCTGGCCGGTGGCCGTGGCCAACGCATGGGTGGCCAGGACAAGGGTTTACTGGAATGGCAGGGCGAGCCACTGATCGCACACCTGCATCGCAAGACCCGCTCGCTCAGTGATGATCTGATCATTTCCTGCAACCGGAACCTGGAGCGCTACGCACCCTACGCTGACCAATTGGTGCATGACGACCAAGGCGATTTCCCTGGTCCGCTGGCGGGCATTCGTGCGGGGTTGAAGGCCGCTCGGCATGATTTCCTCATGGTCCTGCCGTGCGACGTACCGCGCATTGATGCGGCACTCCTGCAAAGCCTGCGCGAGACTGCAAATGTGCACCCTGAAAAACCGGTGATGGTGCGTCATGGTGACCATTGGGAACCGCTGCTTTGCCTGATTCCGGTTGCCCTGTGCGAGGTGTTCGAAAATGCCTGGCATGCCGGTGAGCGCAGTCCCGGCCGGATCATGCGAAACCTGGATGCCAACGCCCTGCAATGCCCCGACAATGACCCACGCCTGGCCAATCTGAATACCCCGCAATTGCTGAGCTCACACAGCACCGTGTCAGATTGACACTAGCCAAGGAACTTGCGCGCGTTGTATACGTCTCAAGGTCAGTAACCAAAGATTTCTTATCGGAGACACACTCATGACTCACCGGACCCTCGCCACTTTCATGCTCGCACTGGGCCTCGCTACCCTCGCCGGTTGCGCATCGCCTACCGTGATCACCTTGAATGATGGTCGCGAAATCCAGGCCGTCGATACGCCTAATTTTGACGAAGAAGCCGGTTTTTACGAGTTCGAACAACTGGACGGCAAAGAGACCCGCGTCAACAAGGATCAGGTTCGAACGGTCAAAGAGCTGTAATTTGTCATCGTGACAACGGATACAGAAAAGCCCGCTTGATGCGGGCTTTTTAGTGGCTGCAGATTGGTGGTCACCACTGCAACGTAATCGCGCTCTCGAAGGTTCTTTCCTGCCCGGTCACCGGATCGACAAACCGAAGTCCCTGAGCCAGCAATTTCAAGGGATTGGCATAGTCGTCTGCAGCATCAGTGAGCACGCATGGATAAAACGGGTCGTTACAGATACCTGCGCCGAGCGCCGCCATGTGCACTCGCAACTGATGCTTTTTGCCGGTGACCGGGTAAAGCGCGTAACGCCATAAATCGCCGTTTTTTTCCCTGACATCGACCGTCGTCTCGGTGTTGCTGACACCCGCCGCTTCCTGCATGCGAAAGAACGGCTCACCTTCGACAAGCCTGCTTTTGTGCACCCGGGGAAACGTCAGATCCGGCAAGGCTTTAGCGATGGCCTCGTAGCGTTTTACGATCTGGCGCGTGGGAAAAAGCGACTGATAGGCTGAACGGGTTTGCGGATTGGCCGAAAACATCACCAGCCCCGCCGTGTGTCGATCAATACGATGCAGGGGTACCAGATGCGGATTGTCGAGACGACGAATCAGGCGGCGCAGCAATGTCTGCTCGACGTATTCGCCGGACGGTGTCACCGGCAGAAAATGTGGCTTGTCCGCCACCACCAAATGCTCATCGGCATACAGAATCGACTCGGTAACGGGAATAGGTTTCTCATCACGCACCTCACGAAAATAATGAATGCGCAGACCTTCCTTGTAGGGAAGATCAACAGCGATGGGTGTGCCCTGCCCGTCAAGGACACGCCCCCGGGCAATCCGGTCGAGCCACTGTTCCCGGTCGATGGCACTGAAGTGCTCACACAAGCAATCAAGCACCGTACGCCACGCACCTGGCGGCAAGTACAATGTGCTCGCCTGACTGTGTGCAGCAGAAAAAGATGAAGTGGACATACCGACGATAACCCTCAATGCAGGGCGGCATTATCCAGCAGTGCTCCACGCGAACCTAGTACGATTTCAGTCAGGCAGGTATCGACTGCGTCCGCGCGGCTTCATCCGTGAATTCCTTGAGCCAGCGCAACACATCCACTGCCTCCCAGCGAACCGGATCGTAAAGCGCATAGAGCAAACCCTGATAGCCCACGACATCCAGCTGCCGGTGATAACCCGCACGTTGAAACAACGCTTCAATTTCGGCGAAACAGGTATTGAAATGCAGTTTGTTGAAAGGTGTTTTCCGTTCCGTGACCAGACCATCCAGCCGCAGCTCGTGAACGGCTTCACGCACCACGTCTACCGACATCCGGTTAACGCTTTTCTTCAACTGTTCGACATTGACCACAATTCATCCCTCTGCTTCCGGGATTGCCTGTCATCCTGGCGGTCAACGCGCAGAATCAGGCAATCAGAATAACTGTATGAACATACAGTAACCGAATGAGTGAGCTTTCGCCAATGCAACAGACGGAGAACGACGGATGGATTGCGGGGAATGCCGGTCAGCGCAAAAACGCTGCGACCTGCTCTTCATCAAATGGCCAGTCAAGTTCGGCGCCGGTGTCGATTCGTCGCAATACCGGAATACGCAGGCCATAGTCTTCCACCCATTCTTCCCTATCGCTGATATCAACCAGCTCGACGAGCAATCCATGTTCGACGAACTCCATCAGCATGGCTTCCGCGACTTCACACAGATGGCACCCCAAGGTGCCGAACAGCTGACATTCAGAAGGCATGACCGCGAGACCTTAGAAAGTAGACGCCTAGTTTAGGCCTGCGCTGAAAAGCAGTCGAGTCGCTAACCTGTCTATCCTCAAACAACTGATAACCACGGTTATCGGCAAACTCCTGACTCAAATCATCCATGCAGAACGTCACATGGGCCATGCTCACAACCATTTTCGCTCTACGCTTGAGTAGTCCGAATGCTGAACTGGAGATTACGTGTTCGCCAACCTGCTGATCATTCTCGCCTCCTCCCTGGTGGTGATTGCCCTTTTCCAGCGCCTGCGCTTGCCGCCGGTGCTGGGCTATTTGTGCGTGGGGCTGATGATCGGACCGACCGCTTTCAATTGGGTCAACGAAAACGAAGACCTGCCTGACCTCGCCGAACTGGGCGTGGTGTTCCTGCTGTTCTCTCTGGGGCTGGAGTTTTCCCTGTCGAAAATGATCGCACTGCGCAAGGTCGTGTTCAGACTGGGTGGCCTGCAGGTGTTGATCACGGCGGCGATCCTGGGCGCGCTGTTGATGTGGCTGGGCATGCCGACCACTGCGGCGTTGCTGCTCGGGGCTGGCCTGGCGCTTTCCTCGACGGCCATTGTCAGCAAGGAGCTGAGCAGTCTCGGGGAGATTTTCAGCAGCCACGGCCAGAACGCCATCGCAGTTTTGCTGTTTCAGGATGTCGTCGCGGTCCTGTTGCTGACGTTGGTGCCGGTGTTCGCCGGCAGCAGCGATCAAGCCTGGTACTGGGCACTGCCGCTGACACTGGTCAAAACGGTGGTCTTGTTCATCGGCCTGCTGGCGGCCAGCCGTTGGTTGCTGCCGCGCCTGTTTCATGAGGTGGCAGCGGCCCGCTCGGCCGAACTGTTTGTTCTGCTGGCGCTGGTGATTGTCCTGTTGACGGCCTGGCTGACTCACTTGATGGGGCTCTCGCCCGCGCTGGGTGCTTTTCTTGCGGGCATGTTACTTGGCGAGAGTCACTATCGGCATCAGATCGAAGCTGACATTCGCCCATTCCGCGACATCTTCCTAGGCGTGTTTTTCGTCAGCATTGGCATGTTGATCGATGTGCAGCTCTTCTTCAGTCACAGCCTGCTGATCCTCGGTCTCACCCTTGGTTTGCTGCTGATCAAAGGCTGCGTGGTAGCACTGCTCGTCAAATGGCGTGGCAGTGACATCGAAACCGCGTGGCGCAGTGGCCTGGCGCTGGCCCAGGGTGGCGAATTCTGCTTCGCGCTGATGGCGCAGATGCAACAAAACAACATGATGCCGGCTGACTTCAGCGGGCCGCTACTGGCCGCGACATTCTGCTCGATGCTGCTGACCCCGTTGCTGCTGCGCGCCGCGCCACGCATCGCCCTGCATTTGCACCGCAAACCCAACGAAGAAGCCAAGCTCGAGCAAATCAGTGCGCTCAACGCTGATCTGACCCATCACGTGGTGATCTGTGGCTATGGTCGCGTAGGCCAATCCATCGGCCGCGTTTTGCGCAATGAAGGCCAGCCCTATATAGCGCTCGACACCGACCCGGTAAGGGTTCAGGAGGCCGCCGTCGCGGAAACCTGCGTACATTACGGTGACTCTCGCCGCGGCGAATTGCTGGTCGCGGTGGGACTGGAACGCGCGCGCCTAATGGTCATCGCGGTTGATCAGACCGATATCGCCCTGCTGGTTCTGAAGGAGGCACGCCGATTTAATCCGCTGGTGCCGATACTCGTACGAACCCGCGACGACAGCATGCTGACTGAACTGAAAGCGGCAGGCGCGACCGAAGTGGTGCCCGAATTGCTCGAGTCCAGTCTGATGCTCGCCTCCCATGCGTTAATCATGCTGGGCTTGCCGGCTGATCAGGTGCAGAGTCGAGTCGATCAGGCGCGGCGTGACCGTTATCGTTTGCTGCACGGTTTTTATCCTGGCTCCGATGGCGAAGAAAATTAATTCTCGCGCCGTGTCGCGCGTCAGGGGCGAATCCCCCGCGCGCAATCTTGCTGTTTACGTTAAGGTTTTGCTTTCCCCACCCCCATTGATCAAGCAGATTTGCCAAACGACGCACCAATACATCGCATCGTTCGGACTGCTCATTTTGAAATGAACCTTCAAGCAAGGCTCATACTCGAACGCAACAGAAAGCCACTCACGGAGATCACCCATGGCCAGCATCAAGGCAACGACTGCTCAAGAAATCCTGATGAACGATTTTCAGACTCTGGTCAGCGACACCGAACGGTTACTGGAACACACCAAGACCCTGGCCGGCGATCAGGCAGACGAGTTGCGGGAGCAAATCCATAACAGTCTGCTCCAGGCTCGCGAAACCTTGAAAATGACTGAGGAATCCCTGCGCGAAAAAGGCATGGCTGCCGTCACTGCCACGGAAGATTATGTACAGGCCAACCCGTGGCAATCGGTAGGTATCGCGGCTGGTGTCGGGTTCCTGATCGGCCTGCTGGCCACTCGGCGCTGATTATGGCGATCGGCGAATCCGGCCCGTCCATTGCGGGTCAAAGCTCCTCACCGCGGCGTCTCGGTGCCGCTTTCCTCGGATTGCTCCACAGTCATGTCGAGCTGTTCGGCATCGAGTTGCAGGAACAAAAAGCTCGCACTGTCAGCTTGCTGCTGTTCGCAGGCCTGGCGCTGGTCTTCGGATTGCTGTTGTTGGTGGGCCTGTCGACGCTGGTACTGATCCTGTTCTGGGACACCTATCGTCTGCCCGCCATCAGCGGACTCTGCGTGTTCTATACCCTCGCCTGCATCTTCTGCGCGATGCGTTTGAAAGCGGCGATTTTCGATGAATCTTCGCCCTTCCATGGCACTTTGGAAGAACTGGCCAATGATCGGGAGCGCCTGCTGCCATGAAGCTGCCCGAAATGCCTCATAACAGCTCCCGGACGGAAATGCGCAAAGCGTTGATCCGCCTGCGCATGGAAATGCACCGCCAGGAAATCCGTCAGGAATCGGCGCAACTGCTGCAGCCTTTGCATCGCGTACGCGGTATGTCGCAAAACCTGCAAACGGGTTTCGGCATCAAACATGCTCCGCTCTGGGGCATGGCTGCGGTCACATTGCTGGGGTTTTTCACAGGCAAAGGCGCCCGAAGCGGCGGCCCGAGCAGTGTGACGCGGTTAGTACGTCTCGGCACCACGCTGGGCCCGTTGATCAAGCTCGTCATGCAGGGCTCCTCGCGTAAGCATTGAGCCACTATCTGGCTGCATTCTTGCACTGAATCAGGTCTGAACCTCTTTATCGAGAGGTTCAGACCTGTGCGTTTACCCGGCCTCAGGTTAATCCGAACAACAAGACTAACTAAGGAGGCCTCGTGATCGACGGGCAACCGCTCGCCTGCTTTCAGCCGTTCATCGATACCGCCACCGGCCGTATTGCCGGTGTCGAAGCATTGGGCCGACTACGTCATGCCGATGGCCAACTGACCTCGGTCGGTCCGCTGTTCGCCGATTCGCGAACACCCGCCATTGCCCTGCGCCGCCTCGATCGCCAGATCCGTGACAATGCGTTGAGCCGTCTTCACGAAGCGCCGTCGGACTGGTTCCTCAGTTTGAACATGTCCCCCCGCTGGATCAGCCGCTTACGCCAGGATCAGGCGCTGCCAAGCCTCAGGCAAGTGAGCAGACACGGCGTCGACCCTCGTCGGATCGTTTTCGAAATCACCGAACTGGGCGGCGACATTCAGCGCCTGGCGGAAGTCGTGGCGCGCTACCGTCAGGCGGGTGCGCGAATTGCCATCGACGATTTCGGCGCCGGCTATTCACAGCTCGACCGCGTGTTGGCCTTGCAGCCGGACATTCTCAAGCTCGACATGCGCTTGTTCCAGGCGGCCGCATTGGGTGGTCCGAGCAGCGATGTGGTCAAGGCACTGGCATTGATGGCGGAAAAAACCGGCTGCTGGATCATTGCCGAAGGCGTGGAGACCGACGCGCAACTCAATTTTGCTCTGGAATGCGGTTCTCGTTACGTGCAGGGATTTTTGTTCGCCCGTGCGCAAGAGCAGTTCTTCGCCACTGACGCTTTCGTTGATCACTTTGCCGAATTGCGTCAGCGCTATGTCCAGCAGAAAATCGCTGAACGCGGCCGGTTGATGCAGATGCGCCACCAGCTCACCGAGCTGATGTTCATCCTGCAAAACTGGGCGCAGGCCCGCGCGCCGCTCAGCGCCTTGCCGCAACTGGATGCGTTTCCCTGGTTATTGCGTTTCTACCAGTGCGATCGGCACGGTACGCAGCTGACGCCAAATCTGGAATGGCGCAGCAACGGCTGGGAATCGGACAACCGCTATCTGGGCCACAACTGGTCCTGGCGGCCGTACTTTTATCACCTGCTGGCCGAGGGCTGGGACGAGCGTCGACTGACACTTTCCAATACCTATCGAGACGCCACCAGCAACCAGTACTGCCTCACTGCCGGGCAATTTTTTGACAACGGCGAGCGCCTGCTGCTCATCGACATCGACGCCGCCGGCTTGTAGTTCCGCTTGCAGGCATCGGCGCGACACGGGAAGCTAGGCGATCAGTCCCCTGACGGAGAGATCAGCCTTGGATTGGCAAACCCTGCTCACCCGCGAACGCCTCGGAAAGCCTCTGCACAGCCCGCAAGAGCTTGGCCGCAGTCCTTTCCATAAAGACCATGACCGCATCATTTTCTCCGGGGCGTTCCGCCGTCTCGGGCGCAAGACCCAAGTCCATCCGGTCACCAGTAACGACCACATCCACACGCGCCTGACCCACTCGCTGGAAGTCAGCTGCGTCGGTCGATCGCTGGGCATGCGGGTCGGTGAAACCATCCGCAGCGCCCTGCCCGACTGGTGCGAACCGAGCGACCTGGGCATGGTGGTGCAATCGGCTTGCCTGGCGCATGACATCGGCAACCCGCCGTTCGGGCATTCCGGCGAAGACGCTATACGCCACTGGTTCAAGCAGGCCGCCGGGCGTGGCTGGCTGGATGCGATGAGCGAAGTCGAACGCGAGGACTTCCTCAATTTCGAGGGCAACGCTCAAGGCTTTCGCGTGCTGACTCAGCTGGAATACCATCAGTTTGATGGCGGCACCCGCCTGACTTACGCCACCCTGGGGACGTATCTCAAATACCCTTGGACGGCCAGGCACGCTGATTCGCTGGGTTACAAAAAGCACAAGTTCGGCTGTTACCAGAGCGAATTGCCCTTACTGGAGCAAATCGCCCATAAACTCGGCCTCCCGCAACTTGAGGAGCAACGCTGGGCGCGCCATCCGCTGGTGTACCTGATGGAAGCGGCGGATGACATCTGTTACGCGCTGATCGACCTCGAAGACGGCCTCGAAATGGAGCTGCTGGAATACGCCGAAGTCGAGTCGCTGCTGCTGGACCTGGTCGGCGACGATCTGCCGGAAACCTATCGCCAGCTCGGCCCGCTGGATTCGCGCCGACGCAAGCTGGCGATCCTGCGTGGCAAGGCGATCGAACACCTGACCAATGCCGCCGCGCGAGCGTTTGTCGAGCAACAGGAGGCGTTGCTGGCCGGTACGCTGCATGGCGATCTCGTTGAGCACATGCATGGCCCGGCAAAGCGTTGCGTGCTGAATGCCAAAGACATGGCGCGCAAAAAAATCTTCCAGGACAAGCGCAAGACCCTGCACGAGATCGGCGCCTACACCACGCTGGAAATCCTCCTAAATGCCTTCTGCGGCGCAGCACTTGAACAGCACAACGGGCGCACGCCATCCTTCAAGAGCCGGCGCATTCTCGATCTGCTGGGAAACAACGCTCCGCGTCCAGACGGGCCTTTACACACTTCGTTCCTGCGCATGATTGATTTCATCGCCGGCATGACCGACAGCTACGCCAGTGAAATGGCGCTGGAAATGACCGGCCGTTCGAGCAAGTGAGACATCGGCTGATCAGCTCTTACATTTCTTTCAAGGGCTGATCAGCCTGACAGTGCAAGTACTGGCAGCGTACGCAACAATCTTCTACGCGCGCTGGTAGAAGTCCGGACCAATAAGTTGGCAACACTCACGAACAATTAACACCCTCGATTCGAAATATTAAATATTCAGCCCCAATTACAACCTGACAGGCACACACTGCAAAAACGTTGAAACAACCCATATTCAGAAAAGCATTGACCTTACAAACAAACCAAAAGCCTTTATCTGACTAAACCTGAACCACATAAAATCTCTTGTTATCGCCTTTATCCAACAGCAACTATCTTGCGCTTCCTCATATAAAAACCTAGTTGATACGTCGTCTATTTCTTCTTTGTTTGTAGGACTATTCCTATATTGCTGCTTCTGGTGGGCGAGTCCATGCGGTCCTCCAGGCATCTGAGCTAAGGTGCGCGCTTTATCCAAACCCCATGGGATTGATTATGAACTCCGTCTTTATTGTCGACGACCATCCTGTTATCCGGCTTGCAGTCCGGATGCTGCTTGAACACGAAGGTTATAAAGTCGTTGGTGAAACCGATAATGGCGTAGATGCCATGCAAATGGTACGTGAATGCGTGCCAGACCTGGTGATCCTCGATATCAGCATTCCCAAACTGGACGGCCTCGAAGTACTCGCGCGTTTCAACGCCATGGGTACACCGCTTAAAATTCTTGTACTGACCGCGCAGTGTCCGACTCTTTTCGGTATTCGGTGCATGCAATCCGGTGCATCGGGTTATGTGTGCAAGCAGGAAGACCTGAGTGAGCTGGTCAGCGCCATCAAAGCTGTATTGTCAGGTTACAACTACTTCCCCAGCGAAGCGCTGAATCCTGTAAGAAAAGATGATGCTCGCTTTGCCGAGCTGGAGCTCTTCAAGTCCGTCAACGATCGGGAATTAATGGTGTTACAACTTTTCGCCCAAGGTCGCACCAACAAGGAAATCGCCAAAGGAATGTTCCTCAGCAACAAAACAGTCAGTACTTATAAAAAACGCCTTATGCAAAAGCTCAAGGCGCAGTCTCTGGTTGAACTGATTGAGATGGCGAAACGAAATGCATTAGTGTGAGAAACAGCATGCTCACTCGGATAAAAGACTGTTGCATCATCCTCTTGGCAGGTTTGGGTCTGAGCACCTCACTGTGCGCCGCCGCGGTCGACAGCGAACCCTACGCGTTGCTCGGCCGCTCGATGACCGGCGCTCTGGACGTACGGCTCGACGCATCGCAAAGACAGTGGATCAAGGGTAAGCAGGAGTTGATTCTGGGCACATCGGCACCGGATTATCCGCCGTTCGATCTGACCGTCAGCGGTCAGGACTACGAAGGCTTTACCGCCGATTACGCAGCCATTCTGGGCACCACGACCGGGTTGCCAATCATGGTTCGCCGTTACGCGTCCCGAGGCGCGGCAATCCAGGCGCTCGAAAAAGGTGAAGTCGATCTGCTTGGCACCGCCAACGGTTTCGAGGCTCATCAATCCGACATCGTGCTGTCCTCACCCTACGCGGTGGACCAACCGGTATTGGTCACACGTCAGGGAGAAACCCGTTCACTGGCCGACGGGCTCGCCGGCCTTCGATTGAGCATGGTGTACCACTACCTGCCTTTGCGGGAGGTCCGGGATCTATACCCAAAAGCGACCATCACCTCATATCCCTCCTTTCAGAACGCGATCAATGCGGTCGCATTCGACCAGGCTGATGTGTTCCTTGGCGATACCATTTCGACCCATTACATGCTCAACAAGGGTTATCTCAACAACATCCGCATGGCCAACTTCGGTAAGCATGAAGCTCACGGCTTCAGCTTTGCCGTGCACCGGAACAACCCCCAACTGCTCGCGATCATCAACGCGATGCTGTTGGCAATCCCTCCCAACCAGCGTGAAGACATTGCCCGGCGCTGGAGTGCCGGCAGCGACATACTGCTCACTGATCAAAAGCTGCAACTGACTGACGCCGAGGAACGCTGGCTGGCGAAACATCCCGTGGTGCGCGTGGTTGTCAATGAGGCCTACGCACCGCTGACCTTTTTCGACAGTGAAGGCAACTTTCGCGGCGTTACAGCAGACCTTCTCGAACTGATCAGGCTGCGCACCGGCTTGCGCTTCGACATTCGCCGCAGCCGCAGCACTGGCGGGATGATCGAACAGGTCAATAATCAGCAAGCCGACCTGATCGCGGCTCTGCTCCCCAGTACTCAGCGCGAGCAGACGCTGAATTTCACCCGTCCTTATCTGCAAAATTCTTTCGTATTGCTGACGCGCAAATCCGCGGACAGCCCGACCACCCTCGAACAACTTCAAGACAAACGCCTGACCGTGGCGCAAGGCAATCCACTGATTGATTACCTGCGCCGCGAATACCCGCGAATTCAGCTGATCGAAACCCCGGACACCTTCAGCGCCGTCGAGCTGCTGGCCGAGGGCAAGGCCGAGGGCTCGGTCAATTCCCTGGTGATCGCCAACTATTTCATTTCATCGCGACTGTTCGAACAGCCACTTCAGATCACCACGACCCTCGGTACCCGGCAGGCGGATTTTTCCATGGCAACCGGGCGCGACGCCAAAGAATTAAAAGCGATCATCGACAAAGCTCTCCTGAGCATCGCGCCTGAAGAGCTCGGCATCATCAACAGCCGCTGGCGCGGTTATTCGGCGTCGTCGCAGAGCACCTGGCGTAACTATCAAAGACTGTTTTATCAAATCGTGATTGGCGCAAGCCTGTTGCTGCTGATTTCCATGGCGTGGAACGCGTACATGCGGCGCCAGATCAAGCAGCGGCAGGCAGCCGAACGCGCGCTCAATGACCAACTGGAATTCATGGGATCGCTGCTCAACGGCACACCCCATCCGATCTATGTACGCGATCGCCAAGGGCTGCTGCAAAGCTGCAATGACAGTTATCTCGAAGCCTTCGGTGCCAAACGCGAGGACATCATCGGCAAGAGCGTGATGGAAGGAAGCCTGAGCAACGCTTTCGAAGCCGAGGAGTATCAGGCCGACTACCAGCGTGTAGTCGATGAAGGCACGCCCCTGATCCTCGATCGCCCGCTGCACATCGGCGGCCGTCGGCTGACTATTTACCACTGGATCCTTCCATATCGGGATTCGAGTGGTGATGTGCAAGGCATCATCGGTGGCTGGATCGACATCAGTGACAGACGACAATTGTTCGAGGAACTGCGCTCGGCGAAAGAGCGCGCGGATGAAGCGAATCGGGCAAAAAGCACGTTCCTGGCGACCATGAGCCACGAGATCCGCACCCCGATGAATGCAGTGATCGGCATGCTCGAATTGACGCTCAAACGTATCGGGCACAACCATCCAGACCGCCCGGCCATCGATGTCGCCTATCGCTCCGCTAAAGATATGCTCGAACTGATCGGCGACATTCTCGACATTGCCCGCATAGAATCCGGTCGTTTGAGCCTGAGTCCGGAGCGAGTCAATCCTGGTGAAATCATCGGCTCGGTGGTGCGGATTTTCGAGGGACTCGCGCGTCAGAAAAATCTGCGGCTGCAACTCGAGTTCAATCCCGACAATCCGGCGGTCGATGTGCTGATCGACCCCATGCGCTTCAAACAGGTGTTGTCCAACCTGATCAGCAACGCTATCAAGTTCACCGAGCAAGGTCACATCAGGGTCGTCGTTGAACTGCTGGCGAGTGCACAACCCGGCCATGTGCAGCTGCTGCTGCAGGTCCATGACAGCGGCGTGGGCATCAGCGTGCAGGATCAACAGCGACTGTTCCAACCCTTTGCCCAGGCCAGCGACAATAGACAGGCAGGCAGAAGCGGCGCAGGCCTTGGCCTGGTCATCAGCCGCAACCTGTGCGAGATGATGGGCGGCAGTCTGCAACTGGAGAGTCGGCTTGGCGTCGGCACGTTGATCAAGGTTTCTCTGAACCTCGTCTGCCAGGTAGCCGAGCCGTGCCGACCGCCGGCTGATGCTGACATATCGTTCACCAACACTCCCTTGAATGTCCTGGTGGTCGATGACCATCCCGCCAACCGTTCTTTGATGTGCCAGCAACTGGAGTTTCTCGGGCATCACTCCACGGTCGCAGAGGATGGCAGTGCCGGACTCGACGCGTGGCAAACCGGTGCGTTCGATCTGGTGATCGTCGACTGCAACATGCCCATCATGAACGGTTACGAACTGGCCCGCGCCATTCGCCGGCATGAGCAGACGACGCAGCGGCCGCCCTGCACGGTCCTGGGGTATACCGCCAACGCCCTGCCTGAGGAAATACAGCGTTGCAGACACGCGGGCATGGATGACTGCCTGTTCAAACCGCTGACACTGACCGCCTTGAGTGAACGACTGGCGGGCATCAGGCCGTCAGTCCCCGCACCGGCGTTCAGCCTCGCCGGCCTGCACTTATTGACGGGCGGCAACCCGGCGATGGACAGACGCCTCCTGAAAGAGATGCAAAACAGCAATGACCAGGACCGCCTGGCACTGCAGGCGTTGGCAGGCAGCACGGACCTGAAGTCCTATCTCGATCTCGCGCATAAAATCAAAGGCGCGGCAAGGATCATCCAGGCCGCGCGACTGATAGAAAGTTGCGAAGCGCTCGAAAATATTTGCCATGAAACCGCTCAATCCGACCAATTGATCAACTGCAGCGCGGCCATGCACAGGGCGATGGACGAACTCGGCCAGGCGTTGCAGCAACAAATCGCCTTGAATGACCAAAGCACGATGACGGAGCCTTAACTATGCTTGCTCGCTGAGCAGTGTGTTAACCATCATGGAGTGACCCGCAATGCCCAGCCCACTGCGCCAGGATCAGCGACGGTTGCCGCTGCACGTCCATATCAGCGTGATGTTCACTTGCCTGCTGTTGCTGACGGGCGTAGTGCTGGGCATTTTCAACTACCGACAAACCACGCAGATAATTCTTGCGAGCAGTGAAAAGCTCTTCGCCCGCATCGAACAGGATGTGCGCCAGGACCTTCAGACTACCTACGAGCCCATCCGCAATGTGCTGAGCCTGCTGGTGCATCACCCGGCGGCTCAGGCAACCGATCTGCAACATCGACTGATTCTGCTGCAGTCTTTCAGCCAGGCCCTGGAAGACAATCCGCACCTTGCCTCACTGTACCTGGGCTACGACAACGGCGATTTTTTCATGGTCCGTCCCCTGCGCGAACCGGCCCTGAAAACGCTAGTTCAAGCGCCGCTCAACGCCCGCTACCAAGTGTGGAGCCTTGAGCGCTCGGGCCCCGATGCGCGCGCACTCTCTCAATCGCTTTTTTTCGATGAGCATCTGAACCTGATCAGCCGTAATGGAAACGTCGGCGACGACTTCGATCCGCGCACCCGCGCCTGGTTCACCGCTGCCCGCAATGAGAGCGGTCAGATAACCACCGAACCCTACATTTTTTTCTCCACTCGCAATGCGGGTACGACGCTCGCCCGACGCGTCGGTGAGCACGCGGTAATCGCCGCAGACCTGACTCTGGATGAGCTCTCGGCCAAGCTGGCGAAACACGTGGTCACCCCTGCCACTGAAGTGGTGTTGTTCGATGCGAATGGCAACGCGGTGGCCTATCCGGACTCGCGCAAACTGATCACCGACGGGGAGACCGCCCGCATGGTCAAGGCTGCGGATTTGAGTCCCGGGCTTGCGGCGTTACTGGGCCACGCTGAGACCGGCAATCGGTTGCAAGCTGGAGGCCGGCAATGGATCGTCGCCCGCAGCCAGTTGCAGGAAGGCGGGCCACGGGGTTTGCAACTGGCGTTGCTGGTGCCGGAGGACGAGTTACTGGCCGACGCCTACCGCTTGCGCTGGCAAGGCGCACTGATCACCTTGGCGACCTTGCTGTTGTGCCTGCCCTTGGGCTGGCTGACCTCGCGCATACTGGTCAAACCCTTGCGCACGCTGGTGCAGGAGGCGGATGCCATTCGCAGCTTCAACTTCAGTCTTCCCGCCTCCCGGCGTTCGCCTGTGCTCGAAGTCGACCAGTTGAGCGTATCAATGACGCGCATGAAAGACACCTTGGCCAGCTTTTTCGAAATCACAGAAAGCCTCAGCGCCGAAACACGTTTTACCCCGTTGCTGGAAAGAGTGCTCTTTGAAACGATGAAAATCGGCCAGGCTCAGGCGGGCCTGATCTACTTGCGCGAGAACGATGGCGATCGCTTCGAGCCGCTTGGCCTGGTGATCGGCGACGCATCGCAAGCGGTACCTGCATTCGGCGTTCAAGGCCATCAGCTGGCGGACCCGCAAAGCCCGGCATGGCTGCAGCAACTTGCGCAGACCAATAATGTGGTCACGAATCTGGGCTTCGAGCAGGCGGGTGACTTGCAGCATGTGTTGCAGGCGATGGAATGCCCACGGGTGCATCTGATCGGCATCCGGCTGCACAACCGCCGCAATGAAACTGTCGGCCTGCTGACCCTCCTGCTGGCAGACAGCGGCAGGCAAAGCGATCTGGAAAAACTCCAGCCGGACCGTATCGCATTTCTGCAAGCGGTGTCCGGTGCGGCGGCGGTGTGCATCGAAAGTCAGCGCCTGCAAGCCAGGCAGAAACAATTGCTGGATGCCTTCATCCAGCTGCTCGCCGGCGCCATTGATGCAAAAAGCCCGTACACCGGTGGTCATTGCCAGCGTGTACCGGCGCTGACGTTGATGATCGCCCAAGCTGCGGCTGCCAGCCAGGCGCCGGCCTTCTTCGGTTATAAGCCTACGGAAGATGAATGGGAGGCGCTGCACATCGCCGCTTGGCTGCACGACTGCGGCAAGGTCACGACCCCGGAATATGTGGTTGATAAAGCCACCAAACTGGAAACCCTGAACGACCGTATTCACGAAGTCCGCACCCGATTCGAGGTGCTCAAGCGCGATGCCTGGATCAAT
This sequence comes from Pseudomonas sp. Ant30-3, assembly GCF_000690905.1. Taxonomy (GTDB): domain Bacteria; phylum Pseudomonadota; class Gammaproteobacteria; order Pseudomonadales; family Pseudomonadaceae; genus Aquipseudomonas. The sequence continues at coordinate 80,950 of NZ_JMCL01000018.1, read as the reverse complement.
TACTGGCAGGCCGTGGCGCTGGGCGGTGACGAACATCATCTGGGCGAGTTGCGTAATGCCAGTCTCGCGGCGCTGGACGATGATTTCGCCTTTGTTGCGCGCTGCAATCTGGGCGGCGAGGCCATGGCCGAGGCGGATTTGCAAAGGTTGCGCAGCGTGGCTCAGAGGACCTGGACGCGTACCCTGGACGATCGACTGGGCGTTTCCTGGGAAGAGAACAGGCGTCAGGCTCGCACTCCGCCACCCACCCTGCCTTTGAACGAGCCGCTGCTGGCGGATAAACCCGAGCACCTGTTCGAGCGCGCATCAGGCGAACTGATTCCGCCCGACAACCCTTGGGGCTTCAAGCTCGAGGTGCCGCTCTACAAGTACAACCGGGGCGAACTTTACAACCTGAGCATCGCTCGCGGTACGCTGACACGAGAGGAGCGTTACATCATCAACCATCACATGGTGCAGACGATTCTGATGCTCAGTCACCTGCCCTTCCCCAGCCACCTCGACACCGTGGCGGAAATCGCCGGCGGCCACCATGAAAAAATGGACGGCACCGGTTATCCGAAAAGGTTGAAGCGCGATGAGATGAGCCTGCCCGCGCGGATGATGGCGATTGCCGATATTTTCGAGGCGTTGACCGCCGCCGATAGACCGTACAAAAAAGCCAAATCGATGAGTGAAGCGCTGGGCATCATGGCCACCATGTGCCGTGACGCCCACATTGATCCGGAGCTGTTCGAGCTGTTCATCACCGCGCAGATCTATCGGCAGTACGCTGAGCAATTCCTCGATCCGAAACAGATTGATGAGGTGGACGCGCCTGGCCTGCTGGTCAAGGCAGGGTTGCGCCCTTGATCAGCAGTCAGTCAAACGCAGAAAAATAGCCGCCAATTGTTCGATCCCTGCCTGATCGTCAGCGCTGAAGCGGCCGACCTTGGGGCTGTCCAGATCCAGTACGCCGATCAGCTTGCCGTCCTTCACCAGAGGTACGACCAGCTCGCTGTTGGAGGCGCTGTCGCAGGCGATATGACCGGGAAATGCGTGCACGTCTTCCACGCGCTGAGTCTGCAAAGTCGCCGCTGCTGCCCCGCACACCCCTCGGCCAAAGGGGATGCGTACGCAGGCAATCTGCCCCTGAAACGGCCCCAGGACCAATTCTTCATTGCGATTCAAATAGAACCCGGCCCAGTTCAAATCATCGAGCTGGTTGTAGAGAAACGCCGAAAACTGCGCCGCGTTGGCGATGAAATCGCGCTCGTCCGCCAGCAGTGATTGCAGCTGTGCGTGCAGCATGCCGTAGCCTTCGAGGCCCTGGCCGCTTTGTTGTAAATCGATCATGCCTTGTGCTCCAACAGCTTGAGCCCGACCCAATAGCGGGCGAATTGATAAGCGCAACGTCCATTGCGATTGCCCCGGCCGGTAGCCCAGCGCACGGCAAGAATATCGAGTTCCTCGTTGCGTTCCCACGGCAGGCCGGCCTTGTCGGCCAGTTGCCCGATCCAGTGCTCGACCACGTTGAGAAAGTGCTCCTGGGTAAACGGGTAAAACGACAGCCACAGTCCAAAACGGTCGGACAGTGCGATCTTGTCTTCAACTGCCTCGCTGGGGTGCAGTTCGCCGTCGACGCGTTTCCAGTTTTCGTTGTCGCTTTCCTTCTCCGGTACCAGGTGGCGACGGTTGGAGGTGGCGTACAGCAAAACGTTGTCCGGAGCCTGTTCGAGCGAGCCGTCGAGCACGCTCTTGAGCACGCGATAATCGCCCTCGCCCGATTCGAACGACAGGTCATCGCAAAAAAGCACGAAACGTTGCGGCAATTTGGCGATCTGTTCGACCACCCGCGGCAAGTCGGCGAGATGATCGCGTTCGATCTCGATCAAGCGCAGGCCGGCCCCGGCATGTTCGGCCAGCAAGGCACGCACCAGCGATGATTTGCCGGTGCCACGCGAGCCCCACAGCAAGGCATGGTTGGCCGGCATGCCATCAAGGAACTGACGGGTATTGCGGCCCAGCTGTTCGAGTTGGCGATCAACGCCGATCAGGTCGGACAAGCGCATGTCGAGGCTGACTTCCAGCGGCAACAGAAAACCGCTGCGCCCTTCACGCTGCCAGCGCGCGGCCAGGCATTGCGACCAGTCGATCGCTTGCCGTGGCGCCGGCAACAGTGGTTCGATACGGGCCAGAACGGCATCGGCGCGTTCAAGAAAAGCATTCAATCGGGAATCCACGTCTTCTCCTCGGGCACGTTCACAGTGATGATGGCGGTACGACGAGCAAACACAGTTTTTCGGTGTGCGCAGCGGTCCTTGAAGACGGACTGCGAGAGCACCGGTTTCCATGCATGATCGACTATGCTTGAGCAGCGAAGGGAAACGGAAGTGGTTCAACACCCAATGGATATCAAGTTCACCAACCGGCTGTCCTATAAACAGGCCCGGCTCACCGTGCTGGTCGGTTTCATTCTGGGCACGCTGCTCAGTCTGGTGCAGATCGGCATCGATTATGCCAGCGAAGACGCTTCCATCAACCGTGAAATCCTGTCTTTGCTGGAAATCAGCCACAACCCCGCCTCGCGCATTGCCTACAACATCGACGCTGAACTCGCACAGGAACTGTCGCTTGGATTATTACGCTCACCGGCAATCATCGGCGCGCACCTGACCGACAACAACGGCAATGTACTGGCCAGCGTCAAGCGCCCGGGCCTGCAGAGCGGTTATCGCCTGATCAGCGACTCGCTGTTCGGCGCCAACCGCCAGTTCGAAGACCGTTTATACCTCGACCACTTGCCAAACGAATCCCTCGGCACCCTGCGCCTCGACGTCGACACCTACTCCTTCGGCAGCCGTTTCCTGCGTCGTGCTGAAGTGACCCTGCTCAACGGCTTTGCTCGCAGCCTGCTGCTGACCGGCATTCTGCTGGCGTTGTTTTACGTGATGCTGACCAAACCCTTGGTGCGAGTGATCCGTGAACTCAGCAGCCGCGACCCGCGCAGCGCCGAACCGACCTTGCTGGAATACCCGGCCGGGCACGAAAACGACGAGATCGGCGTGCTGGTCAAAGTGGCTAATCAACAATTCGAAAACATCGCGACTGAAATTCAACAACGGCGCACCGCTGAAAACCGCCTGACCGATTACCTCGGGCAACTGGAAAATATTGTTTCCGCGCGTACAGCCGAGCTCAAGGCGATCAATGCCCGACTCAGCCAATCCAATCAGGAGCTGGAAGTTGCGCGCAGCACGGCGCTGGACATGGCCGAAGCGCGGTCGGCCTTCCTCGCCAACATGAGCCACGAAATCCGCACGCCTTTGAACGGCTTGCTGGGCATGATCGCACTGTCACTCGACAGTCCGTTGAATGCCGAACAACAGCAACAACTGTCGATCGCACATGACTCAGGCAAAGTGCTGGTCGAATTGCTTAACGACATTCTCGATCTGTCCAAATTCGATGCCGGTCAGCTCGAACTCGAGCACATCCCGTTCGACCTCGGCGTGCTGATCGAGGACACCGCCAACCTGCTCTCGCAGAATGCCGCGCCCAGCGTCGAACTGACCTGCCTGATTGAACCGGCATTTCCGGCGCTGGTGCTGGGCGACCCGACGCGCGTGCGGCAAATCGTCAGCAACCTGTTGTCGAATGCGCTGAAATTTACCCGTTTCGGCCGCGTCGATGTGCGTTTGTCGGTATTCGAAGGCGGCGTCAGGATTGAGGTGTGCGACACCGGTATCGGTATTCCTCAGGATGCCCAAGTGAAGATATTTCAGCCATTCACCCAGGCGGGCGCGGGCATTACCCGGCAGTTTGGCGGTACCGGGCTGGGGCTGGCGCTGACTTACAACCTGTGTGAAGCGATGCGCGGGCGGCTGACCATCAGCTCGGAAGCGGGGTTTGGCAGCCAGTTCTGTGCCGACCTGCCGCTGCCCTGCCATACCCGCGCACTGCCGCCGGCGACGTTACGCGGTAAAGTCGTCGCGATTACCACGGCCAGCAGCGGTCTGGCGGAACTGCTGAACAGTTTGCTACCAGGCTGGGGAGTCGATTACGTGCAGCGCACGATCGACGATTCGATGATCGGTCTGAACCCTGACGTGGTCATTACCGACTGTCCCGAATGCCTGTTTGGTCTGCGCCCGACCTGCAGCGCGCCAATTCTGCTGGTGACTGCTTATGGCAGCTTCCTGCCCAGCGAAGAAGCCAGTGCGCTGGCGCCCTTGCAACAGCAGGCACGCCCTCTGGCCCGCAACGCACTGTGCCAGACGCTGCGGCGAATCCTGCAACCGGAAACCAACACCCTCAACGACGCCCGGCTGGAGGCATTGTCGCCGCTGCGGCGTGGTCGGGTGCTGTTGGTGGAGGACAACCCGGTCAATCAGTTGGTCGCCAAAGGCATGCTGGGAAAACTCGGTTGCGAGGTGATCGTCGCTGCGCATGGCGGCGAGGCGCTGGATCAGCTTGAAAGCAGCGAATTCGATCTGGTGCTGATGGACTGCAACATGCCGGTGATGGACGGCTACGAGGCCAGCCGGCAAATCCGTCGCAGCGGGCGCTGGCCGCAATTGCCGATCGTTGCGCTGACCGCCAACGCCATGTCCGAAGAACGCGAACGTTGCCGTGCAGCCGGCATGAGTGACTATCTGGCCAAGCCTTTTCGCCGGGAAGAACTGGCCGCCGTGCTGGACCTGTGGATGCCGGCTACGACAATGCCCTGATCTGCCCCAGCAGGTGATCAAGTCCGCCACGTAATTCATTCAGCCGATCCAGATCCACCCCGCTGTCGCACAACAGGCGAGCCTTGAGTGGGCCGACCTGTTCGCGCAAGGCTTTGCCAGCAGGTGTCAGGCTCAGGTGCATTTCGCGTTCATCCCGTGTTGAGCGCTGACGCTGCACCAGTTGCAGTTGCTCAAGGCGTTTAAGCAGCGGCGTCAACGTCCCGGAATCCAGTGCCAGACGTTCGCCCAAGGCCTTGACCGTCGGCTGGCCTGGCGCTGCTTCCTGCCATTCCCACAACACCAGCATCGCCAGATACTGCGGATAAGTCAGGCCGAGCTGATCGAGCATCGGCTTGTAGGCTCGAATCACCGCCCGCGAAGCCGCGTACAGCTTGAAACACAGTTGACTGTCGAGCTTGAGGGAATCGGGAGGCAGGCTGTTCATTTGAGCAGGGCTTCAATCTCGCGGCTCAGATCTTGCGGTTTGGTGGCCGGAGCAAAGCGCTTGACCAGTTGACCGTCCTTGCCGATCAGGAACTTGGTGAAATTCCATTTGATGCCCTGGGAGCCCAACACGCCCGGTGCACGCTTTTTCAACTGGACGAACAGCGGATGCGCGCCTGCGCCATTGACCTCGATCTTCTTGAACAGCGGGAAACTGACGCCGAAATTCAACTCGCAGAACTCCGAAATCGCCCCTTCATTGCCCGGCTCCTGCTTGCCGAACTGGTTGCAGGGAAAGCCCAGCACGACCAGACCTTGATCCTTGTAGGTTTGCCAGAGCTGTTCGAGGCCTTTGTATTGAGGGGTGAAGCCGCATTTACTGGCGGTGTTGACGACCAACACGGCCTTGCCGGCGAAATCCGCCAGGGTCTTTTGCTCACCGGTGATGGTGGTGCAGGGAATGCTCAGCAGATTATCGCTCATGGCTTGGGCCTTGAAGGAAGGAAGAGCGGACAAACATAGCGAGCAATTGAATTGTGTGCAATTTAATATTCGTAGACCACATCCGCTATTCACCGTAGGAGCCGGCTTGCTGGCGATAGCGCCGTGTCAGTCAATACCTTTATGACTGTTCTACAGCTATCGCCAGCAAGCCGGCTCCTACGGTTCCAGGCGATCAGTCGCGCGGTACCAGGTCCAGGCACACCGAGTTGATGCAATAACGCAGGCCGGTCGGCGGCGGACCATCCGGGAACACATGGCCCAGGTGCGCGTCACACTTGCCGCAGACCACTTCGGTGCGGATCATGCCGTGACTGACATCGCGAATCTCGACCATCGCGCTCTCGCCAATTGGCGCGTAGAAGCTTGGCCAGCCGCAGCCGGAATCAAATTTGGTATTCGAATCGAACAGCGGCTCATTGCAGCAGATGCAGTGATATACGCCCTCGGTCTTGGTGTCGTTGTATTTACCGGAAAAAGGCCGCTCGGTGCCTTTCAGGCGGCAAACGTTGTATTGCTCCGGATCGAGCATGGCGCGCCATTCGTCCAGGGTTTTTTCCAACTTTTCCATCGTCACACCTCAGCAGCTGAAAAAGCCCGATCTGTACCTTTTCCACGGATCGGTCGGCACGTATGATTGCGCCTCGTCAAACGCCAGTCTGGCAGCCAGACCACGCGCATTCAAACGGATTTATGGTGCTGCACGCTCAAGGCGTCAGGCCTGTGTGAATTCGCAGGATTCCCAGTACGGTAGTTCATACACCGCCTGGATCGTTCATTTTCAGGAACACATCGCCATGCAGGTCAGCAAATCGAACAAGCTCGCCAACGTCTGCTACGACATTCGCGGGCCAGTGCTCAAGCACGCCAAACGCCTGGAAGAGGAAGGTCATCGCATCCTCAAGCTGAACATCGGCAACCCGGCACCCTTTGGTTTCGAAGCGCCGGATGAAATCCTTCAGGACGTGATCCGCAACCTGCCGACTGCCCAGGGTTACAGCGATTCCAAAGGCCTCTTCAGTGCGCGCAAAGCGGTCATGCAGTATTACCAGCAGAAGCAGGTGGAAGGTGTCGGCATCGAAGACATCTACTTGGGCAACGGCGTTTCCGAACTGATCGTGATGTCGATGCAGGCCTTGCTCAATAACGGCGACGAAGTGCTGGTACCCGCGCCTGATTATCCTCTGTGGACCGCCGCCGTCAGTCTGTCGGGCGGCAATCCGGTGCATTACCTGTGCGACGAGCAGGCCAACTGGTGGCCGGACCTGGCCGACATCAAGGCCAAAATTACCCCGAACACCAAGGCACTGGTGATCATCAACCCGAACAACCCGACCGGCGCGGTGTACTCCAAAGAAGTGCTGCTGGGCATGCTCGAACTGGCCCGCCAGCACAACCTGGTGGTCTTTTCCGACGAGATCTACGACAAGATTCTCTACGACGACGCTGTGCACATCTGCACCGCATCACTGGCGCCGGACCTGCTGTGCCTGACGTTCAATGGTCTGTCCAAATCCTACCGTGTGGCCGGTTTCCGTTCTGGCTGGATCGCCATCTCCGGTCCGAAACATCATGCGCAAAGCTACATCGAAGGCATCGACATGCTGGCCAACATGCGTCTATGCGCGAACGTGCCGAGCCAGCATGCCATCCAGACCGCCCTCGGCGGTTATCAGAGCATCAATGATCTGGTGCTGCCGCAAGGGCGACTGCTGGAACAACGCAATCGTACCTGGGAGCTGCTCAACGATATTCCGGGCGTGAGCTGCGTCAAGCCGATGGGCGCGCTGTACGCGTTCCCGCGGATCGATCCGAAAGTCTGCCCGATTCACAACGACGAAAAGTTCGTGCTCGACCTGCTGTTATCCGAGAAGCTGCTTGTCGTGCAGGGCACCGCGTTCAACTGGCCGTGGCCGGACCACTTCCGTGTGGTGACGCTGCCGCGCGTGGACGATCTGGACATGGCCATCGGCCGCATCGGCAACTTCCTCAAGTCCTACCGCCAGTAAGGCGTTCGATCCTGGCGCGACTTGTCTAAAAAGTCGCTCCAGGATTGATTCAGCAACATATCTTTGCACCCTGACGGACTTCGCAACGCCGGCTACATGCGATTGGCCTGTTTTGCGCTTGCGCGTAACAATTACGGGGGCTGCATGGCAAACTGCCAGACGAACATATTGCTCACAGCCGTCGGAAATGCCCTTCAAGGCGCGGTACTTTCGCTGTAGGACACAGTTTGAAATAGTCACCCGGTTGAATAGCCCGGTGCAGCACCTTATATACCCCGCAGTAAGCTACATCTTTAGCATGAGGAGATTTCTACAACCATGATGCGCATCCTGCTGTTTTTGGCCACTAACCTTGCGGTCGTGCTGATTGCCAGCATCACCCTGAGCCTCTTCGGCTTCAACGGGTTCATGGCGGCCAACGGGGTTGATCTCAACCTCAATCAGCTGCTGATTTTCTGTGCTGTCTTTGGTTTCGCCGGTTCGCTGTTCTCGCTGTTCATCTCCAAGTGGATGGCGAAGATGAGCACCAGCACCCAGATCATTACCCAGCCGCGCACACGTCACGAGCAATGGCTGCTGCAAACGGTCGAGCAATTGTCCCGGGAAGCCGGGATCAAGATGCCGGAAGTCGGGATTTTCCCGGCCTACGAGGCCAACGCCTTCGCCACCGGCTGGAACAAGAACGACGCACTGGTCGCGGTCAGCCAAGGCCTGCTCGAGCGCTTCTCGCCGGACGAAGTCAAGGCTGTTCTGGCCCATGAAATCGGCCACGTGGCGAATGGCGACATGGTCACGCTGGCGTTGATCCAGGGCGTGGTGAACACCTTTGTGATGTTCTTCGCGCGGATCATCGGCAACTTCGTCGACAAGGTGATTTTCAAAAACGAAGGCGGCCAGGGCATCGCTTATTATGTGGCGACCATCTTCGCCGAACTGGTGCTGGGCATTCTGGCCAGCTCCATCGTCATGTGGTTCTCGCGCAAACGTGAGTTCCGTGCCGACGAAGCCGGTGCACGTCTGGCTGGTACCAACGCGATGATTGGCGCACTGCAACGCCTTCGCGCCGAACAGGGCTTGCCGGTGCACATGCCTGACACCCTGAACGCTTTTGGCATCAACGGTGGCATCAAACAGGGCTTCGCTCGCATGTTCATGAGCCACCCCCCACTGGAAGAACGCATCGACGCACTGCGTCGTCGCGGCTGACAGGCTCGGCAATAACGAAAAAGGCCCGCAGCGATGCGGGCCTTTTTTTGTTTCGAATTTAGCAGTCAGATTGAGCTAGCGGCTGGAGATCCTGTAAACCCGTTCCTCAAGGCGTGTGACGCCGTTTTCGACAAACTTGGAGCTCTCGCTCAGCACGTCCTGATCCTCCAGAATCTTCAGCGACCAGAACCCGGCGAACAGCCCCTGCACTTCGTCATCAAGCACCGCAAACGGCGGGCCGTCCATCTGCGCCTGGTCGTAATCCAGGGTAATCAGAAGACCCGACGACTCCCTTGGCATGATCCGGTTGAGATGAGCAGCGTATTGCTGGCGCATTGCCGGTGGCAGCGCAATGAGCGCAGCGCGGTCGTAGAGCGCCGTGCAATCCGCGACGTCGCCTGCAGTCAACTCGAAGAAATCACCGCACCACAGCTCGATCGAGCCCGCGCGGTAAACCTTGAATGGCCCCTGCTCACTAACGTTCGGGTCGAAATGATGCTCGCTGAAGAAATCTTCGACAGCTTTCTCAGACAGTTCAATCCCCAGGACTTCATGTCCCTGACGCGCCAGCCACAACAAATTCAGACTTTTCCCACACAGCGGCACCAGCACGCGCGCGCCTTCTTCCAGCGCCAACTGCGGCCAGAACCGCTGGAGATAAGGATTCACTTCCGGCAGATGGAAGCCGATCTGATTCGACTGCCACCGCTTGTGCCAAAACTCCGGCTGCATAAATAACCCCAAATTTTCGATCAAATCACCCTAAAACTTATATTAGATTTAGATCAATGATCTGACTGAAGATGCTGCCATCTTAACCTTCAGGAGCTTGTTTATGTTCCCTAGCCTGTATATCTCTCATGGTTCGCCGATGCTGGCCCTCGAACCCGGCGCCAGCGGACCTGCCCTGGCGCGCCTGGCGGGCGAGCTGGAAAAACCGAAGGCGATCGTCATTGTTTCCGCGCATTGGGAAAGCAATGAGTTGATGGTCAGCGGCAATCCGCAGCCGGAAACCTGGCATGACTTTGGTGGCTTTCCGCAGGCCTTGTTCCAGGTGCAATACCCGGCACCGGGCGATCCTCAGCTGGCGACTGAGATCGCCGGCCTGTTGAACAGCAATGATCTGCCCGCGCGCATCGACACCCGTCGGCCGTTCGACCATGGCGTCTGGGTGCCGCTGTCATTGATGTATCCACACGCTGACATTCCCGTGGTGCAAGTTTCGCTGCCGACCCATGGCGGCCCTGCCCTGCAAACCTGTGTCGGCCGGGCCCTGTCCAGCCTGCGCGCGCAAGGCGTACTGTTGATCGGCTCCGGCAGCATTACTCACAACCTGCGCGAACTGGACTGGCATGCCGGACCGGAAAGCGTCGAACCCTGGGCCAGAACATTCCGTGACTGGATGATCGAAAAACTCGAAGCCGACGACGAAGCAGCTCTGCACGATTATCGCCAGCAAGCACCCAACGCGGCGCGTAACCACCCAAGTGACGAACATCTGTTGCCGCTATTTTTCGCTCGCGGTGCCGGCGGAGCGTTCAGAACGGTTCACAAGGGTTTCACCATGGGCGCGCTGGGCATGGACATCTACCGCTTCGGATAACGCATGAGGGTTCTGCAGCGCCTAGGTCAAGCCACATCGACGCCAACATGAATCGCATCGTGCCGCCAGAACTCCAGGTCACAATCGATCAGCCGCTCGTGCTGATCGTAGTTGACCCGGGCGATACGCAATCCCGGACTGCCCACCGACACCCGCAACGCTGCCGCCGCATCGACCGACAACGCCGTCGGCACAATTTCGAAACGCACGCGTCCGTAATGCAGTTGATAATGCCGGGCGTACAGTTCGGTGATCGACTGGTTCAAGTCGAATTCCAGAATGCCGGGGAAGAACTTCGGATTCAGATAATGCGCAACGTACAGCACCAGACGCCCATCGATCCGGCGTGCCCTGCAGATCTGGATCACGCTTGATAACGCCGGCAGTTGCAGCCACGCGCAAACCGCCGCTGACGCCGGTTGCAGGCGCGCCGAGATGACTTCGGTGGAAGGCACCCGCCCCTGAGCGGTGACCATCGCGTGAAAATGGCTGCGCTGCATCAGGTTATAAGCCAGGCGCGGCGGCGATACGAACCAGCCCCGACGCTCTTCGCGATAGATATGCCCCTGCGCTTCCAGCTGCAGCAAGGCCTCCCGCACGGTTATTCGCGTGGTGGCGAACAACTCGCTGAGTTTGCGCTCGGCCGGCAACTTGCTGCCGGGCGCCAGCAACCCGTGGTCGAGCTGTTCCTGAAGAACCTGCCCAATGGTTGTTACCGATTTGGTGGTTTCGATGCGCATCGCGTTACCTGTCTGGACTAGACCAGCACTGTTTCGGCGCGGGACAGCCCCGGCCGCACCCACGTTTTCATTCTTGGCAAGCCTAGGCACTGGTCATGACTGGCAGATGACAAAGCCGCTGAACGGTCTCGTTCGGTGCTGCAATATTGTGATCAAGTCCTCTGAGATCAGCCCTTTGCGCATGGTCTACGCTTAAGCCCGGAACCTGAGCACACCACGGCCAGGCGAGACAGCTCGGCGCCGCACGACATCAAAATGTCATCCAGGTCGCCTAGATTGGCTCAGGTATTGCTGACCTAGACCAACACAATCGCAATCGCAGCGTGTAAACGCCCAAAGGAGCTCGGAATGAAACAGCTTTTCCTGGCATCACTGTTAGGCTCGACCATTGCCCTGTGCACCGCCGCCATGGCGGCAGACACCGATCTGAAAACCCTGGAGGCCGCGGCGAAAGCGGAAGGTGAAGTCAACAGTGTCGGCATGCCCGACAACTGGGCGAACTGGAAAGGTACCTGGGATGATCTTGCTAAAAATTACGGCCTGAAACACATCGACACCGACATGAGTTCGGCTCAGGAACTGGCCAAGTTCAAAGCCGAGAAGGACAACGCCTCCGCCGACATCGGCGACGTCGGTGCGGCATTCGGCCCGATCGCAGTCAAGCAGGACGTCTCGCAGCCCTACAAACCAAGTACCTGGGAACAGATCCCGGCCTGGGCCAAGGATAAAGATGGCCATTGGGCGCTGGCCTACACCGGCACCATCGCTTTCATTATCAACAAAAAGTTGCTGCACGGTTCCGAAGCGCCGAAAAGCTGGGCTGACCTCAAGACAGGCAAATACAAAGTGTCCATCGGCGACGTGAGCACTGCGGCCCAAGCGGCCAATGGCGTTCTGGCTGCAGCCCTGGCCAACGGTGGCGATGAGAAAAACATCAAGCCGGCGCTGCTGATGTTTGCCGACATTGCCAAGCAGGGGCGCCTGTCGATGACCGATCCGGTGATCGCGACGCTGGAAAAAGGTGAAATTGAAGTCGGCGTGGTCTGGGATTTCAACGGCCTGAGCTACAAAGCCAAGATGGCCAACCCGGATGACTTCACCGTTGTGATCCCGTCCGACGGCTCGGTGATTTCCGGTTACACCACCATCATCAACAAATACGCCAAGCACCCGAACGCCGCCAAGCTGACTCGCGAGTACATCTTCAGCGACGCTGGCCAGATCAACCTGGCTCGCGGCAATGCGCGTCCTATTCGTGCCGAACACATCAAACTGCCGGACGAGGTCAAAGCTCAATTGCTGCCGAATGAGCAGTACAAGGGTGTAACGCCGATCAAAGACGCCGACGCATGGGAAAAAACCTCCAAGGCCCTTCCGCAGATGTGGCAGGAAGAAGTCATCATCAATATGCAGTAATCCTGCATCGTAGGATGCTGCCGCAGGCTGCGATCTTTTGATCTGATTATCCCGGATTAAAAGATCGCAGCCTGCGGCAGCTCCTACGCCGCTCGCTTTGATATTGGAGTTGCGCCCCTATGAAGCACAACGTCATCCTGGTCGTGCTCGACGGTCTCAACTATGAAGTCGCGCACCATGCCATGGGACACTTGCAGGCTTATGTCGGCGCAGGGCGCGCGGCGCTCTACAAGCTGGAATGCGAACTGCCCGCGTTATCCCGACCGCTTTACGAATGCATACTCACGGGCGTAACGCCGATCGACAGCGGCATCGTCCACAACACTGTTTCGCGCTTGTCCAATCAACGCAGCATCTATCACTACGCCAGCGACGCCGGGCTTAAAACTGCCGCTGCGGCTTATCACTGGGTCAGCGAACTGTATAACCGCTCGCCCTTCGTCGCCGCCCGGGATCGCCACACCGACGATCCGAACCTGCCGATCCAGCACGGCCACTTTTACTGGAACGATCACTACCCGGATTCACACCTGTTCGCCGACGCAGAAAGCTTGCGGCTGCGGCATGCGCCGAACTTCTTGCTGATCCACCCCATGAATATCGACGACGCCGGGCACAAGCACGGCCTCGACAGTGCGCAATACCGCAACAGCGCGCGCTCGGCTGACATCGTCCTGGCCGATTATCTGCAAGGCTGGCTCGATGCTGGCTATCAGGTCCTGGTGACGGCGGATCACGGCATGAACAATGACCGTTCCCATAACGGCTTGCTCGCACAAGAGCGCGAAGTACCACTGTTCGTCCTCGGCGACGCTTTCAGCTTCAACGAAGACGCCGCACCGAAACAAACGGAGATCTGCGGCACCGTCTGCGAACTGCTCGGTGTTCCCCACGACAAACCGGTGTGCCGGGAGCTGCTCAAGTGAACGCCATGACTCGCGGAAAATGGCTTGCCGTACTGTGCCTGGTACCGTTCGCATTGTTCTTCATCGTGTTTCAGATCGCCCCGCTCGCCTGGGTGATGATCAACAGCCTGCAGTCGGAAGAATTCGGCTGGGGCCTGGCCAACTTCACCCGAATCGCCGATTCGAAGTTTTACCTGCAAGCGATCCGGTACAGCCTTGAGATCAGCTTCTGGTCAAGTGTGTTCGGGATCATCATTGCGGTGCTCGGTGCCTATTCGCTGCGGCGGGTCGATTCGAGACTGCGCAACTTCGTCAACGCATTCGCCAACATGACCAGCAATTTCGCCGGAGTGCCGTTGGCCTTCGCTTTCATCATCTTGCTAGGTTTCAATGGCGCTTTCACCATCATGCTCAAGCAGGCGGGGATCATTCAGGACTTCAACCTGTATTCGAAAACCGGGGTGATCATTCTTTACACCTACTTCCAGATCCCGCTCGGCGTGCTGTTGCTGTACCCGGCCTTCGACGCCTTGCGCGAAGACTGGCGCGAATCCGCGGCGTTGCTGGGCGCCAATGGTTGGCAGTTCTGGCGGCATATCGGTCTGCCAGTGCTCACGCCTGCCCTGCTCGGCACTTTCGTGATTCTGCTGGCCAACGCACTCGGTGCCTATGCCACGGTTTACGCGCTGACCACCGGCAACTTCAACGTCCTGCCGATCCGCATCGCCGCCATGGTTTCCGGTGACATTTCCCTCGATCCTAACCTCGCCAGTGCCCTGGCCGTGGTGCTGGTGGCGTTGATGACCCTGGTGACCATCGTCCATCAACTGCTGCTGAAGAGGAGCTACCATGTCTCGCGCTGAACTGGGCCCTGCAGGCATTTATCACCGGGTCGTGGTGTACCTGTTGTTCGCGATTCTGCTGCTGCCATTGCTCGGCACGCTGATCTATTCGATCTCCAGCAGCTGGTCAGCGACCATTCTGCCGAGCGGCTTCACCCTCAAATGGTACCTGGCGCTGTGGGGCGATCCGCGGTTCCTGCATGCCTTCGGGCAGTCGTTGCTGGTCTGTGTCGGCGCTTTGATTCTCTCGGTGGTGCTGATCCTGCCGCTGCTGTTTGTGGTGCATTACCATTTCCCGAAGCTCGATGCGTTGATGAACATCCTGATCCTGTTGCCATTCGCAGTGCCGCCGGTTGTGTCGTCGGTGGGGCTGTTGCAGCTGTATGGCTCCGGGCCATTTGCGATGGTTGGCACGCCCTGGATCCTGATCGGCTGTTATTTCACCATCGCCCTGCCCTTCATGTACCGGGCAATCACCAACAACCTGCAAGCGATCAACTTGCGCGATTTGATGGACGCCGCTCAATTGCTCGGCGCCAGCACCTGGCAAGCCGCGTTCCTGGTGGTGCTGCCCAACCTGCGCAAGGGCTTGATGGTTGCGCTGCTGCTGTCGTTCTCGTTCCTGTTTGGCGAATTCGTGTTCGCCAACATCCTTGTCGGCACGCGCTACGAAACCCTGCAGGTTTACCTCAACAACATGCGCAACAGCAGCGGCCACTTCACCAGTGCCTTGGTGATTTCCTATTTTTTCTTCGTGCTGGTTCTGACCTGGGCGGCCAACATCTTGAACAAGGACAAAAGCGAATGAGCTATGTCAGCGTCCAACACTTGCAGAAAAGCTACGCGGGCACGGCGGTGTTCAGTGACATCAATTGCGAGATTCACAAAGGTGAGTTCGTCACACTGCTGGGCCCGTCCGGTTGCGGCAAGTCGACACTGTTGCGCTGCATCGCCGGACTGACCCCAGTGGATGGCGGACAGATTCTGCTCGAAGGCAATGATTTGGTCCCCCTGAGCCCGCAGAAACGCGGAATCGGCATGGTCTTTCAAAGTTATGCGCTGTTCCCCAACATGACCGTCGAACAAAACGTCGCCTTCGGCTTGCGCATGCAGAAAGTCAACGCCGACGACAGTCACAAGCGCGTTGCCGAGGTATTGAAACTGGTCGAGCTCAATGACTTCGCCGCTCGCTACCCACATCAATTGTCTGGTGGCCAATGCCAACGAGTCGCCCTCGCCCGCTCGCTGGTCACCCGCCCGCGCCTGTTGTTGCTGGATGAGCCACTGTCGGCGCTGGATGCACGGATTCGCAAGCATCTGCGCGAACAGATTCGTCAGATCCAGCGTGAATTGGGCCTGACCACGATATTCGTCACACACGATCAGGAAGAAGCGCTGACTATGTCTGACCGGATATTCCTGATGAATCAGGGAAAAATCGTACAGAGTGGCGACGCCGAGACCCTGTACACGGCACCCGTGGATGTTTTCGCAGCCGGTTTCATCGGCAATTACAATCTGCTGGATGCCGACAGCGCGACAAAACTGCTGCAACGGCCCGTGACCGGGCGCATCGCCATTCGCCCGGAAGCCATCGAGCTGAGCCTCAACGGCGAACTTGATGCCCAAGTGCGCAGCCACAGCCTGCTGGGCAACGTGATTCGCTATCGAATTGAAGCCCGGGGCGTGGAGCTGGTGGTGGATGTGCTGAATCGCTCGGCTGCCGATCTGCATCCTGATGGTCAGCGTCTGGCGCTTTCCATCGATCCGACTGCGCTGTGTGAGGTAGCCTGATGTTTTTGTTGATGATGAAGAGGGAACCGCACTAATGGCCCTGGCAATTTTTGATCTGGATGAGACCCTGATTCACGGCGACTGCGCCACCCTCTGGAGTGAACAGATGGGCCGGCTGGGCTGGGTCGATCCAGAGTCGTTCATGCGCAAGAACAATGAACTGATGGACGCGTATAGCCATGGCAAGTTGCGCATGGAGGAGTACATGGACTTCAGCCTCGAGCCGATGATCGGCAGGACGCCTGAAGAGATCGATCACCTCGTGGAGCCTTGGGTTGAGGATTTCATCGAGCCGATCATATTCAGTGACGCAACCAAAACCATCGCCGCCCATCGCAAGGCCGGCGACCGGATTCTGGTGATCTCGGCATCGGGCACTCATCTGGTGCGACCGATTGCCGATCGGCTGGGTATCGACGAAATTCTGGCCATCGAACTGGAGGTTGCGCATGGGGTGTACAGCGGCAATACGGTCGGAACACTGACTTACCGCGAAGGCAAGATCACGCGCTTGCTGGAATGGCTGGATGCGGAAGAAGAAAACCTGGAAGGCGCGAGTTTTTACTCCGACTCACGCAACGATTTGCCGCTGTTGCTCAAGGTCGATTTCCCACACGTGGTGAACCCGGATCCGACATTGCTCGAGCACGCGAAAAAAGCAGGCTGGCCGATTCATATGTGGAAGTAACACAATATTCCCCTGTGGGAGCGAGCCTGCTCGCGATTTTTTCAGGCGACGTGGTTCAGCTGGGAAACATCGTTATCGTTCATCGCTAGCAGGCTAGCTCCCACAGGTCTGGTGTTGTCAAGGACGCTCGGCAGCACGTGCCGCCCGTCGACAACCACCTCTGCGGCCATCCCGCCCCCGGCCAGCAAGGCGCACACCCGATCCCCGACCTGCCACGAAGAGCCTGCGCCGACCTCGCTGACCACGCCGGAACACTCCAGGCCGAGCGCCTGACTGGCTCCCGGCGGTGGCGGATAAAGCCCGGCCTTCTGTAACAAATCCGCACGATTGAGGCCCGCTGCCGCCACTCAAACGCGAACTTGTCCTACATCACAGGTAGGACTGGGCTCTTGCGCCCATACCACTTGACCTTCCACGCCTTGCAATGCCTTCACAGTGCCTCCATAGTGAGTCTGGACTGAGCCCGTAGCTGTAGCGCCGGGCTTTCTTGCATTATGCGACCGGCCTCAGGGTCAGTACGAAAGCTCGCACAGGCAGTTTTCGCACAGAACCTGAAGGTACCGGCGACTTCAAAGACGGCCTAATATGCGTGATCAATTGTCCCCGCGTCGAATCAGCATGAAGCATTTATTACCCAGCACCGCCCTAGCGCTATTCATTGGTATCGGTCTGCTGCCGATGTCGACCAGTTCGTTTGCAGCCAATAGCTGGGACAAGCTTCAGCCTGATCGCGACGAAGTGATCGCCAGCCTGAATGTCGTCGAATTGCTCAAGCGTCACCATTACAGCAAGCCGCCGCTCGATGACGCGCGCTCCGTGATCATCTACGACAGCTATCTCAAGTTGCTGGATCCGTCGCGCAGCTACTTCATGGCTAGCGACATTGCCGAATTCAACAAGTGGAAGACCCAGTTCGACGACTTCCTCAAGAGCGGCGACCTCAACGCCGGGTTCATCATCTACAAGCGCTATCTGGACCGCGTCAAAGCGCGTCTGGACTTTGCCCTTGCCGAGCTGAACAAAGGCGTCGACAAGATCGATTTCAACACCAAGGAAACCTTGCTGATTGATCGCAAGGACGCCGCCTGGCTCAAATCCACCGCCGACCTCGACGACCTGTGGCGCAAACGCGTCAAGGACGAAGTCCTGCGGATGAAGATTGCCGGCAAGGATTCCAAGCAGATTCAGGAAACCCTGACCAAGCGCTACAAGAACCAACTGGCGCGCCTGGACCAGACTCGCCCGGAAGATATTTTCCAGGCCTACATCAACACCTTCGCCATGTCCTACGACCCGCACACCAATTATCTGTCGCCGGATAACGCGGAGAACTTCGACATCAACATGAGCCTGTCCCTGGAGGGCATTGGCGCTGTGTTGCAGAGCGATAACGATCAAGTGAAAGTCGTGCGTCTGGTGCCTGCCGGCCCGGCCGACAAGACCAAGCAGGTCGCTCCGGCCGACAAGATCATCGGCGTTGCCCAAGGCAGCAAAGAGATGGTCGATGTGGTTGGCTGGCGCCTGGACGAAGTAGTCAAGCTGATCCGCGGCCCCAAAGGCACCGTGGTGCGCCTGGAAGTCATCCCGGCCAGCAATGCGCCGAACGACCAGACCACCAAAATCGTTCCGATCACTCGCGAAGCGGTGAAACTGGAAGATCAGGCGGTGAAGAAGTCTGTCCTCAACCTCAAGCAGGATGGCAAGGATTACAAACTCGGCGTCATCGAGATTCCGGCCTTCTACCTGGACTTCAAGGCGTTCCGTGCTGGCGATCCGGATTACAAGAGCACCACCCGCGACGTCAAGAAACTGCTGACCGAGCTGCAGAAAGAGAAAGTCGACGGCGTGGTCATCGACCTGCGCAACAACGGCGGTGGTTCTCTGCAGGAAGCGACCGAGCTGACCAGTCTTTTCATCGACAAAGGGCCGACCGTGCTCGTGCGTAATGCCGATGGCCGGGTCGACGTGCTGGAGGATGAAAACCCGGGCGCATTCTATAAAGGCCCGATGGCGCTGCTGGTCAACCGCTTGTCCGCCTCGGCTTCGGAGATTTTCGCCGGTGCCATGCAGGATTATCACCGCGCGCTGATCATTGGTGGCCAGACTTTCGGCAAGGGCACCGTGCAGACCATTCAGCCGCTGAACCATGGCGAACTGAAACTGACCCTGGCCAAGTTCTACCGGGTTTCCGGGCAGAGCACCCAACACCAGGGCGTATTGCCGGACATTGATTACCCGTCGATCATCGACACCAAGGAAATCGGTGAAAGCGCACTGCCGGAAGCCATGCCGTGGGACACCATCCGCGCAGCCATCAAACCGGCAGCTGACCCGTTCAAGCCATACCTCACTCAGCTCAAGTCCGAACATGACGTGCGTACCGCCAAGGACGCGGAGTTTGTGTTTATCCGCGACAAACTGGCGCTGGCGCAGAAACTGATGGCGGAAAAAACCGTCAGCCTTAATGAAGCGGACCGTCGTGCGCAACACGCCGACATCGAAGGCAAGCAACTCGCCATGGAAAACCTGCGCCGCAAGGCCAAGGGCGAAGAGCCGCTCAAAGAGCTGAAGAAAGAAGACGAGGATGTGATCGCGGCTGAAGCGGACAAGACCAAGCCGGAAGACGATGCCTACCTGAGCGAGACCGGGCGGATTCTACTGGACTATCTGAAACTCAACACCGCAGTGGCCAAACACTAAGATGATGGCAAATTAACGCTGACGCTCTACGGAGCGTCATCATACAGTCATCATTCTGTCGTGAAATGAAGGACTGGGCAGCGCTCTGATCGAGAGGGCTGCCCGGTCCTTTTTTTATCGCCAGAGATTGCCATGACCACTACCGAACAGCTGAGTGCATTGAGTTCAATTCTGGCTCAAAGCGGATTACACAGCCTGTTCCAGCCCATCGTCTGCGTGTCCGAACGCAGAATCGTCGGCTACGAAGCCCTCAGCCGTGGGCCCTCCAATAGCCCGTTGCATTCTCCGGTCGCGCTTTTCGCGGTGGCGCGCCAGGCGGGTCGCCTCAGCGAACTGGAAATCGCCTGCCGTCAAAGCGCCTGCCGGCAGTTCAACGAGCAGCAGCTGCCCGGCAAGCTGTTCCTCAACGTATCTCCGGAATCTTTGCTGGAAACCTCGCATCAACCGGGGCGCACGCTGCAATTGCTGCAGGACTTCGGTATTCCCCCGAGCCAGGTCGTGATCGAGCTGACTGAACAGACACCCACCGACGACTTCCATCTGTTACAAAACGCGCTGCATCACTACCGCGCGATGGGGTTTTCAATTGCGCTGGATGATCTGGGTGCGGGCTATTCGAGCCTGCGCCTATGGTCGGAATTGCGCCCGGATTACGTGAAAATCGATCGACACTTCATCGATGGCATCCATCAGGACGCGCTCAAACGCGAGTTCGTCGGCTCGATTCTGCAGATTGCCAAGGCCTCGCGAGCGCTCGTCATCGCTGAGGGCATTGAGCTGCCGGAAGAGCTCGCGGTGTTGACCGAAATGGGCGTCGATCTGGTTCAAGGGTATTTCCTATGTCGCCCTCAGGAGCAGCCGCCCCGGGACGCGAGAGCCATGCTGCCCAAGCCAGACAGCGCGGCTGTGGCGTTAAACGATGAAGTCAGCGATCTCAGCGCCTTGCTCAACGATCAAACAGCAGTCAGCCGCGATACGCCGACCGCGACCGTGCTGGAAGCGTTCCGCCACCAGGCCAATCTGAACTCGCTGGCGGTGCTGGATGATCAAGGCCACCCCTGCGGCATCGTTCATCGCCATTCGCTCTCTGACGTGCTGCTCAAGCCCTTCGCCACCGACCTGTTCGCCCGCAAGCCGATCAGCCGCCTGATGAACGATGACTTTCTCGCTGTCGAGTTGAGCCAATCGCTGCAGCAAGTCAGCCGATTGATCACCAGCCGCGCCCGTCAGCGCATTGAAGAAGACTTTATCATCACGCTCAACGGCGGCTATCTGGGACTGGGCGGGGTCATCGATGTCCTGAAGCTGATCACCGAACTGAAGATCCAACAGGCTCGCTACGCCAATCCGCTGACCTTGCTGCCAGGGAACGTGCCGATCCAGCAATGCCTCACGCGCGTGCTGCAGCAGCAACGGGAGTCGATCATCTGTTACGTCGACATCGACAGCTTCAAGCCTTTCAACGATATCTACGGCTACGGCCGGGGTGATGAAGTCCTGCTGTGCCTGGCGCAATGCCTGAATGATCGCGTCGATCCGTCCCGCGACTTTGTCGGACACATCGGTGGCGACGATTTTCTGCTGGTGCTCGGGCCGGAAGACTGGCGCAAACGATTGGCTCAGTTGCTGGACGATTTCCAGACGCAGTGCCGCCGCTTCTATCGCAGCGAACACCTAGAGGCAGGTTGCTTCATCGCGCCGAACCGCCAGGGTGTGCGCCAGCAGTTTCCGTTGCTGTCATTGTCGATCGGGGTTGTGCATTTGCATGCCGCTGCGTGCGCTCAACTGGATGCAAGCCTGCTGGCCGAAATGGCGTCGCAAGCCAAGCATCACGCGAAGAATGTGCCGGGCTTCAGTGTGCATGTGATTGATAGCCTGGCGGTAACCGAGGATCAGGAAGAACTGCTGCAGGGTCATCGCTGAATCAGCTTGCTCGAAACTGTACGTTCACTCCGGGCCGCGACTCTCCAGCGCTTTGAGTTTGACCTCCGCCAACGGATGCCCGGCCGCGAAAGCCATCTGCCAAAATCGCGCGGCCTCAGCCGGATCCGGCGCTTTGCTCGCGGTTCCCGCCAAGCTGATTACACCCACCTGATACGCCGCTTTCGCATCCCCTGCCAATGCCGCCAGGCGCAGCAATCGGACGCCTTCCTCACGCGCCCCAAGGCCGACGCCGCGAAAAGTCAGGATGTGCCCGTAGAAACTTTGCGCGCCGACATCCCCCAGGTTTGCCATGCGGGCGAACTGCCCTTCGAGCCAGCTCCAGCCGCGAGGCTGACGCACGAACCACGACCAATGAAACAACCGACGGGCGAGCCAGTATCCGGCACGCGCCTTGAGCCGCAGCATCATTCAGGCTTCTGCCGATTCGGGGTATTCGTATTCAAACACTCGCACCACTTCAGAGGCATGCCAGGAGGCGGCGGCGACGCCGTCGGACGGTCCGGAGAAACGCCCGAGGCGTTCGACGCATTCAAAGAAACCGGTACGCGGCAGACGGCTGGCGCCCTGACTGATCACAAGCGAGCTGCGCAGTGGCTGCTCGGCTTTGGCATCCAGCGCCGCCAGATGTTCCAGCGCCGCCGTAAGCGTCTGCATGGCCGGCGTCGGCAACTGCAGTCGCTCCAGCAAAGCGCGGTAGGTCAACAGATGTCGCTGCCGGCGCGCCTGATCCAGTTCACCGAGCAAACCGTCCCAATGTTGACGACTGATGCGTACGCTCACGATTCATCCCTCCACCCCGGCACCGTCAATTCCCAGGCCAGGCTGCGGCGAATCGCAGCGTCAGGTTGACGCTCGCCACTTTCGATCAAGGCCAGATAAGACGGGCTGATGCCTACCGTGCGGGCGAGCGCCTCGATGGCGATGCCCTTCCCTTCGCGCAAAGTGCGTAGTTGATCCAGACCCGGCAGTATCTGGTCTGGCGCAGCCGCACGGCGTACTGGTGCATCGTGCGGCGGTTGTTCTGTGATTCCTGCAGCTTTCAGCAGAGCCTGATACTGAGCCCATGGCACAACCGCATATTCGGGCTCGCCTTCGCGTGTGATTATCTGAATATCCATGACATCCCCGTAGGACAACGACACTTAGCGAGTCGGCACTTTTCCCTCGAAGTGTAATCCTAACAGCGGCCAAGGTCGCGGGGCGCATCAATAATGCATCGATCCACTAGCGGCTCACTTTTTTCCAGGGCGTTGTAATTGCAGTTGTTCTGGCGTATCGGGCAAGCGCTCGACCACCGCCAGTTTTTCCGGCAACTGGCGCTTACGCCAGGCGCGAAACGCATTGAGCTCATCGTCGAGCACCTTCATCAACCAGGCGAGCACTGCGACGTCATCAAACATGCCGAAAACCGGAATGAAGTCCGGAATGGCGTCCACCGGGCTGAGGAAATACATCAGCCCGGCCACCACCGAGATCATGGTCTTGGGACTGATCGTGCGGTACTCCCCGCGCCAATAGGCCAGGCAGAGAGCTTGCAGCAGGCGCAAGTCGTCCTTGATCTTGCCCAGGCGATTGCCTTGGCTGGCTCCTTTGCTGGCCACGGCAAACAGCAGGGTCGGCAATCGTCCACGGGCTAGCAAACGTCCGGCCAGGGGCAGGAAACGAGCAAAATTCCAGGGCGCTTTCATGATTTCTCCCGCTTGAATGTTATCCACACAAATTGTGGATAACCTTGTGAACAGAGCTACATTTGACGGCTGAAAGCCCCGATTTATAAGGGCTTCGCTCAGATCGGGCGTTTTTTACTCACATAAAAAAACCCAATATTTCATTGACTTGGCGTGCAGGCGCGGCTAGCGCGGGCACCTTCAATGGCTATGACTCCAATGTATGACTTCTGTTCGCTTTGTTTATTTCTGTCAATCACCAGATGCAACAACGCCCCGCATAAGCGAGGCGTTGTTAGCGGAGCGGACGCCGATTACTTGGCAGCGTCGTCCTGTTTTGCCGGATCCTTGATCGCCAGCAGTTCCAGGTCGAATACCAGCACCGAATTGGCCGGGATTGCCGGGCTTGGGCTTTGCGCGCCGTAAGCCAGTTCGCTCGGAATGTACAGCTTGTACTTCTCGCCGACGTGCATCAATTGCAGGCCTTCGACCCAGCCCGGAATCACGCCGCTGACCGGCAGATCGATCGGGCTGCCGCGCTCGACAGAGCTGTCGAAAACGGTGCCGTTGGTCAGAGTGCCGGTGTAGTGGACAGTCACGACGTCAGTAGGCTTTGGCTGGGCGCCATCGGCCTTCTTGACCACTTCATACTGCAAGCCGGAAGCTGTGGTGGTCACACCGGTTTTCTTGGCATTGTCTTCGAGGAATTTCTTGCCGGCGGATGCCGACTCTTCGCTCATCTTGGTCATGCGCTCTTCGGCACGTTTTTGCAGTGCAGCGAAGGCTTCGACCAATTCTTCATCTTTCAGCTTCTGTTCTTTCTTGCCAACGGCATCTTCGATGCCCTGGGCAACGGCTTTGGAGTCCAGGTCATCCATGCCTTCCTGAGCCAGGCTTTTGCCCATGTTCAGGCCAATCCCGTAGGAAGCTTTTTGCGCCGGGGTTTTCAGCTCTACGCTGGTCTGCGAATCACAACCCGCAAGTACCAGGCTAACCAGGGCCACCGCCGCCGCCAACCGATGCTGTTTCATGCTATTTCCTTGTTCATGCGCCAAAAGGGCAATCGAGTAAAGCCGCGAGCTTATCAGGCGGCCACGACCAATGGCTACCGGCATGAGAGCAGGAAATTTCTGATTAGTTCAGGTGTTCAGGTTCATTGGCGGATTGAGACGATGAAGCTTCTGTCATCTTCTTCCGATATGGATCGCCCGCAGACTTCAGGATGGGTTCAAACACCGGAAAAAGCCAAATCGCAGACGGCAAAAAGCCCGCATAAAGCGGGCTTTCTGTGTGGTGACCTGGCGTTCAGCGTTCCAGGTTACCGAATATGGCGCAGCGGACGGGACTCGAACCCGCGACCCCCGGCGTGACAGGCCGGTATTCTAACCGACTGAACTACCGCTGCGCGTAGCGTTGAAAGTAGTGGTGGGTGATGACGGGATCGAACCGCCGACATTCTGCTTGTAAGGCAGACGCTCTCCCAGCTGAGCTAATCACCCTTTACCTTCGTTGCGGGGCGCATTGTGCCACAGATTTTCATAACATGTTGATTTAATTGAAAAATAATTCAAAAAATCTGAAAACTGATAACACGACACATCCTGCAGGAACTTCAGACAGAAAAAAACCCGCAGTGAGCGGGCTTTTCCTTGACGACCCGGCGTTCAGCGTGCCAGATCATCGAATATGGCGCAGCGGACGGGACTCGAACCCGCGACCCCCGGCGTGACAGGCCGGTATTCTAACCGACTGAACTACCGCTGCGCGTAACACTGGAAGCGAATGGTGGGTGATGACGGGATCGAACCGCCGACATTCTGCTTGTAAGGCAGACGCTCTCCCAGCTGAGCTAATCACCCTTCACTTTCGGTGTGGCGCGCATTCTACGGAGCGACCTCTGCTCTGGCAAGCACTTTCTAAAATAATTTTCTCAGGCCTTCCAAAGGCTTAGAGAAGGGTTGGCCTATGGCGCCACGAAGAGAATAATGCCCCCCTTTGTTAAAGGAGAGACCCGCCCCATGTGGTTCAAAAACCTGCTTATCTATCGCCTGACCCAAGATCTGCCTTTTGATGCCGAGGCGTTGGAAACTGCACTGGCGACCAAAGTTGCGCGTCCTTGTGCAAGCCAGGAGTTGACCACTTACGGTTTCGTCGCGCCGTTCGGCAAGGGCGAAGATGCCCCGCTCGTTCACGTCAGTGGTGACTTCCTGCTGATTTCCGCACGCAAGGAAGAACGCATCCTGCCTGGCAGCGTCGTGCGTGACGCGGTGAAGGAAAAGATCGACGAGATCGAAGCCGAGCAAATGCGCAAGGTCTATAAAAAGGAACGCGATCAGATCAAGGATGAAATCATCCAGGCCTTCCTGCCCCGCGCGTTTATCCGCCGCTCGTCGACCTTCGCCGCGATTGCACCGAAACAGGGTCTGATCCTGGTCAACTCGGCCAGCCCGAAACGTGCCGAAGACCTGCTGTCGACCCTGCGTGAAGTAATCGGCACGCTGCCGGTCCGCCCACTGACGGTAAAAATGTCGCCTACCGCCACCATGACCGAGTGGGTCACCACGCAGAAAGCAGCGGATGATTTCTTCGTGCTCGATGAGTGCGAGCTGCGCGACACTCATGAAGATGGAGGCATTGTGCGCTGCAAGCGTCAGGACCTTACCAGCGAAGAAATCCAGTTGCACCTGAGTACCGGCAAGGTGGTAACTCAGCTGTCACTGGCCTGGCAGGACAAGTTGTCGTTCGTGCTCGATGACAAGATGGTGGTCAAACGCCTCAAGTTCGAAGACTTGCTGCAGGATCAGGCAGAGCAGGACGGCGGCGAAGAAGCCCTGGGCCAGCTCGATGCCAGCTTCACTCTGATGATGCTGACCTTCGGCGATTTCCTGCCGGCACTGGTCGAGGCGCTGGGTGGCGAAGAGATGCCGCAAGGGATCTGAACGCAAATGATCTCGTTATAGGAGCAAGCTTGCTCGCGATGCTGGGTCAGTCAACACCGATTGTCTGATCCTGCATCGCCCGGGTAGCACCAACAAGAATTCCGTCATCATTATAAAAACAGGGATCAGACCATGCGCGCACTGGCTGCACTGAGTCGCTTCGTCGGCAACACTTTCGCTTACTGGGTGCTGCTCTTCGCCGTTCTGGCGTTCCTCAAACCCGAGTGGTTCGTCAGCCTGAAAGTCGCCATCGTGCCGCTGCTGGGCCTGGTGATGTTCGGCATGGGCCTGACCCTCAAACTCGAAGATTTCGCGGAAGTCGCACGCCACCCGTGGCGCGTGGCCCTCGGGGTCATCGCTCAATTCGTGATCATGCCCGGCATGGCATGGTTGCTGTGCCAGGTGTTCAAGCTGCCACCGGAGATTGCCGTCGGGGTCATTCTGGTCGGCTGCTGCCCGAGCGGCACTTCCTCCAACGTGATGACCTGGCTGGCCCGAGGCGACCTCGCACTGGCCGTGGCGATCTCCGCCATCACTACGCTGCTGGCGCCTCTGTTGACCCCGGCGCTGATCTGGCTGCTGGCGTCGGCCTGGTTGCCGGTCTCGTTCCTCGACTTGTTCTGGTCGATTCTGCAGATCGTTCTGCTGCCGATCGTGCTGGGCCTGATCACTCAACGCGTGCTGGGCGCGCACGCACGCTATGCGGTGGAAGTGCTGCCCCTGGTGTCGGTGGTGAGCATCGTGATCATCGTCGCCGCCGTCGTGGCGGCCAGTCAGGCGAAAATTGCCGAATCCGGCCTGCTGATCATGGCGGTGGTGATGCTGCATAACAGCTTCGGTTACCTGCTGGGTTACCTCACCGGCCACCTGTTCAAATTGCCACTGGCGCAGCGCAAGACCCTCGCGCTGGAAGTCGGCATGCAGAACTCCGGCCTCGGTGCCGCACTGGCCAGTGCGCATTTCTCGCCGCTGGCGGCCGTGCCCAGCGCATTGTTCAGTGTCTGGCACAACATCTCCGGCGCCCTGCTCTCAACCTGGTTCCGGCGGATGAGTGAAAAGCAAGACCGCGATTTACTCGCTCGGCAAACGGCAGACTGAATCGGGAGCTTGATCCCCGGGCTAATGATGGGCACTATATTGCGCAACGCGAGGACGACCTCGCGACTCGATCGAGTCATTATCCGGGGACGACCCCGTCAATCGATGGAGGTCTTCCATGTCCTGGATCATTCTGTTTTTTGCCGGCCTGTTCGAAGTGGGCTGGGCTGTCGGACTGAAATATACCGACGGTTTCAGCCGCCCTCTCCCCACTGCATTGACCGTTGGCGCCATGGTGATCAGCCTTGGTTTGCTCGGTCTTGCCATGAAGGAATTACCGCTCGGCACTGCTTACGCCATCTGGACTGGCGTCGGCGCAATCGGTACGGTGATTGCCGGGATCATTCTGTTCGGTGAATCCATGGCGTTTTTCAGACTGGCCAGTGTTGCCTTGATCCTGTGTGGCCTGATCGGCCTGAAGATCAGCACTTGATCAGCATTGGGTAACAAAAAAGCCCGCCGTTCTGTCAGCGCAGAGCGGCGGGCTTTTTTTCCGAGCGTTACACGGGTCAGCTTTCGGCCAGCTCCACGCGTTCGCGTGTGGCCGGCGCTTTCTCCGCCTGTTCAAGTTGCATGCAACGCTCCAGGAACAGGAACATGTAGTCGTAGCTCTTGCACACGGCCTGACGCAGCTCAACCTGCAACGCCTTGGTCGGGTTCATCCCTGCCAGCGTACAGATGATTTCCAGTGCTTCCCACGGATGGGCATCGTCGTACTGGGCATGCATCTTCAACCACTTCATCGCCCGCTTGCGATCTTCCTCGGGAAAGGCCGCCGCATAGACGCCACTTGAGCAGACTACCGCCGACCACTCGCCCGTCGCCCCCTCAATCGCGTAGTTGGTCGCGGCAATCGCGACAATCAGCGAGTCTGAAGAACTGGTGTGCCAACACCAATGACTCAGTGCGTGCAGTTCCGGGGCAACATCCTGCGCTTGCAGATCCTCCAGGCTCACACCATGAGCACGGCTCCAGTGCACCCAGTAATCAGCGTGGTTGAGTTCCACACGGATATTTCGCATCAACCAGCGACGCGCCATGTCCTCGCCGGGATGGCGGGCAAAACGGGTCTTGGTCAGATTTTGTGCCATATATAACGCGAACTGTTCGACCACTGGCCAACCACCAATAAGGTAGTGGCGCATGGTCTTGGCGCTGAGCTTGTTATCGCGCATGCGCTTGTACAATTCATGTTCGACAACCCGGCGCTTACTCTCGCTGCAATCCTGGATGAGCTGTTGAGCCCAGGCGGGATAACTTGCAGCTTCCATGAGTGGTCCGGTTCGGTTGAATGTGTCGATCACTGTCGGGTTCCTTTTGATTGTGATTGTAAGGATCAGCAAGAGATTTCAACGGAACGTACCAGGTGCCTTGAACAACAAAGGCTGCGGCCTGGCGGGACGACTTTGCAAACTGTCGCAGGTAAACAGATGCGGACGTTCGATCACATATCCTTGAGCATAATCCACCCCGATCTCCAGCAGCGCCTGCTCAATCTGGGGTGTCTCGACAAACTCCGCAATCGTACGCTTACCCATGACATGACCGATGTGATTGATCACCTCGACCATGGCACGGTTAATAGGGTCGTCCAACATATCCTTAACGAAACTCCCGTCAATCTTCAAGAAGTCTACAGGCAAATGTTTCAAGTAGGCGAATGAGGACATCCCGGCACAAAAGTCATCCAGTGAAAAATGACACCCTAAACCTTTGAGTTCATTGATAAATTTAATTGCACTGCCAAGATTTGAAATCGCACTGGTTTCCGTGATTTCAAAACAAATCATTTCAGGCGGTATCGAGTGAGCTACAAATTGTTCACGCAAGAAGTCGAGAAATGCCTCGTCTCCAATAGTGGTGCCTGACAGATTGATCGCACACATTGCCAGTGGACCCTGGTGTTTTTCGGCAATGCATTGGGCGATGATCTTGAACACGTTCTGCACGACCCATCGATCCAGCGAGGTCATCAAACCATAACGTTCTGCCGCTGGGATGAAGCTGTCGGGCAGGATCATACGCCCGGATTCGTCGTGCAAACGCAGGAGAATTTCGATGTGCCCCGAGCCCTGTTCGACATTCCCGAGTGGCGCGATTTCCTGCGCATACAGGCAGAATCGATCTTCTTCCAGCGCCATGTGCAATCGCTGCACCCAGGCCATCTCGCCAAAGCGCAAAGACAACTCCGAGTCGTCTGCGTGGTAGACCTGCACCCGGTTGCGGCCTTTCTCCTTGGCCATGTAGCACGCCATGTCGGCCGCCCGCAACGAAGTTTCGAGGGTGGTTGGCTGCTGATTGACGTGCACCAGCCCGACGCTGACGGTGGTGACGAAAGGTCGGCCTTTCCAGACAAAATGCAGGTTTTGCACGGTCTGGCGCAGACTCTCGGCGATTTTCTCGGCCGCTTCCGGTGCACAGTTTTCCAGGAGGATGCCGAACTCGTCGCCACCCAAACGGGCCAGGGTATCGCCCTCGCGCAGGCCCGACTGCAGCAACGCGCAAATATGGCGCAGCAATTCATCGCCCGCCGCATGACCACAGGTGTCATTGACCAGTTTAAATTGATCAAGGTCGAGGAACATCAGCGCATGGCGCCCGCCCTGTCGTGACAGATTGTGCAGCGCCTGTTCGAGGCGATATTCGAATTCGCGACGGTTGGCCAAACCGGTCAACGCGTCATGCGTTGCCTGCCAGGAAAGGTTGGCAATGTACTGTCGCTCCTGGGTCATGTCGTGCAACACCAGTACGGTACCGCTGACCTTGCCCGCGTTGCGGATCGGCGCACCCACCAGCGTGACCGACACCGTGCTGCCGTCCAGCCGTTGAATCAATTTGGAATGTTCACTGGCGCCGCTCAATTGCCCACTCAAAATGTGTTCGATCAGGGTGAAGCCTTCAGCCTGCGCATTTTCGTCCAGCAGATTGAACAACGACGCCAAGGGCAATCCTGCGGCCTGTTCGGCCTTCCAGTGGGTGAGCGCCTCGGCCGCCGGGTTCATGTAAGCAATGGCGCCTTCGACATCCGTGGTGATCACCCCATCGCCGATGGATTGCAGAGTGATTTGCGCACGGTCTTTTTCCAGCTGCAACGCCTCCGCGAAGGCATGCCGCTGCCTGAGCAGCTTATGCGTGCGCATCAGGGCCAAAACAATCAGGCCCAGCGCTGTGGCCAGGTTGGTCACCAGCAGCAAGCGCAGGATCATCCGCGAACCTTCGCCCAGCGCATCACTGAAAGCTTTGGCCGCCGGCGTCACGCCATCATTGATGACAAAAATCTGGTCTTTCCAGCGCTTGATATCGCGATCGGTGGCAGCGCTTGCGGCGATGCTGCGGTGCATTTCTGCGGCCACATCATCCAGCCGAACCAGATAGCTGTCACCCACCGTCCACAGGTCGATGGCTTTTTCGAGGTAACTGAAATGACGGAAGTTGAGGTATAGCCAGATCACGCTGGAAACGTCGTCCGGGTGGTTGCCGCCCTTGAGGACGGCCTGGCGCGCCGCTTCGATGTCTGGCGGCTGCTGGTCCAGTGCAACGCGCAACTCGTGACCACCTTGCGGCACGGCTATCGCATTACGGTATTTGTTGAAGATGCTCTCGTCGCGACTGTCGGCGTAGAGATTCAGGTAATAGATGGCGTCTTTCTGGCCCTTGGACCAAAGACTTTCACCAGCAACGTAACCGCGCACCGCGGAAAGAACGTACAGGCTGACACCACCCAGCAGGGCCTGAAACAGCACTACGGCGATAAATGGCCAGACAATACCGAGCAACCGGGGCGTTCCGAGTGTCCGCGTTTGTTTCATGAGGTCCCTTGTTTTAGCACTGCCAGATCAGCATCCAACGTGATCGCTACAGCTAGACTAGGGGGCGTTCTCGATCCCGGCAAGCGAGAAGCCTCGAGCTGTGAACAAGCGCATGTAAATAACTGTTTTCAGTGAAGTGCTGACCCACGCACTGGCAAACAGTTCCTCCGTTCACTCGCCCTGAAGTGCGGCTCAATGCTGCTGCAGATGCCCATAGAGTTTGGCGTACAAGCCGCCATCGGCAATCAGTTGCTGATGGTCGCCATCCTCGGCGATTTGCCCGCCGTCAAAGACCAGCACGCGGTCGGCCTGCTTCACCGCAGACAAGCGGTGCGCAATGATCAGAGTCGTGCGGTTGCTGAGGAACCGCGCCAAGGCCTGGTGCAGGTTGTATTCGGTGGCGGCATCCAGCGCCGAGGTTGCCTCGTCGAGAATCACCACTTTCGGTTCGGCCAGCACCATGCGCGCGATCGCCAGCCGCTGGCGCTGGCCCCCGGACAAACGCACCCCGGAGCGACCGACGATGCTGTCGAGGCCATTGGGCAGTTCCCGCACCGTGGCGTGCAACTGAGCGATTTCAAGCGCTTGCCAGCAGGCATCGTCGGTCCGCTCGCGGCCCATGGTCAGGTTGGCGCGAATGGTGTCGTTGAACAGTGCCGGATGTTGCAGAACCACGGCGACGTTTTCGCGAACAGTGGGCAAGCCGATCTCCTGCTGGGTTGATCCGCCAAAGCGAATCGTCCCCGCGAGCGGCGTGTACAGGCCCAGCAGCAATTGCACCAGCGTGCTCTTGCCGCCACCGCTGGCACCGACCACGGCGACCTTTTCGCCGGGGGCGATCGAGAGGTTCATCTGGTTCAGCACCAACTCCTCGCCATAACCGAAGCTCAAGCCCTGCACTTCAATGCCCACGGTTTCACGGCCCTTGAACGGGTCGACGCCACCGGCGTATTCCGGCTCATCGGCGCGGGCCAGCAGCTCGTTGATCCGCGACAGCGCGCCACCGGCAGCGTAGTAAGCGTATTGCAGGTTCAACAGCTGTTCGACCGGACCGATCATGAACCACAGGTAGCTGAACACCGCGAGCATCTGGCCGATCGACAGGTCGGAAAACAGCACCGTGAGCATGGCGGCAGCACGAAAAATGTCTATACCGAACTGGAACAACAAGCCGCTCGCCCGGTTCGACGCATCGGTTTTCCACTGCGAATTCACCGCGTAATCGCGCACTTCCCGAGCGCGGTGCCCGAGCCGCCCGAGAAAAAACCCCTGGCGATTGCCGGCGCGCACTTCCTGGATCGAGTCGAGGGTTTCGGTCAAGGCCTGCGTGAAGCGCGAGGTGCTGTCGTTCTCGAGTTTTTTCAGGTGTTTGACCCGTTTGCCCAACTGCACCGTGGCGTAAATCACCAGCGGGTTGAACAGCAGAATCAGCAGCGCGAGCTTCCAGTGCATCCACATCAGAATGCCCGAGGTGCCGACCAGGGTCAGCATGGCCACCAGGAAGCGGCTGAGGGTCTCGCCGACAAATTTGTCCAGGGTGTCGAGGTCGGTGACCAGGTGCGTGGTCACCGTGCCGCTGCCCAGGCTTTCGTATTCACCTAGGGAAATACGCTTGAGCCGTTCGATCAGCCGCACACGAATGCGGTAGACGATGTCCTTGGCCAGGGCCGCAAACAACCGCGCCTGCACCACGTTGAAGAGCAACGCGGCACAACGCAGACAGAGCGTCACCAGCAGCATCAGGCCGATGTAGCCGGCTGCTTTCTGCCAGGCGTCCGGCAGTGCATGGTTCATGATTTTCAGGGCGGAATCGCCGTGCCCCAGTAGCACTTCGTCGACCAGCAACGGCAGCAGCAAGGGAATCGGCACGCTGCACAGCGTCGCCAGCACAGCGACGCCGTTGGCGATCCAGAGGGATTTTTTATGCTGCAGGGCCAGACGACGAATTTCGGCCCAGCTCAATCGATCAACACGCTCGGGCGCTGCTGCGTCTGCCAGCGAGTCAGGCACAGGCGGCACGCTCCAGCCAACGGCCGAGCAACGGCGACAACACACTCAGCGGCTGGTAGCCATTGGTCAACAGCGCCAACTGGCCGTCACGCTCGGCGAGCAGGGTTGGAAAACCGGCGATGCCCAGATCCTGCACCCAGGTGAAATCGGCAGCGGTTGCCGCGTGCTGATCTACACGGTCAAACGCCGCGGCAAATTCGATGCGGGGCAGACCGGCCTGTTCCGCGAGCTCCACCAGCACACTGGCTTGGGTAACATCGCGACCTTCTGCGTAGAACGCATGCTGGATCAACCCGAGCAGTTTCCACGCGCAATCCGGCGCCAGGCTGCGCGCCGTGACCAGCGCACGGCAGGCCGGCTCAGTGTCGTAGACAAAACCCTCGGGCAACGCCCCTTCACGCTTGAACGGTTGACCGGTGGCTTCGTTCACCGCCAGCCAGTGTTCGAGAATGTAGCGCCGAGTGGTCGGCTCCAGCGCCGCGCCACTGCCGGTGCGCAACCCCCCGACCACCAGATGCAATTCCACCCCCGCC
The DNA here is from genome assembly GCF_000690905.1 of Pseudomonas sp. Ant30-3. Classification (GTDB taxonomy): domain Bacteria; phylum Pseudomonadota; class Gammaproteobacteria; order Pseudomonadales; family Pseudomonadaceae; genus Aquipseudomonas. The sequence goes on along the minus strand of NZ_JMCL01000018.1, from coordinate 47,393 downwards.
GCGTGCGCCTGTTCGACCAGCGCGTTGGCCACCGGCGCAAAGCCCCAGCACCAGGAACACATCGGGTCCATCACATAGAGCAAGCGGCGAGCAGACATGGTTCAAGCCTCGGTAGGAGTTTGCTTGTAGTTGTAGCCGATCGGGTGAGGCAGGTTGCGTGCCTTGGCCAGCTCGATCTGCTTTTGCCGGTCGATGGCACTGCGGCGGGTTTTCTCGCTCAGCGTATCCCAGCAATGCGGGCAACTGATGCCGGCGACGTAATGCTCGGACGTGCGGTCTTCAACGCTCACCGGTGTGCGACAGGCATGACATTGATCGTAGTCGCCTTCGCTGAGGTCGTGGCGCACGGTGACGCGGTTATCGAAGACAAAGCAGTCGCCCTGCCACTTGGTTTCTTCCTGCGGCACCTCTTCGAGGTATTTCAGAATGCCGCCCTTGAGGTGATACACCTCATCGAAACCCTGACTGAGCATATAGCTCGAGGCTTTTTCACAGCGAATGCCACCGGTGCAGAACATCGCGACTTTCTTGTGCACGGCCGGGTCGAAGTTGGCTTTGATGTAGTCAGGGAATTCGCGAAAACTGGTCGTCTTCGGATCGACGGCGCCCTCGAAGGTGCCGATCGAAACTTCGTAGTCGTTGCGGGTGTCGATCAGCAGTACTTCAGGATCGCTGATCAGCGCGTTCCAGTTCTGCGGATCGACGTAGGTGCCGACCGTTTTGTTAGGGTCTACGCCTTCGACGCCGAGGGTGACGATTTCTTTTTTCAGTTTGACCTTGGTGCGATAGAACGGCTGGTCGTCACAGTACGACTCTTTATGGTCGATGTCGTCCATGCGAGGATCGTTCTTGAGCCAGGCCATCAGCCCGTCGATGCCTTCACGGCTGCCGGAAACGGTGCCGTTGATGCCTTCTTCGGCAATCAGCAAAGTGCCTTTGATGCCGTTGTCGACCATCGCCTGCAACAGCGGCTCGCGCATTTCGACGTAGTTTTCCAGAGTGACGAACTTATACAGTGCCGCCACGACAATCTGTTGTGTCATGGGTGATTCTCCAGGTGGCTACCCTCGTAAGGGGTGAACCGGATGCGAAAAAAAACGCGCCGGGTAAGCGGCGCGTTGCGGATTCTAGCAAAAATCGTGTGGGATTAGGACTGCCGATCTTAAAGCTTGGCACTATCGACTGTGGTGAGGGGGCTTGCCCCCGTTGGGCTGCGAAGCGGCCCTTAAAATATCAGCTTCGCCGTGGAGTGACGGGGAAGCCGATTATCGAGTTTACGACTGCTGCGCAGCCGAACGGGGGCAAGCCCCCTCGCCACAACAGCCCACTCGCCACAAACAGCCTTTATCCATCACATCAATGCTTGCTACCGCCAGCACAGGTCGGCGAGGCCGGGGCCGTTTCGATCTGTGCCCATTCCTCTGGCGTGTAGGTATGCAACGCCAACGCATGGAACTCGCCCATCAGCTCGCCGAGCGTGCCATATACTTTCTGGTGCCGCTTGACACGATTGAGCCCTTCAAACTGCCGGCTGACCACCACAGCCTTGTAGTGGGTCTGCAACCCACGACTGTGCATGTGGCTTTCATCCAGCACTTGCAGGTGCTCGGGCTGTAACAGGCCCAGCGTAGATTCGATGCGTTGTTGCATGGTCATACCAGACTCCGCTTACGGCTTTTTCTTGGCAGGAGCGGCGCCTTTAGGCTCCAGCTCGGCTGTCATGTCGGCCAGCAGTTTGTTGACCACAGGTACCGCACTTTCCAGTTTGGCCTGGGTCATCTGGGCCGATTGCTGCGTCAGCTGCGGCATTTTTTCCAGGACTTTCTTGCCCAGGGGCGACTGGTAGAACGCAACCAGATCCTTGAGCTCGGATTCGCTGAAGTTGGTGGTGTAGAGCTTGACCATGTCCGGCTTCAGTTTTTTCCAGCCGATGGCCTGGTCCAGAGCGGCGTTAGCCTTGGCCTGGTAGGTTTCCAGCAGAGCCTTTTTCGACTCCGGAGCTTTGGTTTGTTCAAAGCGCTGAGCGAACATTTGCTGCACTTGCATGTACACCGGCGTGCCCAGTTTGTCAGCGTGAGCCAGGGTCAGGAAAGCCTCGGCACTGGCGTTGTGGCTGGCGGTATCGGCAAAAACAGGGCCGCTGGCGCAAACCAGTGCAACCGCGGTACAGATGGCACGAAGACGAGTCATCGAGTTTCCTTTTCTAGCAGGCGAGGTAAGACCCCAAGGGCGCCCATTCTGCGCCTAAAAAAGAGTGTCACTCAACCCCAAGCCTTGTCGCACCTGAATTAGAGGGGTTGAATGGTCAGAATCCAGACCGATGGAACCACGGCCGGTGATCACGGCCTAAACTGCGCAATCAGACCTACAGGAGTGTGCACGATGAGCCGTATTGAAACCGACAGCCTTGGCCAGGTGGAAGTCTCGGATGAAGCCTATTGGGGCGCTCAGACGCAACGCTCGCTGGTCAATTTCGCCATCGGCGAAGAGCGCATGCCGCTGCCGGTGCTGCATGCGCTGGCGCTGATCAAAAAAGCCGCAGCGCGCGTCAACGACCGCAACGGCGACCTCCCCGCCGATATCGCCCGGCTGATCGAACAGGCCGCTGACGAGGTGCTCGCAGGCAGTCACGACGACCAGTTTCCGCTGGTGGTCTGGCAGACCGGCAGCGGCACCCAGAGCAACATGAACGTCAACGAAGTGATCGCCGGCCGCGCCAACGAACTGGCCGGCAGCCCGCGCGGCGGTAAGGTGCCGGTGCATCCCAACGATCACGTCAACCGTTCGCAGAGTTCCAACGACTGCTTCCCTACTGCCATGCACATCGCGACCGCCCAGGCGATTCAGCAGCATCTGCTGCCGGCGATCAACGAATTGTCCGGCGGGCTCGCCGAGCTCTCGGCGCGCCATATGAAGCTGGTCAAGACCGGCCGCACGCACATGATGGACGCGACGCCGATCACCTTCGGCCAGGAGCTCTCGGCTTTTATAGCGCAACTGGATTACGCCGAGCGGGCGATCCGCAGCGCCTTGCCAGCGGTCTGCGAACTGGCACAGGGCGGCACCGCTGTCGGCACCGGCCTGAATTCGCCACACGGTTTTGGCGAAGCGATTGCCGCCGAGCTGGCCGCCCTCTCCGGTCTGCCCTTTGTGACTGCACCAAACAAGTTTGCCGCGCTGGCCGGGCACGAGCCGTTGACCACGTTATCCGGCGCGCTGAAAACCCTGGCTGTGACCCTGATGAAAATTGCCAACGACCTGCGTTTGCTCGGCTCCGGGCCTCGCGCAGGTTTCGCCGAGGTGAAACTGCCGGCCAACGAACCGGGCAGTTCGATCATGCCCGGCAAGGTCAATCCGACTCAATGCGAAGCGCTGTCAATGCTCGCTTGCCAGGTATTGGGCAACGACGTGGCAATCGGTTTTGCGGCGAGTCAGGGTCACTTGCAGTTGAACGTGTTCAAACCGGTGATCATCTACAACCTGCTGCAATCGATCCGCCTGCTGGGCGACGGCTGCAGTAACTTCCACCAGCATTGCATCGCCGGCCTGGAGCCGGACGCGCAGAAAATGGCGGAACACCTGGAACGTGGGTTGATGCTGGTGACCGCGCTGAATCCGCACATCGGTTACGACAAGTCGGCGGAGATTGCCAAGAAGGCTTATGCCGAGGGGCTGACATTGCGCGAAGCCGCGTTGCAGCTGGGGTACCTGACCGACGCAGAGTTCGATCAGTGGGTGCGCCCGGAGAACATGATTGAGGCGGGTGCCAAGGGTTAAGGTTTGTAGCGACCAATAGTCAGTCATCGCGAGCAGGCTCACTCCCACAATGAATGGTTCACTCGGATCTAATGTGGGAGTGAACCTGCTCGCGATAAACGACGACGCGGTCTAACCCGCCGCCATCCGCGCCTTCCGAGACCGCAGCCCCGCAATCAGCGACGGCCCCAACGCCACCAGCGCCGACCCCAATACCACCAGCACCGCACCGCCGTAGCCCAGCGCATTGATCGTCTCGGCGTGGACAAACTCGGGCCACAACCAGGCAGCCACGGCCACCGCCGCAAACGTCACCAGCGGCGTAATCGCCAGCGTCGCACTCACTCGCGATGCTTCCCAGTGTGCCAACGCTTCGGCAAAGGCGCCATAAGCGATCAGCGTATTCATGCAGCACGCCAGCAACAGCCAGCCTTGCAACGGGCTCAATTGCAGCGCTTCCAGTGGATGCACCCACGGCGTCAGCAACAAGCCGCAGAACAGGTAGATCACCATCATCACCTGCAGCGAATTCCACACCGTCAGCAACTGCTTCTGGCCCAAGGCGTAGAACGTCCAGACGGTGGACGCCAGCAACACCAGCAGCACGCCGGCGGTGTAATCGGTCAGCGAGGTCAGCAGTTCGGCGAGGCGCTGATTGAAGAACAACCCGAAGCCGATCAGCAACACCAGCAGCCCTACGCCCTGCCCCACGCTGAAGCGTTCCTTGAACACGAACAGACTGGCGATCAGCAACATGATCGGGCCCATCTGCACCACGAGTTGCGCGGTGCCGGGGCTCAGCAGGTTCAAGCCCATCAGGTACAACACGTAGTTGCCAACCAGGCCGAGCACGGCCATCAGCACCAGCCAGCCTCCGCGAGGGCCGAGCACTTTGCGACTGGGCAGGCGCCTGGTTGCCGCCAGATAAACGAAAAGGCACAGGCCGGACACCATTAAACGAAACCATGTCACCGTCACCGGGTCCATCACTTGCAGGACTTGCTTGAGCTTGATCGGCAGGATTCCCCATAGCAATGCGGTCAGCAAGGCCAGGAACAGACCGTAAACCCAGCGACCTGATGAAATGTGCATGCGTACCCCGAACCCGTTGCGAAAGTCGTCATTCTAGGCGCACAGCATCGCGACACACAGGGACAGTTGGCGACCGGGCGCGGATAAAACTGTGCAGGTCGCAAGGGTGAGGTGGCGATGTGCCGTCGATCTGGTACGCGGGCAAGGGAATTCTTTTGTGCATAAGCTCATTTGATCCACCGACAGGAACACCTTCAAGGAGACCGCCATGTATGGCATGCGAGCCCAGGATAATGCCCCCGCCACGTACTTTCGCAGTGAGCGGATGTGTCGTGTGAACGGAGAGTTGTACTTCTGCACACGGGAAAATACGTTGGAGGGGCCATACGCAAACGCCGAGGTGGCGGCGCGGGAGATTCAGGCTTACATCGAGCGCATGCAGAAGTTGAGTGCCGATTCGTCGAACGCGGCGCAGCCTTCGTCGGAAGGCCACCCGCAAAATCCGACGAAGACAGCGATAAAACCTGCAGAAACTGCAGAACCTAGCGCACGGCCTCAAACAACCCGGTAGCGCCCATCCCGCCGCCGACGCACATGGTCACGATGCCGTAACGCAAGTTACGCCGCTGCAGCTCCCGGACGAGATGCCCAACCTGACGCGACCCGGTCATACCGAACGGGTGGCCGATGGAAATCGAGCCGCCGTTGACGTTGTATCTTTCGTTGTCGATCTGCAGCCGGTCACGGCTGTACTGGCACTGCGAGGCAAACGCTTCGTTGAGTTCCCACAGGTCGATGTCGGCAACTTGCAGACCTTTTGCCTTGAGCAGTTTTGGCACCGAAAATACCGGGCCGATGCCCATTTCATCCGGCTCGCAACCGGCCACGGTGAAACCACGGAAAAACGCCTTCGGCTTGAGGCCCAGCTCCAGCGCTTTTTCCAGGCTCATCACCAGGGTCATCGACGCGCCATCGGACAGTTGCGATGAATTGCCAGCGGTTACCGAGCCGTCTTCGGCAAACACCGGTTTCAAACCGGCCAGGCTTTCCAGCGTGGTGTCGGGACGATTGCAGTCGTCACGCTCAACAATGCCGTCGAGGATTTGCACTTGGCCGGTGGCCTTGTCCTCCACGCGATACTTCACCGTCATTGGCACGATTTCATCATCGAACAAACCGTCGGCCTGGGCCCGCGCGGTGCGTTGCTGACTTTGCAGCGCATACGCGTCCTGCTCTTGGCGGCTGACGTTATAGCGGCGCGCTACGATTTCGGCCGTCTGCCCCATCGGAAAGTAGATGCCGGGCACCTGTTCTTTCAGCAAGGGGTTGATCAGGTTGTCAGTGTTGACGCTTTTCATGGTCAGGCTGATGGACTCAACGCCGCCGGCGACAATGATGTCGCTGCAGCCCGAAGCAATCTGGTTGGCGGCAATCGCAATCGCCTGCAGGCCCGATGAACAGAAGCGGTTGAGGGTCATGCCGGCGGTGCCGATGCCCAGCTGCGACAGCACCGCGACGTTGCGACCGATGTTGTAGCCCTGAGCACCTTCGTTGGAACCGGCGCCGACAATGCAGTCCTCGACGCTGGCGGGGTCGATCCCAGTGCGCGCCAGCAAGGCATTGACGCAATGCGCCGCCATGTCGTCCGGACGGGTCATGTTGAATTTGCCGCGAAAGGATTTGGCCAGGCCGGTCCGTACGCTGTCGACGATCACCACTTCACGCATGGCATACCTCAGTGTTGTTATCGGTTGGGGGTGACCGAGCATATGCTCACCCCATTACCGACCGCGACGATCATTCACTTCGCGTATGCGTGACCATCGTTTCACTTCTTGTGCTTCTTCGCCTCTTTGTCGGATTTCTCGAACGCTTCTTCCAAGGCAAGGTTAATGGTGCGCAACACTTTGACTCGCGCCCATCGTTTGTCATTCGCTTCCACCAGTGTCCACGGGGAGATTTCGGTGCTGGTGCGATCCACCATGTCACCGACGGCGGCCCGGTAGGCGTCCCATTTTTCGCGATTGCGCCAGTCGTCTTCAGTGATCTTGAAGCGTTTGAAGGGGATCTCTTTGCGCTCCTCGAACCGGTCCAGCTGCGTTTGTTTGTCGATGGACAGCCAGAACTTGACCACGATCACCCCGGCGTCGGTGATCTGCTCTTCGAAGTCGTTGATCTCGCTGTAGGCGCGCAACCAGTCGGCCGGGCTGCAAAAACCTTCGATACGTTCGACCAGTACCCGGCCATACCAGGAGCGGTCGAACACGGTGAATTTCTGCCGCGCCGGCAGGTGTCGCCAGAAGCGCCACATGTACGGATGCGCCCGCTCTTCTTCGGTCGGCGCGGCGATCGGGATGATGCTGTATTGCCGAGGATCGAGCGCTGCAGCAACCCGACGAATTGCCCCGCCCTTGCCCGCCGCGTCATTGCCTTCGAACACGGCGATCAAGGCGTGGCGTCGCATGCGTTTGTCGCGCATCAAGCCGGAAAGTCGAGCCTGTTCGGTCACCAGCTGCTCTTCGTAATCGCTCTTGTCCAGACGCAGGTTCAGGTCGAGGCTGTCGAGCAAATTGACCTGGTCCACTGCGATGCCCACGGGCGCCGCGCTGACTTTTTCCGGATGAATTTTCGGCCGTTTCAAAGCGGCTTGCAGGCCATCGAGCAGGATCTTGCCGACCGCGAGGCTGCGATAACGCGGGTCCATCCCGGCGATGACATGCCACGGCGCGTAGTCGCGGCTGGTGCGGCGCAGGATGCGTTCCCCGTATTTCACGAACTTGTCGTAAGTCTGCGACTGCTGCCAGTCCAGCGGGCTGATGCGCCAGCTGTGCAGTGGGTCGTCGGCGAGGGATTTGAGCCGTGCCTTCATCTGCTTCTTCGAGAGATGAAACCAGAACTTGAAGATCAGTGCGCCTTCATCGCAGAGCATCTTTTCCAGACGCTCGGCGCCGTTAATGGCCTGATCCAGCCGCGGGTCCTTGATCTCACCGTGAACCCGCGCCTGCAGCATCTGGCTGTACCAGTTGCCGAAGAACACACCCATGCGCCCCTTGGCCGGGAGCATCCGCCAGTAACGCCAGGCCGGTGGGCGCGCCAGTTCTTCGTCGGTTTGCTGATCGAAGGTGCGTACTTCGATCAGGCGCGGGTCCATCCACTCGTTAAGCAGCTTGACCGTTTCGCCCTTGCCCGCGCCCTCGATGCCGTTGATCAAAATGATCACCGGAAAACGTTTTTGCTGTTGCAGCTCGAACTGCGCATCCAGCAAGGCTTCGCGCAGCGCCGGCACTTCGGCTTCGTAGGTTTCTTTATCGATGACGTGACCGATTTCAGCAGATTCGAACATGGACGGCTCCTTTCCCGGATTCAGCAAGACTAGCGGATCAGACCATGACGCGGGAGAGTAATCCCTTCCACTTCAACACCCACCCCCGTAGCAGCTGCCGAAGGCTGCGTCCGGGTGCGCAGCGCCCGCCATATCAGCCTTATCAAAATACGCGAACCGAGAAGAGCGACCGCTGCGCGGTCGGACGCAGCCTTCGGCAGCTGCTACAAGGTTGGCGCTCAGGCCAGGAGCGATCGGCTAGAATAGCCGCCTTGCCGTTGCCGAGCCTGCCATGAAACCTGTATTGCCCCACGCCCAGCTCGACTGGGACGACCAAGGTCTGCCGCGTTCGCGAGTGTTCGACGATGTGTATTTTTCGGACAAGTCGGGCCTTGATGAAACCCGCTACGTGTTCCTGGAACAGAACAATCTGCGTGAACGCTTTGCGGCATTGCCGGAGGGCGGACGGCTGGTGATCGGCGAAACCGGGTTCGGCACCGGATTGAATTTTCTCTGCGCCTGGCAGTTGTTCGAGCAGCACGCGGTGGCGGGTGCGCGGTTGCATTTTGTCAGTGTCGAGAAGTACCCGCTGAGCCTGCCGGACCTGCAACGCGCTTTGGCGCTGTGGCCGGAACTGCAGGCTTTTGCCGATCAATTGCTGGCGATTTACGTGGCCGTCCATCAAGGCTTCCAGCGGCTGACACTGGCCAACGGTCGAGTCACGCTGACCCTGTTGATCGGCGATGCGCTGGAGCAGTTGCCACAACTCGATGCGCACATTGACGCGTGGTTTCTCGACGGTTTTGCGCCGGCGAAAAACCCCGACATGTGGACTGCCGACTTGTTTGCCGAACTCGCGCGTCTGGCGGGGCCCGGCTCGACCATCAGCACGTTCACCAGCACCGGTTGGGTACGACGCCTGCTGAATGCAGCCGGCTTCAAGATGAAACGCACCCCGGGCATCGGTCACAAGTGGGAAATCCTGCGCGGCACGTTCCTCGGCTGGCCCGAAGACGCTGCGCCAGCGGCGACCGTAAAACCGTGGTTCGCGCGTCCGCCTGCTTTCACCGGCGAACGTCGTGCGCTGGTCATCGGCGCGGGGCTGGCCGGTTGCGCCACGGCCGCGAGCCTGGCTGCGCGCGGTTGGCAGGTCAGCCTGCTGGAGAGGCACACGGCGCTGGCACAAGAAGCGTCGGGCAATCCGCAGGGCGTGTTGTACCTCAAGCTGTCCGCGCATGGCACGGCGTTGTCGCAGTTGATCGTCAGCGGCTTTGGTTATACGCGTCGGCTGCTCGAGCAGTTGCACCGAGGGGTCGACTGGGAGGGTTGCGGCGTGCTGCAACTGGCGTTCAATGGCAAGGAAGCCGAGCGGCAGGCGCAACTGGCGGTGGCGTTTGCGGCGGATCTGCTGCACGTCGTCGATCGAGAGCAGGCCGAAACCCATGCCGGTATCGGCCTGGCCTCGGGCGGCCTGTTCTATCCGGAAGGCGGTTGGGTGCACCCGCCCGCGCTCTGCCAGTTGCAGGCCAGCCAGCCAAACATTCGCATTCTGACGCACCACGACGTGCTGCACTTGCAACGCATCGATGGGCAGTGGCAAGCACTGGCTGGCGACACAGTGTTGGCCGAGGCGCCGGTCGTGGTCCTGGCCGGCGCTGCCGAGATCAAACGCTTCCCTTGCAGCAGCGAGTTGCCGCTCAAGCGCATTCGCGGACAGATCACCCGGTTGCCGCAGACCACTCAAAGCCAGGCGTTGAGCACCGTGGTCTGCGCCGAAGGCTACGTCGCACCGGCGCGCCTGGGCGAACATACCCTCGGCGCCAGTTTTGATTTCAACAACGATGACCTCACCCCCACGGCCGCCGAGCATGCCGGCAACCTGCAGATGCTCGAAGAGATTTCCGCCGACCTGGTAACCCGACTCGGTGCAGACAAGCTGCACGTTGAAACGCTGGAGGGCCGCGCCGCGTTCCGTTGCACCAGCCCGGACTACTTGCCGATTGTCGGCCCACTGGCAGACACCCCGGCCTTTGCCGAGGCCTACAGTGCCCTGAACAAGGATGCCCGACAGATTCCGGACATTCCCTGCCCCTGGCTTGAGGGGATGTACGTCAACAGTGGCCACGGCTCGCGCGGTTTGATCACCGCTCCCTTGTCAGGCGAATTGCTCGCCGCCTGGCTGGATGATGAACCCTTGCCATTGCCAAGAGCCGTGGCCGAAGCGTGTCATCCGAACCGCTTTGCCTTGCGCCGCTTGATTCGCGGCAAGGCCTGAAGCCTTCAATCGAAGGCGAAGCAGGTTTTCGCGTCGTTGGCTTTCAAGGCTTCATCGGTCAGGCGTTTCACTAAAGCATCAGCGGCCTTCTGGTGCTTTTGCCTGACGGCGGTGACGGCCGGATTTTCGCCGCCCGCCGGCATTTCCTTCTCCAGGGCTGTCTCCATCTCTTCGTGGAAAGGTTCGTCCATCCTGGAGAACTGCGTGGTGTGACGCTTGCGTAAAAACTCCTCCCAGAAATCGCGCTTGCTGATCGACTTCACAAAATCGGAGGTCAGTTCTGCGTTGAGGACTTTGTTGTAGGCAGTGTCGAGGTCGGTTGATTTCACCCCACCCAACGAGGCGAAGCGCATATGCCGGGGTTGGCCGACCAGCTCGAGTTTTTCCGCGAGACCGGTGCGATAGGCCAACGTCACTTCCACTGGATCCAGCTTGGGGTCTGCCTTGGCTTTCGCTGCCGCGAGCTCGTCGAGATAATCCAGGCGAAACAGACTTCGGCCGAGACTCAACAGACGGGCCGCTTCATCATGAACATTGGCAGATTCCCGAACCGCGGCCTCTCTGTACACCCTCATTTCCAGATTGCTGAAAATTAGCGCAGCGGAATCATCGCAATTGGCTTTCACCGCCATCGGCAGCAATTCGTCACGCAAAGCCGCGTCAGCCTGGGCCGCATCAATCACGCTCCATACCCGGCGCTTCATGTCTTCATGGCCGTAACGGTTGTCCGCGGTACTGCCCACTTCGGACAGTGTCCGGAACAAACCGTCGGAGCCGGGTTCGTTTTTCAACGCCGTCCAGGTTGCGTCACGCTTGGCGTAGTTTTCCTCACGCGAGTCAGGCATCCAGAGATCTCGAGCCTTTTGCTCGGTGAGAACCGTAATGTCATTGACCGCAAACCCCATTCCAATCCCTGTCCTGCTTCGGTAGGCCACGAGCTTTGCCTGACTCGCCGCGGACAAAGGGTTATGCCGCAGATTGAGTTTGTCGGTGAAATCTGCCGATGCATTAAACAACCAGTCGGGTAACTCGCGGATCTCGTTACGCTCCAGGTTAACGACGTCCAGATACGGTAATCGCGCAAGGCCGACCGGCAGTTCGGTAGCGTGCGTATCTGCCAGATACAGCAACTGCAAATCGAGCATCCTACTGACATCTACAGTCGCCCCCAAGCGGTTACCAGTGAGCCCCAGGGTTTTCAGATTGCGCATGTCAGACAGCTTGCGCAGCGTGTGTTCGGTCAATGCAATCTTGTTTCCATCCAGTCTCAAGTGTTCAAGATCAGACATGTGTGACAGCGCTTCGGGCAGGCGGGTTAGCTGATTGTTATCGAGTTCAAGCCTGACCAGCCCTTTGAACGGCTTGAGGAAATACGCCAGCTCGTCGCCAGCGTTCATATTTTTGATTGAGAGGGTGCGCACATGAGCAACGTCCTGTTCGCTTAATGTCGGGAGAGCGCCGCAAGGATTACGCTCCAGCCTGAGGGTGGTGTAGGCCTGATCCTGTGGCCAGCGCGGAGGCTTGACCCGGCGCCAGCAGTTCTCGATGGCGTTCGCCACCTGACGCCGGCTGACGCGCAGATCATTAAGCGTCCCGGGGAGTTTCTTCATTTGCGCCTCATCGTCGCGCCAGGCGTGCAGCGCCCCACGCAATGTCTTCCACTGCAGCTGCAACTCCTTAATGCGATTCGCGCGCAACCGGTCGGTGGTGCCGGCGGCATCCAGAAAAGCCGAAACCTCAGCGTCGGAGTACAGCGGGTAGAGTTTGCGGACCTTGCGGGTCAGGCCCTTTGCATAGGTGTTGGCAACGGGTGAATCAGCTTGAATGCAGCGAGACAAATGCTCCGGCGCTTCGCTGTGCTCCCCGCGCAATACCCTCGTGGTGCGCGCCGGGTCGGCAGCTGCCACGGCGACCAGCCGTTCGCGCAGCAGAACGGTGTCGAAGTGATCGGCACCGGATAAACCCATTCGGGTGCGCTGGCTCCCGGACAGGAGGTGGGGAATCGCTTCCAAGAGAGTTTTGCTGTTTTTGGTGGTAACCAATGTGCCAGCGAGCTGAGTGACCTGGTAACCGCTGGACGTTTTGACGATCACCGCACTCTGTGGTGCACCGGTTTTGCCGACGCTGTCGAGCAACGTCCCGGTCGGTACATCCTGCCGAACCTCGAGGCGCAATCCATCGTCCCAACCCTGCACTCGATCCAACAGCCGCAGCGCCAGAGTGTCGGTGTCGGCATTAGCCAGCTCTGGCAGCTGCAAGCCAGTCAGCGCGCGGTCGAGTCGCAACCCGGCTTGCGCTGCGCTGACCTGCCCAAACAAGTCAAAACCCAACAGCTTGCGATCCCTGAGGAACAGGCGATCACGGACCGAGGCATTTTCCAGCAGCTCTTGCGCCACACGAGTGGGAAGGTCCGCCGCGTGCTCGCGTAATGTCGCAACATCTCCGGTAGCCACGCCATCATGTTGTTTGTACAGCCAGTCATGCAGTGGTTGGCGATCGGCCTTGAGGGTGGTGGCTATTTTCTGCCCCAGAAGCAGCGATTTTGATTCCTTGGTTGTGGCGCCAATCAGGCCTTTGACTTCTTTCGAGGAGAGACCACTGATCACCGTATCAAGCAGCTGACCCGCGTCCAGTTGTGCCTGGGAAACGGCGACGCCGTTGACGTTATCCTCGGTCGCTGTCTGCGGATAGCGGGCCTTGACCAACCCTTTGTCATCGCGAATTTCAATGAAGCGGTCGGTAGGCCAGTTGGGCAATCGTGGCAATGTGTGCAGCTGTTCAGGGATGAAATCCGTGCTGGAGGTCTCCCCGGCTTCCATCGCTTTAATCAGCCCGTTGATTTTTTCATTGAGTCGGTAGCGCTCGACACAGTCATTAAATCGCGACGGCAGTTTGAGGTTGCTGTCGTGCAGTCGGTAAAGATCAGTCGGCGTCATCCCGCTGATGTGCGCAAGCTGAGTCAACCGGCTGGTCGGAATGTCGCGCAGACGCGGCGCCGTGCGTTTCAAGGCATACGCGCTGTCCAGCCATTCGAGGGAATGCTCATGTATATGGCGCCAGCCGCCTTCGACGTTGCGTTCCAGTGGGGGCTGGAACGCGTCAGGACGCAAAGGATGCTTGATTCGCCAGTGTTGACTGGCCGCATCCTTCACAACATTGTAAGTGGCACCGTCCATGAGGATTGAGGTGCGCACGCCGTCGATGTGAATGCCTTGTGCATCTGCATGCGCGGCGCCTGAGGGCGATAATTGCGCGTACGGCTGCGGGTCAGGCTTCCATAATCGTGACGAGCCGTCTGCCTTTTTGACCGCTTCGAAACCGTCGAAAAACGCGGTCTGCTCTTTGCCGAAGCGGTTCCAGGCACCGGTCACTGCAGTTCCGGCGGCCGCAAACGCCGCCATTTGCGCAACGCTCTCCACCACGTTCAACAGATGCGACAGCGCCTTGTGCCGCTCGCCATGCGTCCAGTCCTCAACCCCTTCATAGACTTCACCGGCGATCTGGACGACAGCTACTGCAGCCAGCACCTGGCCGAGCACAGGCACGAAAAATGACGCCGCATTCAATAACGAGAGCCCGCCATCCAGCAGCTGCTTCAGGGTCTTTTCCCGTTGTGCTTCGTCGACATCTGCAGTCGAAACTGCAAGTACTTGGGCATCCTTCTGAGCTCTGCTGATAAAGGCGCTGAAGAAAAAGTCCGAGGGGCACGTGCTGGGCGTGGCGGTGAGTACGCCTAATGTCTTGTCTTCATCAAACGCTGTGAAAAAGTCAGTTTTATCGTGACCCGGCAGGTATTGCTCCGTGAAGTTTTTTCGATAGCTGGCGACTTGCAGCTTGAGCGTCAAATAGACCTTGAAATCTTCCAGCGAGGCGTATTCATAAACCGGTCGGCGCGGTTCGTTCGGCATGTAAACGATGCATTTGGCCTTCGGCTCACTGTCGATGGAAACCTTGCTGAACACCAGCGCGCCACAGATGCACGCATCGTGGATCATCAAGCCTTGCCAGATCACCGGCCCGCCATCGAAAACCGTCTCCTTGAGATCGGCGGCCGGAACATCCTGTTCGATGATGCTTAGCAGGGTCTTGTAGGCGTCAGCGCTGATGTCTTTCTTCAGGTAGGCAACGTGAACATCGACCTGCATGTCCAGCAACTTCAGGCTGCGAATGTCAGCGGCAGTGGCACGCTCATCCACCGGGGCATCGGGTGCGGGCTTGGCCGGTAGCGCAAAAATCTGGTCGATATGACGCTGGTAGCCGGAACCCAGATCAAGCTCACGGCACAACGCGGCAAATTTCACCGGGCTCAGCTCTGCGCCGGTCTGGGCGACCGCAGCAATCACTAACGTTGACTCCTTGGGCATCCCGCCGCTTTTGGCCTGCGCATCGGTGAAGTTATCCATGGCAGCATGCAGCAGACTTCGCGACACGGTCTCCTCTTTTGTTACGTAGCCGACCGGAAACAGGCCCGTCGTTGAAATCGTCTTTTTTATGAAGTTCAGTGAGTCCCGTTCGACGTCGACGTCCAGCTTCCATTTTTCTTTGAGCAGCTTGGTCAGTTTCTCTTTGCAGAACTGATCCAGTGGCTTGAGCCGGTTGAGCACTGCTACAGCTTTAGAGTAAGTAACCGCACTCTGCGTCGCGGCGGACTTGAGTGCCTGAACGGTCTTCAGGTCCCCATCAGTCAGCCACGCGGGCATCGATTTCTGCAGCACTTCAGCTTTATCCAGATCGGCTGTGTGCTCCAGGTAAATATCAGCATTTGAAACGGCGGTGACTGGCACATCCACAGCCGGTTTCTTAGGGGTAGAGCTCATCTGCAATATCCTTATTGCATTGGGGAGTGGTCAGTCTATGGCGACTGAAAAATGATTGATAATTCGAATATCGGGTCGTGATCGGGGCCGATTGACCTATAACCCGCATAGATCAAATCATTATTTACCGCACTCGAAAATGTGGTGTGTGCTCCCAGTGCTGGCCGCGCTATGCAGTACGCTTATTACTTATCGATCTAAAACTCCCACGCCCACACCGGGTCAGTTTCTGAGTACCTGCGTTTTTTGACGCCGAATTGAACGACCCTCCCCAACGGAAAAACCGGTAAGGACTTTATGTGTGGATTAGCTGGCGAGTTACGCTTTGATCATCAACCTGCGGACCTTGCAGCCGTTGAACGAATCACCCATCACCTGGCACCGCGCGGCCCTGACGCGTGGGGCTTTCATGCCCAAGGGCCGATTGCCCTGGGCCATCGCCGCCTGAAAATCATGGACCTGTCGGATGGCTCCGCTCAACCGATGGTCGACAACCAATCGGGTTTGTCTCTGGCTTTCAACGGCGCGATCTATAACTTCCCCGAGTTGCGCACCGAGCTGGAAAGCCTCGGTTATGCCTTCTATTCCGGTGGCGACACCGAAGTGCTGCTCAAGGGTTATCACGCCTGGGGCGAAGCCTTGTTGCCAAAGCTGAACGGTATGTTTGCGTTCGCAATCTGGGATCGCGATGCCAAGCGTCTGTTCATTGCCCGCGACCGTCTTGGTGTCAAACCGCTGTACCTGTCGCGCACCGACCAGCGACTTCGCTTCGCCTCGGCACTGCCAGCGCTGCTCAAGGGTGGCGACATCAACCCGATCCTCGATCCGGTCGCGCTCAACCATTACCTGAATTTTCACGCTGTGGTCCCTGCGCCGCGCACCCTGCTAGCGGGCATCGAAAAGCTGCCCCCTGCAACCTGGATGCGTGTAGACGCCGATGGCACCACCGAGCAGAAAACCTGGTGGACCCTGCCCTACGGCCCGAACGCCGACGAGATGAACCTGACGCTCGAAGACTGGCGTGACCGTGTGCTCGACAGCACGCGCGACGCGGTGGCGATTCGTCAGCGTGCAGCCGTTGATGTCGGCGTGCTGCTGTCGGGTGGTGTGGATTCGAGCATGTTGGTTGGTCTGCTGCGTGAAGTCGGCGTGGAAAACCTGTCGACCTTTTCCATCGGTTTCCAGGATGCCGGCGGCGAGCGCGGTGACGAATTCCAGTATTCGGACTTGATTGCCAAGCATTACAACACCCAGCACCACCAATTGCGCATCGACGAAAAAGAGATCATCGAGCAATTGCCAGCGGCCTTCCGCGCGATGAGCGAGCCGATGGTCAGCCACGATTGCATCGCGTTTTACCTGCTGTCGCGGGAAGTCGCCAAGCACTGCAAAGTGGTGCAAAGCGGCCAGGGCGCCGACGAACTGTTTGCCGGTTACCACTGGTACCCGCAAGTCGATGGCGCTGCTGATCCTTATGCCGCGTATCGCGATGCGTTCTTCGACCGCAGCTACGACGACTACGCCGCCACCGTGCAGCCAAAATGGCTGACCGCCAATGACGCCGCCGGCGACTTCGTCAAAGAACATTTCGCCCAGCCCGGTGCCGATGCGGCGGTGGACAAGGCGTTGCGCCTGGACAGCACGGTGATGCTGGTCGATGACCCGGTCAAACGTGTCGACAACATGACCATGGCCTGGGGCCTGGAAGCGCGCACACCGTTCCTCGACTATCGCCTGGTGGAATTGTCGGCGCGGGTGCCGGGCAAATTCAAACTGCCGGACGGTGGCAAGCAAGTGCTCAAAGAAGCCGCTCGGCTGGTGATACCGAGCGAAGTGATCGACCGAAAAAAAGGTTACTTTCCGGTGCCGGGTCTCAAGCATTTGCAGGGCGATACGCTGAACTGGGTGCGCGAGCTGCTGCTCGATCCAAGTCAGGATCGCGGTCTGTTCCAGCCGGCCATGCTCGACCGTCTGCTGACTGATCCACAAGGCCAGTTGACGCCGCTGCGCGGTTCCAAGCTGTGGCAACTGGCTGCGCTGAACCTGTGGCTCAGCGAACAAGGAATCTGATCGATGAAACCCCACGCCACGGCTTACAGCCAACGCTTGCTGCGCGGTCAGACACCCTCCTACGAACGTTTGCAGGCGCGACTGGCCGAAGACGGCAGTGAATTGAACGCGACACCGAAAGTGGTGCATTGCGGCTGGGGCCGGTTGCTGATCGGCCACACCTTCCCTGATCCGGCAAGCCTCGCCCAAGAGTTGCTCAACGAGCAGCCCGGTGAGCGCGACATCGCGCTGTACGTCGCGGCCCCGCAGCAGATCCTCGGTCTGGAACCGGCGCAGCTGTTCCTCGATCCATCCGACACGCTGCGCCTGTGGTTCACCGACTACCGTCAGTCCACCCGAGTGTTTCGCGGATTTCGCATCCGACGGGCACAGAGTGATGCAGATTGGCAGGCGATCAATCAGCTGTATCAGGCGCGAGGCATGTTGCCGATCGACGCCAGCCTGCTCACCCCGCGCCATCTCGGTGGCCCGGTGTACTGGCTGGCAGAAGATGAAGACAGCGGCACAATCATCGGCAGCGTCATGGGCCTCAATCACAGCAAAGCGTTTAACGATCCGGAAAACGGCAGCAGCCTTTGGTGCCTGGCAGTCGATCCGCAATGCTCACGGCCAGGGGTCGGTGAAGTGCTGGTGCGGCATTTGATCGAGCACTTCATGAGTCGCAGCCTGAGCTACCTGGACCTGTCGGTTCTGCACAACAACCGCCAAGCGAAAAGTCTTTACGCCAAGCTGGGTTTTCGCAACCTGTCGACCTTCGCCATCAAACGCAAGAACGGCATCAATCAGCCACTGTTCCTTGGCCCGGGGCCCGAAGCCGAATTCAACCCGTATGCGCGAATCATCGTGGATGAGGCGCATCGGCGTGGTATCGAAGTGCAGGTTGATGACGCTGAAGCCGGTCTGTTCACGCTGATCCATGGCAGCCGTCGTGTTCGCTGCCGCGAATCCCTGAGCGACCTGACCAGTGCGATCAGCATGACGTTGTGCCAGGACAAAAGCCTGACCCATAAAGTGCTGCGCAACGCCGGCCTCAAACTGCCCGCGCAGCAGCTGGCAGGCAACGGCGACGACAACCTGGCGTTCCTCGATGAGCACGAACGGGTGGTGGTTAAACCGCTGGACGGCGAACAGGGCCGTGGCGTCGCCGTGGATCTGCGCACGATCGAAGAGGTGCAGCAAGCCATCGAAGCCGCCCATGAGTTCGACAGCCGAGTGCTGCTGGAAAGTTTTCATGAAGGCCTCGACCTGCGCATCGTGGTGATCGGATTTGAAGTGGTTGCTGCGGCCATTCGCAGGCCGGCCGAGGTGATTGGCGACGGTCAACATTCGATTCGTGCATTGATCGAAGCGCAAAGTCGGCGTCGTCAGGCGGCAACCGGCGGTGAAAGCAAAATCCCAATGGATCATGAGACCGAGCGCACCCTCGCGGCGGCGGGCTATGACTACGACAGCATTTTGCCGGCGGGCGAGCACCTTTTCGTACGACGTACGGCGAACCTTCACACCGGCGGCATTCTTGAGGATGTCACCTCGATTCTGCACCCGACCCTGGTCGATGCGGCCGTGCGGGCGGCGCGGGCACTGGACATCCCGATGGTCGGTCTCGACCTGATGGTACCGGCCGCCGATCAACCGGAATACGTGTTTATCGAAGCCAATGAACGTGCCGGCCTGGCGAACCACGATCCGCAGCCGACGGCTGAACGCTTTGTGGATCTGCTGTTCCCGCACAGCCAGGCGGCCGCATCGTAAAGCAAACCCCTGTAGCAGCTACCGAGGAACGAAGGCTGCATTGCGTGTCCGCAGGGCCGCCCTTGAGGGCCGCGACGCTGCCCGACGCAGCCTCGTACCTCGGCAGCTGCTACACAACACTGCTCACCTTTACTCATCGAAACCATCGATGTTCTTTACTCATCTGGAGTTTCCATGACCCACAAAATCCCCGAACCCGATCTCGCTTACCTGCAAAAAGTCCTGCTGGAAATGCTCGCCATTCCCAGCCCGACCGGGTTTACCGACACCATCGTGCGTTACGTTGCTGAACGCCTCGAAGAGCTGGGTATCCCCTTCGAAATGACCCGGCGCGGGACGATCCGTGCCACGCTCAAAGGCAAGAAAAACAGTCCGGACCGTGCCGTCTCCGCGCACCTCGACACCATTGGCGCCGCGGTTCGCGCGATCAAGGACAATGGCCGACTGACGCTGGCCCCGGTGGGCTGCTGGTCGAGCCGATTTGCCGAGGGCAGCCGCGTCAGCCTGTTCACCGACCACGGCGTGATCCGTGGCAGCGTATTGCCGCTGATGGCTTCCGGGCACGCATTCAATACCGCTGTGGATGAAATGCCGATCAGCTGGGACCACGTTGAATTGCGCCTGGACGCTTATTGCGCGACCCGCGCCGATTGCGATTCGCTGGGCATCAGCGTCGGCGATTTCGTCGCCTTCGACCCGCTGCCGGAATTCACTGAAAGTGGCCACATCAGCGCCCGCCACCTTGATGACAAGGCTGGCGTGGCTGCATTGTTGGCGGCGCTGAAAGCGATCATCGACAGCGGCGAAGAGCTGATGATCGATTGTCATCCGCTGTTCACCATCACCGAAGAAACCGGCAGTGGCGCCGCAGCGGCGTTGCCTTGGGATGTCAGTGAGTTTGTCGGCATCGACATTGCGCCAGTCGCGCCCGGTCAGCATTCGAGCGAGCACGCGGTGAGCGTGGCAATGCAGGATTCCGGTGGGCCTTACGACTATCACTTGTCCCGGCATCTGCTGCGCCTCGCCGGTGACAATGATTTACCGGTGCGCCGCGATCTGTTTCGGTACTACTTCAGCGATGCGCATTCGGCGGTCACGGCCGGCCACGACATTCGTACCGCCCTGCTGGCCTTCGGCTGCGATGCCACGCATGGCTACGAACGTACGCACATCGACAGCCTCGCCGCGCTCAGCCGTTTGCTCGGCGCATACATCCTGAGCCCGCCGGTTTTCGCCAGCGATGCGCAACCGGCGAAGGGTTCGCTGGATCGTTTCAGTCACCAGATCGAGCAC
The DNA here is from genome assembly GCF_000690905.1 of Pseudomonas sp. Ant30-3. Classification (GTDB taxonomy): domain Bacteria; phylum Pseudomonadota; class Gammaproteobacteria; order Pseudomonadales; family Pseudomonadaceae; genus Aquipseudomonas. The sequence goes on along the minus strand of NZ_JMCL01000018.1, from coordinate 27,076 downwards.
GATACGCAGATGGAAAGCGACACGCGGGTGCCGTCGGTGGACAGCCTGGTGGGGCAGCGCTCGGATAGCTGACGTTCTGCGTCGACTGGGCTGACGTCTTCGCGGGCAAGTCGAACTGCCGCATCGCTTGCCCCCGCATCCGACGCTGACACCTTCGCGAGCAAGCCCGCTCCCACATTGACCGGTTCTCCCTGGAGACATGCGATCAAACTGTGGGAGCGGGCTTGCTCGCGAAGGCGTCCGTGCAGGAGACCGCAAGAGCAAGGCTAGCCGCAACCGTTCATTCGCCGTAGCATCGCGCCATTGTTTAGCCGAGGTGCCCAATGCTGATTCCCCACGACCAACTTGAAGTCGACACCCTCACCCGTTTGATCGAAGACTTCGTTACCCGCGATGGCACCGACAATGGTGATGACACGCCGCTGGAAACCCGGGTATTACGCGTTCGCCAGGCCTTGACCAAGGGCCAGGCACTGATCGTCTTCGATCCAGACAGCGAGCAATGCCAGCTGATGCTCAAACACGATGTACCCAAGCATTTGTTCGACTGACGCCTCAGCGTTTTTTAAGCCGTGGTGTTTTGGCCTTGATGCGTTCATAGACCTCGGCGCGGTGCACGCTGACGTCCTCTGGCGCGTCAATACCGAAGCGCACATTGTTGCCGGTGACCGCGACGACGCGCACGGAAATGGTGTCACCGATGGAAATCTTTTCACCCGCCATTCGGCTGAGTACAAGCATGGTTATCCGTCCTTCAGGGTTATTGAACCCTGAAGATGCCCGCCTGATGGACACGCTTCAATGCGCCCAATGCAAATCAGTCTTCCCCTACAAAGCCGAGGGAGCGCGCCGAAAGAAACGTCCTACAAATCACACTTTCAAGCGGCGGAAAACCTCGGTCCCAGCAGAATAACGCTCGCACCGATTACGCATAGCGCCACGCCGATCCAGTCTGAACCCAACGGACGGACCCGCTCGACCACCATCAGCCAGCCAATTGATGCCACGATATAGATCCCGCCGTAGGCCGCATAAGCACGACCGGCGTACGTGGCTTCAATGCGGGTGAGCAGCAGCGCGAACAAGGTCAGGCTGAGCAGTGCCGGCAAAACCCACCAGGCACTTTTGCCCTGCCGCAGCCACATCCAGAAAGCAAAGCACCCGGCGATCTCGAACAGTGCCGCGAGGAAAAACCACAGATAATTGAGCATGCGCACATCTCGCAAGAGTGACCGATGCCGGCCACCCTAACGAGGGCATGGCGTACCGGCAAGTTCAGCCTGCGGTTTGTTTGGCCTTGGCGCGCATCTTTTCCGCCATGCTGGTCATTTCGTCGTAGAGCAATTGCGGGTTCTTTTGCTTGATCGCCCAGGCCATACGCCCCTGTTCGTGAGGCAGAATCATGAATTCGCCAGCGGCGACGTGCTGGTAGATGTAGTCAGCAATGTCCGCCGCCGTGATCGGTGAACTCTCCAGCAACTTGCCGACCTGGGCTTTCATGGCCGGTGTCGGGCCACGGAACGAATCCAGCAGGTTGGTCTGGAAGAATGACGGGCACACCACGTGAACGCCGATTTCCTGCTGTTTCAGTTCAACCAGCAAACTCTCCGACAATGCCACTACGCCGGCCTTGGCCACGTTGTAATTACTCATGGCCGGACCTTGCATCAGCGCAGCCATTGAAGCGATATTGATGATCTTGCCTTGGCTTTTTTCCAGTAGCGGCAGGAAGGCCTTGCACCCCTTGACCACCCCCATCAGGTTGATCGCGATCTGCCAGTCCCAGTCCTCCAGCGACAATTCACTGAAGAACCCGCCGGATGCCACACCGGCGTTGTTGACGATCACATCGATGCCGCCCAGTTTTTCTTCGCAGGCCTGCGCAAAAGCAGTCAGCTGGCTATAGTCACGCACGTCGCAGCGCTGGATAAATCCGTCGCCGCCCACTTCACGGACCATTTTGAGGGTTTCCTGCAGGCCTGGCTCGCTGACGTCCGACAAGGCAAGCTGCCAGCCCTCGCGCGCCCAGCGCAGCGCGATTTCGCGACCCAGGCCCGAGCCTGCGCCAGTGATCATCATGCGGTTTTGCATAGCAGACAGCCTTGTTGTTCCGGGGAAGATGCGTCGAGTGTAGCGAAGGAGCGTGCCCGACCCACGCTCCATCAGATTGCTGAATGGCCCGAGCAAACCGTAGTCGCTTGCGCGGTAACTAGTGCGATTAAAAAGAAATAACGCTTTCTTCGAAAAACATTAAAAAAACATGGAATTTTTTCACGTGCAGGCCAGTCGGACGTTGTAAGCAGCTCGGGTTATTTGTATTCCAGCTGACAGTAGACACCAGGCAATTCCAGAACACTTCCAACAAGGAAATAGACATGGGCACAATTCTAATCATTATTCTGATCCTCCTGCTGGTAGGTGGCTTGCCGGTCTTCCCTCACTCGAGAAGTTGGGGTTATGGTCCGTCGGGTATCATCGGTGTGGTGTTGGTAGTGCTGTTGATCCTGCTGTTACTCGGCAAGATATAAAGATTTAAGAAGCAAAAAAAAGAGGCCCTCAGGGGCCTCTTTTTTATTGCGCGGTGAAACTTAGTCGGGAGTGCCGTCGACTACACCGGCCGTGTTGTCGATCAGACTCTTGGTCGCGGTCTGGATGAACGACTCGAGTTTCTGCTTCAGTTCATCTTCATCCGGTGATGCCGGGATAACCATGCCTTTCGGGTTGGCGCCCAGTTCGTACTGGTACAGCTTGGGCGGCATGTCCTTCGGCAACACCAGCACGCGGTCTGCTGTCAGATAAGCCACGGTCTGATCACTACCGGAAGGTTTGATCACGCCGAAACCCTTGTCGCCTTCCGGCAGGTTCAGCAGGTCGCGACCCCAGCATTGATGGATCACCTCGCCACCGATGCGGCCCATGATGGTCGGCACCACGTCGACCTGAGTACCGACGGTGTGATCCAGCTGACCGAATTTTTCCTGCACGCCCGGCCCGATCAGCAGCATCGGAACATTGAAGCGCCCCAGGTCCATTTCGGTGATTTGTTGCTCGTTGCCGAAACCGTGGTCGCCGACGACGACGAACAGCGTTTCATTGAAGTACGGCTCTTTACGCGCCTTCTCGAAGAATTGACCCAGCGCCCAGTCGGAGTAGCGCATGGCGGTCATGTGTTCGTTGAGGCTGCCGCGATCGGTCACGCGCTCCACCGGCAGTGGCGTCGGCAAGGCATACGGCGTGTGGTTGGACAGGGTCTGCAGCAATGCGTAGAACGGCTTTTTGTCCTTGCCATCGCGGGCTTTCAGCTCTTCCAGACCACGGTCGAACATGTCCTGGTCTGACACGCCCCACGTCGAATCAGAGAACACCGGGTTAACAAAATCGTTACGGCCGATGAAATTGGTCATGCCCTGGTTGCTGAAGAAGCCCGACTGGTTGTCCCAGGCGAAGTCGCCGTTGTAGACATACACGTCGTCATAGTCACGGGCGCTGAGCAACTGCGGCAGGCCGGACAGTTTGTGGCTGCCTTCCGGCGTCTGCATCAGGTATTCAAAACCCGGCAGGTTGGGGAAGCACGCCATGGTGGCGAACATGCCCTGGTGGGTGTGGGTGCCGTTGGAGAAGAAGCGGTCGAACAGCAGGCCTTCTTTCGCCAGTTTGTCAAAGTATGGAGTAATGTTGCCCGGACGTCCGAAAGCACCGACCGAGTGTCCGGCGAAGCTTTCCATCAGGATCACCACGACGTTTTTGATCGGCAACGTCTTGTCGGCATTCGGGGTGAAATTGCGGCGAACGGCGGCCGTTTCGGCATCGACCAGTTTGTCGCTCGGGGTCAACAGACTCTCGCGAACGGTCTGCTGCGCCAACGGCTGCGGCATTGTCGATTTCCAGACATTGTCGCGATGTTCCGAGAAGCGGCTCTTCGCCGCGGCGACCAGTGACAGCGTGCCGTTGAGACCTAACTGGTTGGCGAAGTTCGAATCGGTGGTGTAGACATCACCCCAGCGCAGCGGTGGGCCCTGGCGCAAGGTGCCACGAGCGGCAACCACGCAAATCAACAGGCAGACCACGAACACCGCGATGCGCGAATACCATGGCGCAACCTGACGCGTGCTGATGCTGCCGCCGCTGAACGGGCCACGCGGACGAGTGGCGCGGTCGGCGCCCTTGAACGCCAGGGTCAGAATCAACGTGCCAAAGGCCCACGCCAACAGGTAACGAACCACCGGGAAACCGTACCAGAGCATGCTCATCACGGTTTTCGGGTCTTCCTGCACATACTGGAAGACCAGGCCGTTGAGGCGCTGGTGGAATTCGCGGTAAAAGTCCATTTCCATCAGGCCGAGGAACAGCGCAATGCTCGAAGCGATCGTCAGCCACAACCGGAAGAAACCACGGGCGGCCATCGCGCGGGCACTGAACAGCGCCAGTACCAATGGAATGCTCAGGTACACCACCAGGCGCAGGTCAAAACGCAGGCCGTTGATAAAGGCTTCGACGAAGGTCGAGGCTGGGGTGTCGAGGATCATTTCGCTGTTATAAACCAGCAGCGCAAGGCGCAGCAGGCTGAACATCACCATCATGATCAGGGCGCACAGCAGCGTGTAGGCCAGATGCGATTTGACGGTCGGTTGCAGCAGGCGACTTGAAGCTCGCTGCTGATTCAGGGCGTCCGGGTTTGCCATGTCGTTTTAGGACCCATTGGAAGTTGAAGTTGCAAAAAATACAGCGGCGCCTTGCCCTCTGTTGACCAGTTCTCGGCCCCGGGGCTTACGCGGTGCGCAAATGTTGCACGATCACCTGCGGCATTACCATTGATTACTCACCGGTTTGCCGGCGGGGGCGAATTGTCTTGGAGCCTTTGTGAAAATTTCGTGCAACGCATATCCCGAAACAAAATAAAGCGCCCTGCCCCGCTCAATGCGAAACGCCCCGAACCAGTCGGGGCGTTTGTTGAAGGGCAGCGCGATTATTTTTCGGCGCGTTCTTTCAAGGCTTTCAGGGTATTGAATGGCGCATCTACCACAAACTTGTTGGCCAGCCACGATGGCACGCTGCCGCCCGGTTCCGTGTGCACCTGATAGGTCACTTCAACTTGATCACCTTTTGGCACGAACTTCCAGAAGCCCTCAACCTGGGTGACCCGCACGAAACCTTTCTCTTCCGGCAGATACTTGGGCACGCCTTGGAGTTTGCGCGTCAGGCTGCCATCGGCGCCCTCAACCGTCGTGATATGGGTGACCGAATCGCGCGGGGTGACCGGCCAAGGCGTGTTGAACTGACTGTAGGTCCAGCCTTCGTTGCCTTCGTGTTTAATCAGTTTCTGGCTCTTGCACTCATGAATCCAGGCACACGCAGCGGCGACGTCTTCCTGCAAGGCACGCAGTTTGGCCATGGTCGTCTTCATCACGGTAACGCCGCGGTACGCTTTGTATTGCGAACCGGCCACCTCTGACAGCGACACTTTGATGCCGTCCTCTTCCTTGGCGGTTTTCCATTCTTCGGCCTGAGCCGTGGAGGCCAGCAAAACCGTGAAACCACACAGCACAGCCATACGATGCAGCGAACCCATAATGTTATTTCCTTATTGTTGAATTCCGTTCGGTGAACACATCACGCCGCCGTCATCTGCTCCCACCAGCCCAACAACCTGATCGCTTCGCCATTGCTGCTTCCGCACACCTCGACGTCGGCTTCGAATGCCGAACACACGGCAGGACGTTCCGGGCGGCCAAAAATCCGGCACAGATTGTCAACTGACAGTTGCACGCAGCGTTCGCCCGCAGCCTTGCCGAGCGGCATGCCAGGAATGGGTGAGCTGATGGAAGGGGCAATGCAACAGGCGCCACAGCCTTCGCGGCATTTCATGACGACGAGCTCCTCGCGATGGGCGATGTGTATAAAGGACGGGGCACAGGGTAACCGCTACAACGGTTGTTTCAAATTGCTGAGGAAGAGTTTTTGCTGTTCAGCGGCTGTGACTGACCAGTCACCGACAAAGCGTCTGGCCAGAGGCTTACACAGATGGTGTTCAGCGCTTGAATTCGAATTCGAGCGCTGCGCCATCGACATCGCGACGCTCGTCATTGCGCAGTTGCAGTTGCATTTCGTTGCTGATCAAACGCCCGTTGAGTTGAAAGGCTTCGCTGCCTGGTTTGTCACCGAACATTTGCGGCAAGAGGGGCTCGCGCTTGGGCAACGTCACCGTACCCTCGGGTTTGAGTTCTTCGGCCATGTCCTCAGGCAAACTGAGATCGATCGGGACCGGCGGTAATTTGGTCTTGGCAATTTCGCGAGCGGATTTCGATTTGGAGGAAATCGGCGCGCGTTTTTTCACCTTGGCCGCTGGCTTCTTGGCGGGTGTAGCCTTCTTGGCGGGCGCGACTTTCCTGGCCGTTGCCGGTTTGTCCGGCGCCGCACTGGCGGCAGGTTTTTCCTGAGCGGGAGCCGCAATGACGCTACTCGCCTGGAAGGTGACCAGCAGACAAATCGATAGCCAGACGGCAGGAAATATCGGTTTCATGGACCCAACGACGTGAGCGGCAGATAGCCTTATGCTCGCCTGTTGCACGCGACAAGACAAGCGCGGACGAGCAATACCTGCCCGCCCCGTCAAAATCCGCCAGCCATCTCCTGGCACAGCTGGGTCGCCAGCATGCCCAGAGTCATCAGGGCGCGCTCGGCTTCACGGTTCCAGGGGGTCCCGCAGTTGAGCCGAATGCAGTGATTGAATTGCTCGGTGTTACTGAAAATCAATCCCGGCGCGATACTGATGCCCTGCTGCAGGGCCCGCACATGCAGTTCCTGAGTGTTGACCCGTCCCGGCAAACTGACCCACAAAATAAAGCCGCCGGTTGGCCGGGTCATCTGCGTGCCTTCCGGAAAATACTGCTGTACCGCCAGCTGAAACGCGCTGAGATTCTTCCGGTATTCCTGACGGATGTAGCGCAAATGTCGGTCGTAGCCGCCATTTTCCAGATAGGCGGCAATGCCCATCTGCGTGACGCTGCAGGCAGAGTGCGTGCTGAATGTCTGCAAGCGCTGGATTTCCTGCTGGTATTTGCCGGCAATCATCCAGCCGATCCGCACCCCCGGCGACAAGGTCTTGGAGAAGCTCGAGCAATAGATCACCCGATCCAGCCGGTCATACGCCTTGAGTGATTTTGTGCGCCCCTGCTCAAACATCAGCTCGCCATAGATATCGTCTTCAACAATCTGAATATCGAAATCCGAAGCCAGCCGCAGCAACTGTTTCTGCCGCTCCTCGGGCATGGTGCCGCCCAGAGGATTGCTCAGCCGGGTGGTCAGCACCAAAGCCTTGATCGACCATTGGTTGGCTGCCAGTTGCAGGGCTTCCAGGCTCATGCCGGTGGCGGGATCGCTAGGGATTTCTATGACCTTGAGGCCGAGCAGATCGGCCAGCTGCAGCAGACCATAATAGGTCGGTGACTCGGCTGCGATCAGGTCGCCCGGGCGGGTCAGCACACGCAGCGACATTTGCAGCGCGTCCACGCAACCGTGGGTGATCACGACTTCCGAGGGGTCAACCACTACGCCAGCGTCGCGCATGCGAATCGCCACTTGCCGACGCAGCGGCTCAAAACCGGGGCTGAACATGTAGCTGAATGCACGAGGGCTGTGGAATCGGGTCACTTTGGCCAATTGCTGATGCAGTGCGCGCACCGGCAGATAGTCAACACTGGGCACCGCAGCGCCCAGCGGAAAGACACCTTCGCGGCGGGATTCGACCAGCACTTGCTGAATGATGCTGCTGCGCGTTACCAGACCGGGACGCTCGACACGGGCAATGTCCGGCGTCGGCGCGGTCAGGGCCGGCGTCTGGTGCACGTAATAGCCAGACTGCGGTCGCGCGCGGATCAGGCCCTGATCCTCGAGGTTGGCATACGCCTGCAACACGGTCGCATGGCTGACATTGAGCTGCGAACTCATCTTGCGCACCGAGGGCACGCGCTCGCCCGGTTGATAGACGCCACGACGGATGTCTTCAGCCAGTTGCTGAGCAATACGTTGGTAGAGCAAAAGATTGGTCATGACGCAGCACTCGATTTCACGGGCATTTTATTCTTGTGTGAAACAATACCGGAACAGTTTAGAAGTGTACTGGGACAGTTGCCACAATAGTCGACCGTACAGTGCAGTGTCAGCAAAAACTGTACTGCTTTGTGGAGCAATTCGCAGGCACGAAAAAACCCGGTGCTGTTTGGCAGGCGCCGGGTTGATGTGAGATCTGTTGCATTGGCTGCACCGGGTACGTCTGCTGCATTTGCTGCGTCTGATGCAAATCTGTAGGAGCTGTCGAGTGCAGCGAGGCTGCGATCTTTCAGCTGCACCTCGGTCCAAGGCGGAAGATCAAAAGATCGCAGCCTCGTTGCACTCGACAGCTCCTACGGTCCTGCGGATCCAGCGGGTTCGGCGGCGCCTAGCGGGTGGCGCCGAGCTGGCCTTTTTCGTCGGAGAACACGATTTCCACGCGACGATTCTGCGCCCGGCCGCGTTCGGAAGCGTTTGCGTCCACCGGGTACTCGTCGCCGTAACCCTCGACCTGGATGCGTTTGTCGTCGACGCCCAGGTCAATCAGTACGTCGGCAACCGATTGCGCCCGATCACGGGACAGCTTGAGGTTTTCCTGCTTGCCGCCGGTACTGTCTGCATAACCCTCGATGCGCACGACGCGCTTGGGGTTGAGCTGCAGGAACTGCACAATCTTCAGCACCACGCGGTTGGCCGAGTTTTTCAGTTCTGCTTCGCCGGTGTCGAACAACATATCGCCCAGTGTCATCACCAGGCCGCGATCGGTCTGGGTAGTGGTCATCGCGAGGATCTGTTCCTCGAGCCACTTGCCCTGCTGCTGCACGCTCAGCAGCTTGGATTCGCGCAGGGCCAGTTGCAGGCGCTGACGCTCCAGTTCGAGCTTCGCCGCGCGCTCGTCATTGAGCGCCTGATTGGTGTGTTCCCGGGCGATTTCGCTGTAGCGCCGGCTCAGGTAAGCGTAATGCTGCACGTCGGAGCCACTGCCCCAATAGGTGGACAGACGATCGGCACGTGCCAGTGACTCACCAGCGCGAATCACGTCTTTCGGCGCGATACGCAGCACGTTGGAATCTTCCTTGACCTTCTGAAAGTCGGCACCAGCCTCCTGCAACGCATCTTCGCTGTGCTGACCGGCGCAGCCATAGAGACTGACACACCCAGCCAGAAGCAAACCGCCGAGGGCTTTTGACTTAAGGTTCATTGGGCATCTCCCAGCTGCTTGCGCAGGCGAGCGATGCGAGTGTCGAGCACGTTCAGCTTTTCCTGGCTTTTCAGAGTCAGGACCTTTGCCTCGGCCAGACGTGCATCCAGTTCGGCCTGTTCGGCGCGCATGCGGGCATGCTTGTAGGATTCGTCGGTCATGTCGCCCTGGGCGCGGTTGAACTTTTGTTCCGCCAGCTTCATTTCGGGCACATCGTCGGCGGTGGCACCCACGGCCTTGGCCTGTATGAGTGCCTGTTCCGTCAGGCGGATTTGTTCATTCGGCGCCGGATCGGCTGCACAACCCGCCAGAGCCACAACGGCCAGGGCAGCGAAAAGAGGTCGAATACTCACTAAAAATCCCTACTGTTTTGGGGTACTGACAGGTTGTTGCTGCTGCGACTTCCAGCGCTCGATATTGCGCTGCAAGGCAGCCTCTGCCAGTCCGGACGCGGGCAATTCTGTCATCTTTTTCGTCAGCTGTCCGCGCAACCACGGATCGTTGCAGGCCGAGTTATGCGAAACCGCGAGGAACAGGCCCGGTTTGTCTATGGGTTGATCGCGTGCGATCAGGTCATTGGCCATGCTCAACGACTGCGCCGCTGCCAGACCGGAATAGCGCCCAGCAAGAACAAACTCCACTTCGCCCAAGAGCAGTTTCTGCAAGGCCTGCGTCAGGTTTGGCGTGCGCACGAGGGTCAATTGCTGCTCGGCGAACGATGCAAATTCCGAGGTCATTCGAGACTTTTCCGACACGGCACCGGAATGGCCGTGCAGGTCGGCGGCCTGGTTATACACCAGAGCGGAGTCTTTTCTGGTCCAGACCAGATAATCATTTTCCAGTAACGGCGGGTGGATGTAATCGAGGGACTCGAGCTCAGTCACAGTCAACGGCGCATCGGCGAGCATGTCCATGCGCCCGCTGCGAACTTCGTCGAGTGCCTGCGACCGCTTGCCGGCGTAGAGCAGGTCGACCTTGATCCCCATCTGCCCCGCCACGTGCTGCAACAGATCGGCACTGGCGCCGATCAGTTTTTTTGGATTTTCCGGATCTTGCCAGAGGTACGGCGGCGCGTCCGGGCTGCCGGTGACGACCAAGCGTTCGCACTTGCCTGCGGCCAACGACAGCCCTGGCAATAGCGCCAACCCCAGCAGCGTTGACCAACCAAATACTTGCCGCACGACGCTCTCCTATCCAACTCTGTTTCAGAAGGCAAAAAAAACCCGACCAAAAGGCCGGGCTCTTTATAAGTGAAGCGGCTGGATTAGACCAGCTTCTCCAACTCGGGGATGGCTTCGAACAAGTCCGCGACCAGGCCGTAATCGGCCACCTGGAAGATCGGCGCTTCTTCGTCCTTGTTGATCGCAACGATCACCTTGGAGTCTTTCATGCCGGCCAAATGCTGAATCGCGCCGGAGATACCGACCGCGATGTACAGCTGTGGCGCAACGATCTTGCCGGTCTGACCGACCTGCATGTCGTTGGGTACGAAACCTGCGTCGACCGCGGCGCGGGAAGCACCTACGGCAGCGCCCAGCTTGTCGGCCAGGGCGTACAGGTGCTTGAAGTTGTCGCCGTTCTGCATGCCGCGGCCGCCGGAAACGACGATCTTGGCAGCGGTCAGTTCCGGACGATCGGACTTTGCCAGCTCTTCGCCAACAAAGCTCGAAGTGCCAGCGTTGTGCGCAGCAGCCACGGCTTCAACGGCAGCCGAACCACCTTCCGCAGCAACCGGATCGAAACCGGTGGCACGCACGGTGATCACTTTGATCGCCGCGTTCGACTGAACGGTGGCGATCGCGTTACCGGCGTAGATCGGGCGCTTGAAGGTATCGGCGCTTTCAACCGAGATGATCTCGGAGATCTGGTCAACGTCCAGCTGAGCGGCAACGCGCGGCAGAATGTTTTTGCCGTTGGAGGTCGCGGCGGCCAGGATGTGGCTGTAGCCAGCGCCCAGCTCGGCCACGAGTGGAGCAACGTTTTCCGGCAATTGATGCTCGTAAGCGGCGTTGTCAGCCACCAGCACTTTTGCCACGCCAGCGATTTTCGCAGCGGCTTCAGCCACGGCGCCAGCGCCCTGACCTGCAACCAGAACGTGGATGTCGCCGCCGATTTTGGCAGCAGCAGCCACGGTGTTCAGCGTGGCCGGGGCCAGCACTTTGTTGTCGTGTTCAGCAATAACCAAGATAGTCATTTAGATTACCTTCGCTTCGTTCTTGAGTTTTTCAACCAGTTCAGCCACGGACTTGACCTTGATGCCTGCGCTGCGTGCAGCCGGCGCTTCGACTTTTACGGTCTTGTTGGTGGAGGCGGTGGAAACGCCCAAAGCGTCCGGAGTCAGCACTTCGAGAGGCTTCTTCTTGGCTTTCATGATGTTTGGCAAGGACGCGTAACGCGGCTCGTTCAAACGCAGGTCGGTGGTGACGATGGCCGGCAGTTTCAGGGAAACTGTCTGCGCGCCACCGTCGATTTCGCGGGTCACGGCAACGCTGTCGCCGGACACTTCGACTTTCGAAGCGAAAGTGCCCTGACCATAACCGCTCAATGCAGCGAGCATCTGGCCAGTCTGGTTGTTGTCGCTATCGATGGCCTGTTTGCCAAGGATCACCAGCTGAGGCTGTTCCTTATCGACTACAGCCTTGAGCAGCTTGGCAACGGCCAGCGAAGTCAGGTCTTCAGCGGATTCGACGAGGATGGCGCGATCGGCACCCAGAGCCAGCGCGGTGCGCAGTTGCTCCTGAGCGGTGGTCGGGCCGATGGAGACGACGACGATTTCAGTCGCAACACCTTTTTCTTTCAGGCGTACGGCTTCTTCCACTGCGATTTCGCAGAACGGGTTCATCGACATCTTGACGTTGGCGAGGTCGACGCCGGAATTGTCCGCCTTGACGCGAACCTTGACGTTGTAATCAACAACGCGTTTGACAGCTACAAGAACCTTCATGGATTCCTCGTTACTCTCCGGTGAAAAGAAAGCCGCCTAGGCGAACCTGGCGGTTGATACTCATCGGCGCAAGGGCACCTCTAAAAACGCTGGCAACTGAGCAGGTGAATGCAGCTCACGCGGTTAATGACCGTCCGTCAGTGGTGACCGACAAGTCATTACCGATCGTGGCGTGTAAACTGCGAGCCGAACCTGCGCTGCGCATCACCTGTACCGCCATCGCCCTGCCTTTAGAGGTGCTCCTGAAACCTGCAGTCAGCCTACGGCGAGCGCAAAACCGACCGTATCTTGACCGGAACGCCTATTCCGGTCAATACGGCAAAATAGCCGTTCATAAGCCACGGTGACTTTGATTTCTCTGGCCTGGAGCCGATTCAAACAAACGTTTGTATTGGACGCTGCAAGTGGTGTAGATATAATGCGCCACCCAGAGAGAAAGGTGGTCTATCGATTGTCCTGTTCTGCGCCCTGCGCGGGAATTCATGGATGCGACACCAAACCTCCAATTAGAAAAAAAACTGTTGAGCCTTGAGTAGGAGATAGCCTGTGGAACGCGAATACATGGAATTCGACGTGGTCATCGTCGGTGCCGGCCCCGCTGGTTTGTCAGCCGCCTGCCGCTTGAAGCAGAAGGCCGCCGAAGCCGGTAAGGAAATCAGCGTCTGCGTGGTCGAAAAAGGCTCCGAAGTCGGTGCTCACATTCTTTCCGGTGCGGTATTCGAACCCCGCGCCCTGAACGAACTGTTCCCGGATTGGAAAGAACTCGGCGCGCCGTTGCATACGCCCGTCACCCGCGACGATATCTTCGTGTTGAAAAACGCCGAGAGCGCGCAAAAAATTCCTGACTTCTTTGTGCCCAAGACCATGCACAACGAAGGCAACTACATCATTTCGCTGGGCAACCTGTGCCGCTGGCTGGCACAACAGGCGGAAAACCTCGGCGTTGAAATCTACCCGGGCTTCGCCGCTCAGGAAGCGCTGTTCGACGAGAACGGCGTGGTCCGCGGGATCATCACCGGCGATCTCGGGGTTGACCGCGAAGGTCATCCGAAAGAAGGCCTGTACACGCCAGGCATGGAATTGCGCGGCAAGTACACGCTGTTCGCCGAGGGCTGCCGCGGACACATCGGCAAGCAATTGATCAAGCGCTTCAACCTCGACAGCGACGCCGACGCCCAGCACTACGGCATCGGCCTGAAAGAGATCTGGGACATCGACCCGGCCAAGCATCAGCCAGGCCTGGTTGTGCACACCGCCGGTTGGCCGATGGACATCATGGGCAGCGAAAACACCGGCGGCTCGTTCCTCTATCACCTGGAAAACAATCAGGTCGTGGTTGGCCTGATCATCGATCTTTCCTACAGCAACACCTTCCTGTCGCCGTTCGACGAATTCCAGCGCCTCAAGCATCACCCGGTGCTCAAGCAGTACCTGGAAGGCGGCAAACGCGTCAGCTACGGCGCCCGCGCGATCTGCAAAGGTGGCCTGAATTCGCTGCCGAAAATGGTCTTCAAGGGCGGCGCGTTGATCGGCTGCGACCTCGGTACCCTGAACTTCGCCAAGATCAAAGGCAGCCACACGGCGATGAAGTCCGGCATGCTCGCCGCTGAATCCGTGGCCGAGGCACTGTTCGCCGAGAAAGACGGCACCGAAGAACTGACCACTTACGTCGACGCGTTCAAGAAGAGCTGGCTCTACGACGAATTGTTCGCCAGCCGCAACTTCGGGCCGGCGATCCACAAATATGGCGCCATTGTCGGCGGCGGTTTCAACTGGCTCGACCAGAACATCTTCGGCGGCAAGCTGCCGTTCACCTTGCACGACAACAAGCCGGATTATGCGTGCCTGAAACTCGCGGCGGACTGCAAGAAGATCGACTACCCGAAACCGGATGGCAAGATCAGCTTCGACAAACTCAGCTCGGTGTTCATCTCCGGTACCAACCATGAAGAAGAACAACCCTGCCACCTGAAGCTGACCGACCCGAGCATCCCGATCGGCAAAAACCTGCCACTCTACGATGAGCCTGCGCAGCGCTATTGCCCGGCCGGCGTGTACGAAGTGATCACCAAGGAGGACGGCGAGAAGCGCTTCCAGATCAACGCCCAGAACTGCGTTCACTGCAAGACCTGCGACATCAAGGACCCTGCACAGAACATCACCTGGGTGGCACCGGAAGGTGCTGGCGGCCCGACTTACCCGAACATGTAACTTGAACGCCTGAACATCAAGGCTCCCGAAACGGGGGCCTTTTTGTTGCCCGGGATTCAGACGACACACTCTTTGTAGGAGCCGGCTTGCTGGCGATAGCGTCCGCCCAGATAATCAGATGTCGACTGACCTAACGCAATCGCCAGCAAGCCGGCTCCTACAAGTAATTACCGTGAATCAGGCCGCGCGCTCACCCCCCGGGCTGCGCTCGAAGTAACGCTTGTACTCGCGGCTGAACTGCGACGTACTTTGATACCCGACCCGATGAGCAACCTGCGCCACACCCAGCCCCTCCGCGACCAGCAAGGTCTGCGCCTTGAGCAAGCGCAATCGTTTCAAATACTGCACCGGTGACAACAACGTACTGCGCTTGAAATGCTCATGAAAGGTCGAGGCACTCATGTTGGCGCAACTGGCCAGGGTTTCGACGTTCAACGGTTCGGTGTAATGCGCGTGCAGATGATTCAGTGACGCAGCGATTCGCGCGAACTGCCCTTGCTGCTCCACCAGCGCCCGTAACACATCGGCTTGCGGCCCGCGTAACGCCACGAACAGCAATTCGCGCAAACGAGCCTGCCCCATGATCTGGCATTCCAGTGGATCGTGCAGACAGCGCAAGAGCCTCTCGACGCAACCGCGCATCGCATCATCGAGCACGGCCGAGGTCATCGACTCGGGGGTTTGCGCCTGGATATTTCTACCCGGCGCCAGGCCCATGGCCAATACCAGCTCACCGAGCAGCACGCGATCGATCGCGATGGAAACGCCCAACATAGGGCCATCTGGCGCGGCAAACGTTTCGCACTCGAAAGGCACCGGCAGCGCCTGAATCAGATAATGCCCGGCACCGTATTCCAGCGTCCGCGGGCCCAGATACGCCAGTTTGCTGCCTTGGGCGATGATCACCAGGCTTGGCTCGTAGATCTGCGGCCCCCGCGCAACATCGCAACTGGCACGCAGTACCTGCACGCCTGGCAACGCGGTCGGTGCGAAGCCGTCGCGCGTGGTCAGCGGCTGGACCAATGACACCAACGTGGCGTTGGCGTCGAGATGACGGGTCAACAACATGGAAAACCCTGCACGGAAAAAATCAAGGAAAAAGGCATGAAAGCATCATCGCAGGTCTGACGCTCAATGCGACCAATCGAAGGCACATCCCGGAGGATTAGGCATGACTGCCGTAGGAATCGTCATGGCCGACACCGGGGCTGGGCGCCCAGACTTCACAGCCTCACTTGTCACTGCATTTGCGAGGTTCACTATGTACACCGCCATCGGCTACGCCGCCCAGTCAGCAACCACTCCCCTCGCCCCGATGAAATTCGAACGTCGCAGCCCGCGCGCCGACGACGTGGCGATCGACATTCTTTACTGTGGCGTTTGCCATTCCGACATCCACCAGGCCCGCAACGAGTGGGGCATTGCTGTTTATCCGCTGATGCCGGGTCACGAGATCGTAGGCAAAGTTACCGCAGTCGGTGCGAACGTCACCCAACACAAAATCGGCGACCTGGTCGGTGTGGGCTGCATGGTCGACTCGTGCCGCAGCTGCGAAGCCTGCCAGTCAAACCTCGAGCAATACTGCCTCGAAGGTCCGACCATGACCTACGCCACCCCGGACCGCGTGGACGGCAGCAACACCATGGGCGGGTATTCCGACAGCATCGTGGTCAGCGAGCATTTTGTCGTACGCATCCCGGAGAAGCTTGACCTGGCCAGCGCCGCGCCGATTCTCTGCGCCGGTATCACCACCTATTCGCCGCTCAAGCATTACGGCGTCAAGGCCGGTGACAAGGTCGGCATCCTCGGCATGGGCGGCCTCGGCCACATGGGCATCAAGTTCGCCAAAGCCATGGGCGCGGAAGTGACGTTGTTCACTCGCTCGGCAAGCAAGGCTGAGGAAGGCCGTCGCCAAGGTGCGGATCACGTCATCGTGTCCACCGATGCTGAACAGATGAAAGCCGCCGCCGGACATTTCGATTTCCTGCTCGACACCATTCCGGTGCAACACGACCTCAATCCCTACCTGGATACGCTGCGTTTCGACGGCGTGCACATCCTGGTCGGCCTGATTGAACCGGTTGAGCCACCGGTACATGCCGGCAAGCTGGTGATGAGCCGTCGCGTATTGGCCGGCTCGCTGATCGGCGGAATCGCGGAAACCCAGGAAGTGCTGGATTTCTGCGCCGAGCACGACATCACCTGCGACATCGAAATGCTCGACATCCGTCAGATCAACGAAGCCTACACCCGCATGATTGCCGGTGACGTGAAGTACCGCTTCGTGATCGACATGGCGACCCTGAAAGCCTGATCCTTCAAGCTATCTTCAGCCCCAGCTCCGCCGAGAGCCGGGCTGTGACCCCTTTGATCAGGGGAATCAGCTCGGCCATTTTTTCCAGCGGCATGTACGGTACGGTGCTGGCGATGCTGATGCCGGCGACGATGCGTTTGCTGGCATCGCGAATCGGCGCCGCCACACAGCGGATCGACGGCTCGTTGTCTTCCAGGTCAAAGGCGTAACCACCCGCGACATACTCGACCATGCGCTGCTGAAACTGCTCCCAGGATTGTTCAGGGTGCAGCGGCCAGAACTGATTTTTCCCACCCGCCGGCAGGCTGACTTCGTACAGTCGCTGCCACTCTTGCCGGGTGTCATCCAGCATTAACGCTTTGCCGATCCCGGTGCGCGCCAGCGGCATGCGATGGCCGACCCGCGAGCGCATTTCCGGGCCATTGCGCCCCGGATTTTTGTGCAGGTAAAGCACCTCGTCGCCTTCACGAATCGCCAAGTGAATGGTGTCGCCGGTCAACGCCGACAGCTCATCCAGATACGGAGCAGCGAGGGTAACCAGCGGCAATTCTTCACGCGCCTGAAAACCCAACTCGATCAGCTTCGGCCCCAGCAGATAGCCGACCTGCGGCACCACGCGTAAATAGCGTTCGTCCACCAGGCAACTGGCCAGACGATGGGTAGTGCTGCGCGTGGTGCCGATCAGCCGGGCGATTTCCTTGAGATCGCGGGCGCCACTGGCCACGGCCTGAACCACACCGAGACCGCGAAGCAATGTCTGGGTGCCAGTCGGAGCGGCGTCCTTGGCGATTTTTGGGGCGTCTTCCTGCATATCCAGCCTTTACCGTTGAGCAAGTGAACGGGCGGCATTATGGTCGCCCGACGGCTGCGACTACAACTTGATCCGCTCGACCTTGCCCACCAGTAACACGTAGGAAAGTGCACCGATCAATGCGAGAACCGAGATGTAGGTGATCGCCGGCGCGAACGAGTCTCCGGTGGCGAGAAAACCGATGACGATTGGCGTGGTGATCGCTGACAGGTTACCGATGAAGTTGAACACGCCACCGGTCAGCCCCAGCAACCGCGCCGGTGCCAAGGTGGACACCAGCGACCAGGTGATCGATGCCAGGCCGTTGCCGAAAAATGCCAACGCCAGGAATGCAATCACCAGCGGCGTCGAGTCAACAAAGTTGGCGCCGATGATCGAGGTCGAAATCAGCAGGCCGCCGATGATCGGCAGTTTGCGCGCGAAACCCACGGTGTAGCCGCGCCGGATCAAAAAATCGGAAAAGAAACCCGAGCACAGCACACCGACGAAGGCCGCGAGAAACGGCAGCGACGCCAGCAGGCCGGACTTGATGAAATCCATGCCACGGTATTTCACCAGGTAGGTCGGGAACCACGTCAGGAAAAACCACAAGGTCGAATTGAGGCAGAACTGGCCGAGGTAGATGCCCCAGAGTTTGCGTTTGGTCAGCACAATGCCGAGATCGGTCCAGCTGAACTTGGCTTTGACCTTGGCCTGTTCGGCCTGGATGTCCACTAACCCGCCACCTTCGCGGATCAGCTCGATTTCGGCGTCATTGACACCCTTGAAATCCCGTGGCTCGCGATACACCGCGTACCAGATCACCGCCCAGAGAATGCCCACCGCACCGGTGCTGACGAACACCATGTGCCAGCCATACTGATGCTGCAGCCAGGCCAGCACCGGCGTCAGAAATGCCAGACCGACAAATTGTCCCGAGGTGTAGAAACCGATCGCCGTGGCGCGTTCGCGCTCCGGAAACCAGGTGGTGACCACGCGGCTGTTGATCGGGTACGCCGGCGCTTCGAGCGCACCAACGGCCATGCGCAGCACGAACAACGCGATGAAACTGGCGGCGAAGCCGAGCATCACCGTGGCGATCGACCACAGCAGCAGCGCGACGCTGTAGAGAATACGTGGCGGCACGCGGTCCACCAGCCAGCCGCCGGGGATCTGCATGGCGGCGTAGGTCCAGCCGAACGCGGAGAAGATCAGGCCGACGTGGATCGGGTCGATTCCCAGTTCGCTGGTCAGCGCCGGGGCGGCAATCGACAGGTTGCTGCGGTCCAGGTAGTTGATGACCACGGTGATGAACAACAGCACCATGATGAAAAATCGCTTGCGGCTGGGCGCCACCAACGACGCCTGCCCGGTGAGGGTTTGCGGTTGCATGGGGTGTGCCTCTTTTTATGTTTATTGAGGTCGGATTAAAAATGGAATGCTGCCGATCTCCTTGTCCATGAAGATCAAACTGTGGGAGCCAGCCTGCTGGCGATGGCGGTGTGTCAGTCACCGTAAGCGCTGGATGTGTCGACGAAATCGCCAGCAGGCTGGCTCCCACAGGGGTTTGTGTGGAGTCAGAAAGGACTCACCACTCGGCAAAACTGCCATCGGCATGGCGCCAGATCGGGTTGCGCCAGCGGTGGCCGACGGCCGCGCGTTCGATCACATATTCCTCGTTGATCTCGATTCCCAGCCCTGGGCCGTTCGGAATCTTCACGAAGCCTTTGTCGTAATCGAACACCCGCGGATCCTTGACGTAATCCAGCAGGTCGTTGCTCTCGTTGTAGTGAATGCCCAGGCTCTGTTCCTGAATAAACGCGTTGTAGCAAACCGCATCCAGTTGCAGGCACGCAGCCAACGCAATCGGGCCCAGCGGGCAGTGCAGCGCCAGCGCCACGTCGTAGGCTTCGGCCATGTTGGCAATCTTGCGCGTCTCGGTAATACCGCCAGCGTGGGAGGCATCCGGCTGAATGATGTCGACGTAACCTTCGCTGAGCACGCGCTTGAAATCCCAGCGCGAGAACAAGCGTTCGCCGAGGGCAATCGGTGTGCTGGTCAACGGTGCAAGTTCTTTCAACGCTTCGTAGTTTTCGCTGAGCACCGGTTCTTCGATAAACATCAGTTTGTACGGGTCGAGTTCCTTCATCAGCACCTTAGCCATCGGCTTGTGCACGCGACCATGGAAGTCCACACCGATACCGACATTCGGCCCGACCGCATCACGAACGGCAGCAACGTTGGCCAGTGCAAGGTCGACTTTTTCGAAAGAATCAAGGAACTGCAGCTCTTCGGTGCCGTTCATCTTTACCGCGGTGAAACCGCGTTCGACGGCCTCTTTCGCGGCGCGTGCGGTGTCCGCCGGGCGGTCGCCGCCGATCCACGAATACACGCGAATCTTGTCACGCACCTGGCCACCTAGCAGATCACTGACCGACACACCCAAGGCCTTGCCCTTGATGTCCCACAACGCTTGGTCGATACCGGCCAGCGCGCTCATGTGAATCGCGCCGCCTCGGTAGAAGCCGCCGCGGTAAAGCACGGTCCAGATGTCTTCGATGTTGCGTGGGTCTTTGCCGATCAGGTAGTCGGACAATTCCTCAACGGCTGCGGCGACAGTGTGCGCGCGGCCTTCAACCACGGGCTCGCCCCAACCGGTCACGCCCTCGTCGGTTTCGACCTTGAGGAAGCACCAGCGCGGTGGAACGATGAAGGTGGTCAGTTTGGTGATTTTCATCTCGTGCCTCTTATAAATGCAGTTCTTGTTAGATACAGCGCTAGCAGCGCTTGAAGATTCTTAACGAAGCGCTTTCCAGGCCGCCACGTAGGCTTCGGCATTGGTCGCCACTTGCTCAGGCGTCATGCCGGGTTTGAACAGGCCGGATCCAAGGCCAAAGCCTTTGACGCCCGCGTCGATGAACACCTGCATGTTGTCCGGGGTGATGCCGCCGACCGGCGCCAGAATCGTTCCGGCCGGCAGTACCGCGAGCCAGGCTTTGACGACGGCCGGGCTCATCTGCTCGGCAGGAAACAGCTTCAGGATGTCCGCGCCTTCGGCCAACGCGGCGAAGGCTTCGGTCGGCGTCGCGACACCTGGCGACAGGTAGAGCCCTGCCGCTTTCGCTGCGCGTAAAACCTTGGCATCGCTGTGGGGCATGACGATCACCTGGCCCCCCGCTGCTTTCACTTGCTCGACGTGTTCCGGGGTCAGGACCGTGCCCGCGCCGATCAGGCAATCGGCAGGCAACGTACTGCGCAGGATGCGGATACTTTCGTACGGCTCAGGGGAATTGAGCGGCACCTCGATGACGCGAAATCCGGCGGCATACAGGACTTCTCCGATAGCCGCGGCTTCTTGTGGCCGCAGGCCGCGCAGGATCGCGATCAGACCGTTTTGCGCCAGTGCTTGTTTAAGCATGTCAGACCTCCATTCAGGTTTAACGGGATGGATGTGCTGCGACCAGTCCGGCGGCCAGCGCCAACTGCCACAACCCGCGTTCGGTGGCTTGCTCGGCCAGCGTCACGCGAGCGAAACCGCAGGCGTCGAGCGCCCGGCTGTAACGACTGCACAATTGGGCGTTGCCGATCAGAATGATCGAAGGCAGGTGCACGGTTTTGCGGCGCCGACGCTGAACGTTGGCCAACGCCGCCAGCTCATGACCGATCAGCAGGCCGGACAGGTAATCCGGTTGCGCACCAGCACTGAGTTCACCGGTCAAACCAAGGCTGCGAGCGCTGAACACCGTCGATAGCGGACCGATTTCACCGTCCGCCGACAAGGCTGTTTGCACACCGCGATCGAATGCGTCGCCGTCGAAAGAGGCACCGCGCTGCTGGGTGCGCCCGAGGATGCTGTGTTCGCTGAGGACGGCGAAGATTTCGCCGGTCATGAAGGTATCGAAATGCACGATGCGGCCATCAATCACTTCGACCCATTTCGAATGACTGCCTGGCAGGCCGATCAACAGATCGGCGCCCGCCTCGGCCGGCAAATTCTGCAGAACTCCGAGCACCTGAGTCTCTTCGCCGCGCATCACATTCGGCAGCGTCGAACGCTGAATCACACCCGGCACGATGTGCACATCGACACCGCGCAGACTGCGAACTGTTTGTAGGGAGTTTCCGAGATTGGCGACGTTCGCCGGCGTGTCGCAGTAGGCGGCTTCGCGCCAGCCTTGAGCGCTGCCGACCATGCCGCAGGCAATCACCGGCAGCTCCGGCTGCGCGTCGAGCCAGTCACCGCACGCTTCATCGAACGCCAGTTCAAAACCGTCAGCGCACAGCTGACCGTTGATGACTCGCGCCGTCTCTGGTAGCTGCATGATCCCCGAAGACAGCGAACGCTGTTCGAGCACCTGGCCACCCTCGGCGAGTTTGTAAGCACGTAATGAGGTCGTCCCCCAATCGAGCGCGATCAATTGCGCCAGCATCGTTCACCTGTTTTGTTTTTTGGACAGTGAGTGAGCTGGACTATAAACCTGGGAGGTACAAAATCTCAATATGTAATTTGGCGTCTCATAATATGGGATAGATTCAATGCATGCCTACCTAGTGCTTATCCGGGTTGCAAGTCTTTAATGAAGATGACGCGCAGTCCTCCATTCGGGCGGGCTCCTACCCCATAGCTATTACTGTCTTGATCCGCTAACCGGGCTCAGGAGTCCATGACCTCTGATGATGGTGTACGCCGCCCGGAGCGGGCGTTTGCTCCAGCCCTGAACCAGGCCGCTATGGGAACGGGCACTGCACAAAACCGATATCCGAACCCCGAGTGTGAACGCGTGGTTATCTTTCGATTGCGCGAACTAAATCGCCAGTGGGAACACGCATAACGTTCGAAAAATAGGTCTTGTAGGTAGTGGAGTGAGACCGAAAGATGCAGGAAATATACTTATCACTTGCGATCCAATGCTTCAGCGCCTCGCCTTCAGGAAAAATCTCCGCCCCTTTTTCTCCAGTTGATTCCCTGAAAATGACACGAGCCTGATATTTTTTTTCAGAAGCATCTTCAATGCGCTCGACGAAACCATACCCAGAGCGCTTTATTTGGTGGGCTACCGAAAAGTCGAGATCTTTTCCTACAGAGCAGATCAACCCCTGCCCGATGTGCGACTTGAATAACTCCAGAATTTCTACATCCGAAGTAAAACGAACTTGATATATGCCTGTACCCTCCAACTCCGCAATATCAGAATACGTCAATGTTGCAATTGGTTTGCCATGGTTCAAAGAACAGGAAGTACACAGCACGATTAACCCAAATAAAGAAAATCGTAACATCAAGCATTACCCCTAAACAAATTCAATATAGATTCATTCAAAATCTGGCGAGCTGTTTTTCCATTATTTAAAGGTCGAAGATACATGATATTAGCATCCGCATGATTCACATCTACTCGCCCCATCACATCGGGCCCCGTGGTAATTTCCCACTGCTCACCAAATTCCGCAACACCATCCGATGCATTGGGTTTTAGTGGCGCGGCGCGGATATTTACCCAGTACTTTGCCTTCGGCTTAGGTTGCAATCTGTATATATTTGAAATCCCCCAAACGATCGCACCTTCGCCAACGGGATCAATGGTCAACAGCATTCGTACGGTATAACCTTTATCCGTTAAAACAGCCGAGAGATGAGCGCCATTCCAAGCCCCAAGGCTATGTCCGATAATGTATACCGCTGTTGAACAGCCTGGTATCTTCCTTAGCACTTTTTCGTTCAAGTCTTTTTCGCTGACAAAGTCATTATAGCTGAGGGGCCACGACTCAAACTTACCCACTGGAAACTTCAAAACTCTCGCATCGTCCATGAAAATCTGACGAATATCATCGACATTATTATTAGGACCACTAAAGTAATAGCTTTGCTGATCCCCCGCACCACCAATAAAAAAGACTACAAAATCTCGAAGAGCAATTGCCACTTGTTTATTAGACTGATCCGTCTTGCACGTGAGTGTGTGGGTCCTCGCTTCTCTCTTGGTATGAGGAGTTTCAGTCGGCGCACTGACTTCGGTCAATTCCATCACTCCACAAACAATTTGATGGTTTCAGCCAGGTGCGAACTGACCGTATGCGTAAATCCAAACGCATCGGTTACACCGTGTTCCTCACTGCCATCACCTCGTATAATGGTGTAGGCGTGATAGGGTACAGGGTCTCCAGTCGCCTCATTCGTCACTTGCAATCTGTCGGTAAAATGCACCGGCATCGGCAACAGCCCACTAAACGTTGCCCCTCCACCACTCTGCCCAATAATAACCGTCCCCGACCCACCGACCACGACATTGCCGTGCCCTCCGGTGCTATCAAGCATCGCGGCATTCAGGCCGTTGATAAATACGGTGCCGGAGACGGCGCCCGTGATAGGGCTGCCGCAGGCCGATGTATCGGTCATGCGGGCGGCGGCGAGGCCGTCGAAGAAGACGTCGGGCGAGCCAGAGACAATCGGGTTAGTGCCATGGCCTGGCAATGGGCATGCTGTCGGGTCAGTGACGCGGGCAGCGGGTTTTCCACTCAATTTAAAGCTCCTTGCTTCAGAGGTTCCGGGGGCGGTAGGCAGATGTCGATGTCGGTCGCGCAGAAGCGCCAGCGGTTGTCGACGGGGTCGAACAGCGCATGGCGATGCTCGCGACTTTTTCCTTGCGGGGTGGATTGCAGTTGTCCCCAGGCTTGGTCGGCATGCCAGGCCAATTCCGCGGGCGAGACATCGTCGAGTTGGTTGAGCCAAGTGTTGTAGCTGATCAACTGATGACGCTCGTAGGCGGTTTGCAACAGGTCGGCCATCTGCGGGCCGAGATCCAGATGATGCTCAGACGTCCAATGGCCAATCTGGGAGTAGACGTACCAGCCCATCGGCGACAGCGTACCTTTGTGCATTAACGATTGACCGGCCGGGGCGACAAAGCCGCAGCACACGTGCAACGCCAGCCAGCCTTGATGCGCTGCCAGAAACGGATTCGGATCGAAGGTGCACAGGGGTATTACGCGGTAGGCCTCAAACCCCGCGCCGCGCGCCATCAACTCGGCGTCCAGCCGCGAAACAAAAGCGCGAATGGCTTTGCCGCCCATGCGGTTTGTGATGCAGAGAATGTCTACCGCCTGGCGGTGCGGGTTGTCGCTCGAGCCTAGGTTTTTTACCAGCCCGTAGAGACGCATTGTCGCCCGTAATCCGCTCATCGCCGATCAATCGGTAACGGGGCGAAGGCTCCACGGGCATGGAGAATTTTTGCCAGAGGCATTGCAGGTGTCATCCATGAGCGCGCGAAAAGTGCGCGCCTATAGTGCCGAGCCAGCGCCTTGCCGACAATCAAATAAACATTTGCTTGCCATAATTCATCATTGGCCCTGGGCGAACTCGCGCAAAACCTTGCCATCCATCCGATACCGCACCCACTCTTCCTGCGGGCGTGCGCCGATGGATTCGTAGAAGTCGATCGCCGGTTTGTTCCAGTCCAGCACGCTCCATTCGAAACGGCCGCAGTCGTTGGCGCAGGCGATTTTTGCTAGGTGGCGCAACAGGGTCTTGCCTGCACCGCCTCCGCGTTGTTCGGGGGTGATGTAGAGGTCTTCGAGGTACAGGCAATTGCTGCCGAGCCAGGTGGAATAACTGAAGAAGAATACGGCGAAGCCGATGGGCTGGCCGTCGCGCAGGCAGATCAGACCGTGGGCGGTGGCGCCTTCGCTGAAGAGGCTGCGCTCGATGTCGGCGACGCTGGCGATGACTTCGTGACGGGCACGTTCGTAGTCGGCCAGTTCGGTAATGAACCCGAGGATCTGCGGCGCATCGCTGGGAGTCGCCGGGCGGATTTCGATGGTCATGGACATGCCTTGTTCGATAAGTTGAAAACGCCATACTAAGTCGGCACACGCCACTCGTCACACTGGAAATTCACAGCCGGGCCCAAGGAGCATGTGTAGCAGCTGGTGGAGTATCTGTAGCAGCTGGCGAAGCCTGCGTTCGGCTGTGCAGCAGTCGTGAAATCAGGCGTTGCGGTGTTACAGGTGAACCGTGTACGCAGGTTTTTCACGACTGCTGCGCAGCCGAACGCAGGCTGCGCCAGCTGCTACAAGGTAGAGTCGCTGCCAAAAAATGTTTTCACTGAACAGGATGTCTATGACCATTGATGCCTTTGCACCGTTGCAGCTGCTGGCGGTACAACTGCTGCCCCATGCGCTGGAACCTTCCGAAGACGGCGCGCACGATCTGTCTCATCTGCAACGGGTGTGGCACAACGTGCGCACGCTTCATGCTGAAGAAGGTGGCGACCTTGACGTGTTGCTGGCGGCGGTGCTTTTGCATGATTGCGTAGCGGTGGAGAAGAACTCGCCGTTGCGTTCACAGGCGTCACGTTTGGCCGCCGAGAAAGCGTCTGCCGTGTTGGTCACCCTGGCGTGGCCTAGCATGAAAATCAGCGCTGTCGCCCACGCCATTCACGCACACAGCTTTTCCGCCGACATCGCCCCCCTCACCCTGGAAGCGAAGATCATGCAGGACGCCGACCGCCTCGACTCCCTCGGCATGCTCGGCGTGGCCCGCACCTTTTACATCGCCGGACGCATGGGCAGCGCGTTGTACGACCCGCAGGACCCAGAAGCAAAAGCGCGTGATTACGATGACAAACGTTTTTGCCTCGATCACTTCCAGACCAAGTTGCTGCACCTGGCGGACGGTTTCCAGACGACCACCGGCCAGCGCCTCGCGCGCATCCGACATGAGCGTTTGAAGGGTTTCATGGAGCTGTTCAAAGAAGAAATCGGCCTCCCCTGAGCGCATTACTCCGCCCCGCGCTTACCCTGGCATCGATAACCTCGCAACTAACAATGTCGATGCGCGTGATAGACAGAGGAATAGCACCGTTACCGGGTCAAGGAACTGCCTCATGTCTACCGCTACGTCCCACGTCTCAAGCAGGCTGTTCAGCCTGTTTTGTCTCGCCAGTTATTTGCTGTCGTTGTCCTACGGCTCGACGTTTTTGTTGTCTCTGTTGATCGGTTCACGGGGCGGCAACGAACACGATGCCGGCAGTGTGATTTCGGCGGCGATGCTCAGTACGTTTGCGGCGGTGATTGTCTCCGGTCACCTGTCGGATCTGCTCGGCGCGGCGCGTTCGATTGCGCTATTTGGCATGCTGTTGGTGGCAGCCAGTCTGGGCTTCGCGATGACGCCTGGATTCGGCAATCTGTTGCTGTTTTTCGGACTGTTGCTGGGACTGGGCTGGGGCGTGTTTTACACCTTGGGCCCGATTATCGTCGCGAGCCTGGTAACGCCCGCCCAACGCGCAAAGTACTTCGCGCTGCTGTCGGGCAGCATGATGACCGGGATCGGCAGCGGTCCGTTGTTGGGCCGCGCGGCTGCTGCGCTGGGCTATCCGATAACTGCAGCGTTTTACCTTGCGGCGTTGGCCAGTCTGATCGGCGTGTTGCTGTTCTGGCGGCTCGATGCTCAGTTGAAAAAAGCGCCCTCGCCTGTGCCCGCCGTTGCGCGCATTTCCTGGCGCGCCACTGTTCAGGTGCTGTCGTCCAAAGCGCTGTTTCCGATCATCATGGTCGGCCTCGGCGGGTGCG
>NZ_JMCL01000017.1 GCF_000690905.1 Pseudomonas sp. Ant30-3 | reverse complement strand
AGGAGATGTCCGTTGGCCAGGTCATAGCTGGAAACTGTGCGTATTCCATTACCAGCCAGTTCCTCGAGGACCTGGCCGGCTGCGCTGTATTCAATACCGCCGACGAGGGTTTCGACGGTGTTGCACTGCGCTCGTTGCAGACCAATCTCACGCAGCTGACCTATGCAGTCATGGCGCAAATGCCGGGTATGCCCCTTGGCATCCATCTGACTCAGCACTTCACCGGTTGCCGCGAAACGCCAGTTGCAACGTGCGCCTTCACCCGGCTCCAGTAGCAGATCGCACTCGGCTTCTGCGTCTGGCCAATCAGGTGCTTCAAGGCTAGCAAGAAAATGCCGGACTTCTTCGAGGACCGCGCCGGACAGTCCATACTCGGAAATCAACCGGCTACCCGCCGGATCATCATGGCGCACCGGCTGGCCGCTGCGATTGTGCATGGCGTCAATCGGCGTATAGCGTCCCCAAGTGATGCGCTCCGCGTAACACTCCGGCTCGCCACTGATGTGCTCAGCAATAGCCACCGGCCTCAGCAACAGATCGTATTCGATCCGCCGATGCCACCCTCGCTGATCCCACATTTTAACCGCCAGCCCATCAGGACCTGGCAAGCTCAGCTGCCAGCCTGCATCGACGCTATCGCTGCACAGTGACTGGCCTGACAGACTGTAAATGGTGCGCAGGTTTACCGGCACTTCGGGATCAGTGAGGGATGAAACAAACAGTCGAGGATCGCGCTGCTCGCAAAGCCGCCCAGCCACGTCATGAACCTGATGCGTAACCCGCGTCTCTAGCAAACCGCCCGTCGCGCGGCGATGATAGGCCAGTTCACGAACGGCCAACCCGCGGGGTTCGATGACGGTGATTGAAGGCGTATGGCGATGCAAATCGTGGCGCTCGAAAGAAGAGAGGCCACTGCCAATCTAGATGCACCGCAGACTAGCGTCTACTGACAACAATGACAGTAGACCGCGCTCAGCGCCCACCGCCCAAGTCGACAAACGTCCCAGTCGCATAAGAAGCCTTGTCCGACAATAACCAGATTATCGCCTCGGCTACTTCATCCGGCCGACCGCCGCGAGCCATGGGAATGCCTGATTCGAGCTTGCTGACCCTTTCCGGATCCCCGCTCAATGCATGAAAGTCAGTAAAGATATAGCCGGGCCTGACCGCGTTAACGCGAACCCCTTCACCGGCCACTTCTTTGGACAAGCCGATGGTGAAGCTGTCCAGCGCACCTTTTGAAGCCGCGTAATCCACGTATTCATTCGGCGAGCCCAAGCGCGCCGCGACCGAGGACACATTGACGATGCTGCCGCCCTGCCCGCCGTGCTTGGGCGACATGCGCAGGATGGCGTGCTTGGCACAGTGGATCGGCGCCAGAACGTTGGTCTTGAGAATTTTGAGAACGCGAAATTCGGACATTTCATCGACCCGGGACTTGTGCCCCACGGTGCCGGCGTTGTTGACCAGTGCGGTCACCCGGCCAAGCTCTGCATCCACGCGATTGAACAGGGCGATCACTTCGTCCTCGATGCTGACGTCAGCACGAATGGCGATGGCTTGCGCGCCGAGTGCGCGGACCTGCTCCAGAACGTTGTGCGCTGCCTCTTCATCGGATTGGTAATTGATGCAGATCCGATAGCCCAGCCCCGCGGCCAACAATGCGGTGGCAGCCCCGATGCCGCGGCTGCCGCCGGTGATGACGATGACTTTTTCCATGCTGCCTGTTCTCCCGCTTCACACCTGTGCAGTCGGAGCAAAGGATAACCGCCATCGGGGTTTTTTGCATGACCTGTAGCAGCTGTCGAGCCTGCGAGGCTGCGTTCGGCGGCGCAGGCGTCGCAGGCGTCGCGAGATTATTGGCTGAGGTTGTTCAGGTAAAGGGTGTTGGCCGGTTTGACGACGGCTGCGCCGCGGGACGCAGCCTCGTAGGCTCAACAGTTGCTACGGAATGTTTCAACCGGCAGCCAACTGCTCTCCACGAATGATATCGACCATAAACCGATCCGCCGGGAGCGGGTGGCCCAGCAAATAGCCTTGCAGCGAATCGCACCCCAGCTGCGTCAGGAAATCCTGCTGAACACCGGTTTCCACACCTTCGGCAACGATGCGCAACCCCAGTGCCTGACCCAGCGCGACAATGGCGGACACGATGGCCGCATCGTCGCTGTCATGTTCCAGATCGCGGACGAAGCCCCGGTCGATTTTCAGCTCGTTGGCCGGCAGGCGTTTAAGGTACATCAGGCTCGAATAACCCGTACCGAAGTCGTCGATGGACAGATCAACCCCCATGTTTGACAGCTCCTGCAACACGGTCATGCTCGCATCGGCGTCGCTCATGGCGGTGGTTTCGGTGATTTCCAGAGTCAGGCTGTTAGCCGGCAAATGGTGAGTGGCCAAGGCCTTGGCGACACTTTGCACGAGCCCGGCATGGCAAAACTGCAGCGCCGAAAGATTGACCGCGATACGCCAGTCGGTATAGCCAAGGACGTACCATTCGCGCATCTGCCGACAGGCTTCGTTGAGCACCCATTCGCCAATCGGGATTATCAGGCCGGTTTTCTCTGCAAGATCGATGAACTTGTCCGGTAACAACATGCCTTGCGTCGGGTGCACCCAGCGCAGCAGCGCTTCGGCACCAACCGGGCGGCCGTTGCTCGCGTCAAATTTGGGTTGGTAATAAAGGCTGAACTGGCACTGATCCAATGCCGTGCGCAAATCCTGCAGCAGTTGCAGTTGCTTGCGCGCGTTGCTGTTCATCGACGCATCGAAAAAACTGTAGCCGTTTTTGCCAGCACCTTTGGCGTGATACATCGCCGCGTCGGCATTCATCAGTAGCTCATCGGCGGTTTCACCGTTGCCCGGATACAGCGCGATACCCACACTTGCGGAGATCTGCAGGTCATGTTCGGCCACGCGGAACGACCGTGCGATCAAGCCGACTTGCCGCGCGGCCAAGGCCAAGGCGTCGTTCGCCTCCTCCAACTGCACCAGCAGCACGAACTCGTCGCCACCGATTCGTGCCAGTGTGTCCGGGCTCCGTAAATCCTCACGCAGACGCAGGCCGACTTCGCGCAGCAACTGATCGCCCATGTGATGGCCAAACGCGTCATTGACCGGTTTGAATCCGTCGAGATCAATGAACATCAACGCAAAGCAACCGCCCTGTTCCTGCACCCTCGCCATCGCCTGGTCAATCCGGTCTGCCAGCAGCATCCGGTTTGGCAGGCCGGTGAGGTTGTCGTGCAAGGCCAGCTGCCTGAGCTCTCGATTGGCTTCAGTCAACGAAGCGGCCAGGCTGGCCGTTCGTGCTTCCAGTCGCGCGTCGAGGATCGACGTGAGCAACGCGATGCTCAGCACCGCCAGCGTGGTGACAAGCACCAGGCTGTCGAGGCCTTTGCCGTTGAGGCCATCGACTGCCGCGCCGCAGAAACTGCCGTCCGGAAAACGCGCAGCGGCCATGCCGGTGTAGTGCATGCCGACGATGGCGATGCCCATGATCACCGCCGCGCCACCTCGAATCAGGCAAACATAGGGCGAGTGCTGGCGCAGCCGAAAGGCGATCCACAGCGCCGCCCCCGACGCGCCGACGGCGATCAGCAACGAAGCGCTGAACAGTGTCGGATCGTAATCGATGCCCGGCTGCATGCGCATCGCAGCCATACCGGTGTAGTGCATCGCGCTGATGCCGGCGCCCATCACCAGCGCGCCGAAGGCCAACTGCCAGACCGGCAACTGCGGTTGACTGACCAGCCACAGGGCGAAGCCGCAGGACAAGACCGCCGTGATCAGTGACAACGCGGTGAGCGTCACGTCGTAACCCAGGTCGATTGGCAAATCGAAGGCGAGCATGCCGATAAAATGCATCGACCACACACCGATCCCCATGGCAATAGCGCCGCCCGCCGTCCAGAAATGCACGGCCCGACCTTTGGCGGAGGCAATGCGCCCGGTCAGATCCAGTGCGGTATAGGAGGCCAGAATCGCCACGCAGAGCGAGACGACCACTAGCGAGGTGGAATAAGTACCGGTGAGCATGAAGGTTCTGTTTCTCGAGACTGAACACGCCGGATTGCTTCCATTCGCGGCGATGCAAAACGCGCGAGTGTATAGGTTCCCCCGAGTAACGCACTGACAAAATAACCAAAACGCCAGCAAGCCGATGAAACGCTTGTTTCAAAATTTTACTTCAACGACGAAAGCCCCAAGTCCGTAGCAGCTGCCGAGCCCGCGAGGCTGCGTCCGATGGCGTAGCCGTCGCCAGACAGTCAGTTCGCGGCGACAGGTTTACGACCGCTGCGCGCTCTAACGCAGCCTCGCGCGCTCGGCAGCTGCTACCACGATCAGCGTTTTTCAGGCGCCTGCAGCGCGCCGACCCAGCCGCCGCCCAGTGCTGCGATCAATTGGACGCTGGCGATCAAACGGTTCTGCATCAAATCGAGCATATTGCGCTCGTTGTTCAGCGCGGTCGCCTGCACGACGACGACATCGAGATAGGCAATCACCCCGGCCTTGTATTGGTTTTGTATCAGGCGCAACGATTCTCGTGCCGCGTCCAACGCCTGCTGGCGAACGGCCGATTCGTCTTCCAGAACTTTAAGCTGCACCAGATAGTTTTCCACTTCTCGGAACCCGTCGAGCACGGTTTGCCGGTAGGCAGCAACAGTCTCATCGTAGGCCGCCTCGCTGCGATCGACTTCCGCCGAGCGCTGACCACCGTCGAACAAAGTCATCGCCAGTTGTGGGCCAACCGACCAGAAGCGGTTAGGCACACTGATCCAGTTGTTGGTCGTGCTGCTGCTATAACCGCCGTTCAGACTCAGCGTGAAGTCCGGGTAATACGCCGCTTTGGCGACACCGATGTTCGCGTTGGCCGCCATCACCGAACGCTCGGCCGAGGCGATATCCGGCCGCCGCTCGAGCAATTGCGACGGCAGCTCCAATGGCACAGCAGGCAGTGCAGGAATGTCCGTGGTTTCGGCAATGCTGAACTCAGCCGGTGGTACGCCAGTCAGCACCGCGATGGCATTCTCGAACTGTGCCCGTTGCCAGATCAGGTCAACCATCTCGGCTTCGGTGCTTTTCAGTTGTGTTGTCGCCTGCGCCACCGCGTCTTTGCCGGAAACACCTGCGCGATACTGGTTTTCGGTCATTTTCAGCGAGCGCTGATAGGCCTCGACAGTGGCCTGCAACAGGCGGCGCTGTTCATCGATCACGCGTAACTGAAGGTAGTTCTGCACCAGTTCCGACTGCTGACTCAGGCGCATCGCTGCCAGATCGGCAAAGCTCGCCTCGGCATTCGCGGTGTCGGCTTCGAGCCCCCGGCGCAATTTGCCCCAGACATCGGCTTCCCAACTCACGCCGGCCTGGGCCGTGTAGGTGTCGCGAATACCGCTGGAGGAGCTTGTCAGGCTGGAACTACTGCTGCCGGTGCCCTGGCTTGAACGGTTTTTGCCGACACTCAGATCCACCGTCGGGAAAAATGCCCCACGCGCGCTGCGGACCAACGCTTGCGCCTGGCGATATTGTGCTTCCGACTGCGCAACCGTCTGGTTGGAGCGGTTGAGTTGCTCGATCAGCTCATTGAGCTGGCGGTCTCCGTACAACTCCCACCAGGCCCCACGTGCCAGGGAATCGCTCGGGTTGGCCTGACGCCAGCCAGCCGCTTCCTTGTATTGCACCGGTGCGGCGGCCTGTGGACGCTGGTAATCCGGGCCGATGGCGCAGCCACTGAGCAGCGCCACGCACAGCGTGAGGCTCAGTAAACGCGACCCTCGCACGGTGATCAGCGATGTAGGCAGACGGGTGAGCGAACGGTCAGTCATAACGGGGTTTCCAAAGCAGCATCGGTACGCACCCCACGCCAGTGGTTGAAACGATGGCGCAGTTTGTCGAGATAGAGGTAAACCACCGGAGTGGTGTAAAGGGTCAGCACCTGACTGAAAATCAGCCCGCCGATAATGGTCAGGCCCAGCGGCTGGCGCATTTCCGCACCTTCGGCACGGCCGAGCAGCAGCGGCAAGGCGCCGAGGATCGCCGCCAGCGTGGTCATCAGAATCGGTCGCAGGCGTTGCAGGCAGGCACTGCGGATTGATTCAAGCGGCGCCAGGCCCTGATGCCGCTCCAGTTGTAAGGCGAGGTCGATCATCAGAATGGCGTTCTTCTTCACCACGCCAATCAGCAGGAACAGCCCCAACAACGAGATCAGGCTGAATTCACCGCCCAGCACGTAGATCGACAACAACGCGCCGACCCCGGCCGACGGCAAGGTCGAGAGGATGGTCAGCGGATGAATATAACTTTCATACAACACGCCCAGCACCAGGTACACCGCCACCAGCGCCCCCAGAATCATCCACGGCTGGCTCTTTTGCGTGGCGGCAAACGCGTCGGCAGTGCCGGACATTTTCGCGATGACTCCTTCCGGCAAGCCAACCCGGGCGATGGCCCGCTCGATGGCAGCGGTGCCCTGCTCCACCGTCACGCCTTCGGCCATGTCGAACGAGATGTCTTCGGAGGCGAACTGACCTTCGTGGCTGACCCGATCTTCTGCCAGGCTGTTTTCGTAGTGGGCAATCGTCGACAACGGAATTCGTGCGCCGTCGGCGGTGATGACCTTGACCTGGTTGAGGGTAATCGGGTCCTGCGCGTACTTCGGATTGACCTCCATAACCACCTGATACTGGTTGAGGCTGTCGTAGATCGTCGAGATCTGCCGCTGGCTGTAGGCGTTGTTCAACACCGACGTCACCATGTTCATGTCGACGCCCAGGCGTTTGGCCTGATCACGGTCGACAATCAGCGTCACCTGCTGCGCGCCGCTCCCTTCGCGAGCATCGATCGCGGTCAGCTCCGGCAATGCCTTCAGCGCCGTCACCACTTTTGGATACCACGCGCGCAACAGGCTCAGGTCACCGCTTTGCAGGATGTAGGAATATTGGGAGGTCGTCTGTTCGCGCCCGCCGCCGAATTGCAGGTCCTGATCGGCCATCAGCATCAGCTGCGCTCCGGGGACCTTGGGCATTTCTTTGCGCAGTTGTTCGATGACCTTTTGTGCATTGACGCCGCGTTCCTTGATTGGTTTCAGACGCACGAGCATGAAGGCGTTATTGGTACCGTTGTTGCCACCAATGAACCCCGCGACGCTTTCCACTGCGGGATTCTTCAACACCTCGCGGCGGAAAATCTCCATTTTCGGCTGCATCACGGTAAATGACAGCCCGTCATCACCGCGGACAAAACCGATCAGTTGACCGGTGTCCTGCTGAGGCATAAATGTCTTGGGAACAACGACATACAGCGCGATGTTCACGCCGATTGTGACGATAAGGCTGAGCAACGTCAGGCGTCGATGACGCAATACCCAATCAAGGCTGGTAGCGTATTTGCCGACCATCCAGTCGTTGGTACGCTGACTCCAGCGTTGCAGACGATTTTCCTGGCCCGGCGAGTGCGGCTTTAACCACCGCGCGCAGAGCATCGGCGTCAGCGTCAGCGAGACCACCAGCGAGACGATGATGGAAGCCGCCAGAGTGATCGAGAACTCCCGGAACAGACTCTCGACGATACCGCCCATGAACAGAATCGACAGGAACACTGCCACCAGCGACACGTTCATCGACAGAAGGGTGAAACCCACTTCTTCCGCGCCCAGGTACGCGGCCTTCATCGGCGGCACGCCTTGGTCGATGTGCCGGGAAATGTTTTCCAGCACCACGATGGCATCGTCGACCACCAGCCCGGTCGCCAGAATCAGCGCCATCAGCGACAGGTTGTTCAGCGAGAATCCGTACAGGTACATCACCGCAAAGGTGCCAACCAGCGACACCGGCACGGCGAGTGTCGGAATCAGCGATGCGCGGAAATTGCCGAGGAACAGGTACACCACCAAAATCACCAGAGCCACGGCAATCAGCAAGGTCATCTCGGCCTCGTGCAGCGTAGCCTTGATCACCGGCGAGCGGTCCATCGCCAGATTCAGCTTCACACTAGCCGGGAGCACCGCTTGCAAGGCCGGCAACTGCGCCTTGATTTCGTTGACCGTCTCGATGATGTTGGCACCGGCCTGCCGGTTGATCACCAACAGCACGGCAGCATCGTTATTGAAGAAACCGCTGTTGTAACGGTCCTCGACACCGTCACTGACCTTGGCCACGTCCTTCAGGCGCAGCGCGGCACCGTCCGCATAGTGAATAATCAGTGACTCGTAATCCTTGGCCTTTTCCAGCTGATCGTTAGCCTGCACCTGCCACAGCCGCTCGCCGTCTTCGACCGAACCTTTGGGTCGTCGCACGTTGGCATTGGCGATGGTGTTGCGCACATCGTCCAGCGCCACGCCGTACTGGTTGAGCGCCTGCGGCTCGAGCTCAATGCGCACCGCCGGCAACGAACTGCCGCCGATCTGCACCTCACCGACGCCCTGCACTTGCGACAGGCTCTGCGACAGAATGGTCGAGGCCAAATCGTAGAGCTGGCCCTTTTCCAGCACGTCCGAGGTCAGCGACAGCACCATGATTGGCGCCTGGGAGGGGTTGACCTTCTTGTAGGTCGGCATGCTGCGCATCCCGCTGGGCAGCAGGTTGCGTGAGGCGTTAATCGCTGCTTGCACCTCCCGCGCCGCGCCGTTGATGTCGCGGTCGAGGTCAAACTGCAAAATAACCCGGGTCGAACCCTGGCTGGAGCGGCTGCTCATGGTGTTGACGCCGGCGATGGCGCCGAAGGAACGCTCCAGCGGGGTTGCCACGGTCGACGCCATCACCTCGGGACTGGCCCCGGGCAAACTCGCCTGCACCACGATCACCGGGAAATCCATCTGCGGCAGCGGCGATACCGGCAGCAAGCCGAAACTCACGCCGCCCAGCAGCATGATCGCCAGGCTCAGCAACATGGTGGCGACCGGGCGCTTGATGAACGGTCCGGACAGATTCATGGCTGCTCAACCACGGCTGCCGGCTCGGATTTGCGCCCCCAGCGGCGGCCGAGACGGTCGAAGTACAGATAGATGACCGGCGTGGTAAACAGCGTCAGCACCTGGCTCAGCAGCAGGCCGCCAACCATGACCAGACCCAACGGCTGACGCAGCTCCGCGCCGGAGCCGGTGGCCAGCATCAAAGGGACAGCGCCGAACAACGCCGCCAGTGTGGTCATCAGAATCGGCCGGAAACGCAGAAGCGCCGCCTGATAGATCGCCGTTTCCGGGTCCAGGCCCTGATTGCGCTCGGCGTCGAGGGCGAAGTCGATCATCATGATCGCGTTTTTCTTGACGATACCGATCAGCAAGATGATGCCGATGATCGCGATCATCCCCAGATCGTTGCCGCTCAACAGCAACGCCAGCAAAGCGCCAACCGCCGCCGAGGGCAAGGTGGAGAGAATCGTGATCGGGTGAATATAGCTTTCGTACAGCACGCCGAGCACGATGTACATGGTCACCACGGCAGCCAGAACCAGCAGCAAGGTGCTCGACAGTGACGCCTGAAAAGCCTCGGCCGCGCCCTGGAACTGGGTCTGCACGCCAATCGGCATGCCGATGTCCTGCTGCACCTGCTCGATGATCTCCACGGCGTGCCCCAGCGCCACGCCGGGCGCCAGGTTGAAGGACATCATCACCGCCGGAAACTGGCCAATGTGGGTGATCGCCAGTTGCGCCTGTCGCTCTTCGATACGCGCCAGGCTCGACAGGCGTACCTGCCCGCCATCGGTAGTTTTGACGTGAATCTGATTCAGCGCATCCGGGCCGATTTTCTCGCCCGACTGCGATTGCAGGACCACCCGGTACTGGCTGGCCTGGGTGTAGATAGTGGAAATTTGCCGCTGACCAAAGGCATCGTAAAGCGCATCGGTAATATTCGACACCGATACGCCGACCCGCGACGCCGCATCCCGGTCGATCACCAGATAGACCTGCAAACCTTTGTCCTGCAGGTCACTGGCAACATCGGTCAGCTCCGGCCGCAGAGCCAAAGCCTCAACCAGTCGGCCGCTCCACAGGCTGAGCAATTCCGAGTCCGGCGACGACATGCTGAACTGATATTGCGTGCGGCTGACGCGGTCTTCGATAGTCAGGTCCTGCACCGGCTGCATGAACAGGCGAATGCCGGGCAGTTTGTCCAGTTCGGGTTGCAGACGACCGATCACTTGCGTCGCGCTCAAGTCGCGATCGCTGTGAGGCTTGAGGTTGATCAGCAGGCGTCCGCTGTTGAGCGTCGAGTTGTCACCGTCCACGCCTATGTAGGACGACAGGCTTTCAACTGCCGGGTCCGCCAGAATCACTTTCGCCAGACCTTGTTGACGCTCGCTCATCGCCGCAAACGAAATCGACTGCGGGGCCTCGGAAATGCCCTGGATGACCCCGGTGTCCTGCACCGGGAAAAAGCCCTTGGGCACCACCATGTACAGAAACACGGTCAAGGCCAGCGTACCGACAGCGACCAGCAGCGTGAGCGGCTGATGCTTGAGAACCCACGTTAACTTGCGCCCGTAAGCAGCGATCATCCAATCAATTGTTGCGCCACTGGCACGGTAGAAACGGCCCTGCTCTTCTTCCTTCGGCTCGCGTTTGAGCAAGCGTGCGCACATCATCGGCGTCAGTGTCAGAGACACCACCAGCGAGATGAGAATGGCCACCGCCAGGGTGATCGCAAACTCGCGGAACAGA
This sequence comes from Pseudomonas sp. Ant30-3, assembly GCF_000690905.1. Taxonomy (GTDB): domain Bacteria; phylum Pseudomonadota; class Gammaproteobacteria; order Pseudomonadales; family Pseudomonadaceae; genus Aquipseudomonas. The sequence continues at coordinate 39,537 of NZ_JMCL01000017.1, read as the reverse complement.
CGCCCCACGACGTCGGCCATGAACAGCAGCGGAATCAATACCGCGATTAGCGACAGCGTCAGGGAAACCAGGGTAAAGCCGATTTGTTTGGCGCCCTTGAGCGCCGCATTCATCGGGCTTTCGCCTTCTTCGATGTAGCGGGAAATGTTCTCCAGCATCACGATGGCATCGTCGACCACAAAACCGGTGGCGATGGTCAACGCCATCAAGGTCAGGTTGTTGACCGAAAATCCCGCGAGATACATCACGCCAAAGGTCCCGATCAGCGACAGCGGCACGGCCACCGACGGAATGATCGTGGCACTGAAACGCCGCAGGAACAGAAACGTGACCATGACCACCAGCGCGATGGCGATCAGCAGTTCGTGCTGCACGTCGGTGACGGAAGCGCGGATAGTCTGGGTGCGGTCGGTCAGTACGGTGACATCCAGGCCAGCGGGCAGGTTGTCAGTGATGCTCGGCAATAACGCTTTGATTCGATCAACCACTTCGATGACGTTGGCACCGGGCTGGCGTTGAATGTTCAGCAGCACGGCCTGGTTTTCGTTGGCCCATGCAGCCAGACGTTCGTTCTCTGCCCCGTCGACGATTTCCGCGACATCCTTGAGCCGCAGCGGCGCGCCATTGGCGTAAGCCAGGATCAGGTTGGCGTAATCTTCGGGCGAAGTCAGTTGATCGTTGGCGTCGAGCATCGATACGCGCGTCGGGCCGTCGAAATTGCCTTTTGGCTGGTTGACGTTGGAAGCGCCGATCAGCGTGCGAACATCCGACAGGTTCAAACCATTGGCGGCGAGCGCTTCGGGGTTGACCTTGATCCGCACCGCCTGACGCTGACCGCCGGCAATACTGACCATGCCGACGCCGCTGATCTGGGCGATTTTCTGCGCCATGCGCGTGTCGACCAGGTCATTCAGTTTGGGCAGCAGCATCGTTTTCGACGTGATGGCCAGCGTCAGTACCGGGGTGTCCGCCGGGTTGACCTTGTTGTACACCGGCGGCGCGGGCAAATCGTCTGGCAGCAAATTGGTCGCCGCATTGATCGCCGCTTGCACCTGCTGCTCGGCGACGTCCATGTTGATGTCGAGACTGAAACGCAGCGTCAGCACCGAGGCGCCGCCGGAGCTGGTCGAAGCCATCTGGGTCAGGCCGGGCATCTGCCCGAACTGACGCTCGAGCGGCGCAGTGACCGCACTGGTCATCACGTCCGGACTGGCGCCGGGGTACATCGTCATCACGCGGATGGTCGGGTAATCGACCTGGGGCAAGGCCGATACTGGCAGCAGGCGATAGGCAATCACACCGGCCAGAATAATAGCCAGCATGCTCAGGGTCGTCGCTACCGGACGCAGGATAAACAGCCGCGAGATGTTCATGCGCCGCCCTTTTTCGCCTTGTCGGTAACGCTCACATCCGGCGCCGTGGCGGCCGATTTGCCCTGCAGGTGTTCAGTGGGGGTGGTCGGCACATCCTTGCTGTCACTGACCACTTCCACTTCGCTGCCTTCCTTCAGACGATCGGTGCCTTCCAGGACCACGCGGTCACCGGCAGCCAGACCCTCGGTCACCACCGTATGCTCGCCATCGCTGGCGCCGATTTTCAATGCGCGGATCGTGACCTTCTTGTCGCCGTCCAGTGCATAGACGAAGGTGCCATTGGTGCCGAACTGGATCGCGGCCGAAGGCGCCAGGACCACGTCTTTCAGCGTGTCAGCCAACAGATGAACGTTGACGAACTGATTGGGAAACAGGGCCTGATCGCGGTTGTCGTAACGGGCCTTGAATTTGAGGGTGCCGGTGGTCACGTCGATCTGATTATCGAGGCTCTGCAGCACGCCGGTGGCCTGGATTTTAGTGTCGCCACGGTCCCAGGCTTCGGCGGGGAGTTTGGCACCCGAGCGGTAACGGGTCAGCACCACGTCAAGGCTGTTTTCCGGCAAGGTGAAGGCGACGCTGATCGGTTGTGTCTGGGTGATGATCGCCAGCGCAGTGGTGTCATTGGCGGCGACCAGGTTGCCGACGTCGAGTTGACGCAAGCCGACGCGGCCGGCAATCGGCGCGCGTATTTTGGTGAATTCCAGGTTGAGTTTGGCATCGTTGACCGCTGCCTGATTGGTTTTCACAGTGCCCTGATATTGGCCCACCAGCGCTTCGGCGGTGTCCAGCGTCTGCTTGGCAATACTGTCTTCGCGGAACAAACCGCGGTACCGCTCGACATCGACCTGAGCGTTTTTCAACTGTGCCTGATTCTGCAGCAACGTGCCTTGGGCCTGGAGCAAGGCGTTCTGGTAAGGACGTGGATCGATTTCAGCCAGCAGATCGCCCGCCTTGACCATTTGCCCTTCTTCGAACGAGATCTTGATCAGCTCGCCGCCGACCCGGCTGCGCACGTTGATGGTGTTCAGCGCCGTCACCGTGCCCAGCGCCTTGTAATAGAGCGGGAAGTCGCCCCTCACTGCTGGCGCCACACGTACCGGAATGGCCCCCGCTGCGCCGCCGAAGCCTGGACGCATGCCACCCGCCCGGCCGGTTTGCCCGGCAGCCGCTTTCTGCCCGGCCCCTTCTTTTGGCGCAGCGCTGTTCGGCCAGAATTTCCAGCACAGCACAGCGACGACCAACAGGACGAGCAAGCCGAATAGCCAGCGACGGGAATTACGGGGAGAGGATTGCATTGAATGATCAACCATTGGGCGCGAGAGCTTCTTTTACAGGAGGCTGAACGATAAGCACTGGAGCGACTTAAGCAAAGCGCCTTTACCGGCAATTTACCTTCTGCTTACGTAACAGGAGATTTAACTAAAGCGTTGAAGCACAAATGAAAACGGCCTGGCGGAGGGGCCAAGCCGTTATCAATTGTAATGGTTTGCTTATTTCAGAACAGACAGAGCCGCTTCGTAGTTCGGCTCTTCAGCGATTTCCTTGACCAGTTCGCTGTGCAGGACATTGTCATTTTCGTCCAGTACCACGACGGCACGGGCGGTCAGGCCTTTCAACGGACCGTCGGCTATTGCCACGCCATAGCTTTCAATGAACTCGGCGCCGCGCAGGGTCGACAGGTTCTGCACGTTTTCCAGACCTTCAGCGCCGCAGAAACGGGCCTGAGCGAATGGCAGGTCAGCAGAGATGCACAGCACGACGGTGTTGGCCAGTTCATTGGCCTGGGCGTTGAACTTGCGCACCGAAGTGGCGCAGGTCGGGGTGTCGACGCTTGGGAAAATGTTCAAAATTTTGCGCTTGCCGGCGAAGCTCGCCAGGGTCACGTCGGACAGATTGCCGGCCACCAGAGAAAAGGCTGGCGCCTTGGAACCGGCTTGTGGCAGTTGGCCGTTGACTTGAACCGGATTGCCTTTGAGAGTGACTTGAGCCATGAACGGAGTCCTTCTGAACGTTGATATGGAAATTCGACGAGGCAGAAGTTAACCATGAAATGCGCCGGGGACCTATGGCCGGATACAAAATGGAAAGGTTCACCTTCCGTTCACACTATTACGGGTGGTCAGTGGCGATGATTTTCTGCATCTGTAAGAATCACCGGCTGCTGCCGCTGCGTGCAAATAACTCGAATCAATCCCCCTGCTGGTGCCCCCCACGTTTACTGCTAACTTCAGTAGAACGCTTCACTGCGTTTGCTTGATTCAATGTCATTTTGGCTATCAGGAATTTTCGATATGCACGGTGCAATTCGCGCGGCGGGCTACAGCTTGATGATCTTGTTCGTGAGTTGCGGCGTGGGCGCTCAGGACCTTGCCGGCGGTGACAAAACCAGCTTCAGCGCAACTCCGCAGGAAGCGCGGGCAATCGCCAAGGAGGCCTATCTTTATGGTTTTCCGATGGTGGAGATGTACAAAACCCTGTACACCCAGGCCGTAGACGACCAAAGCCAGAATTTCAAAGCACCGCTGAACCAGATCGGCAACACTGCCACGGCTTTCACCGCACACGACACCGCATTCGTCACACCAAACGCCGACACGCCCTACTCGTTCGTCTGGATGGACCTGCGCAACGAACCGCTGGTATTGACGCTGCCGCCCATTGATGAAAAGCGCTATTACTCAGTACAACTGATCGACGCCTACACGCAGAATTTCGCCTACCTCGGCACGCGGAGCACCGGTAATAACGGCGGTCGATTTTTGATTGCGGGGCCGGACTGGCAGGGTCAGCCACCCGACGATGTTGATCGCCTGCTGCGCAGTGAAACCAATATTGCGTATGCGCTATACCGCACGCAGTTGTTTGATGCCAACGACTTGAGCAAGGTCAAGGACATCCAGGCAGGCTATACCGTTGAGAAGCTTAGCGATTATATGAAACAGCAAGCCCCGCCGCCGGCGCCGAACATTGATTGGCCAAAACCCGCGCCCACCATGAGCGACACCCCTGACCTGTTCCGCTACCTGAATTTCATGCTGACATTCGCTCCGCCTCAGGACGCTGAAAAACCGTTACTGGCGCGTTTCAAAGAGATCGGCATCGAGGCCGGCAAGCCCTTCATTGTCACTGATCTGAGCCCCGATCAGCGCCAGGCACTGGAAGACGGTATCGCAGACGCCAAGGCGGAATTCGCCACGCTCAAAAAAGCCCGGATCGATACTCACCAGGTCACCAGCGGTGATTTTTTCGGCTCACGCGATCATCTCAAAGGTAATTATCTGTACCGCTACGCGGGCGCCAATATGGGGATTTTCGGTAATTCTTCCGAAGAGGCTGCCTACATCGGCTATTTTGCTGACAAGGAGGGCCAGCCGTTAGACGCCTCCAAAAGGAGTTACACCCTGCGGTTTGACAAAGACGCCCTGCCCCCGGCCGAGGGGTTCTGGTCATTGACGATGTACGACGGCAAAAACAAACTCCTGGTAGCCAACCCGCTGAACCGCTACCTGATCAACTCGCGAATGTTGCCGGAGCTGTCCATGGATACCGACGGGGGTCTGACGCTTTATGTGCAACGCGACGCGCCAGCCGAGGCGCTGCAGAGTAACTGGCTGCCGGCGCCGGACGGGCCTTTTTTCGGAGTGTTACGGCTGTATCTGCCGAAACCTCAAGTGGCCGATGGTCAGTGGAAAATGCCGTTGTTGACATCGGGTAGTCGTCAGGAATAAGTGCTTGGTACCGGAGGAAGCGAACCTCCTCCGGGCCCCTTGGAAAAATATCCAGCAAGCTCAGCGCATCATTCTGACTTCAGCTTCACGTACGACTGATGCATGTCCGCCGCCCAGCCATCGATCACGGCTTTCACATCATCAGCTTTCATGACTTGGGCCTCATTCTCCAGCGGCTTGCCGATGCCTTTGCGCACCACCTGCGCCACGACATTGTTGCTGCCGCCATCGAGAAACACTGCTTCCGTGGCCAGATCGGTTTCCTGATCACGAATACCGGTGGCAGTGCTCACCGCCGCCGCTACCAGAGCAATCGGAATCACTTCGTAAGGTTTGAGGCCTTCGGTCTTGCTGCTGACTGCCGTAATAGCGGCTCGAACTACGATCACGCCGGGGCCAGGGCCGGCCGCAAGTGGCAGTGATTTGCTGATTTCGCGTTTGAGCGCTTGATCGTAGTAACTGGTAATACCGTTCAGCGTCGCTTGAGGAATTTTGGCGGTCGCCTGCGGCTGGGGATAGAGCTGGGTTGGTTCGATGTAGACGCTGGTGAACTTGTCGATGTCGATCTTCGGGTCGATCCAGCGCATTACCGTCGCACCCGAAGGTGATTTGGTTTCGCGTAACTGACTATAGTCCTTGAGAAAGCCGGAATACTGGTCTGGATCAACCACTTTGCTGGAGCAACCCACCAATCCAATTGAGACCACACACAGGGTGCTCACCATCACTGCTAGCTTCATGCTGTAACTCCTGGGTCGACAATCGTCTGAAGACGGGTGTTACAGGTATAGCCAATGATGAGTTATTTGTTATGAAAATCGAAAAATTCATATAAAAGAGCACACCGCTGCACGGCTAGCACGACCTCATCGTGATCAACCGCGCTCGCGGGGGATCAGGCTCTGCAACTGCTGGGCGAGGAAATTCGCGTCAAACGCAAACGTGTCCGGGTCTTTCAAACCGTTGGTTTTGCGCCATTGCCAGCTGTTCGATGGCGGTTGGCACACCAGCGAGATGCTGCCATAACGCGCGGCAGTCAGGCCCATCACTGCCAGCGAAATCTGGCCGGCGGAACCCATCACGTCAGGCACGAATTCAACAGGCTTGCCGGCGATCACGATGCTCAGCTTTTCCGTCTTGAACGTAGACGTCTCCACTGGAGCGCTCGGCCCTGAAGCAACGTACGTCTCGCGGCTGACTACCAACAGGTTCGGCGCCTTGACCGGCTCCAGCCATTGCTGGATCTCATCGAACAGCGCGCCAATGCGCGTCGCCCACACGGCCGATTGCGACTCGAACTGTTGTTTCTTGTGCGCTTCACTGTCTGCATAGAGACGAAGCATTTCGCCCAATTGCTGTACGTCGTCCATTGCGGTGATCCTTTGATTCAAGCGGTGCTACGGACATTGAGCATGGCAGATGCGCGACCGCGGCGTACGACTAAAACGCCTGAGCGGTCAATCCGTTGATGGACCGCCAGACGTAGGCGCCGGCCGACCGATTGATCATGCCCCGAGCGTACGCCGCAGACGGGCCATGCTTAACGTGTCCACCAGTCTGCCGTCGCGCACCGCATAGTCGCGGAACAGCCCTTCAGTCTCGAAACCGAACTTGCGGTACAAGCTAATGGCAGCTTCATTGTCGGCGTACACCGAGAGCTCGACCCTTTGCAGGTTCATCCAGTTGTCGGCAATGTCCAGCGCCGTCGCCAGCAGTTTCGAGCCAACGCCTTTGCCCTGCCATGCCGGCAGCACGCCCATGCCAAAGCTGCCGGCATGACTGCGGCGCACGCGCGAAAATTGTTCCAGGCCCATGTGGCCGATGACTGTCCCCTGATGCAGCGCCACCAGCTTTACAGCGCGCTCGTCCTCTGCCGCCAGACGCTTGCGCCAGATCTCGGTCGATTGGAAAGGCATTTGCAGGACCTGACGGGTCACCGCCGGGTCGTTATAGAGCGCGGTGACACCCTCGATGTGAGATTCGTTGAAACGTTCGAGCGTGATGACGTTGTTGCTGACAGGCATGGGTGATTCTTCCTTGAGATCCTTATGGCCATTCACTCTACAACGTGTTCTGCCGCCAAGGCGACTAACTCGCCCCGCTTGCGAATGCATTGAGCACTCCCTATGTACTAGGCGTCTGCCGAAAACTCACCGCCAGCCGATTCCAGCTGTTGATGGTGTTGACCGCGATGGTCAGGTCTACCATTTCACCGTCACTGAACTGCTCACGAGCCTCTGCGTAGACAGCGTCCGGAACCCGCGTCTCGGCGAGCAGGGTTACCGCTTCGGTCCATGCCAGCGCCGCCCTTTCGCGCAACGAAAAAAAGTTGCTGTCGCGCCAGACGACGATCGCATAGAGCCGACGCTCAGTCTCGCCCAGGCGCCGTGCGTCGAGCGAATGCATGTCGGTGCAAAAGGCGCAGCCGTTGACTTGCGAGGCGCGGATCTTGATCAGGTGGAGCAAAGCGGGTTCGATGCTCAAGTTGCTGGTCAAGGCTTCCATGGCAATCATCGCTTTCATCGCTTTGGGCGATGCACTGTAGTAATCCAGACGTGGATTCATGCCGGCCTCGGGATTGGATAGGTGCAGTCCACCTTAGGCTCAGACGGGCGGGCGTTACAGATCCAATTCTGCGGAATACCGGTGGACCATCTGTCACAGCACGCCAATCGCGGGTTTTTTCTCTACGCAACTTCTGCCGACTGGCGCATGCGGTACTCTTTGCGACGGTCTGCTGAACGCAGGCATGCGCGAATTCAAAGCGCTCTCTTCGGCCAAGGAGCCCTTGTCGGTATGGAACTTCATGTAGTCATCAACGGCCGCAAGGACCTCGCAGGCCAGCTCTACAACCAATTGCGCAGTGCGATCGAATCCGGTCGTTTGGCAGCGGGCACACAACTGCCGCCCAGTCGATTGCTCGCCGAGCAACTGGGGATTTCGCGCAAGACCATTTCCGATACCTACGCGCAACTCACCTACGAAAACTTCCTCACCGGCGTGATCGGCAAAGGCACTTACGTGAATGCGCGGCCGGCAAAAGTCATGCGCAAGCAAAGCCATAATGAGCTGGCCAGTTTTGAGGTCATCGAGTCGTGGCGCAACATGCCAGAGTTTCTACGCCACCCTACGCTGGAAGCGTGCCTGCGCTACGATTTCATCGGCGGCGCCACCAGCAGAGGCCAGTTTCCTCAGGATGACTGGCGACGCTGCACCGCCCACGCCCTGCGTCAGGTCGGCGCTGCCAAAGGGCTTTATAGTGAGTCCGAGGGCCTTGCGCCGCTGCGCAGTGCGATTGCCCGACACATCGCGTTTTCACGCGGGGTCATTTGTCAGGACAAAGACGTAGTGGTCTGCAACGGTGCGCAACAGGCGCTGGACCTGATTTCGCGTGTGACGACGCGGCCTGGCAGCCTGGTTGCCGTCGAAGATCCCGGTTATCCGCCCGCGCGACTGCTGTTCGGGTCTCACGGGGCCACGGTTGTCGGCGTGCCGGTGGACGCCGAGGGTATTCAGGTTGAGCTGATTCCGGACGGCACTCAGCTAATTTATGTGACACCGTCGCACCAGTTTCCCCTCGGCATGCCGATGAGTCAGGCGCGTCGCGTAGCGCTGCTGGAACGGGCGCACGAACTGGGCGCACTCATCATCGAGGATGATTACGACAGCGAATTTCGCTACGAGGGACGGCCGACCGATTCGCTGCAAAGCATGGACGAGCGCGGGATCGTCGCCTACGTCGGGACGTTTTCGAAAACCCTGCTGCCCGAGCTGCGCCTCGGCTACACGATTCTGCCGCCAGCGATTCTCGACGCCGTTATTCGCGCCAAACACCTCACCGACCGCCACACCTCTACCCTGCCCCAATGGACGCTGGCCAAATTCATTAGTGAAGGCTGCCTGCTCAAGCACATCCGGCGCTGTCACACCATTTACGCCGGGCGCCGTGAACGCATTCTGGTACGCATCGCCAGTGATCTTTCACCGTGGCTTGAAGCCGTGCCGATCACGGCCGGTTTTCACATGGTGCTCATGTGCAAAGTCCCGGTAGACCTGGCATTGGTCGTGGAGTTGGCGAGAAAGGTCGAGGTCGGGCTTTACCCTATCGCCCCCTTTTTCTACGAGCGAGCATCACAAAACGGCTTGTTGATGGGATTTGGTGCGATCGAAACCCTGGACATCGATATCGCTCTGGACCGACTGCGCGACATTCTCCAGCAGGTCGCCTGAGGCATTGGTCTGGCGCTTTATCCGGCGATTGGTTATTGGCGATGAAGGGATGCAGGCCTATTCTGCATGGGCGTTATCTCTCAGTGAGCAGGATTCGTCCGGCCTGATTCAGGAGTGTGAGTAATGTCCCCCGAAGTGATCAATACCGTAAAAGTCCAAGCCGCCGCTGGACGCTCGGAAGAGCTTGGCAGGCAATTGCAGAAAATTGTCGAAACCCTGCGCGAACTGCCCGGCTGTGACTCATATATGGTCGACCGCTGTCCCGAAGACAGTAACCGCTGGACGGTCAGCGCACGTTGGCAATCGGAAGCCGCCATGCACATGCATTACAACTGCCCCGAAGTGCAAGGCTTCATCGGCCTGATCGATAGTCGCTTGGCCAACAGCGTCGACTTCAACAGTTTTCCCCTCGTATGAGCGCAAATTGGTCACCTTGTCTTCACGAGTATTGGCTGTTTGATTGCTCAGGCTGGCAAATTACTGTGGGTCCAACAACCAACACCACGGGTAATTAACCATGAAAGCCTTGCGTTTCTGTGCTGCCTGCATCGCCGTTGTGACGCTGAGCGTTGCGCCCTCGACTTTCGCCGATGAGACCGAAGATCCTTCGGAGAAAGTGAAGGTGTTGCAAGAACAGATGCTGAAAAACGTGCCCGGCAAGAAAGCGATGATGATCGAGGTCGACTACAAGCCCGGCCAGTCATCCATCGCTCACAAGCACGAGGGTACAGCGATGGCTTACGTACTGTCCGGCGCTGTCACCTCTCAGGTTAAAGGTGAGAAGACCCACACCTATAAAGCAGGCGAATATTGGTACGAACCTGCTGGCTCGGAACATCTGGTGTCGAAAAACGCCAGCACGTCAGCGCCCGCGAAACTTCTGGTATTCATGGTGCTGTCCCCCGACGAGAAAGTGTTGGTCCCATTGGAAAACTGATAGCTGCGGGATCAGCCATGAATAAACCGGCTCGAATGATTGATTCGGGCTCGTTGCGGATATTAACGAACAGTAGATAGTGCAAGTTCGGGCGTAATGAAACAGGCTAAAAGTTGTCTTGAGGCGAATGGCTCAATCGCTGGCAAGCCAGCTCCAGGTTTTGCGTTGACCACAGATTTGCGAGCGCCATCAACCTTGGAGCTGGCTTGCCAGCGATCAGGGATCGCGCCCGTACCCTGAATCTTCAGACACAAAAAAACCCCGCATCTCTCAATGCGGGGTTTTTCATTCAGCCGTCGATCAGACCGCCGGCTCCAGCTCGGCGTTGGCCGTAGCAGGGGCCGCAATGACCGCCTGCCCGCTCAACGCCAGATCCAGCAACTCGCGGTTGGCGACTGCGTACATGGCGTAGTCAGTGCCGCTTGCTGCACGGATCTCCACCAGCATGGCGCGCCAGCGGTCGATCATGCTCTTGTGCTCTTCCATCCACAGTGCCAGGCGTGTTTCCACGTCCTGAGTGCCGTCGCCCTGTTGCAGGACGGAGATGGTGATCGCACGTTGCTGCCAGTCGACGTCATCGCGGAACGCTTCACGGGCCAGGGCCTGCCAGTTGTTTTCAACCGGCAGAGCGCTGATCTGTTGCAGGTACCAGGTGATGTCCAGCGCACTGCCCACGGCGAAGTAAGCCTTCGCCACGTCCGCAGGGTTCTGGCCGGTTACGTCGGACGCTTCGATGATCGGCAGCAGCGTATATAGGTGCGAAGTACCCGCCACCATACGCGCAAGCAACTCCGGCACACCGGCTTCGACGTACGCCTCATAACGCGCCTGCCAGTTTTCGTGGATTTCGCCACTCAGCAGTTCGTCGAGCTTGAGACCCAGTTCCTTCAGATGCGGACCAAAGTGCGCAACGTCACGGGCAGCGTTCTGCTCATTGCGACGGGCACGCAGGAACCAGCGCGTAGCACGACGGCCCAGGCGCATCAGCTCGTCCATCAGCTCCAGTTGCACGTCGGCGGAAACCTGGTAATCCAGGGCTTCTATTTGGCGGAACCAGTGCGGAAGGTGAAAGATATCCCGAACAATTACATACGCACCCGCCACATTCGCCGGGCTCATGCCGGTCGACTCTTTGAGTCGCTGCACGAAAGTGATGCCCATGTGGTTGACCAGATCGTTGGCGATCTGGGTGCTGACGATCTCACGCTTCAGACGGTGACGACGCATGGCTTGCGAGAACTTGCTCACCAGGCTTGGCGGGAAAGCGGTTTCCATGTCGCGCGTCAGGTAGTCGTCATCCGGAACCTGAGAGTTGAGCAGCGCTTCTTTGAGGTCGATCTTGCTGTAGGAGATCAGCACCGACAGCTCGGCACGGGTCAGGCCGTGGCCTTCCGCGACACGCTCGTTGAGCGCCTCTTCAGCCGGCAGGAACTCGATCGCGCGATCCAGCTTGCCGCGACCTTCCAGGTCGTTCATCAGACGCTTGTATTCGGCAATCCGCACGAAGGCACGACGGGCCGCCAGCGACAAGGCCTGAGTCTGCTTGTAGTTGTTGCCGAGCACCAGATTGCCGACTTCGTCAGTCATGCTGCCGAGCAACTGGTTACGTTGCTTCTCGGTCATGTCGCCCGCCTGAACCACTTCGTTCAGCAGAATCTTGATGTTCACTTCGTGGTCGGAGCAGTCCACGCCACCGGCGTTATCGATGAAGTCGGTGTTTGAGCCACCGCCATTCAGACCGAATTCGACACGACCCAGTTGGGTCATACCGAGGTTACCGCCCTCGCCCACGACCTTGCAGCGCAGTTCGTTGCCGTTCACGCGCAGCGCATCGTTGGCCTTGTCGCCCACATCGGCGTGGCTTTCGGTGCTGGCTTTGACGTACGTACCGATACCGCCGTTCCACAGCAAATCCACTGGTGCCTTGAGCAAGGCGTTCAGCAGTTCGGTTGGGGTCAGCTTGTCAGCCTTAATGTCGAAACGCTCTTTCATCTGCGGGGAAATCGCGATGCTTTTCGCGCTACGGGAGAAGATCCCGCCGCCTTCGGACATGATGCTGGTGTCGTAATCCGTCCACGCCGAACGCGGCAGATCGAACAGGCGCTGACGCTCGGCGAAGCTGTTCGCTGGCGTAGGGTTTGGATCGATGAAGATGTGCAGGTGGTTGAAGGCAGCGACCAGTTGCAACTTGTCGGACATCAACAAACCGTTACCGAACACGTCACCGGCCATGTCGCCGACGCCGACTACGGTGATGCTGTCTTCCTGAACATTGATGCCGCGCTCACGGAAGTGGCGTTGAACGCCGACCCATGCGCCCTTGGCAGTGATGCCCATTTTCTTGTGGTCGTAACCGGCCGAGCCACCCGACGCAAACGCGTCGCCGAGCCAGAAGCCGTAGTCGATGGCGATGCCGTTGGCGATATCGGAGAAGGTTGCAGTGCCCTTGTCCGCCGCAACCACCAGGTACGGATCATCGTCGTCATGGCGCACGACGTTGACTGGCGGAACCAGTGCGCCGTCCTTCAGGTTGTCGGTGATGTCCAACAGGCCCGAGATGAAAATGCGGTAGCAGGCGATGCCCTCGGCCGCGATCTCGTCACGGCTGCCGCCCAGCGGCAGGCGACGCGGCAGGAAGCCACCCTTCGCACCCACCGGCACGATGACCGAGTTCTTCACTTGTTGGGCTTTAACCAGACCCAACACTTCGGTGCGGTAATCCTCTTCACGATCGGACCAGCGCAGACCACCGCGAGCAACGTTGCCGAAGCGCAGGTGCACGCCTTCGACGCGCGGCGAGTAAACGAAGATTTCAAACTTCGGTACCGGCTTCGGCAGCTCTGGAATCTGGTGCGGGTTGAACTTGAAGCTGAAGTAGGATTTGTTCTGACCGTTGGCATCGGTCTGGTAGAAGTTGGTCCGCAGTGTGGCTTTGATCAGGTCCAGGTAGCGACGCAGAATACGGTCTTCGTTCAGCACCTGAACGTCGTCCAGTGCGGTCAGAATCGCCTGTTCCAGACGTTGCTGCTTGTCTTCCAGATCATCGCTGGACAACTTGCGCGCCAGGTAGAAACGGGTTTTGAACAGCCGGGTCAATTCGCGAGCAATGTCGGTGTGGTTGTTCAGGGTGCTGGCGATGTAGCCCAGGTCGAAGCCCAGACGGATCTGCTTCATGTAACGGGCATAAGCGCGCAGCAGCGCCACGTCGCGCCACGGCAGGCCGGCGGTCAGCACCAGACGGTTGAACGCATCGTTTTCAGCATCGCCACGGACGATGTGCACGAAGGCGTCCTGCAAGGTGTCGTTGAGTTGCTGGATGTCGAGTTCCAGCCCTTCAGCGGCGGTGAACGCGAAATCATGAATCCAGAACTCGCGGCCATTGTTGTGGCGCAGGCGATAAGGGAACTCACCCAGCACGCGCAGGCCGAGGTTTTCCAGAATCGGCAAGACGTCGGACAAGGCCAGCGGGGTGTCGGCGTGATACAGCTTGCAGTGCAGCTCACGCTGACCGGACACCTGGCCCAGTGGCTGATAGAAGCTCATCACCAGTGGATTTTTTTCGGTCAGGCTCAGCAGGTGCTGCATATCGACCACCGCCGAATGCGCAGCGAAACGCTCGCGGTACCCCGCCGGGAAGCCTTTCGGGAAATCGGCCAGCACGTTGGTGCCGCTGGCTTCGCCGAAGCTTTCGACCGTCAGGCTGGCGTAGTCGTCCTGCCAGCTGCGGCAGGCTTGCACCACTTCTTTTTCCAGCAGAACCGGGTCGATGTCGAGGCGGTTCTTCGGGTCGACACGCAGAATCAATTGCACGCGAGCCAGCACGGACTCGGAGAAGAAGGTCCAGAACTCGCAATCGGACGCTTTCAGGCGATCCATCAGCACTTGCTGGATTTTCTGGCGCACTTCGGTGGAATAGATGTCGCGCGGCACGTAGGCAAGGCAGTAGCAGAAACGGCCGTACGGGTCTTTGCGCAGGAACACGCGAATCTTGTTGCGTTCCTGGATCTGCACGATCGACATCACGGTGCTGAACAGCTCATCGACCGGCGTCTGGAACAGGTCATCACGCGGCAGCACTTCGACAACCTGCGCGAGTTCCTTGCCCAGGTGAGCCTTGGCCTGGAAGCCCGAACGGCGTTCGATTTCCTCGACCTTGCGGCGGATATACGGGATGACCCGCACACTCTCGCCATACACCGACGAGGTGTACAGGCCCATGAAACGGCATTCCTTGATGACTTTGCCATCGGCATCGATTTCGCGGATCGACACGTAATCCGGGTAAGCCGGGCGGTGTACACGGCTTGGATGCGCCGCTTTGGCAAACGACAGCAGGGTCGGTTCACGCAGGTAGTTCACCGCGTAATCTTCGATCCGCAGGTCTTCGTAGGTCAGGCCGCTGCGCAGCAGTTTGGTCAGACCGAGGAAGGAATCCTGGTCATAAACGATGTGGCCGCCGTCGGCTTCATCGCGCACCACGAACTCTTCGTAGCCGAGGAAGGTGAAGTGGTTGCCCACCAGCCATTCCAGGAAACTTTTGATTTCAGCTTTTTCTTCAGGATCGGCAGCGAACTGGCTGTTGTCCAGACCGGTGAGAATTTCGAGGACCTTGGCTTTCATCGGCTCGAAATCGGCGACCGCAACGCGGACTTCGCCGAGAACCTGCTCGAGCTCTTTGCTCAGAACATTCATTTCGGCCGCATTGGCGCAACGGTCGATTTCCAGGTACATCAGGGATTCTTGCAGGATCCCTTCGCCCTGCGTGCCCTTCGGCAGGATTTCCAGCAACTCGCCCTTGCTGCCGCGACGCACGCTCAGCACGGTGGTTTGCAGGGTGTGAATGCTGTAGCCGCGACGGTTCAGTTCGGTACGCACCGAATCCACGAGGAATGGCAGGTCGTGGTGCAGCACTTCCACTGCAGTGTGCGTGGACTGCCAGCCGTGGCGTTCGTAATCAGGGTTGTAAACGCGCACCTGCGGCTGCGCGTGATCGAAGCGCTCAAGCAGGCGCCATGCAGAAAGGGTGCAGCCAGCGAGGTCGGACAACCGACGCTGCGTCAGCTCGTCCAGGGAAATGATGCCGAAGAATTGTTCAGCGAACAGCGCCACTTGTGGCAGTGCCTGTTCACTGATGTGCTGCGCCAGTGCCGCTTGCAGTTGGTGCTGGAAGTCGGCTTTGCTGGCTGCGGTGAAGAACGCCATCTGTGGTACTCCGCTTGGGCTTGTTATTGATGGAAGCGTCGCGTGCAAAAACCCCTTTCGGGGCAATCCGTCGCCCTGTTCCTGATTCTCGGGCAGAGGAAACAGGGTGACAGGTGGGTGAAGCTGGACGAGACACTCAGGTCACATTCACCGTCCATGAATGGGCATCTGCAAAAACGACTCTGCGATCAATTGCACAATGTCTTTACAGGTATCCATTCGATGCGCAGCTTAACCAGTGCGGCAAGGCCCGTGCTTGCGGTGCAGCGACATATTCGGTCATCGGAATGCAGGTTATGGACCGAGCCTGGAACAACACTAGCAGCCACAGCGCAAAATGGCCGGTTTATCCCAGTATTTGCGGCACTTGCGTACCGGAAATGACCAGCAACACACCGGTTGCTCGCGACACATCCTCTGACACCCTGACGAGCATTAATTCCCGGGTGCTGGCAGAATCGCCTTTTATCATGCTCACAACGCTCGCCGAGTCAGGATTACCCTATGCAAATGACCACCGCTCTCTTGATCGTCAACCCTTGTGATGAGGAAGAAGACAATATGGCCATGCTCGCCTGCCACAGCGAAAAGGGCGAAATGTTCCTGATGACACGTTATCCGGACGAGGATGAGCTGGAAATTACCCTGGATGGTGAGCCTTCGACGCTGGACGGTGTGAAAGCCACCCTCAGCCCTACCCGCCTTCTCATCGAAATTGCCGCTGGCGATGCGGATGCGCTGAATGGGGATGATTCGCTGGAAATTACGCACAGCACGGATGCGGGGGATCTGGCAGAGGTTGAGGAGACTTTGCAGAATATTCTCAGGGGGAATGGGACTTATATCAGCGAGCTTTGATGGTGCCTTGGCCTGCCTCATCGCGAGCAGGCTCGCTCCCACATTGATCGCATCTCGATCAAGCAACTCGGTCACGGTGGGAGCGAGCCTGCTCGCGATGGGGCCTGAAAGAACACATCACCCTGTGCGCCTGCAATTTCTAACACTTTCACCCATCCATTCCCGCACTTTGAACAAATTGCCATTAGTCGCCGCCCCTCGCGATGGATTAAAGTAACGCCCCCAGCCCGGGCGTTGGCAAAACGTCTGCGGTCACCCTTTGCAGGAACAGTCATCGATGGAACATCGTGAAGCGCTGCTCGCGCTGCGAACCTTTCTTTCAACGCAGATTCTCGGCCAGGAAAAGCTCATTGAGCGCTTGCTCATCGCCCTGCTCGCCGACGGTCACATGTTGGTCGAGGGCGCTCCTGGTCTGGCCAAGACCAAGGCCATCAAAGAACTCGCTGAAGGCATCGAAGCCCAGTTCCATCGCATCCAGTTCACCCCGGACCTGCTGCCCGCCGACATCACCGGCACGGAAATCTATCGCCCGGAAACCGGCAGTTTCGTCTTCCAGCAAGGCCCGATCTTTCACAATCTGGTGCTGGCGGACGAAATCAACCGGGCGCCGGCCAAGGTGCAGTCAGCCCTGCTGGAGGCCATGGCCGAGCGTCAGGTCAGTGTCGGGCGCAGCACTTACGAGCTGTCGCCGCTGTTTCTGGTGATGGCCACGCAGAACCCGATCGAGCAGGAAGGCACCTATCCATTGCCCGAAGCGCAGCTCGACCGCTTCCTGATGCACGTCAAAATCGGTTTCCCGGATGCCGCCGTCGAGCGCCGCATCCTGCAGCAGGCCCGTGGCGAAGCGCTGAATGGCGAAACCAAACCGGAGCGCCGCGTCAGCCAGCAGGCCATTTTTGCCGCGCGCAAGGAAATCCTCGGCTTGTACATGGCCGATGCCGTTGAGGAATACCTGGTGCAGTTGGTCATGGCCACACGCACGCCGGCCAAGTTCGATCCGGAAATGGCCGAGTGGATCGCCTATGGCGCCAGCCCGCGAGGCTCGATCGCCCTTGACCGCTGCGCCCGCGCTCACGCCTGGCTGGCCGGGCGCGACTTCGTCAGCCCGGAAGACATTCAGGCGGTGCTGTTCGACGTATTGCGCCACCGCATCATTCTGTCCTTTGAAGCCGAAGCCGCGGGCATCGATCAGGACCGAGTGGTCCAGCGGATTCTCGACGTCGTAGCCGTCGCTTGACCCCGATGAACGCCAGCCTGCCGCCCGAACCGGGTATCCGTATCAGCCTTTCCGAGCTGATCGAGATGCGCCATCGTGTTCGCGAAGTGCAGCTGTTTTCCACGCCGAGCCAGCGCAGCCCGCTCATCGGCCTGCACCATTCCAAGCTGCGCGGGCGTGGCGTCGATTTTGATCAGGTGCGGGTTTATCAGGCGGGCGATGACGTACGCACCATCGACTGGCGGGTGACCGCACGCACGCAGGAACCCCACACCAAACTCTTCCACGAAGAACGCGAGCGGCCGATTTTCATCATGGTCGAGCAAAGTCGCCGACTGTTTTTCGGTTCCGGACTGATGTTCAAATCGGTACTCGCCGCGCAGGCCGCGAGCCTGATCGGCTGGGCCGCGCTCGGCCACAACGATCGCGTCGGCGGGTTGGTGTTCGGCGACAACGAGCATTACGAGATCAAACCACGCCGCAGCAAACAAAGTCTTTTGCAATTGCTCAACCGGCTGGTGCGCGTCAATCAGTCGCTGCACACCGAAAGCGAGCAGAATCGCGACTCGTTGAACATGGCGCTGCGCCGCGCCCGCGAGGTACTGCGCCCCGGCAGTCTGGTGATCGTGATCTGCGACGAGCGCGGACTGACCGAAGGTTCCGAGCAACAACTGAGTCTGTTGTCGCGGCATTGCGACCTGTTGCTGCTGCCGGTGTCCGACCCACTCGACCATGCCTTGCCCGCCGCCGGGCTTCTGCGCTTCGCCGAACGCGGCGCGCAACTGGAACTCGACACCCTCAATTATGATCTGCGCCAGACCTATCGCGCCCAGGCCGAAGCACGTATCGCCCGTTGGGAATTGCTGGCGCAAAAACTGCGTGTGCTGCTGATGCCGTTGAGCACCCAAAGCGAAATGGTCGAACAGTTGCGCGAGTACCTGAACCCGGAACGTCCAGGGAAAGGCCGATGAGCAGCCTCGATCAACTGCAACCGCTGATTTCGCCACCGCCCATTGGCTTCTGGCCACCGGCGCCAGGCTGGTGGTTATTGCTCCTGTTGATCCCGCTGCTGGCTTTCGGCTTTTGGCAACTGCGCCGCTTTCTGCCGGCTAAACGTGTTGCTGCGACCGCCGAGCAACCGCTGGATCCCGTGCGCGTGGCGGCGCTCGCTGAACTGGCGCTGATGCCCAAACCCTACGATGGCGCGCCCGCCGGGGCGTGGCTGCAGCAGCTCAACGGTCTACTCAAGCGCCTGTGCCGCAACCATTATCCCTACAGTCAAAGCCACACGCTGAATGGGCGCAAATGGCTGGCGTTTCTCGACAATCGCTGCCCCGCCGCCGGCCTGACGCGCTGGATGATACTGGTCGAAGGCGCCTACAAACCGGAATGCAAACTCGACGACAAAGCCATCGCCGGCCTCACCCAGGCTGTCGATACCTGGATCCGCAAACATGTTTGAGTTCGCCTGGCCTTGGATCTTCGCCCTGCTGCCGTTGCCTTGGCTGTTGCGCATTGTGTTGCCGGCGGCCGACAGCGGTGAACCGGTACTTAAAGTCAGCTTCCTCAGTGACCTCGAAGGACTCACCAACCGACGCGCCCGGGCCAATCTGCCCGCATGGCGGCAACAGGCGCCCTTCCTGCTGCTGTGGTTGTTGCTGCTGATCTCGGCGGCGCGCCCGCAATGGCTTGGCGAACCGTTGCCCATCGCCGCCAGTGGTCGCGATTTGCTGGTGGCGGTGGATGTCTCCGGCTCCATGGATTTCCCCGACATGCAGTGGCAGGACGATGAAGTCAGTCGCCTCGCGCTGGTGCAGCGACTGCTCGGTGATTTCCTCGAAAGTCGTGAAGGCGATCGCGTTGGCCTGATTCTGTTCGGCAGCAAGGCATACCTGCAATCGCCGCTGACCTTCGATCGGCGTACCGTGCGCATTTGGCTTGACGAAGCGCGGATCGGTATTGCCGGCAAAAACACGGCGATCGGCGACGCGATTGGCCTGGCACTCAAGCGCCTGCGCCTGCGTCCGGCGCAGAGCCGGGTATTGATACTGGTGACGGATGGTGCCAACAACGGCGGCGAAATCGACCCGCTAACGGCGGCGCGTCTGGCGGCCCGTGAAGGCGTGAAAATTTATCCGATCGGCATCGGCGGTGATCCCGAGCAAAGCGGCACGGCGGGCTTGCTCGGCATCAATCCGAGTCTGGACCTCGATGAGCCGTCCTTGAAGGCAATCGCCCAGGTTACCGGCGGCCAGTACTTCCGGGCACGCGATGGCCAGGAACTGCAAGCGATCAAGGCAACCCTCGATCAACTGGAGCCGGTGACCCAACAACCGACCCAGGCGCGCCCAGCCCAAGCGTTGTATCACTGGCCTCTGGCGCTGGCGTTGCTGCTGAGCATATTGCTGGTGGTGCGCGAACGCTGGCCGCATAACCCGATACAGCGTCTGTTTACCAAGGACTTGTTTCTGCAAGCGCAATTGCCTGACTGGCGCCAGCGGCTCAACCGCTTGCGTCTGCGGAGGCGCAAGTGAGCGTGCTCTGGCCGTACTGGTTCCGTCCGTGGTGGTTGCTGCTGTTGCCGGTGCTTGGCTGGTTGCTCTGGCAGCTTTGGCATCGGCAAAAGCGCGCCGGGCGCTGGCAAATGATCCTGCCGCCAGCCTTTCATGCGGCGTTGCTCAGTGGCGGCAACGGTCGCGAGAGCAAATTGCCATGGGTTGCCCTTGGTGTGGGCTGGGTATTGACCGTACTGACCCTGCTGGGGCCGAGTTGGGAGCGCGTCGAGCAAACCAGCCAGAAACCGGCCGATCCACTGGTGGTGATCCTTGAGCTGACCCCGGAAATGCTCGCCACCGACGTTGCGCCCAATCGCTTGGAACAAGCCCGACGCAAAGTCTTCGACTTGCTGCAGCGTCGCAGCGACGCCCAGACAGCCATCATCGTCTACTCCGGCAGCGCGCACACGCTGGTGCCGCTGTCGGACGACCTTCAGACCAGTCGCAATTTGCTGGATGCGCTCAAGCCCTCGCTGATGCCGGCAGCCGGCCATCGCGCCGATCTCGCCGTGCGCAAAGCCCTCGCGCTGCTGAACCAGGCCGCGCTCGGCGACGGTCGGATCCTGCTGGTTGGTTCGTCGCTGAACGAGCTGGAGCGCGAAGGCATTCACCTGGCGTTGAAGGGTAAATCCACGCAATTTCTGATGCTGGGTATTGGCACGCGCGAAGGCTCACCGATTACCCAGGAAGACGGCAGTTTTCTCAAGGATGAACTGGGCGCAATCCTCGTCTCACGCCTGGATGAGCCCGGTTTGAAAACCTTTGTCAACAGCGTCGATGGGCACTATCGCCACGCCCGTCTGGAAGACACCGACTTGCGTGCGCTGGGCCTGTTCGACGGGCCGCGTCACCTGCGCAATGACGGCCAGACCGTGCGTCTCGATACCTGGGCCGATCAAGGTTACTGGCTGTTGTTACCGCTGTTGCTGCTCGCCGCCTGCGCCGGTCGCCGTGGCTGGCTGTTCTGTTTGCCTCTGTTATTCCTGATACCACAACCGAGTTACGCCTTCGACTTCGAAGATTTGTGGTTGCGACCCGATCAGCGCGGGCTGCACCTGCTCAGGCAGCAACAACCAGCCGCAGCTGCGCAGCACTTCGAAGATGCGCAATGGCAAGGCGTGGCGCTGTATGAAGCTGGCGATTACAGTGGCGCCGCCCAGCGCTTCGCCGAAGGCAAGGATGCTTACGCCCACTACAATCGTGGCAACGCCCTGGCCAAAAGCGGCGAACTGGAAGCCGCGCTGGATGCCTATGAGCAAGCCCTGGAACGCCAACCGGATTTGCGCCCGGCCCTGAATAACAAGGCGCTGGTGGAAAATCTGCTGAAGCAGAAAAAGACCTCGCCGCCCGCTGAGCCGGACGAGCCACCGGCCGATGAGATCCCGTCGGAGCAAGAACCGCTCCCCGGCGCCGCGACGCAGCCGTCGAGCGAGGGCGAAACGGCTGTGGAGGCCGCTCAGCCGCCGCCCGACACTGACCAACCGACCACTGCACCGCCTAAACCGGGCAGCAATGAAGTCCCGGGGAGCGAGCTGGGCGATGAACAGCACACCAGCCCGCCCCTGCGTCCGGCCACTGAGAGCATCGACGGCGAACAACAGCAGGCGCTGGAGCAATGGTTGCGCAAAATCCCGGACGATCCGGGTGAACTGCTCAGACGCAAATTCTGGTACGAACAGCAACAACTTCAGGATCAGGAAAAAACCCGATGACCCGCTTCACGATGTTCATGCTGGCGCTGCTGCTGTGGACCACTCAGGTACAGGCTGTGGGGCTGGTTGCCAGTGTCGACCGCACTCGCCTGAATTCGGGCGAGACAGTCGAGCTAACGCTGGAATCCACAGACGTGACGCAGTTCGGCAAACCCGATCTGGCCGCGCTCGAGCCGCAGTTCGAAGTGCGCGGCACGCGGCAGGTCAACCAGTTGACAACCATCAACGGCGACTCAGGCGCCACCACCCGCTGGATCGTCACTCTGCTGCCGCGCCAGAACGGCACGGTGGTTATCCCGTCGCTGCAACTGGAGGACGGTCATAGCGAGCCGATCACCTTGCAAGTGCTGGAAAGCGACACCGAGGACAACACGGGCAAACTGGCGCCGGTGTTCATCGAAGCCAGTCTCGACCAGACCAGCGTTTATGTGCAGGCCCAGGCCATCCTGACCCTGCGTATCTATCATTCGGTCTCGCTGTACGACGACAGCAGCCTGACCCCGTTGCAGGTTCCTGATGCGCGCATCGAGCAGCTCGGAGACTCGCGCACCTATGAGAAAGACATCAAGGGCGTGCGTCACGGTGTGATCGAGATGCGCTACGCGATCTACCCGCAACACAGCGGGCCACTGAGCATTCCGGCGCAGGCGTTCAGTGCCACATTGGTCGATACACAACCGGCCCAGGATGCCGAGTCGCCAAAGTTGGGGAAAATGCTGCGAGTCAGCTCCAGCGAAATGGTGCTCACGGTTAAAGCCAAACCCAGCAGTTACCCGGCGGACGTGGCATGGCTGCCGGCCCGCAGCGTAAGCCTGAGCGAAAGCTGGAACCCGGAGCCGGAACAGGCCCAGGCCGGCGACTCGCTGACCCGCAGCCTGACGCTCAAGGCCGAAGGCCTCTCCAGCTCACAATTGCCACCGTTGCCGGCCACCGACATCAACGGCCTGCGGCGGTATCCGGATCAACCGCTGCTGGTCAATCAGAATAGCGAGCGCGGGTTGATCGGCAGTCGCGAAGATCGCGAAGCGCTGGTGCCCATCCGCAGCGGCGAGCTCGAGTTGCCCGCCGTGGACGTGGTTTGGTGGAACACCTTTGAAGATCACCTTGAACACACCAGCCTACCCGCCCGGACCCTGCAAGTGGCGAACAATCCAAGCCTGACGGTGGATACGCCGGCCAGCACAATGGCAATCGCCCCCGCGACCGACAGCGACACGTTGTGGCGCTGGCAACTCACCAGCCTGATCCTGCTCTGCACCACGCTGCTGGGTTTCGGCCTCTGGTGGCGTGCCCGCTGGCAACCGGCAATCCTGCGCGCCGCGCATGCGGGCCCGAGCACACGCACGGTGCTCGACGAACTCAAACGCGCCTGCCTGGCCAACGACTCCCACGCCACCCGCCAGGCCCTCGACGCCTGGGCCCGGCAACAACCGGAAACCCTCGCCGACATGGCAGCACGCTTCGTACCACTGTCCGACGCACTGGATGGTTTGAACGGCGCGCTGTACAGCGAGACCGGTCAGCATTGGCAAGGCGAAGACCTGTGGCGGGCAATCCGCGCGATCCCCACAGCGGATGGGGTTCAGGATGCGGTGGGTGACAGCGGGCTGCCGCCGTTGTATCCGAAATAACCACTATCAGCGACTGAGTCGTATCTCGTCGTCCAGCTTCAGCGCCTGCAAAAAAGCGCGGTCATGGGAGACGACGATCAGTGCTCCCTGGTATTGATCCAGCATTTGCTCAAGGGCGATTTTACTGGGCAGGTCCAGATGATTGTCCGGCTCATCCAGCAACAGCAATTGCGGCGGCTGCCGAGCATACAATTGCGCAGCCAGTGCTATTTTCAGCCGTTCGCCGCCGCTCAAATTACAGGTCTTGAGCGTCGCCCGGTCTGCATCAATGCCCATCTGCGCCAACCGGGTTCGGGCTTCGGCTTCGGGCAACTCTGAATTACTTTCATAGAGCCATTGCACCGCCGTGCGGTCGGGGTATCGCAATCCGGCGTGTTGATCCAGCCAGCCGACCTGGCAACTGCAAATGATTTCGCCTTCGCGCACCGGCAGTTGGCGGGCGATCACTTGCAACAGGGTCGACTTGCCGCTGCCATTGGCGCCCGCGACGGCCAGGCGCATCGGCCCCGTGAGCGTCAGATTGACTGGCGCCGCATGACCAAATGGCAACACGACGCCCCTTAACTGCACGAGTAACTTGCCGTGGGGAACGGAGCTTTCGGGAGACAGCATCATCCGCTGGATCTCCGGCGCACAGCGCGCACGCGCCTCGGCGATGCGCAATTGCTGCTGCTCCCGAGCGAGCTGTTGATTGAGGCGCAATTTTCCCTGACTGTTTTCACTGCGCTCTTTTTGTGCATTGGTAATCAGCTTAGTCTGACTGCCGTCTCGAGCCTGACGATCGCCGCGAGCATTACGCCGCTGCTGACGCTCCATCTGCACGACCATCTCGCGTTGCTCACGCTTGGCCTGCGCCCGCTCGCCTTGCAATGCTGACTGGAAGGTCTGCTGTTCCTGCTCGCGTGTCGCCGCGTAGTGACTGTAGTTACCACCATAAACTGCCAGCCCTGCAGGTGAGAGCTCGACAATCTCGTCCATGTGTTCCAGAAGACTGCGGTCGTGGCTGATCAACACCAGGCCGTTGGGCCAGCGATCGATCTGCTCTGCGAGTTTTTGTTGCTGATCAGCGTCCAGGTGATTGCTCGGTTCGTCGAGGATTAGCCAGTCGGCCCTGGACATCCACGCGCCCATCAGCGCCACACGCTGGCGTTCGCCGCCACTGAGAGCGGTTGTGGGCGAGTCGGCATTCAAATGGCCCAGATCGATCTTCTCTAACTCAGCGACAAGGCGTATGGCGCAATCCCATTGGTCGGCTGCCAGCGCGTGGTCGGCATCGTCGAGGCTGCCTTGGGCAATACGCTGCAACGCCGCCAGAATTGGGGCGACGCCCGCGAGTGAGGCAACTGTGGGATAGCGCTCCGCTTCCAGTAATTGCGCAACGGCGTAGATCTGCCCTTCGCAACGAACGATACCGGAGGTAGGCAGTTGTTTCTGCGTCAGGAGCCTGCCAAGCAATGACTTGCCGCAGCCATTAGCTCCGACGATTCCCGTGGCCTTGGTGTTGAAGGTGTGGTTCACACGCTCGAAAAACACGCGCCCGTCCGGCAGGTTGTAGAACACGTGATCAAATTGAAGCAATCGCTGGGTCATGACTCTTCCTTAAGCATTCACGCCTGGGCATGAAGTATTACCGTATTGCCCGATGATGCCTCATTACCGTAGAAACCAGCAAAGAAGGCGCGCCCCAATCCACCCTATTTACCAGTAAACTCTCCCCCCTTTCGCCGCCTCCAATTTCCACGCGGCCATTACCTTATTTCCCACGGAGTTCGCCTTGCGCCTGTTTCACACCTCCGACTGGCATCTTGGGCAGAATCTGCACGGCCAGGAACGCGATTTCGAGCACGGTTGTTTTCTCGACTGGCTGCTGCGTCAGCTGAAGCTTGATCAGCCCGATGCGCTGCTGATCGCCGGCGATATCTTCGACACGGTCAACCCGCCGGTTAAATCCCAGGAACGCCTCTACGATTTTATCGTCAGCGCCCATGAACAACAGCCGAAGCTGACCATCGTGATGATCGCCGGCAACCACGATTCCGGCTCACGCATTGAATTGCCGGCGCCGTTGATGCGCCGCTTGCGTACACATGCGCTGGGTCGCGTGTTGTGGCTGGACGACGGACAATTGGATGCCGAGCGTCTGCTGCTGCCACTGCCGGACGCCAAGGGCAAAACCGTTGCCTGGTGCCTGGCGCTGCCGTTCCTGCGCCCGGCCGAAGTGACCGGCGCGCATCTGGGCGACAACTATTTGCGCGGTATCGGTCAGGTCCACGAATGGCTAATCGCCGCCGCGAATGCCAAGCGCAAGAAAGGCCAGGCGTTGATTGCAATCAGCCACGCGCATATGGCCGGCGGCTCGGTGTCAGAAGATTCCGAGCGCAGCCTGATCATCGGCAATGCCGAAGCGCTGCCGGCCAGCCTGTTCGGCCCGAGCATCAGTTATGTCGCGCTTGGGCATCTGCACAAGCCGCAAAAGGTCAACGGTGAAGAGCGCATTCGCTACAGCGGTTCGCCGATTCCGCTGTCGTTTTCCGAAATCGGTTATCAGCACCAGATTCTTGATATTCAGCTCGACGGCGAGACCCTGGTCAGCGTCGTACCCAAGCTCATCCCCCGCGCAGTCAATCTGCAACGCATCGGCCCAGCGCCGTTGGCAGAAATCCTTTTGCAACTGGCCGACCTGCCGAACATTGATCTGCTGGCCGACATTCAGCGTCAACCGTGGCTGGAAGTCCGCGTTCGTCTCGACGAGCCGCAACCGGATTTGCGCCATCAGCTCGAAACCGCGCTGCAAGGCAAAGCGGTGCGGCTGGTGCGAATTGCCGCCGAATACGCTGGCAGTGGCGGCCGCGATGGTGCCGATGATGGCACCCGCCTGATCGAGCTGGATCAGCTGACACCGCAGGAATTGTTCAGCCGCGCCTGGCTGGACAACTACGGCAGCGAGGTCGACGAACAAACGTTGAAGGACTTTGCCGAGCTGTTGCAGGATGTGCAGATGGAGAGCGAGCAGCCATGAAAATCCTCGCAATCCGTTTGAAAAACCTCGCCTCGCTCGCCGGGCCATTCGAAATCGACTTCACGGCTGAACCGCTGGCCAGTGCCGGTTTGTTCGCGATCACCGGACCGACCGGCGCCGGTAAAAGCACCCTGCTCGACGCCTTGTGCCTGGCGCTGTTTGGCGCCGTGCCTAGGCTGAGCAACGCGCAGGTATCGGCCAAGGCGCCGGACGCTGATGGCGAAATCAGCACCGGCGACCCGCGCACGCTGTTGCGACGCGGCACCGGCGAAGGTTATGCCGAAGTGGATTTCGTCGGCATTGACGGTCGCCGCTATCGTGCGCGCTGGGAAGCCAATCGCGCCCGGGAAAAGGCTGGCGGCAAGCTGCAGGCCAGTCGCCAGAGTTTGCGCGACATCGATCAGGACCAACTGCTCGCCAGCCAGAAAGTCGACTTCAAGACCCAGCTAGAAGCCGTGCTGGGCCTGAATTTCGAGCAGTTCACCCGCGCCGTTCTGCTTGCCCAAAGTGAATTCAGCGCCTTCCTCAAGGCCAACGACAACGAACGCAGCGAACTGCTGGAAAAGCTCACCGACACTGCGCTGTACACGCGTCTGGGTCGTCGCGCCTTCGACAAGACCAAAGATGCGCGCGAACATCATAAGCTGTTGCAGGACCAGGCTACGGGTGTAACGCCGTTGGCGCCCGAAGCCCGCGCTGAACTGGATGAGCGTTTCAACGAAGCGCAGCAGCAGCTCAAGACGCAACAGGCGCAACTTAAACAACTTGAGCTGCAACACACCTGGCGCAAAGAGTTGCGTCAGTTGCAGGACGAGCAACGCAGCGCTGCCGAACAACTGAGCGGTGCTCAACAGCAGTGGGAAAGTCTGGCCACCGAACGCTTGAAGTTGACGCGCCTGGAGCAACTCGCGCCGCAACGCCACCAGTTTGCGCGCCAGAGCGAACTCAGCGCCCAGCTCACCCCGCTGGCCGCGCAGATGCAAGAGCACAGCCGTCAACAAGTCGAGCTGAACGAACGCCGCGCGCAACTTGAACAGAGCCTGAGCGCCGCACAAAGCGCACTGGCACAAGCGCAGACTCGCCACACGGCTAGCGCTCCGCTGCTGCGCCAGGCGTTCGAGGCACAGAGCTCCCTCGCCCGCTTGGGTAAAGACGCGAGCCTGAGTGCCGAGCGCAAGCAACAGGCAGAACTCGCCTGCACCGAGGGCCAAAGGGCGATTCAGGCCTTGCTCGACCAGCAACAGCGCGTGGCCGAGCGTCTGCAACAGATCGCCGCAGAGCTCGCGCATAGCGCGCACCTCGCGCCGCTCAGCGACGCCTGGAACGCTTATCGCGATCGGCTGCAGCAACTGATGTTAATCGGCAATCGCCTCAACAAAGGCCAAGCAGAACTGGCTTCGCTGGAGCAGAACGCTACCCGCTGCGCCGAACAGCTGGCCACGCAGAAACAGCAACTGGAAGTCCTCTACAAAGAGGCCGGGGCCGAACCGGAAGCCGTTGCCGAACAAATTCAATTGCTGGGTAATTTGCTGCAGGACAACCGCAAGCAATTGCGCGCGTTCGAAGAACTGAGCCGACTGTGGGCCAGCCAGCAAGAACTCGACAAGCGTGGCGCCGAACTGCAACAGCGCCAGCTCACCGCCCAGCAGGAGCGCGAGCGCCTGACTCAGGACGGGGTCAAGACCAAGGCCGCGTTGACCGTTGCCGAACAGACCTTGAACGTCACCCGAGAATTGCTCGAACGCCAGCGTCTGGCCCGCAGCGCCAGTGTCGAGGAATTGCGTGAGCAGTTGCAGGACGATCAGCCGTGCCCGGTGTGTGGCAGCCCCGATCATCCTTATCATCAGCCTGAAGCCCTGCTGCAAAGTCTCGGTCGGCATGATGAAAGCGAACAGGCCAATGCGCAGAAAGCGGTGGATACGCTCAAGGAACAGCTGACTGACTTGCGCACCGAAGTCGGCGGCGTGATTGCTCAACAGAAAGAGTTGTTGCAACAGCAGGAACAGCTCGCAACCCAGCAACAGGGCCTGACGCCGAGCCTTGAAGCGCATCCGCTGTCGACGCAGCTGCTGGCTCAGGATGGCGTTAAACGCGATGCCTGGCTGACCCAGCAAAGCAGTCAGTTGGCTCAGAGCATCACTCAGGACGAACAGCGGCAAACCGCCCTGCTCACCCTGCAACAGGATGCGGCGCGCCTTCAACAGCAATTGCGCAATGCCGAAACCGCCAGTCAGCAAGCCAGCCAGCACCTGGCCAACCAGCAGCGCGAGCTGAGCAGTGATCGCCAGCGTCTGGACGAGGAACTGAATGCCTTCAGCACGCTGTTACCTGCCGATACCCTCGAAGCGTTGCGCAGCGAACCGGCGGCAACGTTCCTGCAGCTTGACCAGCAAATCGCCCAGCGCCTGCAACAACTCGATCAGCAGCGCGATGAGCACAGCGAGCAACAGCAGCGCCAGCAAACGTTGGAGAAAGAGCAGGATCGCCAACTGACCCGAGCGCAGCAGCTCGAAGCCGCGCAGCACCAGTTCGCCGCGCTGAACGAGCAGCAGCAGGCCTGTCAGCAAACCCTTGCGCAGTTGCTGGGTGACCACGCCAGCGCCGAGCAGTGGCAGCTGCAACTGGATCAGGCCGTCGAGCAGGCCCGCAGTGCCGAAGCGAGTGCCGGTCAGGAATTGCAGAGCGTCCGCACGCGGCTGGTGCAACTGGCCGCCGAGCTCAAGGCCCAGGAGGACCGCAATCAGGCGCTGGTCAGTGAAGATCGCGAGTTAACTGGCAAGATTGCTGATTGGCGAGCGCTGCATCCGGAGCTCGATGATGGCGGTCTGGAAGCATTGCTGAGCGTGGACGATCAGCAGGTCAGCGACCTGCGTCAGCACTTGCAGCAAAGCGAAAAAGCGATCGAACAGGCCAAAGTCAGAGTGCAGGAGCGCGATCTGCGACTGCTCAATCATCAGGCGCAGCACAATGGCAACCTCGATGCCGAACAACTGGCCAGCGCACTGGCCGAACTGCAAAACCTGTTTACCGGCAGTGAACAGCGTTGCGCCGAATTGCGTGCCGAACAGGCCGAGGATCAGCGTCGGCAGAATGCCAATCAGGCGCTGGCCCAGCAGATCGCCGAGGCTTACGCCGAATATCAACGCTGGGCACGTTTGAATGCCCTGATCGGGTCGGCCACCGGCGATACCTTCCGCAAGATCGCCCAGGCTTACAACCTCGACTTGCTGGTGCACCACGCCAACGTTCAGTTGCGTCAACTGGTGCGGCGGTACCGCTTGAAGCGCGGCGGCAGCATGTTGGGCTTGCTGGTGATGGACACCGAAATGGGCGACGAACTGCGTTCGGTGCATTCGTTGTCCGGCGGTGAAACCTTCCTGGTGTCGCTGGCTCTGGCATTGGGACTGGCGTCGATGGCTTCCAGCACGCTGAAGATTGAATCGCTGTTTATCGACGAAGGCTTCGGCAGCCTCGACCCGGAATCCCTGCAGCTGGCCATGGACGCCCTTGACGGCTTGCAGGCTCAGGGCCGCAAGGTCGCGGTGATTTCCCACGTGCAGGAAATGCATGAGCGGATTCCGGTGCAGATCCAGGTCCATCGCCAGGGCAATGGCCTGAGTACGCTGGAGGTGAAATGAATACGCTGTATTCCTTCCGCCGCTGCCCCTACGCGATGCGCGCCAGAATGGCCCTGCGGTATAGCGCAGTCGCAGTGGACATTGTTGAGGTCAGTCTGAAAGCCAAGCCTGCCGAGATGCTCGCACTGTCGAGCAAAGGCACGGTGCCGGTGTTGAGTGTTGACGGCGAAGTGATCGATGAAAGTCTGGCGATCATGCGCTGGGCTCTTACGCAGCACGATCCGCAGGACTGGTTGCTCAAGGCGGATCCTGTCGGACAGGCACGCATCGCCGAGCTGATCGAGCAGAATGATCAGGTGTTCAAGGTACATCTCAACCGCTACAAATATGCCGAGCGCTATCCAGAGCAGCCAATGGAGATTTATCGGGCCGAGGGTGAGGTGTTTTTAAGCAAGCTTGAGGCATTGCTTGAGGGTCGCGATTACCTATTGGCCGACCACCCGAGCCTGGCGGATATAGCGCTGATGCCGTTCGTGCGACAGTTCGCGCATGTTGACCGCGAGTGGTTTGCACAAACGCCGTATGTTCGGTTGCAGGCGTGGTTGCAGCGCTTTCTGCTGTCGGATTTGTTCATCAGTGTGATGCAAAAGTAACCACCCCGTTGTAGCAGCTGCCGTAGGCTGCTACGTGGGGTTAGCGATCATCAAGATCAAGCAAACACTTCGCACATCTGCAACACCGAGCAATCCACCTGGAACGGGCCGAAAAAATCCACTTCACGCTTGATCGGCGGATTGCCGGCCAGTAATCCCATGGCCTTGGCGGTGTCTATTGCGTGGGCCAGGTTGTGGTTGGCCTCTATGGCGCGGGCCACCGAGCCTGCCGAGCTTTGGCCAATACCTAAAAGCGTAGAGCCATTGGTCATGAACGCCAGGAAGGCAATGACCCAGAGTTTCCTTCCTTTCATGATCCGCCGACTCCTGCGAGTTCGGCCCGATCTACCAACACGCTTTGAGTGCGATGATCAAACTGGATACCGGGATGAGCGACCTCGATCGGTGCTTCGAATTCGTGTTCGGTCTGCGCCGCAATGCTGACACCGAGGACCATGACCAGGTACAGACCGATGGCCAGGTAGGCGCCGCGTTTGGCGGAAGAGAGGATTGCGCTGGCCATGGTGTTCTCCCGTGGACATGTTTTTTGATGTCCACAGAATCGATCAAAAAAGCCGAGGCAACCACTCAGGGTTATCCATAGTAACCATCAGCATCGTTGATTATTAAGCCAGTCTATCCGGGCCTTTGAGGAAATTGATCAAGCTCGTCCCTTGATGCCGGGAGCGGGTTGAAAGGCGGGTGGGTTTCAGAGAAAAACGCGTTATGCAGGAGCGACCTCACTCGACGTTTCCCGAATTTACTTCGAGCCGCGCAAGTGACTTCGCTCCTGCATAAAGGGTGCAGGATTTATATTTCAGGCTTGGGTTTTGTGATCCAGCGCTGCGTAGAAGTTGGCGCTTTGTTGCAGGTATTTTTGCGTGTAGCTCTGGGCGTGGGATTTTTTGTCGCTGAGTTCAACGTTGGCACTGGCGGGCAATGCGACGGTGGCAGAGATAGCGGAAGCAGCGATTACAGAGAAAAGATTGAAGTTCATGGCGGTAGTCCTCGAAGTCAGTTGGCTTGCTTGCCCGGTGGGGCCGTGAAGCAAACTTAACCTTCGAGGGTTTAACCCTTGAAATGCTTTGTAGCACTTCTACATATCATCCGCATTGATACAAGCGTGCAGGCCCCATCCACCGGGGCCTGCGGCTTATTGACGCACCAGAAACTTCAAATCGCTGGGCGCGTCCATTGGCAGTTTCTGCACGGTTTTGCCCAGTAAACCGCTTTTGGCATCGCGCTCGACCACGACGATCTGGTTACTTTTTTGATTCGCGATCAGCAGGAACCTGCCGCTCGGGTCGAGGCTGAACTCGCGCGGGTGATCCCCTTCCACGGAGCGCCGCTGCAGCTCTTTGAGCTGGCCCGACGCCGGGTCGATGGCAAACACCAACAGCTGATTTGCCGTGCCGCGGTTGCTCACATACAGAAACTTGCCATCGGCGGACGCATGCAGCGCTGCCGCAGCCTTGTCGGAAGTGGGCTGTCCCGCTGCCAGATCGACCATCTGCGTTTGCTCAAGCTTGCCGTCCAGATAATTGAACACGGCAACCTGCGCGCTCATTTCCATGGTCAGCCACGCGTGTTTGCCATCGGCACTGAACAACAGATGACGCGGCCCGCTGCCTGGCGGCAGTTGCACGAATGGCGGTGTGGCGGCGATCAATGGCAATTCGGGATTGGCTTTCGGATCGAAGCGATAAACGAACACCTTGTCCGCGCCCAAGTCATTGGAGAAAACAAATTTGCCGTCTGGCGACGAGACCGTCGAATGCACGTGCGCCGACATCTGCCGCTCGGGGTTGACCCGGCTCGGTGTATGGCTGCTCATCTGCACCACCGTTTTGAGCTGGCCATCCGCGCTCACCGGCAATACCGCCAGCGTGCCACCCGGATCTTCGACCACGGAGTAATTGCTGACGAACAAATGGCTGGCATCCGTGCTGTGGCTCGAATGGGTCGGCTCATTGCCCAGGCTCTGCACCTGATTGATCAGGCTCAAGGCGTGGGTCTTGGGGTCGATCGCAAAACTGCTGACGCGCCCTACCGGATCGGCCTGACCCGGGCCGTTTTCGTTGACCGCAAACAGGTAGCGCTGATCCTTCGAGAGTGTCAGCCAGGATGGGTTTTCGCTTTTGATCACTTGCAGCGGCTTGGCGTCGATGTGGCCGGTAGCGGCGTCGAAACTGAGGCGATAAATCCCTTCGCTCTGGCCTGCGGTGTAGGAGCCGACCAGCAGGTCGTAGCGCTCGTCAGCCACAGCCTGAACGCCCATCGCGCCGACGCTGCCGGCGATCAACAGTGGCCAGAAGTTACGCATCCTCATTCGTTTCGTCCTCGTCGTTATCACCACCGAAAGCTTCCATGGGCACCAGCCGGTGTTCGCCTGAATCGCCTGTGATGATCCAGCTTTTCAAGTCAGGGTCGAAGGTAGCGGCCTCAATCTGCGCCATGCTGAACGCCCAGCGTTTGAGCGCGCGGCCGTCCATGCATTCGATGTGCAGGTTGTCGTCTTCATCGAGGGAAAAATCGAACGCGTGCAGCCCGTCGATTTCGAGCATGTCTGCGTGTTCGAGGGATTGGAGCAAGGTGTCGGTGTTGGCAGTCATGGCAGTCAATCTTTGGAGAGGAAAGACGCAATGATAGCGCATGCCTGCACCGAAGCTCTCGGGCAGCCTCGCACCCCACCAAGATCGTTCCCGCGCTCTGCGTGGGAATGCCTCATCGGACGCTCCGCGTTCGGCTTCGATTGGACGCAGAGCGTCCCGGGATGCATTCCAACGCGGAGCGTGGGAACGATCAGCTAATCCGGAAACGACACAACCCCCTGTAGGAGCGAGCCTGCTCGCGATAGCGGCGTGTCATTCAACGCCGATGTCGCCTGATACTCGGTTATCGCGAGCAGGCTCACTCCTACAGGATTTGCGTTAGCCCTTGATCGCGTCGCGCGACGGCTGACCATCCACCAGGCGCTGGATGCGCAGCGGGTTAGCGTTTTTCAACGCGTCCGGCAGCAGGCTGTCTGGGTAGTTCTGGAAACATACCGGCCGCAGGAAACGGTCGATGGCCAGAGTGCCTACAGACGTGCCGCGCGCATCGGAAGTGGCCGGGTACGGTCCGCCGTGCACCATTGAATCGCAGACTTCCACGCCAGTCGGGTAGCCGTTCAGCAGGATCCGGCCGACCTTCTGTTCCAGCAACGCGGTCAATTCGCCGAACTGCTCGAAGTCTGCTGGTTCGCCGATGATGGTGGCGGTCAACTGGCCGTGCAAACCGTTCAAGGCCGCACTCAATTGCGCCTGGTCAGCCACTTCGACGAACACGGTGGTCGGACCGAACACCTCTTCCTGCAGCACTTCATCGCCGTCAATCAGCAGGCTGACGTCGGCCTTGAACAGTTGCGGCTGCGCCTGATTACCTTCCTGCGCACGACCGGCCAGATGCTCGATGCCAGGATGCGCGAGGAGTTTTTGCAGGCCTTTGCCGTAGCTGCCCAAAGTGCCGGCGTTGAGCATGGTCTGCGCCGGTTGATCGCCGATCAATTGCGCAACCTGCTGCGCGAAGGCGCTGAATTCCGGCGAGCGAATACCGATCACCAAGCCAGGATTGGTGCAGAACTGCCCGCAGCCCTGAACCACCGAAGCGGTCAGGTCACGCGCCACTGTTTCTGCACGGGCTTTCAGCGCCCGCGGCAAGACGATCACCGGGTTGATGCTCGACATCTCGGCAAACACTGGAATCGGCTGCGGACGCGCCGCCGCCATGTCGCACAGCGCCCGACCGCCCTTGAGCGAGCCGGTAAAGCCGACTGCCTGAATCGCGGGGTGTTTGACCAGCGCTTCACCGACACCCGCGCCATAAATCATGTTGAACACACCGGCCGGCATGCCGGTTTTTTCCGCAGCACGGGTCAGCGCACACGCGACCAATTCGGCAGTGGCCATGTGTCCACTGTGGGCCTTGAACACCACCGGGCAACCGGCGGCCAACGCAGATGCGGTGTCGCCGCCTGCCGTGGAAAACGCCAACGGGAAGTTGCTTGCACCGAACACGGCAACCGGGCCGAGGCCGATGCGGTATTGGCGCAGGTCCGGACGCGGCAATGGTTGGCGCTCGGGCAACGCCTGATCAATCCGTGCGCCATAAAAATCGCCGCGACGCAGCACTTTGGCGAACAGGCGCATCTGGCCACTGGTGCGCCCGCGTTCGCCTTGAATGCGTCCGGCCGGCAAAGCGGTTTCACGGCAAACCACGGCAACGAAGTGGTCACCCAACGCGTCCAGTTCATCGGCGATCGCATCGAGAAATTCCGCACGACGTTCAGCGCTCAAGCTGCGATAAGCCGGATACGCGGCAGCGGCGGCCTTGGCAGCGGCGTCGACTTCTTCCGGGGTGGCCTGGTAAAACTCATGTGGCAACGGCTCGCCGGTCGTGGCGTCGACGCTTTGCAGGGTCTGGGAGCCGGCGGCGCTGCGCTGGCCGCCGATGTAGTTGTGGCCAAGAATGCTGGTCATGAAGTTCTCCTTAAAGAGTGCCAATGGTGCCGGGTTCGTATGACGCTTCGACAGGCATGATGCCATTGATCAACGGTGCACCGAATTCGGCCTGGCTGATCTCGAACACATCGCCCGGCTGCGTGCGGATGCCGTCGGCGAACGACAGCGTCGCAGTGCCGAAAAAATGGATGTGCACATCGCCGGGTCGCAGGAACTGGCTGTACTTGAAGTGGTGGTACTCGAGGTTCTCGAGACTGTGGCACATGTTCGCTTCGCCACTGAGAAACTCGTTCTGCCACAACACTTCACCGTCACGCAGGATGCGACTTGTGCCTGCCAGATGTTGAGGCAGTTCACCGACCCGAAGTTCCGGACCATAACTGCAACTGCGCAATTTCGAGTGTGCAAGGTACAGATAATTCTTGCGTTCCATGACGTGATCGGAAAATTCGTTGCCGACCGCGAAACCGAGTCGATACGGCTTGCCGTCGTGGCCGATGATGTAGAGGCCGCTGAGTTCGGGCTCTTCGCCGGCGTCCTCGGCAAACGGCGGTAGCGGAAACGGTTGGCCCGGGCGCACGACAATGCTGCCGTCACCTTTGTAGAACCACTCCGGTTGTACGCCGGCCTGCCCTGCTGCGGGTTTGCCGCCCTCCACGCCCCATTTGAAGATACGCATGGTGTCGGTCATCGCCGTCTCGTCGCCGGCCTGCTGGTGCATTTTGTCTCGCGCCGAGGCGCTGCCCAGGTGAGTCAAGCCGGTGCCGCTGACCAGCATGTGCGCCGTATCCGGGTGATCCAGCGGCGGCAGGATGCGCAGTTCGGTCAGCAGTTCGGCGTAATCGTGGGTAATGCCCAGCCCGAGGGTTTTCACCTGTTGTTCAAGATTTACGCCGGCCTCGATGGCCGCCAGGGCAAGATCGCGCACCGTACGTGCGCCCTGGACTTCACGGACCAGAGTGCCCTCGACCACGCCAACCCGACGCTCGCCGTTAATCAATTCGAATTGAACCAGACGCATGATTTTCTCCTGTGTTATTCGAAACACCGCAGATTCCTGTAGGAGTGAGCCTGCTCGCGAAAGCGTCGGCACATCCAGAATTGTTGGTGGCTGATACACCGCAATCGCGAGCGGGCTCACTCCTACAGGGGCCGGTGTCAGTCATTTAGGTACGCGTAGCACCCCGCGCACTCGCGGCAAACTGATCCGCCGGCAACGCGTGCTTGCGCTCCAGCACCCGATAGACCACGCCCGTCAGTACCAAACCGAACACCATCACGCCCGACAGGAAGTACAAACCCGAGGCCAGGTTGCCGGTGTATTCCTTCAGCGCGCCGATCACGAATGGGCCAATGTAGCCGCCAAGGTTGCCGACCGAGTTGATCAACGCGATCCCGGCCGCGGCGCTCGCGCCGGCGAAGAAACGGCCCGGCAAGGTCCAGAACACCGCAGTGCAGGAAAACAGCGCAAACGCCACCAGACACAATGCCGCCAGTTGCCATACCGGCACCGTCAGCCACGCGCTGAAAAACAGGCCGATGGCACCCAACACGTAAAGCACTGCGAGGTGACCGTAACGGTCATTCAAACGGTCGGAACTGCGTGGAATGATCAGCAAACCGATGATCCCGAAAATGTACGGCACCGACGAGACAAAACCAGTCACCAGGTCAGTGCCGCCGAACTGCTTGATCAGGGTCGGCAACCACAACCCGAGGCCATAAATGCTCAGAGTCACCGGGAGGTAAAACAGCGCCAGCAGCAACACTCGCTTGTCTTTCAACGCGTGCAGCGGATTACCGTGGCGGGTCTGGCCGTACGCTTCCAGATCCTTTTTCAGCTCACCGCTCAGCCAGTCCTTTTCGGCCTGGTCCATCCATTTCACTTGCTGCGGACCATCCGGCAGCCAACGCAGCACGGGCCAGGTCAACAGGATCGCCGGGGTGCCGATGACGATGAACAACCACTGCCAGCCGTGGAGGCCGAGGATGCCATCCATGCCTAGCAAACCGCCGGACACCGGGCCGGTGATCAGCATGGCGATCGGTTGCGAGAGGATGAACAGTCCAAGAATCTTGCCGCGATGGCGCACCGGGAACCACTGGGTAATGTAGTAGAGAACACCCGGGAAGAACCCGGCTTCGGCGGCACCCAGCAGGAAGCGCATCACGTAGAAACTGTGCGGCCCCTGGACGAATGCCATGCCGATGGTGATGGCGCCCCAGGTGATCATGATCCGCGCGAACCAGCGACGTGCGCCGAAGCGATCGAGCATCAGGTTGCTGGGGATTTCGAAAAGGAAGTAGCCAATGAAGAACAGCCCGGCACCCAGACCGTAAGCCGCATCACCGATGCCGATGTCGGCGCCCATGTGCAACTTGGCGAACCCGACGGCGGAGCGATCCACATAGGCGATCAGGTACAGCAGGATCAGGAAGGGAATCAGTTTCAGTGTAATGCGACGAATAAGCCGCAGTTCCTGGCTCATGGGATCGGTCTCCGATTGTTGTTGTTATAGAAACTCGGGGGACGCCTCTCGCGAAAATCGCCAGGGCCAATCCCTCCGTGGAAACCGACTATATAGTAATACTATTTGAGCAACAACTCTTCCAATGGCGGGAATTTGAGCTTATGTTACCCATCAGCTAAAACAATATAGTCATACAATAAGAGAATCGATCATGTCTGATAAGAAACCCAACCTGCGCTCCGCCCAATGGTTTGGCACGGCCGATAAAAACGGCTTCATGTATCGCAGCTGGATGAAGAATCAGGGCATCGCCGACCACCAGTTTCACGGCAAGCCGATCATCGGCATCTGCAATACCTGGTCGGAACTGACCCCTTGCAACGCGCACTTCCGCCAGATTGCGGAGCACGTCAAACGCGGGGTGATCGAAGCCGGTGGCTTCCCGGTGGAATTCCCGGTGTTCTCCAACGGCGAGTCGAATCTGCGCCCGACCGCCATGCTCACCCGTAACCTGGCGAGCATGGACGTGGAAGAAGCCATTCGCGGCAACCCTATCGATGGTGTGGTGCTGCTGACCGGCTGCGACAAAACCACCCCTGCTCTGCTGATGGGCGCGGCCAGTTGCGACGTACCGGCGATCGTCGTCACCGGCGGGCCGATGCTTAACGGTAAACACAAGGGCAAAGACATTGGCTCGGGCACCGTGGTCTGGCAGCTCAGCGAGCAGGTGAAGGCCGGGACCATCACCATCGACGATTTCCTCGCGGCCGAGGGCGGTATGTCCCGCTCGGCTGGCACCTGTAACACCATGGGCACGGCCTCGACCATGGCGTGCATGGCTGAAGCGCTAGGCACGTCCCTGCCCCACAACGCCGCCATTCCTGCGGTGGATGCGCGCCGCTACGTGTTGGCGCACATGTCCGGCATGCGTGCCGTGGAAATGGTTCGCGAAGATTTGCGCCTGTCGAAAATCCTCACCAAGGAGGCCTTCGAAAACGCCATTCGGGTCAACGCCGCCATCGGTGGTTCGACCAACGCGGTTATCCATTTGAAAGCCATTGCTGGCCGTATCGGCGTGGAACTGGACCTTGATGACTGGACGCGCATGGGTCGCGGCATGCCGACCATCGTCGACCTGCAACCGTCCGGGCGCTTCCTGATGGAAGAGTTCTACTACGCCGGCGGTTTGCCTGCGGTGCTGCGCCGCCTCGGCGAAGCCAACCTGATCCCGAACCCGCACGCCTTGACCGTCAACGGCAAGTCGATCGGCGAGAACACCAGGGACGCGCCGATTTATGGCGAAGACGAAGTGATCCGCACCCTCGACAACCCGATCCGCGCCGACGGTGGCATCTGCGTGCTGCGCGGCAATTTGGCGCCGCTGGGTGCAGTGCTGAAGCCGTCCGCCGCGAGTGCCGAGCTGATGCAGCATCGCGGCCGCGCGGTGGTGTTCGAGAACTTCGACATGTACAAGGCGCGCATCAACGATCCGGAACTGGACGTGGATGCCAACTCGATTCTGGTGATGAAGAACTGCGGGCCGAAGGGTTATCCAGGCATGGCCGAGGTGGGCAATATGGGCTTGCCTGCCAAGCTCCTGGCCCAAGGCGTCACGGACATGGTGCGGATTTCCGATGCGCGCATGAGCGGCACTGCATATGGCACGGTGGTTTTGCATGTGGCGCCGGAAGCGGCGGCCGGCGGCCCTTTGGCGACGGTCAAGGAAGGCGACTGGATCGAGCTCGATTGTGCCAATGGCCGTCTGCACCTGGATATTCCGGACGCCGAACTCGCCGCGCGCATGGCCGACCTGCAACCGCCGCAGCAGTTGATCGTCGGCGGTTATCGTCAGCTTTATATTGATCATGTATTGCA
>NZ_JMCL01000016.1 GCF_000690905.1 Pseudomonas sp. Ant30-3 | reverse complement strand
CTGTCGCGGTTCTTTTTGTAGCAGCTGCCGAGCCTGCGAGGCTGCGTTCGGCTGCGCAGCTGTCGTCAGATACGTCGACGCGGTCTTTCGGTGAAATAGCGTTCGCCGATCGGCGACTGCTGCGCAGTCGAACGCAGCCTCGCAGGCTCGGCAGCTGCTACAAATTCGCGGTGGCGGCTGCTATCCACGACAATTTGTAGGGCCTTGTTACTACCATCGTCGAATGGTTCTATAGGCCCGGCCCCGTTACAACTGGGCCCATACAAAAACAACTATTCCACCGAGGTAAGAAAGATGAGTGCGGCTTCTCTGTATCCCGTTCGTCCCGAGGTAGCAGCCAACACGCTGACCGACGAGGCAACCTACAAAGCCATGTACCAGCAGTCGGTCGTCAACCCCGATGGATTCTGGCGCGAGCAAGCCAAGCGCCTCGACTGGATCAAGCCTTTCACCGCGGTGAAACAGACTTCCTTCGACGATCACCACGTCGACATCAAGTGGTTTGCCGATGGCACCTTGAACGTTTCCTACAACTGCCTCGACCGTCATCTGGCCGAGCGCGGCGATCAAATCGCGATCATTTGGGAAGGGGATGACCCTTCCGAAAGCCGCAACATCACCTATCGCGAGCTGCACGAACAAGTCTGCAAATTCGCCAACGCCTTGCGCGGCCAGGATGTGCACCGCGGCGACGTGGTGACTATTTATATGCCGATGATCCCTGAAGCCGTGGTCGCCATGCTCGCCTGCACCCGGATCGGCGCGATTCACTCGGTGGTGTTCGGTGGTTTCTCACCGGAAGCCCTGGCCGGTCGCATCATCGATTGCCGCTCGAAAGTGGTGATCACGGCTGATGAAGGCATTCGTGCCGGCAAGAAGATCCCGCTCAAGACTAACGTCGATGACGCGCTGACCAACCCGGAAACCAGCAGCATTCAGAAAGTCATCGTGTGCAAGCGCACCGGTGGCGACATCAAGTGGAACCAGCATCGCGACATCTGGTACGAAGACCTGATGAAAGTGGCGGGCAGCGTTTGCGCGCCGAAAGAAATGGGCGCCGAGGAAGCGCTGTTCATCCTTTACACCTCGGGTTCCACCGGCAAGCCTAAAGGCGTGCAGCACACCACCGGTGGTTATCTGCTCTACGCCGCGCTGACCCACGAGCGCGTGTTCGACTACCGCCCGGGTGAAATCTACTGGTGCACCGCCGATGTCGGCTGGGTCACCGGCCACACTTACATCGTCTACGGCCCCTTGGCCAATGGCGCGACCACGCTGCTGTTCGAAGGCGTGCCGAACTATCCGGACATTACCCGGGTGGCGAAAATCGTCGACAAGCACAAGGTCAACATCCTCTACACCGCACCGACCGCGATCCGCGCGATGATGGCGTCGGGTCAAGCGGCGGTTGAAGGCGCTGACGGCAGCAGCCTGCGCCTGCTCGGTTCGGTCGGTGAGCCGATCAACCCGGAAGCGTGGGACTGGTACTACAAGAACGTCGGAAAATCCCGTTGCCCGATCGTCGATACCTGGTGGCAGACCGAAACCGGCGGCAACATGATGAGCCCGTTGCCGGGCGCTCATGCCTTGAAACCGGGTTCCGCCGCGCGACCGTTCTTCGGCGTGGTGCCGGCGTTGGTCGACAACCTGGGCAACATCATCGAAGGCGT
Source organism: Pseudomonas sp. Ant30-3 (assembly GCF_000690905.1). GTDB lineage: Bacteria > Pseudomonadota > Gammaproteobacteria > Pseudomonadales > Pseudomonadaceae > Aquipseudomonas. The sequence continues at coordinate 51,006 of NZ_JMCL01000016.1, read as the reverse complement.
CGCCGAGGGCAATCTGGTGATTCTTGATTCGTGGCCAGGTCAGGCACGTACGCTGTATCGCGATCATGACCGCTTCGTCGATACGTACTTCAAAACCTTCCGCGGCATGTACTTCACCGGTGACGGCGCCCGTCGCGATGAAGACGGTTATTACTGGATCACCGGTCGTGTGGACGACGTGCTGAACGTGTCCGGCCACCGCATGGGCACTGCCGAAATCGAAAGCGCCATGGTTGCGCACCCGAAAGTCGCCGAAGCGGCTGTGGTGGGCGTGCCGCACGACATCAAAGGGCAGGGCATTTATGTCTACGTCACCTTGATCGGCGGCGAAGAGCCGAGCGAGCAACTGCGTATCGAGTTGAAGAACTGGGTGCGTAAAGAGATTGGGCCGATTGCTTCGCCGGACGTCATCCAGTGGGCACCGGGGCTGCCGAAAACCCGTTCGGGCAAGATCATGCGCCGCATTCTGCGCAAGATCGCCACGGCTGAATACGATGGGCTGGGCGATATTTCGACCCTGGCGGATCCGAGCGTGGTGCAGCATTTGATAGATACGCACAAGACGATGAATGTGGCGTAAACCCTATTCATGAGTCATTGAAACCCCGTCTGGCGGCGAGCCTGACGGGGTTTTTTCTTGCCTGGGTTTCATGTTGGTCAGACCGGCCTCATCGCGAGCAGGCTCACTCCCACAGTTGATCTGCAGCGGACCCAGAATGTCCGCCTGACTCAACTCCCCTGTAGGAGCCAGCCTGCTGGCGATGGCCATCTGTCAGACACCGAATAAACACCAGCCAATAATTATCGACATACCCTGTAGTCCATTTCCCTTTGTTACCCGCTGCCCTTCAAGTAACCAAATGTGTAACCCCCCGCGCCGATACGGGGCGATGGGAAACGCAATGCCTCGCTCCAGAGCACCCTTTCCCTCAATAAAAAATTTGAATCAACGCCAAGCTTGCCGGATTAGAAGGCTTTGCCAATAATAGGCCCGCAATTTGCAGCATAGATCGGTTAAATGTCTTTTGGTCTTGCATGAAATTGCAGGGCTGTCAACGTGCCTAAACGGCTTTCTCGGTGCTTCTGTAATTTGTTGTCGCATTGAAGAAATATCGACTTCGGGCCTGTCGTTAGAATGCCGATCACTCGCTCGTCGTTGCGTGTGTTGAAAACAACGTACGCTTGGCATGACGCAGCAACCGCTTTCCGGTTCCACTCACTCGCATATTGGGCTGTTGCTCACTCTGCCGTTTTTGCCCTTTACCGATGGAGTCCAAAGATGAAGAAACTCGTGCTGCTTGGCGCCTTGGCACTGTCCGTGCTGTCTCTGCCAACCTTCGCCGATGACAAGCCTGTAAAGATTGGTATCGAAGCGGCGTACCCGCCGTTCGCTTCCAAAGCTCCAGACGGCAGCATCGTTGGTTTCGACTACGACATCGGCAACGCTCTGTGTGAAGAAATGAAGGTCAAGTGCGTTTGGGTCGAGCAAGAATTCGACGGCCTGATCCCGGCCCTCAAAGTACGCAAGATCGACGCGATCCTGTCCTCGATGTCGATCACTGAAGACCGTAAGAAGTCTGTCGACTTCACCAACAAGTACTACAACACGCCGGCACGTCTGGTGATGAAATCGGGCGTTCAGGTCAGCGACAGCCTGGCTGAGCTCAAAGGCAAGAACATCGGCGTGCAGCGCGGTTCGATCCACGAGCGTTTCGCCCGCGAAGTCCTGGCTCCGCTGGGTGCCGAGATCAAGCCGTACGGTTCGCAGAACGAAATCTACCTCGACGTGGCTGCCGGTCGCCTCGACGGTACCGTGGCAGACGCCACCTTGCTGGATGACGGTTTCCTGAAAACCGACGCCGGCAAAGGTTACGCCTTCGTTGGCCCGGCCTTCACCGACGTCAAGTACTTCGGTGACGGCGTAGGTATCGCCGTTCGCAAAGGTGACGCCCTGAAAGAAAAAATCAACACCGCGATCACTGCCATTCGCGAGAACGGCAAATACAAGCAAATCCAGGACAAGTACTTCGCCTTCGATATCTACGGCAAGTAATAACGTCCCGGCGACAGTCCGAAATGGCGCAAGCAACAGGATCTCTGAGGTTTGCGCCATTTTTTCATCCGAACATTCGAGGACCTGAATCATGTTGAAAGGCTACGGGGCTGTCATCCTCGATGGCGCATGGCTGACGCTTCAGCTCGCCTTGTCGTCCATGGCCCTGGCCATCCTTCTGGGTCTGATCGGCGTGGCATTGCGGCTGTCGCCGGTGCGCTGGCTGGCCTGGCTGGGCGACCTGTATTCCACGGTCATCCGCGGCATTCCCGATCTGGTGTTGATCCTGCTGATTTTCTACGGTGGTCAGGACTTGCTCAACCGCGTGGCGCCGATGCTCGGTTATGACGACTACATCGATCTCAATCCACTGGCGGCCGGTATTGGTACCTTGGGTTTCATTTTCGGTGCTTATCTGTCGGAGACTTTCCGCGGCGCGTTCATGGCCATTCCCAAAGGCCAGGCCGAAGCCGGCATGGCGTATGGCATGAGCAGTTTTCAGGTGTTCTTCCGGGTGTTGGTGCCGCAGATGATTCGTCTGGCGATTCCGGGTTTCACCAACAACTGGCTGGTTTTGACCAAGGCGACCGCGCTGATTTCGGTGGTCGGTCTGCAAGACATGATGTTCAAGGCGAAGCAGGCGGCAGATGCCACCCGCGAACCTTTCACCTTCTTCCTCGCAGTGGCGGCCATGTACCTGGTGATCACCAGCGTCTCGTTGCTGATACTGCGTCAACTTGAGAAGCGCTACTCGGTAGGCGTAAGGGCGGCTGATCTATGATCTTCGACTACAACGTCATTTGGGAGGCCCTGCCGCTGTACTTTGGCGGTTTGCTGACGACCCTCAAATTGCTCGCGATTTCGCTGTTTTTTGGTCTGCTGGCGGCCTTGCCGCTGGGGCTGATGCGCGTCTCGAAAAACGCCGTGGTCAATATGTCGGCGTGGCTGTTCACCTACGTGATTCGCGGCACGCCGATGCTGGTGCAGCTGTTTTTGATTTACTACGGGCTGGCGCAATTCCAAGCGGTGCGTGAGAGCTTCATGTGGCCGTGGCTGTCCAGCGCGACTTTTTGTGCGTGCCTGGCATTCGCTATCAACACCAGCGCCTACACCGCCGAAATCATCGCCGGCAGCCTGCGCGCGACGCCGAACGGCGAGATCGAAGCGGCCAAGGCGATGGGGATGTCGCGCTTCAAAATGTACAAGCGCATCCTGCTGCCATCGGCCTTGCGCCGGGCACTGCCGCAGTACAGCAACGAAGTGATCATGATGCTGCAGACCACCAGTCTGGCGTCCATCGTCACGCTAATCGACATCACCGGCGCCGCGCGCACCGTCAACGCGCAGTACTACCTGCCGTTCGAGGCGTACATCACGGCGGGCGTTTTCTACCTGTGCCTGACCTTCATTCTGGTGCGCCTGTTCAAACTGGCCGAGCGCCGCTGGCTGGGCTATCTGGCCCCGCGGAAGCACTGATATGGAACGCATCGATCATTCATTGCCGTGGAACAACCTGGGCAGCGAGCGGCAGATTTCGGTCTTCCGTTTCGGCAGCGGCGAGCGCAAAGCCTACATTCAGGCCAGCCTGCACGCCGACGAATTGCCAGGAATGCGCGTGGCCTGGGAGCTCAAAAAGCGCCTGAGCGAACTCGAAGCTCAAGGTTTGCTCAACGGTGTGATCGAACTGGTCCCCGTTGCCAATCCACTGGGCCTGGGTCAATTGCTGCAAGGCAATCACCAAGGTCGTTTCGAGGCGGGCAGCGGCAAGAATTTCAACCGCGATTTCGTTGAGCTGAGCGCCCCGGTGGCGGCTGCGCTGGACGGCCGTCTGGGTGATGATCCGCACGCCAATATCCGCTTGATCCGCCAGGCCATGAGCGATGTGCTCGCCGCGTTGCCGCCTGCTGCCAGCCAGTTGCAAGGCATGCAGCGCATCTTGCTCGGGCATGCCTGCACCGCCGACGTGGTGTTGGATTTGCATTGCGATACCGACGCCGCGCTGCACATGTACGCCTTGCCACAACACTGGCCGCAATGGCGTTCGCTCGCCGCGCACCTGGGCGTGAAGGTCGGCCTGTTGGCGGAAGATTCCGGTGGCAGTTCGTTCGACGAAGCGTGTTCGCTGCCGTGGCTGCGCCTTTCGCGGCTGTTCCCGGACGCGCAGATATCACTGGCGTGTCTGGCGACGACCATCGAGCTGGCCGGCCAGGCCGACACTGATCGGGCTGATGCCGAAGCCTGGGCCGAGGGCATCCTCGCGTTTCTGGCCGAGCAGGGGCTGATTAGCGGCGAATGGCCGAAGCCTGCGCAAGACGCTTGCGAAGGCCTGCCGTTCGAGGGCACCGAGTTGCTGTTTGCGCCGCATCCGGGCGTGATCAGTTTCCTGCGTAAACCCGGCGAGTGGGTTGAGGCAGGTGACGAAATTTTCGAAGTGATCGATCCGTTGGCGGATCGCGTCAGCACGGTGTGTGCTGGTACGTCCGGGGTGCTGTTTGCCATTGAACGGCTGCGCTACGCCCAACCGGGTTTCTGGCTGGCCAAGGTGGCGGGGCGCGAAGCGCTGCGTCACGGGCGCTTGCTCAACGACTGACTGACTGTTTTTGTGAGAACCGACCGCATGTACAAACTTGAAGTCCAAGACCTGCATAAACGCTATGGCAGTCACGAAGTGCTCAAGGGCGTGTCCCTGAAAGCGGCGGCCGGCGATGTGATCAGCATCATCGGCTCCAGTGGCTCCGGCAAGAGTACGTTCCTGCGCTGCATCAATCTGCTCGAACAGCCGCACGCGGGCAAGATTCTGCTCAACAACGAAGAGCTGAAACTGGTGGCGAACAAGGACGGCGCGCTGAAGGCCGCCGACCCGAAACAGTTGCAGCGCATGCGTTCGCGCCTGTCGATGGTGTTCCAGCATTTCAATCTGTGGTCGCACATGACCGCGCTGGAAAACATCATGGAAGCGCCGGTCCACGTGCTCGGCATGTCCAAGGCCGAAGCCCGCGAAAAAGCCGAGCATTACCTGAACAAGGTGGGCGTGGCGCACCGCAAGGACGCCTACCCGGGCCATATGTCCGGCGGCGAGCAGCAGCGTGTGGCGATTGCCCGTGCGTTGGCGATGGAACCGGAAGTGATGCTGTTCGACGAACCGACCTCGGCACTCGACCCGGAACTGGTCGGCGACGTGTTGAAGGTCATGCAGGCCCTGGCGCTGGAAGGCCGGACCATGGTGGTGGTGACTCACGAAATGGGCTTCGCCCGTGAAGTGTCGAATCAGCTGGTGTTCCTGCACAAAGGTATCGTTGAGGAAAGCGGCAACCCGCGTGAAGTGCTGGTCAATCCACAGTCCGAACGCCTGCAACAATTCCTCTCGGGCAGCCTGAAATAAACCGAACGCCCGTTGCGCACCGGGATAGTGCATGCTTCGCAACCCTTGGGGCTGACGAAATACCCTGTAGGAGTGAGCCTGCTCGCGAAGCGTTGTGACATCCAGCATGGATGTTGGCTGATCCACCGCTTTCGCGAGCAGGCTCGCTCCCACAATGGATCTTTGTTGGTTTCAAGATTTGCATTCACTTTCGGGCTAGCATTGGCCCATGCCTTCATCACTGTTTGAGTTTCGGATTGCCCGCCATGACTGCCCATCGAATTGGTTTCCTGATTTGGCCCAGCACTAAAGCACTGACGCTTGCGCTGGCTGAGGAGGCCTTGCGCGTTGCTCAGCGTGTGCATCCGGACGTGGTTTACGAACTGTCGTTTCTGCAGGCCGAATCGCCAACCGACAGCGCCTGGCAATTGCCCGGTGAGCCGTGGGCCGGCAAGCTGGAAAACTTCCAGAAACTGTTCCTGCTGGCAGATGAGCCGCCGACGAGTCTGGCGCCGGCGCTCAGCAGTGCCCTGAAACAACTGGTGCGAGCCGGTTGTGTGATCGGCGGCTTGTCGGCCGGTGTCTATCCGTTGGCGCAACTCGGTTTGCTCGACGGTTACCGCGCCGCCGTGCACTGGCGCTGGCAGGACGATTTTGCCGAGCGTTTCCCGAAAGTCATTGCCACCAGTCATCTGTTCGACTGGGATCGTGATCGTCTGACCGCGTGCGGTGGTTTGTCCGTACTCGATCTGTTGCTGGCCGTGCTGGCCCGTGATCACGGCGCCGAACTGGCCGGTGCGGTGTCCGAAGAACTGGTGGTCGAGCGCATCCGTGAAGGCGGCGAACGTCAGCGCATTCCCCTGCAAAACCGTCTCGGTTCGAGCCACCCGAAACTCACGCAAGCCGTGTTGCTGATGGAAGCCAACATCGAAGAACCGCTGACCACCGACGAAATTGCCCAGCACGTCTGCGTGTCCCGTCGGCAGCTGGAGCGGATCTTCAAGCAATACCTCAACCGCGTGCCAAGCCAGTATTACCTTGAGCTGCGTTTGAACAAGGCCCGGCAGATGTTGATGCAAACCAGCAAGTCGATCATTCAGATCGGCCTGTCGTGCGGTTTCTCTTCGGGGCCGCATTTCTCCAGCGCCTATCGCAATTTCTTCGGCGCCACGCCGCGGGAAGATCGTAACCAGCGGCGCAGCAGCAGCCCGTTTGAATTGTCGTCGGTGCCTTCCGAGCGCGGCTGACGCTATCCTCGCGGCCACGGGAAAATCTTGTCCCATGGCCGGAGGGCGTTCTCGTCACCAACCCGCCATTTCTTACATCAGTCTTTCCTCACTGGCCAACAGGCTTTGCCTTCTGGCGTTGTATATCACCAGATTCAGCTGGCTCGGCGGGGACAACGGATTACCGCTGAAATCCAGCTCTGCGGTATTGGTGGGGTTAGCGGTCAGCAAAGCTTCCGGCAATTCGATGATGGAATTACCCGACAGATCCGCTTTTCGCAAACGGCCATGGCTGAACAAGCCCTGCGGTACTTCGGTAAGCCCGGCGTTGCTCACATTCAACGTCGTCAGCTCGCGCAGCGGGCTCAGGGCAGGTATCTGGCCCAGCGGATTGTTCCGCAGATCAAGCACTTTGAGTTGGTCGAGGGCAGCCATGGCATCGATGGCTAGCGGTGTCAGAGTGATCTGGCAATCAACGAGGCTCAAGCTGGTCAAGTCACGCATAGCGGTGATTGCTTCAGGCAAATCCGCCACTTGATAACCCTGCACACTCAGATTTTGCAGGTTGGGAAAACGCTCCAGAAAGCGCCCCAGCCTGGGAGCGATGCTCTCGGTACTGACCAGGTTCAACTCCTGAACGTGTCCGAATTCAGCGGTCAGCGTCGGGAGTTCGCCGGCCATCGAGAGGTTGAACTCGAAGCGCTGGCGGCTGGATAACCCGTCAGTCGACATTCGGCGCCAGCACTGCTCCAGGCTATCTTTGAAGACGTTTCTTTTTTGTAGCTCCTCCAGCAGACGTTGCCCGCTGAGGGGCTCGCCAGTACTCGAATGCGCTGGAATATCCGCCGCCCACGCTTCGAGGTCAGCCTTAAGTGTCGCGAGCTCGACTTGCCGACGGGCCACTTCGGTGCGGCCATCGACCAGCGTGCCAGGCAATTGATAAATGAATTCACTGGCCTCTTCGTTTGAACAATCCGGATACAGGGTTTTCAACTCATCGATATCGTTTTGCTCGGCGAGTACTCCCAGATCTTCGCCGGTTCGCTGGTAGTAGTCTTTGACCTGTTCCCGGGTTGCTTCGGACAGCGGGTTGACGCCGAAATCGAAGCCGGCACTGTCCTCGGCATGCATGCTGAAGATTTCGGACGGCAGTTCGGTGATGCGGTTGTGGCTCAGCAGGGCAAATTCGAGTCTTGGATGACTGGCGAGGCCGGCGGGGACCTGATCGAGACCGGTGCTGGAAAGGTCGATAAACACTAGCGACGGCAGGGCTGCCACATCCGGAGACTGGTCCAGCCGGTTGGAGAAAAGATCCAGCGCCTCCAAACGAGTCAGCGAGGAAAGTGCGGCTTGCCCTTGCGCATCCAGCACAACACCACTGTTGCTCAGCGTCAGCCTTTTCAGGGAAGGCATAGCGGTGATCGCCTCCGGTACGCGACCCAAGGAAAAGTGGCGCAGCTCCAGATGTTCCAGGCCGGTAAAACGCGTTAGAAACCCGGAAGAGATATTCAGGCTTTCATTACCCTGCAGACCCAGCGCCGAGACATGGCTGAAGTCGGCTGTCAGCGCGGGCAGATCACCTGTGAAACCCAGGTTCGACATGAACTTGTCTGCCCTGATTTCCGGTTCATTGTCGAGGCGCTTGCGCCAGAACGCCTGAAGTTGTTCGCTAAAATCGACTCTTGCGACGTTCTCTGCGATTTGTTCGACCACGCTTAAGGCGGCCCCGGTCGAGGGGTGATACGTGGGGCCATCGTTGGCCCAAGCGGTCAGGTCCGCACCGAGTTGAGTGATTTCCGCCTCCCAGAGCGTGAGCTGCGTGCGGCCGTTTTCCAGCGTGCCCGGCAGCTTATAGATCAGGCGACTGGCCTGTTCGTTACCCAGTCCGGGAAACAAAAGCAGCGCTCGTGCCATATCGGCGGGTTCGGCCAACACGGCGAAGTCCCTGTTGTAACTGGCGTAGTAAGTTTTTATCCGGTCTCGACTGATTTCGGAAAGAGGGTTGTTGGCAAGGTTAACTCCCTCGGCGAAATCAGGGTCCAGCTCGAAGAAGTTTGCGGGAAGTTCGCTGATCAGATTGCCATTGAGCAAAGCGGTCCTCAGGTGCGGATGACCGGTGAGACCGACCGGTACTTCGGTGATGCCGGTGTTGGAAAGCCTGACGTCGTTCAGGTCCGGCATGGCCGTCAAGTCAGGGGCTATCCCCAGCGGGTTATCGCTCAGGTTCAACGAGTGCAGGCCGGTTAACGACGACAGTGTGGCCTGACCTTGCGCCGTGAGGGTGATTCGACAATTGTTGAGTGCCAGTCGCCCAAGGCTTGGCATACGGAGGACGGCCTGAGGCACTTGATCGAGGTTGAAGTTGCGCATTTCCAGACTGCGCACGGTCGGAAACAGATCAAGGAATGGTCCAGTCGCGCTGATCCCGGCGTTGCCGTTGAGGGTGAGGCTGGAGACATGTTTGAAATCGGCGGCGAGCATCGGAATATCGCCTGTGAAACTCAGATCGGCTGCGAAGTGTTGATCCCGCAGGCGCGAGATACCCGGCCGGGCGCGCCAGAAGCGTTCGAGTTTTTGCTTGAATGCCGCTCTGGCTGTTTGCTCGGTACTCGCCTGCTCGGCAGTAAACGGGCGACCGGTGTCAGGATGCAGATCCGGAATCTGCGTTTGCCACCTCGTCAGCGTTTCGCTCAGCTGCGCAAATTCCGTTTCCCAACGCTGCAGCTGTGCCCGGGCGTCCGGCAGCGTCCCCGGCAGGTCGTAAATCACATCGCTGGCGTCCTGCCAGTCCAGAGCGGGAAACAATGCCTTGGCGCGTTCGACATCGGCTTTATCCGCCTGCACGCTGAAATCTTGTCGTTGTTCGCGAAAGTAGTTTTTTATCTGCTCGCGAGTGGCCGATGAAAGCGGATTGTCATTCAAATCAAAACCGGCAGTGCGACCCCCGGGAAGATTGAACAGGGCATCGGGCAGTTCGGTAATTTGGTTGCCGGTCAAAATGGCGGTTGTCAGCTTTGGATGTTCGGCCAGCCCAACGGGAACGCTGGTGAGGCCACTGTTGGACAGGTCGAGGTACGTCAGTTGCGGCAGCGTGGACACGTCCGGGGCGACGCCTAATGGATTGTCGATCAGTTCCAGCGTCTGCAGGTGCGTGAGAGCGCCCAGTACGGCATGGTTCTCAGGTGTCATCACTACGCCGCAATCGTCCAGAACCAAAGTCCTGAGCTCGGGCATGTGCGTGAGTTGCTCTGGTAAATCACGGAGGGCAAAGTCGCGCAGGTCCAGACGACGCAAAGCCGGGAAGCGTTGCAGCAACGGATCGACCGCGGAAAGGGCGGTGTTGCCCGTCAGGTTCAGGCTGACGATATGGCTGAAGTCCACGCCAGGGTCGGGCACCTCCCCGATGAAGCCTGTTGAAGCGACAAATTGCTCACTCTTTCTGCTGCGCCATGCGGCTTCGAGTTTGCGCCGGAAATCGGCTCGTGATTCGCGCTCGTAAAGCCGCTCCTGGTTATCCAGCGGCAGTCCCGTCGTTGGGTGATGTTCTGGAATCTCGTTGGCCCATTGCGCCATTCGCGTATTCAGTTGAACAGCGTCTGCCTCCCATTTCGCCAGTTGCAGCCGACTATGCTCAAGTGTACCGGGCACGCGATAGAGCAGGTCAGTCGCTTGAACCGCGTCGAGGTCTGGAAACAGTGCAATCGTGCGCTGGATGTCCGCCGGGTCAGCCAAGATCCCAAAATGTTTTCGCGTCCTGCTGTAGTGCGCCTTGACCTTTTCTCGCGCGGATGCGGAGAGCGGATTGTTGGAAAAATCGAATCCGTCACTGATTGAGGTCAACGCGCTGAACAGTGCATCCGGCAATTCGGTAATGCGGTTGCCGTCGAATCTGCCAATGACTAACTCAGGATGAACAACGAGGCCCGCAGGCAGTGTGGAAATCCCGGTATTCGCCAGATTGAGCCGGCGCAGTGCTGGCATCGCCAGAATGTTGGGTGGCGATGACAGCGGATTGTCTTGAAGGTCCAGCCAGGCGAGGTCGGGGAGTGAAGCAAGCGTCTGCTGATTGGCAGCAGACAGCGTGAGGCCGCAGTCGCGCACGATCAATTGCCGCAGCAACGGCATCGAATCGATCGAGGACGGAAGATTGGACAGAGGAACATTCTTCACTTCCAGCAACAGCAGGCCTGTGAAGCGCTGTAAAAACGGCTCGATCGCCCGGGTGCTGGCGCTGCCATGGATCGACAAACCGCTCACATGTGCGAAGCTCGCCCGCATTGTCGGCAAATCTCCGATCACCCCTTCAGGGATGTGCAGCAGGTAGCCCGAGGCTCCGCCTGTTTCTCTGCGCCAACATTTGATGATTTCATCCTTCAAAATCCTCCGGTCTCGCCACGCCGCTCGTTGTTGGATCGGTGTCAGTGCGACGCCATTGGCGGGGTCTACGTGCGGTATGTCGTTGGTCCAGCGGCGCAGGTCGTCGACCAGCCCCACGTATTCATTGGTCAGGCGCAACAGCCCGTTTTCCAGCCCGTCCGGGTGCGCCCTCAGCCTGTCGATCAGGCCCCGAGCTTCTGCTGCGGTGTACGCGGGATAAACTTCTCGCACCCGGTCTTCAAGGGTGATGTCTTGCACGGGGTCCAGCGGCTGGAAGACGTCAACGACGCCAGTGACCGGAGGGTGTTGAGGAATGGCCGGGTCTTCGAAAAATCCCGGAGCGTCAGGCTCGTGCGTTGGACGCCCGGCAGGTCGATAGCGCGCATTGCCGACCAGTCGCAGTGTATCGACCGTTGGATCGAGCGGCGCAGCCGACATCGCCAGCCGCAACTCGCTGCGCTGCACCGGCTGCTCACGAATCGCTTTTTTCAGCTGCTCACCCTCACCGATGTGGATGTTCAGCGAATCGCGCTCCGCGTCGGGCAGTGCGCGCAGCACGCTGGAATAAAAGTCGCCCGCCGAATGCAGTTCCTGGCCACGTTCATCGAAAGGTTGCCAGGTATCATCGGCGCGTCGCACCAGGACTTTCTGAATCGGTGCCTCGGACGCTCCGGTGCTGTCGAGCAACGGACCGTCGACATCACCGTCACGGATTTCGAAGCGAACGTTGCCGGTCCAGCCCGGCAGATTTTTCAGGCTGTGCAGCGCCAGAGTGTCGCTGTCCGGGTTGCTCACGGACGCCAGCTCCAGCCCTTCATAAGCGCGGGTGAGGCGCACTTCCTGATCGGCCAGGTGCATGAGTTGCTGCTGTCGCGCCGGCAGCTGTCCTTCACTGATCTGCAACAGTTCGGAGCCGCTGGCGGTGTCGAGCAATTCACGGGTCACGCTGGCCGGTAACTGGGGATCGTGTTGCGAGAGGCGATCCGCCAGCGGGTCTTCATTACGCTCAAGCGCCTGATAACGCGCCTCGAACATCGACGTCCGTTGTTGCCCGGCCAGCTCCACCAGTTGTTTTCGCAGGGTCCGGGTGCGCAGTTCGAGACTGGGGGTGTGGCCGCCGAAGGTTTCGCCGAGCAATGCCTTGCTGTCCTGTTCATCCAGCAAACGCAGCAGCGTTTTGAGGACATCGCCATCGATCAGGCGGTCACCGCGAATGTCCGTCACGGGCAGACTTTGGTCGACGGAGGATTGCCAGTTGATCTCGCCCTCATTGCCCACAAAGCGCAGGTTTTTGCGCGATGGCCAGCGCCCGTGTTCGGCCAGGATCTGCAGCTGCGTCAGCGGGTCGGCGCGCAGATATTCGGCCGGCACATCGCTGTTCAGCCGCTCGGCGAATTGCTGGAGTTGCTGATCGATTTTGAAGCGCTTGATGCTGTCGGCCAGCAACGGTGGCAGCGATTCCTGATTGACGTGCATCCGCCGCAACGCGCCTTCGTTATAGCCGCTGACTTTCAGAATGGTTTCGCGCTGAGCGGGCGAAAACGATTCGACAGCGTGGCCGATGCGACGCAGCAATGTAGGTTTGTCCCACTCAAGCGGCCGCTCGAGTTCGGTGTGCCAGGCGCCATCGCCGTTGTGTCGCAACTGTGGCTTGTAGGCATCCGCTCGGGTTGGATGGTCGATCTGGTAATCGCCCGGATGCGCGCCTTCGCTGACGGCAAAATGCGCATCTTCCAGAGGCAACAACTGTTTCCCTTCGTGCTGGTGCAGGCCCTTGTCGTCGGGCCTGGAATGTTCGGGCGGGGCGCCTTCTTGTTGGTAACGGCTCAGCTCCGGATCCCAGTAGCGGGTTTGTCCGTTGGCCAATTGCACAGGTTTGTAGCGGTCGATGAATGCCACCACTTCGGCGGGCAATACCTTGCGGAACTCACCGGCAACAATCGCGCCACCCACTGCGAACATACCCAGCTGGATCATGGATTCGACGGTCCCCATCAGGTGCTCGAACGCTTCAGTGGTTCGCCCTTGCGCCCATTCGACGATGCCTTCGAAAGTCTGGTCGAGCATCTGATAAGCCATGTAAGCCATCATCGCTTCACCCAGCACGGGCACGAACGGCGCGATCACGAACGCCGCCGTTTCGAGAATCGTCGAGGCAATTTTCACCAGCGAATCCCAGACCGCCCAGCGCGTCGCTCGATCGACCGCGGCAGTCGGCACGGCCTGCACCGCCGCATCGTTGAGGATCTTGTTGAGCTTGGTTTGATAAAGGTGCCGCCAAAGATCGCCGGCAATGGGTGAGACAGCGAACTGCAGATTCGGGTTGTCGGCCGGCGCTTCCCGCCACGGTGGCCGGGAGTCGCCCGCCACCGGTGGATGCCATTTTATTTTGCTCAGACGTTCATTCAGGTTGGCGAAGAAAAAACCGCGCTGGTCATGGTTCACAAAGCGACTGAAGAAGCGCTGGTAATCGTTGGAGCGCAACTGCCGGGTCAGTTCAACGGCCATCTCAGCGGTCGATGCGTATTCCTTGATCGGGTGCTCCGGGTCATCCGGCACGTAGGCCACAACCCTGACAGTCTTGCGCGCGCTTTCAGGGTTGGGCGCAAAGATAACGATGCCCGTCAGCGAGGCCGACATCATCGTCAGGTCATGGCAGGCCAACGCCTCGCCATCCACGCGCATGCCTTGCAAACCATCGAGCAACCCGTTGATCAACAGAAAAGAAGTTTCGCGAATGTCGCGTTTCAGGCGGGCCATCTGCAGGGCGGCTTTCAATGCGGCTTTCTGGCTCGCGTCAATCTTGTCCCGCAATGTCTTCGCGGTGCTCGCATCGGAAATGCCAAGGTGGTCTTCGAGGTACGTTTTGTACTGGCCGCCGATGTCCAGTTCCCGGCACATTTTGATGAAGGTCGGGATCGGCACTGTTTTCTTCAGGGCAGGCAGGGTGTCGAACTGGCCGGTGGTTGAAGGCGCGGTGATGAAGGTCGAGTCGGCCTCGTAGGCCGTGTCGGCGCTTTCATCCTTGTCGAAGTTATGCAAAGCCGCATCCAGCAGCGACACGGTCCAGGCACGGGCGCCGGTCTTGATCGGAAACAGCGCAGTGCTCAGCGGTACGTAAAGACGCAGAAAAGTGCTCTTCACGTCCAGTTCCAGGCCGAAGCGGCTTTTCAGGGCTTCTTTAAGCAGGGGTTCGGCGAAAGCGCTGGCGTCCCGGAAATGCTCGAGCTGCTGGTCGACGTCATCCTGCGCCGTCCAGTGCTCGGCGTTGAGTGCCACCAGCGCTTGATGCTGTGCCTCGGTCGCGGTTTTCAACGCGGGGTGAAGGTCGGGTTGAGTGTTTTTCAGCGCCTCGCGTCGGGTCGATGAGGTGTTGCCCAACCATTGCGGGATAACTTGCTGGAGGTGTTGATAGTGACTGTCGGGGCGTACGACCGTTGGAGGGTTTTTGCGTGACTGATCTGCTGAGGGCTGCATCGGGCCAATCCTTGGGCATTAAAAGAATGCCAAGCAAACCAGTTACCGGTGGCTGTGGTGCGGTACATAGTTATGGCGCGGGTTTATGGCTCGGGCAGGCCTGCGAAATCTAATCCCGACAATCCTGCCGCTGAAGCGGTGCGCAGTTTAAACTGCGCCTTTGCGACGCTATATGTCGCATTGCCGTAAACCCGGCTGAAACCGGGGTTGGCGCTATAAGAAGTTGTCGCTTGGCGGCAAGGCCGGGCTGAAAACTGTCCTTACAATCCCCCCATCGCTCGCCAGTTTCCGGCGAGTGTTCCTCTTCAGGAGACTCCGATGTCCGTTGAGCACGCTGCGGTAGAACGCGCCGATTTCGACCAGGTAATGGTTCCCAACTATGCGCCTGCCGCCTTCATCCCTGTGCGTGGCGCCGGTTCCCGCGTGTGGGACCAGTCTGGCCGCGAGCTGATCGACTTCGCCGGCGGCATCGCCGTCAACGTATTGGGCCATGCGCACCCGGCGCTGGTCGGTGCCTTGACCGAGCAAGCGAACAAGCTGTGGCACGTGTCCAACGTGTTTACCAACGAGCCTGCCTTGCGCCTGGCGCACAAGCTGATCGACGCGACCTTCGCCGAGCGCGCGTTCTTCTGCAACTCCGGCGCCGAAGCCAACGAGGCCGCGTTCAAGCTGGCCCGTCGCGTCGGTTTCGACCGGTTCGGCAGCGAGAAGTACGAAATCATCGCCGCGCTCAATAGCTTCCACGGTCGTACCTTGTTCACAGTCAACGTAGGCGGCCAGTCGAAATATTCTGACGGCTTTGGCCCGAAAATCACTGGCATCACCCACGTGCCGTTCAACGATCTGGCGGCGCTGAAAGCGGCCATTTCCGACAAGACCTGCGCCGTTGTGCTGGAGCCGATTCAGGGCGAAAGCGGCGTGATTCCTGCCGAACTTGAATACCTGCAAGGCGCCCGCGACCTGTGCACCGCGCACAACGCGCTGCTGATTTTCGACGAAGTGCAAACCGGCATGGGCCGCAGCGGCAAACTGTTCGCCTATCAGCATTACGGCGTGACTCCGGACATCCTGACCAGCGCCAAGAGCCTGGGCGGCGGTTTCCCGATCGCGGCGATGCTGACCACCGAAGACCTGGCCAAACATCTGGTCGTCGGCACCCACGGCACCACCTACGGCGGCAACCCGCTGGCGTGCGCAGTCGCAGAGGCGGTGATCGATGTGGTCAATACGCCTGAAGTGCTGGCCGGTGTGAACGCCAAGCACGACAAGTTCAAGGCACGCCTTGAGCAAATCGGCGAGAAATACGGCATGTTCACTCAGGTTCGCGGCATGGGCCTGCTGATCGGCTGCGTGCTCAACGATGCGTGGAAAGGTAAGGCCAAAGACATCTTCAACGCCGCCGAGCGTGAAGGCCTGATGATTCTGCAAGCCGGCCCCGACGTGGTGCGTTTTGCCCCAAGCCTGGTGGTTGAAGATGCCGACATTGATGAAGGCCTGAACCGTTTCGAACGTGCTGCGGCAAAACTGACGCAAGCCTGATAGACCCTTCGACGCCTGACTGTTCAGGCGTCGATCAAAATTTTATGCCGGACCCACCCTGACGCTTCACCTCTGTAGGAGCCGGCTTGCTGGCGATGAGGCCCTGAGCCTTGCGTCGATCATGCGACCGCCATCGCCAGCAAGCCGGCTCCTACAAAGGTGTGTCAGACCGGGTTCGGCTTATTTTCCTCAAGAGTATGAAAAAGGAGTGACACCATGCTGGTGATGCGCCCCGCGCAAATGGCTGATCTGGGCGAAGTACAGCGTCTGGCTGCGGACAGCCCGATTGGTGTCACTTCCTTGCCGGATGATGTCGAGCGCCTGAGCGACAAGATCGCCGCAAGCGAAGCTTCGTTTGCCGCCGAAGTCAGCTTCAACGGTGAAGAAAGCTACTTCTTCGTCCTCGAAGACAGCGCCACCGGCAAACTGGCCGGTTGCTCGGCCATCGTCGCCTCGGCGGGATATTCCGAGCCGTTCTACAGCTTTCGCAACGAAACCTTCGTGCACGCTTCCCGCGAGCTGAAGATCCACAACAAGATCCACGTGCTCTCGCAGTGCCACGACCTGACCGGCAACAGCTTGCTGACCAGTTTCTACGTGCTGCCGGAGCTGGTGGGTTCGGCGTGGTCGGAGCTTAACTCGCGCGGGCGCCTGCTGTTTGTCGCCAGCCACCCTGAACGCTTCGCCGATTCGGTAGTGACCGAAATCGTTGGCTACAGCGACGAGAATGGCGACTCGCCGTTCTGGGACGCGATCGGGCGCAATTTCTTCGACCTCAACTACGCCGCTGCCGAGCGTCTGTGCGGGCTGAAGAGCCGCACCTTCCTCGCCGAACTGATGCCGCACTATCCAATCTACGTGCCGTTGCTGCCGGACACCGCGCAAGAAGCGATGGGCCAGGTGCACCCGCGTGCGCAGATCACTTTCGACATCCTGATGCGCGAAGGCTTCGAGACCGATCATTACATCGATATTTTCGACGGCGGCCCGACCCTGCACGCACGTGTTTCGGGGATTCGTTCGATCGCCCAGAGCCGCGTAGTGCCGGTGAAAATCGGCGAGACCGTCAAAGGCGTCGGCCGCCAATACCTGGTGGCCAACGCGCAGTTGCAGGATTACCGCGCCGTGTTGCTCGAGCTCGATTACGCGCCGGGCAAACCGGTGGTTCTGGACCTGGAAGCGGCCGAAGCCCTGGGCGTCGGTGAAGGTGCCAGCGTGCGCCTGGTCGCGGTCTGACGGCTGCTGTAAAGAATGCTGAAAAGCAGCGAGTTTCACGGGCGGCGCAAGCGGCCCGTTTGAGGAGATAGCATGATCGTTCGTCCCGTACGCAGCAGCGATTTACCCGCTCTGATCACCCTGGCGCGCAGCACCGGCACCGGCCTGACCACGTTGCCGGCCAACGAAGAGCGTCTGGCCCATCGGGTCGGCTGGGCCGAGAAAACCTTTCGCGGCGAAGCCGGGCGGGGCGACGCGGACTACCTGTTCGTGCTCGAAGACGATGAGGGTCGCGTGGTCGGTATTTCCGCCATTGCTGGCGCCGTCGGTCTGCGCGAGCCTTGGTACAACTTCCGCGTCGGCCTGACCGTCAGCGCCTCGCAAGAACTGAACATCTACCGCGAAATTCCGACGCTGTTTCTGGCCAACGACCTGACCGGCAATTCCGAACTGTGCTCGCTGTTCCTGCACGCCGATTACCGCAACGGCCTCAACGGTCGCATGCTGGCCAAGGCGCGCATGTTGTTCATTGCCGAATTCCCGCAACTGTTCGGCAACAAGATCATCGCCGAGATGCGCGGCGTGTCCGACGAAGCCGGGCGTTCGCCGTTCTGGGAAAGCCTGGGTCGGCATTTCTTCAAGATGGAATTCAGCCAGGCCGATTACCTGACGGGCGTGGGCAACAAGGCATTCATCGCGGAACTGATGCCGAAGTTCCCGTTGTACACCTGCTTCCTGTCCCCGGATGCGCGCAACGTGATCGGTCAGGTTCACCCTGATACCGAACCGGCGCTGTCGATGCTCAAGAGCGAAGGCTTCAGCTATCAGGGCTACGTCGACATCTTCGACGCCGGCCCGGCGGTGGAATGCGAAACCGGCAAGATCCGCGCGGTGCGCGACAGCCAGGCATTGGTGCTGGCCATAGGCACACCGGGTGACGACGCCACGCCGTTCCTGATTCACAACCGCACGCGCGAAGACTGCCGGATCACCGCAGCTCCCGCCCGCTTTGCCGCCGGTACGCTGGTGGTCGATCCGCTGACCGCCAAACGTCTTCAACTCAACGCCGGCGATCAAGTGCGCGCCGTTCCGTTGTCCGCAGCACGGGAGTCGAAATAATGAATTCGCTATACATCGCAGGTGAATGGCTGGCCGGTCAGGGCGACGCGTTTCAGTCGCTGAATCCGGTCACCCAGCAAGTGCTGTGGGCCGGTGAGGGCGCGACGGCAGCCCAGGTCGAATCGGCCGTGCAAGCCGCGCGTCAGGCATTTCCGGGCTGGGCGCGACGCACGCTGGACGAGCGTATCGCCGTGCTGGAAGCCTTCGCCGCGGCGCTGAAAAACCACGCTGACGAACTGGCCCGTACCATCGGTGAGGAAACCGGCAAACCGCTGTGGGAATCGGCCACCGAAGTCACCAGCATGATCAACAAGATCGCGATCTCCGTGCAGAGCTACCGCGAACGTACCGGCGAGAAGAGCGGCCCGTTGGGCGATGCCACCGCCGTGTTGCGCCACAAGCCACATGGCGTTGTCGCTGTGTTTGGCCCGTACAACTTTCCCGGTCACTTGCCCAACGGCCACATCGTCCCGGCATTGCTGGCGGGTAACAGCGTGCTGTTCAAGCCGAGCGAACTGACGCCGAAAGTCGCCGAGCTGACGGTCAAATGCTGGATCGAAGCAGGCCTGCCAGCGGGCGTATTGAACCTGCTGCAAGGCGCTCGTGAAACCGGTATTGCCCTGGCGGCGAACCCGGGTATCGACGGGTTGTTCTTCACCGGCTCCAGCCGAACCGGCAATCATCTGCACCAGCAATTCGCCGGCCGCCCGGACAAGATCCTCGCGCTGGAGATGGGCGGGAACAATCCACTGGTGGTCGATGAAGTAGCGGATCTCGACGCCGCTGTTTACACGATCATTCAATCGGCATTCATTTCTGCCGGTCAGCGCTGCACCTGCGCGCGTCGCCTGCTGGTGCCGCAAGGCGCCTGGGGTGATTCGCTGCTGGCGCGTCTGGTCGCTGTCAGCTCGACGATTGAAGTCGGCGCGTTCGATCAGCAACCGGCGCCGTTCATGGGCTCGGTGATTTCCCTTGGCGCAGCGAAGGCCTTGGTGGATGCACAGGAACACTTGTTGGCCAATGGCGCGGTGGCGTTGCTGGAAATGAATCAGCCACAGGCGCAAGCCGCGTTGCTGACGCCTGGCATCATCGACGTCACGGCCGTGGCTGATCGTCCTGACGAAGAGCTGTTCGGCCCGCTGCTGCAAGTGATCCGCTACGCTGATTTTGAAGCGGCGATCGCTGAAGCCAATGACACTGAATATGGTCTGGCGGCTGGATTGCTGTCGGACTCCGAAGCGCGTTATCAGCAGTTCTGGCTGGAAAGCCGCGCCGGTATCGTCAACTGGAACAAACAGCTGACAGGCGCCGCGAGCAGCGCGCCATTCGGCGGTGTCGGCGCCTCGGGCAACCATCGCGCCAGTGCCTATTACGCCGCAGATTACTGCGCGTACCCGGTGGCCTCGCTGGAAACCCCGAGCCTGGTGATGCCGGCTGCTTTGACGCCTGGCGTGAAGATGGCGTAACGGCCATTCGCGGGCAAGCCCGCTCCCACAGGTTCAGTGGTCGTCACACATTTTGTGTCCGACGCAACCCCTGTGGGAGCGAGCCTGCTCGCGAAGGCCGCGCCGCGGTCCAAAAGAATAGTAACTGAAGCCATACACCCGATTCCCGTGGAGCCTCGCTGATGAAATCCTGTGAAGTCAATTTTGACGGTCTAGTGGGGCCGACCCATAACTACGGCGGTTTGTCTTACGGCAACGTCGCCTCCCAGAGCAACAGCCAGCAATCTTCGAACCCGAAGGAAGCTGCGCTGCAAGGCCTGGCCAAAATGAAAGCGCTGATGGAAATGGGCTTTCAACAAGGTGTGCTCGCGCCGCAGGAACGCCCCGACGTCGCCGCGCTGCGCCGCCTCGGCTTCAGCGGCAGCGACGCTCAGGTGATCGAAAAAGCCGCGAAGGATGCGATGCCGTTGCTGGTTGCCAGTTGCTCGGCGTCGAGCATGTGGGTGGCCAACGCCGCCACTGTCAGCCCGAGCGCCGACACCGCCGATGGCCGCGTGCATTTCACCGCCGCCAACCTCAACTGCAAATACCACCGCAGCATCGAACACCCGACCACCAGCCGCGTGCTCGGCGCGATGTTCGCCGATCAAAAACACTTCGCGCACCACGCCGCATTGCCAGCGGTGGCGCAATTCGGTGACGAAGGTGCGGCCAACCACACGCGTTTCTGCCGGGATTATGGCGAAGCAGGCGTCGAGTTTTTCGTGTTCGGCCGCAGCGCCTTTGACAACCGTTATCCGGCGCCGCAGAAATACCCGGCACGCCAGACCCTCGAAGCTTCGCAAGCGGTGGCCCGTTTGCATGGCCTGAGCGAAGACGGCGTGGTCTACGGTCAGCAGAATCCGTCGGTGATCGATCAGGGCGTGTTTCACAACGACGTGATCGCGGTGGGCAACGGCGAAGTGTTGTTCTATCACGAGGACGCGTTCCTCGACACCGAACAGGTGCTCGACGAATTGGCGCGCAAACTCGCCAAAGTCGGTGGGAAATTTCAGTCTGTGTGCGTACCGCGTTCCGCCGTTACCGTGGACGACGCGGTTCGGTCCTACCTGTTCAATAGCCAGTTGCTGTCGCGTCCTGACGGCTCGATGCTGTTGATTGTGCCGGAAGAGTGCCGTGGCAACGAACGTGTCTGGCAATACCTGCAGGGTTTGACCAGCACCGGCGGGCTGATCCGCGAAGTGAAAGTTTTCGATCTCAAGCAAAGCATGCAGAACGGCGGTGGCCCTGCTTGCCTGAGGTTGCGCGTGGCCTTGAATGAAACCGAACTGGCGGCCGTCAATCCAGGCGTTATCATGACGGCACCGTTGTACGGCACGCTGACCGAATGGGTCGACAAGTACTACCGCGACCGCATGGCCGAAACCGATCTTGCGGACCCGCAATTGCTGCTTGAATGCCGGACGGCACTGGATGAACTGACGCAAATCCTTAAACTGGGCGCGGTTTATCCATTCCAGATCAATTGAAAACCGGCGCGCGCTGCTTTTCCTGCGCGCCGCTTTATCTCCAGATGAGAGCGTAAAAACATGAGCGATACCCTGCAGCTGATCCTTGAAGACACCGACGGCACGCAACTGGAAACTTCCTGCACCCGCGTCGCGGTCATGTGGCAAGGCAAAGAGCTGTGGATTCAGCAAGACGGTCGCGGCCAGCTGCTGATCGGTGTGGACGTTGAAGAAGGTGACGCTGAATACGCCAACCTGCTGCTGCGCCCATTGGCGACTAATCTGGTAAGTCTGCAACTGGAAATGGAACCGGCCGACGTCGGCGACGACGAGGACCACGTGCACGGCCCGGATTGCAACCACGACCATTAAGGAATCGCTCTATGCTCGCCCTCGGCAAACTGCTTGAACTGACCCTCGCCGGCCGCGAACCGGCGGAGAAGACTCAACTGACTGTCGAAGGCGTGCGGATGCGCTGGTTGAGCGAAGGTGCGCTGGAAGTCCGGCCACCGCAAGCTCGCGACAATGGCCTGGACCTGCTGCTGTCAGCCGGCATCCACGGTAACGAAACGGCGCCGATCGAGTTGCTCGATCGCCTGTTGCATGACATCGCTCGCGGGGATTTGAAGCCGCGCGCACGCATTTTGTTTTTGTTCGGCAACCCGGAAGCGATTCGCAAAGGCGAGCGTTTCATCGAGCAGGACGTCAATCGGCTGTTTAACGGTCGTCACGAGCAAACCAGCGGTTTCGAAGCGTTGCGCGCTTGTGAACTGGAGCGGCTGGCGGCGAGTTTCTTCAGCCTGCCTGACCGTGAGCGTCTGCACTACGATTTGCACACGGCCATTCGCGGTTCGAAAATCGAGCAATTCGCCTTGTATCCCTGGGCCGAAGGTCGCCAGCATTCCCGCCAGCAATTGAGCCGCTTGCGCGATGCCGGGATGGAAGCGGTATTGCTGCAGAACAAACCCTCTATCGTTTTCAGCTCGTACACCTACGACAAACTGGGTGCCGAGTCTTTCACCCTGGAGCTGGGCAAGGCGCGGCCGTTCGGGCAAAACGACGGGGTTAATGTCGATCTGCTGGAAACCAGAATCAAGCAGATCATTGACGGCACCGAGCCGCCAGCTGAGGACCATCTGGACGGTTTGCAGCTGTTCAGTGTCGCCCGGGAAATCATCAAGCACAGCGACAGTTTCCGTCTGAACCTGCCAGCCGACATCGAGAATTTTTCCGAACTGGAAATCGGTTACGTGCTGGCCGAAGACATCGCCCAGACGCGCTGGATCATTGAGGAAGAGGGCGCCCGTATCATCTTCCCGAACCCCAAGGTCAAGAACGGATTGCGCGCGGGCATCCTGATCGTGCCGGCTACCGATGAAAACCTGGCCTGAACCCGTTCGGCATACGGCATGAATCCTCTGTAGTAGCCGGCTTGCTGGCGATAGGGCCAGAACAGTTGATGATGAGTCGCCTGTTCGACTGAAATCGCCAGCGAGCCGGCTCCTACAGATTCGGTGACTACATGGCTACCGCGCGCGGCTCGCTGCGACGCAATGCCCGCACCTTCTGCAGCGTATCCGCACACGTCTTTGCCGCTTCCTGACCCTTGTGCACAAAGTGCTCGAAGAAGAACTTCTGATGCTCTTCGCCTGCATGGAAATGATGCGGGGTCAGCACCACCGAGAACACGGGCACTTCGGTTTCCAGCTGAACCTGCATCAGGGCGCTGATCACCGATTGGGCGACGAATTCGTGCCGGTAGATCCCGCCGTCGACCACCAGACCTGCCGCGACAATCCCGGCATAGCGACCAGACTTGGCCAGCAGCTTGGCGTGCAGAGGAATTTCAAACGCGCCGCCGACTTCGAAGAAATCGATCTCCGATTCCTGATACCCCTGAGCGATCATTTCGGTAACGAAGCCCTGGCGACTCTGGTCAACGATTTCCTTGTGCCAGCAGGCCTGGATAAACGCGACGCGCTCGCCCTGATGGTTTTTGCTTTTGCTGTCGATTGCGGTGGGTTGCATGTTCTGACTCCTGTTTATGTAAAAAACAGGGCATATGAATCGAAGGGGATTCAAGGGGGCGCACGGCACGCACGAATGCGCGCGGACGGCCCTCTGGTGTCAATCCCGTTCTCTCTTCATCCGGACTATGACCGTCGGCCCCGGGATCACACCGGGTCTGCTGACCTTGCCGCCCGACACCGCCAAAACCGTGTCTGCCGCCAAGCGCTCGCGGGCTATACGCATTGCGCGCAATTACCGCCGGTGGGGAGTTGCACCCCGCCCTGAGAACGTTTATGCCGCCGGAAAGTGTGGCGGCGAAGCGTTTTTAACACATATTTCTCGCGCCTGCATTGCGGCTATCTGATGATTGCTATCGACTTTTCTGTTGGAACAATCAGCCTTTTCCTGCAGCGAGGGTTGATTAATCGTCGGCAAGGCCGCAGTAATTCCACCCTGACAGGCATTTCCATAGTTCAAAGAGGCCGGATTCATGAGCGTTATTGATCTTCGCAGCGACACCGTCACGCAACCTTCCGCCGCAATGCTCGACGCAATGGCCGCAGCGGCCACCGGTGACGACGTGTATGGCGAAGATCCGACGGTCAATCAGCTGGAAGCAGAGTTGGCCAAGCGCCTGGGTTTTGCCGCCGCGTTGTTTGTGCCGACAGGCACCATGAGCAACCTGCTCGGGCTGATGGCGCACTGCGAGCGCGGAGACGAATACATCGTCGGTCAGCAGGCGCACACCTACAAATACGAGGGCGGTGGCGCGGCGGTGCTCGGATCGATCCAGCCGCAACCGCTGGAAGTGCAGGCCGACGGTTCGCTGGACCTGGCGCACGTCGCCGCGGCAATCAAGCCCGACGACTTCCATTTCGCCCGCACCCGCTTGCTGGCACTGGAAAACACCATGCAGGGCAAAGTGCTGCCACTGGAGTATCTGGCCGAGGCGCGACATTTCACCCACGCGCACGGTTTGGCCCTGCATCTGGATGGCGCGCGGTTGTACAACGCAGCGGTCAGACTCGGGGTGGACGCCCGCGAGATCGCGCAGCACTTCGATTCGGTGTCGGTTTGCCTGTCCAAAGGCCTCGGCGCGCCAATCGGTTCGGTGTTGTGCGGTTCGGCCGACTTGATTGGCAAGGCCCGGCGCCTGCGCAAAATGGTCGGTGGTGGCATGCGTCAGGCGGGTATTCTGGCTGCGGCGGGCCTGTACGCGCTCGATCACAACGTTCAGCGCCTGGCCGATGACCACGCCAATGCCGAACGGCTGGCCGAAGGTTTGCGTGCTGCCGGTTATGAAGTAGAGCCAGTGCAGACCAACATGGTTTACGTGCAGATGGGCGACAGGGCCGAAGCGATCAAGGCTTTCGCCGCTGAACGCGGGATCAGGTTGAGTGCGGCCGGTCGTCTGCGCATGGTCACGCACATGGACGTCAGCCGCGCGCAAATCGAGCAGGTCGTCGCGACATTCGTCGAGTTTTCCCGCAACTGATCGCGTTAGCCGTCCAATTGACCGTTTCTATCGTATAAACACGCTGTACCCCGCGCGCAGGGCCGATATAATGCGGCCCTTTGCCGTCGCTTCGTCTGTTGACGTTTCGCACAGGCCTTTGGCCGCAGCCTCCGTGGAAGAACCTATGAAAAGCGCAGAAATCCGTGAAGCCTTCCTTCGCTTCTTCGAAGAGCAAGGCCACACCCGTGTAGCCTCCAGCTCTTTGATTCCAGGCAACGATCCAACCCTGCTGTTCACTAACGCGGGGATGAACCAGTTCAAGGACTGCTTCCTGGGCCAGGAAAAGCGCGCGTACACCCGCGCCGTTTCGAGTCAGAAATGCGTGCGCGCCGGCGGCAAGCACAACGACCTGGAAAACGTCGGTTACACCGCCCGTCACCACACGTTCTTCGAAATGCTGGGTAACTTCAGTTTCGGCGACTATTTCAAGCGCGACGCGATCAGCTACGCCTGGAACTTCCTGACCTCGGACAAGTGGCTGAACCTGCCTAAGGAAAAGCTCTGGGTCACCGTTTACGCCAGCGATGACGAGGCGTACGACATCTGGACCAAGGAAATTGGCGTCCCGGCTGAACGCATGGTTCGCATCGGCGACAACAAGGGCGCGCCCTACGCTTCCGACAACTTCTGGACCATGGGCGACACTGGCCCGTGTGGCCCTTGCACCGAGATTTTCTACGATCACGGCGCCGACATCTGGGGCGGCCCACCGGGCTCGCCGGAAGAAGACGGCGACCGTTACATCGAAATCTGGAACAACGTCTTCATGCAGTTCAACCGCACCGCTGACGGCGTGTTGCACCCGTTGCCAGCGCCATCGGTGGATACCGGCATGGGCCTGGAGCGCATCAGTGCCGTGCTGCAGCACGTGCATTCGAACTATGAAATCGACCTGTTCCAGAGCCTGCTGACCGCCTCGGCCAATGCCATCGGCTGCACCAACGACAATCAGGCTTCGCTGAAAGTCGTGGCTGACCACATTCGTTCGTGCGGCTTCCTGGTGGCCGACGGCGTGCTGCCGTCCAACGAAGGTCGCGGTTACGTGCTGCGCCGGATCATTCGTCGCGCCTGTCGTCACGGCAACAAACTGGGCGCCAAGGGCAGCTTCTTCTATCAGATCGTCGGCGCGCTGGTTGCCGAGATGGGCGAAGCTTTCCCTGAGCTGAAATCCCAGCAAGCGCACATCGAGCGCGTGCTGAAGGCGGAAGAAGAGCAGTTCGCCAAGACCCTGGAACAAGGTCTGAAAATCCTCGAGCAGGATCTGGCCGAGCTCAAAGGCGACGTGGTGCCAGGCGACGTGGTGTTCAAACTCTACGACACCTACGGTTTCCCGATGGACCTGACCGGCGACATCGCTCGCGAGCGCAACCTGACGCTCGACGAAGCGGGCTTCGAACGTGAAATGGAAGCCCAGCGCGTCCGTGCCCGTTCCGCCAGCTCCTTCGGCATGGACTACAACAGCCTGGTCAAGGTTGATGTGGCCACCGAGTTCACCGGTTACAAAGCCACCAGCGGTTCGGCGAAAGTGGTTGGCCTCTATAAAGAAGGTCAGGCGGTCGACGTATTGAGTGAAGGCGAAGAGGGCGTGGTCGTTCTCGATCAAACCCCTTTCTACGCCGAATCCGGCGGTCAGATTGGCGACAGTGGTTACCTGCAAGCCAGCGGCGGTCGTTTCGATGTGCGTGACACCACCAAGACCGGTGGCGCGTTCCTGCACCACGGCGTGTTGGCATCGGGCAGCCTGACCATCGGGGCGCCGGTTGAGACTCATGTGGAAGCGGAAGTCCGTAACGCGACGGCGCTCAACCACTCGGCGACGCACTTGCTGCACGCCGCTTTGCGCAAAGTGCTGGGCGAGCATGTTCAGCAGAAAGGCTCCTTGGTTGACAGTCAGCGCCTGCGCTTCGACTTCAGCCACTTCGAAGCCATCAAGCCGGAGCAACTGAAAGCACTGGAAGACATCGTCAACGCCGAGATTCGCAAGAACTCTCCGGTTGAAACCGAAGAAACCGACATCGAAACCGCCAAGCAGAAAGGCGCCATGGCGCTGTTCGGCGAGAAGTACGGCGACAGCGTGCGTGTGCTGAGCATGGGCGATTTCTCGGTCGAACTGTGCGGCGGTATCCACGCCAATCGTACCGGCGACATCGGCCTGCTGAAAATCATCAGCGAAGGCGGTGTGGCTTCTGGCGTGCGTCGTATCGAGGCAGTCACCGGCGCTGCGGCACTGGCGTACCTGAATGCTGCAGAAGAACAACTCAAGGAAGCGGCCAACCTGGTCAAGGGCAGCCGCGAAAACCTGATCGACAAGCTGTCGGCTGTGCTGGAGCGCAACCGTCTGCTGGAGAAGCAACTCGAGCAGTTGCAGGCCAAGGCAGCCAGCGCGGCGGGCGACGATCTGTCGGCCTCCGCGCTGGATGTCAAAGGTGTGAAAGTGCTGGCCGTGCGTCTGGACGGTCAGGACGGCAAGGCGCTGCTGGCGCTGGTCGATCAACTGAAAAACAAACTCGGCCGCGCAGTGATCCTGCTCGGCAGTGTCCATGAGGAAAAGGTCGTTCTGGTTGCAGGTGTAACCAAAGACCTGACTGGCCAACTCAAAGCCGGTGATTTGATGAAGCAAGCCGCTGCGGCAGTGGGCGGGAAGGGCGGTGGTCGTCCAGACATGGCGCAGGGCGGCGGTATTGACGCTGGCGCACTGGATGCCGCATTGGCCCTGACCGTTCCATTTGTAGAGCAGGGTCTATAAGGCAGCGTTTCCGGCCCGCGGTCCAGTGCGGGCCGGAACGTTGTTTGATTGATTATTTGGGCGCCCTTCATGGGCTGAGGCGGCTTTGAAATGGCTTTGATCGTACAGAAATTTGGAGGCACCTCGGTCGGCACTGTCGAGAGAATCGAGCAGGTCGCCGACAAGGTTAAGAAATTCCGCGATGCCGGCGATGACCTGGTGGTCGTGCTGTCTGCAATGAGCGGCGAGACCAACCGTCTGATCGATCTGGCCAAGCAAATCAGTGGTGACGACCAGCCGGTTCCGCGTGAACTGGATGTCATCGTTTCCACCGGCGAGCAGGTGACGATTGCACTGTTGGCCATGGCGCTGATCAAGCGCGGTGTGCCGGCGGTGTCTTACACCGGCAATCAGGTGCGGATTCTGACGGACAGCGCGCACAACAAAGCGCGTATCTTGCAGATTGACGATCAGAAAATTCGCGGTGACCTGAAGGCCGGTCGTGTCGTAGTCGTCGCCGGTTTCCAGGGCGTCGACGAGCACGGCAACATCACCACCCTCGGTCGTGGCGGTTCCGACACGACCGGCGTGGCGCTGGCGGCAGCCTTGAAGGCTGACGAATGCCAGATCTACACCGATGTCGATGGCGTCTACACCACCGACCCGCGCGTGGTTTCCGTGGCTCAGCGTCTGGACAAGATTACCTTTGAAGAGATGCTGGAAATGGCCAGCCTCGGTTCCAAGGTCTTGCAGATCCGTGCGGTGGAATTCGCCGGCAAGTACAACGTACCGCTGCGCGTTCTGCACAGCTTCAAGGAGGGTCCGGGCACCCTCATTACTATTGATGAAGAGGAAACCATGGAACAGCCGATCATTTCCGGCATCGCTTTCAATCGCGATGAAGCCAAGCTGACCATCCGTGGCGTGCCAGACACCCCGGGCGTTGCGTTCAAGATTCTCGGCCCGATCAGTGCCGCGAACATCGAAGTGGACATGATCGTGCAGAACGTTGCGCACGATAACACCACCGACTTCACCTTCACCGTGCACCGTAACGACTACCAGGCCGCCGAAGCCGTGCTGAAAAAGACGGCTGATGAAATCGGTGCTCGTGAAGTGGTTGGTGATACCAAGATCGCCAAGGTCTCGATCGTCGGCGTCGGCATGCGCTCGCACGCAGGCGTGGCCAGTCGCATGTTCGAATCCCTGGCGAAAGAAAGCATCAACATCCAGATGATCTCGACTTCGGAAATCAAGGTTTCCGTGGTCATCGAAGAGAAGTACCTGGAGCTGGCTGTGCGCGCCCTGCACACGGCTTTCGAACTGGACGCTCCGGCCCGACAGGGCGAGTGATGCGTTTGCCGAAGGGCGCGGTCTAACCGCGCCCTTTTGTTTTCTTGAATGGCGCGGCGAACCTGTTCTTTTGCCTGCGCTGGTCAATACTCAGGCATGTAGGGCTGCGACCGCTCAAGGTTGTGGGTCGAGTGCCTTTTTTTTGCAGACTGTTGTCCCTGAAATGAAATGCGTGAGGAGAAAGGTATGCTGATTCTGACTCGTCGGTGCGCAGAAAGCCTGATTATTGGTGATGGCGAAATCACCGTGACCGTGCTCGGCGTTAAAGGAAATCAAGTGCGCATCGGTGTCAACGCCCCGAAAGAGGTTGCGGTCCACCGTGAGGAAATTTACCTGCGTATAAAGAAAGAGAAGGACGAAGAACCAAGCCATTAATTTTTATCGTTTTTTATGTTTGCAAACGGGGAAGAAGCTGGTTAATATACGCCCCGTGTTGCGGAGAGCTGGCCGAGTGGCCGAAGGCGCTCCCCTGCTAAGGGAGTACACCTCAAAAGGGTGTCGGGGGTTCGAATCCCCCGTTCTCCGCCATTATTTGCGTAGTACGTTGTAATCTGGCTTCTTCGGTAAGTTGTTGAAATCACTAGAAAAAGCGCTTTACAAAAAGATTCGACGGCCTATAATGCGCGGCAACAAATGCACTCGTAGCTCAGCTGGATAGAGTACTCGGCTACGAACCGAGCGGTCACAGGTTCGAATCCTGTCGAGTGCACCATTTAAGAGTTGTTTGCAGCAATGCAAATGACTTGGCTTCAACCAGTTGTGATCTGGTATAAAACCACATATGCACTCGTAGCTCAGCTGGATAGAGTACTCGGCTACGAACCGAGCGGTCACAGGTTCGAATCCTGTCGAGTGCACCAAACACCAAAAAGCCTGCGTCTAACGCGGGCTTTTTGCTGTCCGGGATTTGGCTTTTTCCCTGGTGCATCCTCTCTCGTCAAATTCGATATGCGCGCTGCGTCCTCGCTTCGTGTCGTACCGATAACTTGTAGCGGAATTGCGAATGCTGACCTTGTCAGGTTTGCCCAATGCGCTTTCCACATCTTGCAGGCTCATACCAGCGACAATCCGCTGGTTGATGATTGCTTCGCGCCGTTCCCTGGCGCTGATCAAGGTGCCGCACTTGTCTTCGCTACGGCCGACGACAGTTGGTTCTCTCCTTTTGATTGTCATACCTGATGTTTCGCGTGACTCTGCCTCCGGCATCATTCCCACGATGGATCCCGGCGTAAAGGTGCGCACCTCCTGAACCAAAAAACTTTCCCCGGCTGCGCAGCTCAGTGTCGTGAACGTGACGCGCCCGTCGCTGGCTTCGCATCGGTGCACAGTGCTCGCACTGACTGCGAACGGCAGGCAGGGCAGGGCGATCAGCAAAAAGCAGCGAATAAGCAGTGACATTCAAGCGTCCTCCATGACGGTTTGCTGCAAAGCGTAGCTGCTTCATTTTTGAATGCGGGTGTGTTTTCTTTTCAGGATGAGTCGTCGCATTTGCAGGCATCAGACCGCTGCTCAGGTTTGTCTCGCAAGCGCTTGTTTCAGCCGCGATTTTTTAACGTTAAAAACCGTCGGGCGGTGTATCATTGCGCCCGTCAGCCCCGCCGGGGCTTGTGGAATACCTCCATGGACTTACCCAGTAGTTACTCAGTAAACCGTTTTTCCAATCATGAATTGACTGATTGATCCTTCCGGCGTGCCCCGCTGCTGGGAGTGGAGTTCGCCTATGTCTGAAGTTGAAGTAAAGAAAACACAAGAAAGCCTACAGGACCGCCTCGCTCAAGTTGTTGAGCTGTTGCAGCGTCAGCGCGTGGTCGAAGACCTGACGCATCGTCAGGAAGGCCCGAATCACGACCGTATCGAGAACCTGGTTCATCGGCAGAACCTGGTCGAGCTGCAACGCAAGCTCGATGACCTGCACTCCGCCGACGTCGCCTACATCCTAGAAGCCCTGCCGCTGGACGATCGCCTGACGCTGTGGCAGCTGGTCAAAGCTGATCGCGATGGCGACATCCTGCTTGAAGTGTCCGACTCGGTGCGTGAAACGCTGATCGCCGACATGGATGATCATGAGCTTCTGGCCGCCGCCAAAGACATGGACGCCGATGAACTCGCTGATCTGGCCTCCGAGCTGCCGCGAGATGTCGTCCATGAGCTCATGGAAACCCTCGATAGCCAGCAGCGAGAACGCGTTCGCTCGGCCTTGTCCTATGACGAGGAACAGGTCGGTGCGCTGATGGACTTCGAGATGGTGACGATCCGTGAGGATGTCAGTCTCGAAGTCGTTTTGCGGTACCTGCGCCGCCTCAAGGAATTGCCGGGGCATACCGACAAGTTGTTTGTGGTCGATTACGACGGTGTGCTCAAGGGCGTGCTGCCGATCAAGCGTCTGTTGGTCAACGACCCGGAGAAACAGGTGGCCGAGGTCATGGCCAGCGACCCGGTGAGTTTCCATCCCGACGAAGATGCCTACGATGCGGCACAGGCATTCGAACGTTACGACTTGATCTCCGCCCCCGTCGTTGACAAGAACGGCAAGCTCATCGGCCGTCTGACCATTGATGAAATGGTCGACCTGATTCGTGAAGAGAGCGAAAACGAAGTTCTCAACATGGCGGGTCTGCGTGAAGAGGAAGACATTTTCGCCTCGGTCTGGAAGTCCCTGCGTAACCGCTGGGCCTGGCTGGCGGTCAATCTGGTCACTGCGTTTATTGCTTCTCGAGTCATCGGTCTGTTTGAAGGCTCGATCGAAAAACTGGTGGCGTTGGCGGCGTTGATGCCGATCGTGGCCGGTATCGGCGGCAACTCGGGTAACCAGACCATCACCATGATTGTTCGGGCCATGGCGCTGGATCAGGTGAGCACCGGCAATACATCACGCCTGATGCGCAAGGAGTTGGCGGTCGGTTTGATCAACGGTCTGGTCTGGGGTGGGGTGATCGGTATCGTTGCCTATCTGCTCTATGACAGCTGGTCTCTCGGTGTGGTGATGACCGCAGCCATGACGCTCAACTTGTTGCTTGCCGCTTTGATGGGCGTGTTGATCCCCATGACTCTGGTGCGGCTGGGTCGCGATCCGGCGATGGGCGCCAGCGTGATGATCACCGCAATGACCGACAGCGGCGGTTTCTTCATCTTCCTGGGGCTGGCGACGATCTTCCTGCTCTGATTTTAAATGCCAAAAAACCCGCCAGCTCGGCGGGTTTTTTTGCCTGAATTTCGGACAAAAAAAAGCCGGCAATCAAGCCGGCCTTAAGTGTTCGGGTGTATCAGGAAGCGTCTGCGGCCAATTCTGCGTCATGAGCAATCAGCGACACCAGAGCATTCTGCTGGCGGTGCGAAAGCTGACGGAAACGTTGCAGCAGTTCACGTTCGTGGAGTGACAGCTCAGGGCTGTCCAGGCGCATGCTCAGTTCTTCGCCCAGTGCGCCTTCCTGAATCAGGCTTTGCTCAAGGCGCGCGATGATTTCGGAGTTCATGCTGCGATGATGATTGCGAGCCACCTCGGCAATGCGTTCACGCATTCCGTCTGGCAGACGTACGACGAACTTGTCAGCCGTACGGCTGGAATAAATTGCCTGTTTCAATGGGCGCATATATTTAACCGGTTAGTTCAGGGGAGCGGTTCTCGGGATTGGCCGCAGGATGTCTGATAGGACAAGAGCTCTGGCCAAATGTTCAACCTGGATTGATAAGGGCTCGCATCATGCCTTAAAGCAGCCAGTTCATTGGCGTCAATTCTGTGACAAATATTGAACTGAATAGAGGCTTTGTGCCAGCACCAATTGTCAGAAATGCGGACTGGTTGGAAAACTCAAAACATCCACATCACCGCCGCGTCCGATTGCACCCCGCGAACGCCAGAGACGTCTAAAGGTGCAAGATCTGCGGATTCAACCACCGTTCCCTACGGTATGGAGGATAGTGGCAATTGGCCGATTTACTAGTGGCATTTTGACAAAGGCTGCAAATCACGATGGACGGCAGTGCGGCACACTCAGAATAGGGCGTGACGATGTGTTGAGGGCAAATCTGAGGGAAAGATCGGGAAGGTAGCCGTAGCGATATCAGCGCAGCACCGGATCAAATTTGAACTTGCGCCCGGCTATTAGCGCCAGAAGGAAGAATGTCGAGAAAATGCCGCAGGCAATCAGGGGCAGGGTCAGCTCCGCAGTCTTCACGACGGTGAAATGGATCACGCCGCTCAATAGGGCCAAAATGAAAAAACCTGCTGCTGATTTCGACATGCTGCACTCCTGAAAAAATGAATCAAAATACCAAACGGTCGGAAGTTGGTGCGACTGGCAGCGGACTATGCTGACTGACTTCCTGGCCAACGAATCCACGTTGGTCACTCATGACAGCCAGTTGCGGCGCCTTTTGTACCTGGAGGTAATGCGGCATGTGCTGGGCTACTGGATTGGTGCTTTTATCCTGGGCAAAGTGAAACCCCACCAAAACTGCCAGTGCGACCGCATTCGAGAGTAAAAGGGCGCTGTTCATGAGCCTGCCTCCGTTGTTCTTGTGAACAGCAGAAGCAGCCTCCGTGCCAAGAGTCTAACGCCTATTAATTCCTTTAAAAACAGTAAATTAGAGGATTTTCGGTAGGCTGGCACATTGCGTTTTGCATGGCAACGATTCCGGGGTCATGCAATTTGCACGGCGGGCGAATTCCAGGTGGATGCGTACCGCTTGCCTACACTTAAAAGGCCCCACGGACTACATGACAAAAACGGGCTTGGCCGTTACCATGCACGCCGTCCATCGCTGCTCGCTTTGCAGCTGCGATTTGTGTCTCAGTAGCTCAATTGGATAGAGCATCCCCCTCCTAAGGGGAAGGTTGGCAGTTCGAACCTGCCCTGGGACACCATATTTTTTAGGGCTTCCGCACCGTTTCAAGCTTGACCTGAGATTGTATACCAGCAAGGTACCAGCAGCAGTACGCTTGACTTCGGAGGCCGACCTCGGATCCTCGCCATACTCAGCTTCAACCGTAAAGACAGGGACGCAATGTCGATATCGAATCTGGAAAAGTATAGAAAGGATCTGGACGACCTCTTGACTGAGGGTTTGATGGTGAATTTTTCTCTGAATCTCGAAGCATTTGGGCGATCGAGATTCTCCGAGGTCGCGCTTGCAACGAGGTCGAAAGAAGAAGCAGACGCTTTCATCAAGAAGCTGAAGCCATTCGCGGCCGCGTATCAGCAATGGTACTCAGAAGCGTTGCCGCTCGTACGACAGCTACTACCTGACCGTGCTTCTGATTTCGTTCGCTTTTACGAAAAGCCGAAGACACGGAAGGAAATTGATTTCGAAAGCTATCGCATTGAGGACGCCTGTCAGGGGCTTCGCGTAACCCGCGGAACGGATGTCAAAGCAGATCAAAAAGCAGCCATCCCACTCTTCAGCCAGCAAGTTGCGATCGTCGAAGCCATCAAGCGCCGATTTGATAGCTCTCTATTTGACATAAAACAGCTCGTTCAAGCTGATCTCTACGACTCTGAGCTGGATACTGCACGGGACCTGTTGAAAGCCGGATTCACCCGCGCTGCCGGCGCAGTTTCTGGCGTGGTACTCGAAGGACATCTGAAACAGGTGTGCGACAACCATAAGCTACCCAAGAAATCTGGCACGATTTCAGTTTTGAATGATGCGTTGAAAGCCGCAAGTGTGATCGACCTTCCCCAATCCCGTCATATTCAATTTTTGGGTGATATTCGCAATAAATGCGGCCATAAGAACTCTACTGATCCTTCCATCAGTGAGGTTGGTGATCTCATTGAAGGCGTTGAGAAAGTCATCAAAACGATATTTTGAGTCCAGAGACAGAATCGAACCGTGGCCTGTAAGCGCTGTGCCAAGCGGGTGTGCCCGGTTTGGTTCGTTGCCTTGCCCCCAAATCTGCCCCCATTAATCGCGCCTCTCGGTACATACGGGATTTCCCCGTATCAACCTGTAAGCGGCTTGTCTTGGGCTTCGATCGAAGCAGAGATAATTATCCCGCCCCAGCGTCGGTCACCAATGCAGATCGGGACAGGGTTACCGCTGGCGGTGGTGTTCTTGGCGCTGCCGAAGGCATAGGACGGGGTGTTTTCCGGGGACGCGCTTTGTTTGAGTCCTGATGCTTGTGGACTCAGCATCTGAATCACCCCGCCGGCCACCAGTGCGATACCAGGCGCCAGCGTTGCGCCGTTGGTGATCGAGCTGGCGGCAATCAACACAACGCCGAGGACTGTTTGCAGAATGCCGGCGCGTTTGCTGCCGTGGATCACCGGGACTATTTTCAGCGTCTTGATTCCGCCCAGATCGAAGTCGTTTTCGCCAACGTTCTTACCGTTGCGGATGATGGCGAACCTCATTCCCAACCTGGCCAGGCGCGCAATTTCTTCGGTGAATCCGTCGACCGTTGCTCGCAAAGCCCTGAACACCTCCCAAGTACTCCCTGTTTCCAGCTGGTAATCCTTTTGCCGGAAGAATTTACGAGCAAGGACGCTGCTCAGTTGAATGGTCGTCATGCGGTTGTAGTGCGCTGCTGTCGCGGCCATGGGCCCCACTCCTGAATTTTTAATTTCGCGGGTGTAAGAAAACGACTGAGGGCGCGGTCTAGAAGCGGGAAGGCCTGAACTCTCGACCTGCCCCCACCGTTGGGCTTCAACACGTCGTTTCTGCTCGGTTCGCTCGTTTTTTTTCTGTTTTTTTCAAGATTTTCTGCATTCTGCCCCGGGCAGCTCCATCTCGAGGGCGATCACATCAGTTGTCACGCCGCGATCAAGGGCGCGTTGTGCATCGCGGACCATTGAGCGAATCGCCTGATCTTCCAGCCTGGCCGCCATGATCGAAGCCTTGCGGGCAATCATGGTGGCCAATGCAGGCGGGAAGGGCGCGTGCTGCGGACGGGTGTAGTCGTCGGGGCGTTGGGGGCGTTGATTCATCTGGCTCTCCACCGATGGTGTGCGGCTCGGTGTCGTTGAATGGGGGTGACCGCCACCAGCTGCTACCTCATCGCTGCGCGGTCTGTCGGGGTTCATTCCAGGAGAAGGGCACTAGCCGACTGATCCCTTTTATTGCAGAACATCAGATATTGGGTGTGAGCACCGGGGGATTCGTTCTCAGCGCCGTCAGTACTTCATCAGCGCTCAGCCCTTTGCACTCGAGCTCACGGATACGATAGCGAATGTGCTCGCCTTGACGTATCTCATGAACGGTTATCAGCAGGCCTTTTAGGGCTTTGATGGTTTCTTTATCGTCGTTCATGGCGTCACGCTCAGGCTCATCTTGTTGATGGCAGCGGTGTCCAACACTTCGAGGCCGGCACGCAACTCGCCCAGGATCAGCACCAGGTTACGTGTGAAGTAATCCTTGTGGCTGTTGCTCAGCAGCACGCTCGGCGATTCACGATCGAGAACGGTGGTGAATGCGGTGTCGATCGTAAGCGCCTCACCTACTGGCACGCTCGACGTTGGAACAACCAGGGCGTTCCACAAAGCCGGCGGCACGGGCATCGTTGGGGAGCCGAAGACATACTCTTCATCGGCGGTGCCTTTCTTGGTGATCTGCAGACGGAACCAGTCAAGCGGATTCATCAGTACGAGGTTGGGCAAATAGCCCTGGTCTGCTTGGCGAGTCATGGACTCACCAATGATGTCTGCCGCAGTGGTGCCGATGGTGGGCACGAAGATCGTTGATTGGTTGCGCAGCCCTTTGATGCGACCCTCGCCACCAGGGCCATTGACGATCTGGTGTTCCAGACGGCTCAGAAGTTTGCGGCGAATCATCATGTCGATGTTGGTTTGCAAGGCGGCGTGGTCGCTGAGCACCTGGCGAGAGACGGTGGTGTGCGCTGCAATGGTCACGATGTTCGCGATTTGCGGGGTGCCCTCGAAGTCAACCGCTGCCTTCTCGTCGCCTTCTTTGATCTGTTCGGCCGCTTCACCTTCACTGGTGAGCTGAACGAACTGAACCGAGTCTCGGGTGGTGGGGCGGCTCGGCAGCGCCTCAAGCAGACGCAGTGGGCGGGATGCCTGCGTAACGAAACCTCGCTGTTCAGGCTGGCGCGGCACTGAGGTATCACCAACATTGCCGGCGCCGTCGTTGGTCAGTGCAGCACGAATGCCGGCGCTGAGACTGATGCGGCAAGTGCCAGAGTTCCAAGCTTCCAGGGTTCCGAACGAAGCCTGAGCGGCGCCCTCAATCTCCTTCATCGCCAAAACGCCGATGCTGGCCTGGCTGGTACTGGAGGAAAACCCGCCAGCGGGATTACGGGCGAACTCTTGCTCGAGATCGGTGATGCGGTTTTCAAACTTGGATTTGAATTTCTCGTTACCGTCTGCGACCTCGTTGATTATTTTGGTGCTTTTCTCCATATATTCCGTAACTTTTTCAAGGCTCATGGCTTTTCCTGATGTCTGGCGGGTTGATGGGTCCACGATATGTGCACCACCCCGCACAGACACGCTAACAAACCTCTCTAATCCTGCTATCCGCTTACCTTTCCGGCGCTATCCCGCGCAATTCAGCGCAAATGCGCGGATATCCCGCACTCGGTAGAAACGGCGGTTCCCCCGCAGGACATATGGCAGCGGCGCCAGGCCGCGTGACGCTTGCTGCCTCATGTACGCCGGCGAATATCCCAACAGCTCGGCAGTTGCCTTCTCCGGGATCAGCCCGCCGATCAGGGGGACCACTCCCATCGAATCCAGCCTGGCCGCTATGTCCTGGTCGATGTCGCTCATTGATTTAAACCTCGCGTATGGTTCTTTCGGTCAAACGCTGCGCGCCGTGCTGGCCGGGGCTTTCAGCGCAATGTCATAGATTTCGTGTAATGGCTCGGCAATGATTTCAAACCTCCACTTTCGCTATTTGCCGAGTAGTGCCGCAGGCCTTGTGCGACGTGGCCTGTAGCGAGTTATGCGAATCTTCAAATCTAACGCCCGTCTGATCGTGAACTGACAAATCACGATTCCCATCTACCTTTCTAGTCCTCGCAGCTGGTGGATCGGTGCCGGCCTGCAACCCTTGCACCCCGTGGCCTGTAGCCGAATCGCACTTTTGCCAGTCAACAGCGGGTCAATTTGGCTACAACTATCCTTGGTGGTGGAAACGCCACTTTGGATGTGGAACGCCACTCTGAGATGTGAGCAGATGTGCTCACATCTGAGGGCATCTCCTGAAACCC
Source organism: Pseudomonas sp. Ant30-3 (assembly GCF_000690905.1). Taxonomy (GTDB): domain Bacteria; phylum Pseudomonadota; class Gammaproteobacteria; order Pseudomonadales; family Pseudomonadaceae; genus Aquipseudomonas. The sequence goes on along the minus strand of NZ_JMCL01000016.1, from coordinate 12,913 downwards.
GTTGGGGCGCCCACCCGCTAACGCACTGGTAACGGTGCGAGCGTTACTCACCGCCCACAGGCAAAATCTGCCTCAGTTCAAATGTGACCCTGGCCCACCTTTGAGCCGGTCCGCTCCCACAAGCCTGCATTGGAGATGCGTCCAGATTTGGATGCATCTCTTCAACATCCCCGACGGCGATTAACGCTGCTCTAACGGGTCGTTAACGTTAAAGCCCGCGTCCCACACCGGTGGTGGGTATCCTCAAAAGCGAGGGCACCCCATGGATCTGCTCGGCGCCATCACCCATTGGCGATTTTCCTCAAGCTGAGGGAAAGTCGATGGCGCAGATCTGATCCATCCCACAGCGTTGTCCTGCTTGGGAAGAGAGCCCATCAGACGTCTTCCGCGTCGTCCTCTGCGAAGATTGCAGGTGATGTGCTGCTTTCTGGAGGTACAGCGCCAGCATCAATGATGGGGTTCTTCTCCAGCGGCAATGGTTCGCCAGGTTGAATCTCACGGGTTGAGGATTGGCGTGCTGCTTTATGCTTTTCCAGCACCTCTGCCCAGATGTCTGCAGCAGAAACAGTGACGACTCTCCAACCTTTGCTGCTTTCTTCGATTCCCATTCTCTTGCACTCTCCGCTGTTGCGTTATTTGCACCCCGTTGCGTGAAAAACCGGAGCTTGGTTGGTAGATATCTAAAAGGGTGCGCACTTTCTGCGCCGGATGAATCCCAGTTACGGCGCACTTTCTGCGCACGTAGACCTCGGCAAACCCCAACAAATAGGCGTCCTTAAATTCCTACGTGCGCATAAACTGCGCCGGTACTTGCGCACTTTCTGCGCCGGATAGATTCGGATTGAAGAGCGTCGGCAATGGCCTCGGCGGTGTCCTTGACCAGCTGACATCGAGGTCCTTCCCTGGGCATTCGTCTATTGGCATCCACGACACTGCGAACAGTGCGCACCGGGCGCCGTGTTTCGAGAACAGGCTTGAGCGTGTTTGGATGATCCAGCCTCCCGCCTCCAAGTCCTTGATGGCTTGTCGAAGGGTGTTATCCGAGCCTATCCCCCAGTCCTTCGCCATTGTTCTGGTGGCCGACAGATCGCCGTTGTTCGTCCCGTTGTACTGCGCCAGCAGCTCTATGAGCACCACGCGGGCCACGAAGCTCAGGGACCGATAGCCAGGTGACTGGATCATGGCCTTCTGCAGCATCGCGAACGGCGGTGCCTTGCTCTTCCCGAACTTATTGGTCTTCTTTGCCATTACGCAGCTCACAAGCAGGCTCTGGGGTGTCGTTCTCGCAAACGAGACCCCAGAGCGCAGTTCAAATCAGGATGCCGCGCTGGCAGATCGCGATTGCTTCGAGGGCTTCTCACTGGCCAGCAAGCTCAGCGCGTAGCCCTGATCACGAACACGTTGCCCCAGTACCCGGGCGGCCTGCGCCAACCCCTCCGATTGAGACTCTGTGAGGTTGTGGTCCTCGTAGTCCGCCCCCAACAGATCTGCGATCGCGATAAGCGCGATGCCGACCTCCACGAACGAGTCAGCGTGATGCAAGGTCTGTGACCGGAAAATGTTCATTGGGAACCTCCATCCGGCTCGCCGAGTAGGACATAGCAGCCGATGCGATGAGGTCGGCGACCTGACCCAGTGGCTGCATACGTCCATTCGGTGCGGATCGAGAAACCTCTATTTCGCAACCAGCGAATCGTGGAGGGCGGGTGCACGATGTCGAGCGCTTGAGCTGCCTCAAGGGTGGTTACCGGCCCGGTGCGAAGGGCGCTAACGAGGCGCAGGGCCTGTGCTTCTGTACAGTGATTGTCAGCGGTATGAACTTCTGTCACGATTGAATCCTCACGTTGGTGCTACCCAATGTTGTTTGGCCCGGACGGTGTTGGCGCACCGATCCGGGTTGTTCCACTCTCCCCAGCACACGCGGCTTGTTCTGCGATTCCAGTGCTTCTAGTGATGATTCCTCTAAGTCGATAAGTACTTCTACTGGCTTACGCTCAACTTTTGAGCGGATGTCGTTCTTGCGGCCAAAGATCGAGATGTTGGTATTGGCGCAGGCCTCTGACCAGCGATCAATATCAGGCTCCGTGCCCACGCCGTTTTTGATAGCCCATTCCGGCATTTCACCGCGGCAACGCATTTCGTTCAGATGGGTCCACCATCGGGTTTGAAACTTGCGTTCTGCTGCCAAGTGATCTGCAATCACTTCACGCTGCGCTTGAGTAAGGTCGACGGGGCGGGGCTCACTTGGTGCCTGCAGCTCGTCCATCCGATCTTTCATTAGGAAAAGCCACGCATTCGCCTGTTCGGTGAAATCTCCACAGTGCAGCATTCCCAAATTGGCCAGCTCGGCGATCGCATCGTCTGGGTGTGCGTTTTTTTTGATGATGTCGAACACAGCGTTTGCTTGATTCAAGGCATCTCGAAGCTTGCGAATGTCCACATAGGCTTCTTGGGCGATGTATTCCATGGAAATTGTCATTTGCTGTTCTCCCTTGCGATCCGGTTGATCCAGAGCTCGAGTTCACGCACTAGGATCATGCGGCGCTTTCCCGTTTTGAACGACTGGAGCTCACCGGCGGCGATCGCCTTGTAAATGCCGCTACGGCTGTGTGCAGTCATTCGAGCAGCTTCATCGGGGCCCACGACCAGGGTTTGCGGTACGGATGCTTCCGATTTCGAAATTGGTTGTTCCACGTTCCTCTCCTTCTGGCTCAGGTGTATTGCCAGATGTGGCCACCTTAGCGACCCAGATTTGCGGTGTCCACATTTTTCTTACACGTGCCGACACATGGCGAGACACGTTGACAATTGTTGCCACTGTGGCATTCTCGGGCCACCTCCCTACGTGCTAACTGAGAACGAAATGGCCAAAGCCCCTCCAAACCGTGCTAAAGCAGAAACTTTATCGTTGAGGATTTCTCCTAACTTAAAGTTCGGATTGGAGTTGCTTGCAAGAATGGAAGAGCGCTCTTTGACTACCGAAGTTGAAAAGGCGCTGGGGGAGTTGTTCGAGCGGACACCAGTGGATGTTGAATATCTAGGTACGGGCACGGTTGAAAACAACGGACGTTTCGAAAATCTATGTTTCTTCGAACTTATGACGCTTATTTATTCTATTGATGCGCCTACCAGACTCATGCGTACCGCTGTGCTTCTACCGCAAACATTGACCCAAAGAGAAATGGCCTTGCTCGACCTGGCCGCCGATCAGCCACAGCTTTTTGGAGATGTACCCAATTATTTTTCATTAAATATTGGGCACGAACACTTGCTTTTAGAAGTAATGAAAGAATATTGCAGGTTTACTCAGCCCCTTGATTTGAAGTCTTTGCGAAGGAACTGGCAGGCATTAAACGATGCGGTGGATTACGCTTTGGATAATGGACACTACCCGGAAAAAATAATGCTCGTGTAATTACCCGATCAGCTCAACAGCTGCCGCTTTAGTGCCAGGGGCAAGGTGCGCGTAGCGGAGGGTCATCTTTATGTCCGAGTGCCCCAGAAGATCGCGAACCGTGTTCAGTGGAACGCCGGCCATCACTAGGCGTGATGCGAAGTCGTGTCGCATATCGTGCCAGCGGAAATCACTTACCTTGGCTCGCTCGAGCAGTTTAATCCAGGCACTCTTAACGTCTTCCATCCGTCCGCCGCCCTGGCTGGTGAATACGTAGCCGCTGGCGTTCCCTTGCTTTTTCCATTCTTCAAGGGTGCTGAGTGCTTCCTTGTTGGTCGGGATGTGCCGTGTTTCGCTGGTTTTGGCAGTGGCGCCCACGACCGTGATGGTTTTGGTGGTGAAGTTGACGTCTGACCACTTCAGGTTAAACAACTCGCCGCGGCGCACTCCCGTATTTAATGCCAGCAAGATCATCGGTTTTAAGTGGTCGGTGAACGTCACGGCGCGCAGATCGGGCTGCAGCTCCTTGCCGCGTTCGGATCTCCATTTGTTCGCGCTGTCTCGCTCGGCGCGCATCTGCTCCTGTCGCTCGTCCATAGCCGCTCTGAGGCTCACAGCCTCAGCCGTCGATAAGTATCTGACCTGGCCTTTTGAGTCGACCTTTAGCTGTTTCAGCTTGTCCAGCGGGTGGTCATTGATAAAACCCCACTCCACTGCGCGGCTGAACACGCCGCTGATGGTCCCCATCTTGCGATTCGCCGTCGCCGGCTTATTCCCACCGTTGAGCCAGGAGGTCCGCGTCTGCTCCAAATCCCGGCCGGCAATCTCCGTAAGGCGGCGCGACATGATCGAAGAGAAGTTGTTATCCAAGGTGTGGAGGGTTTTGTCATACCCTTTGTGGTGAGCCTTGAACCACGGCAAATACGTATCGTCGAGAAACTCGCGAAGGGTAGGGGTGTTGGCGCTGCGACGGTTCTGCGTGACCGCGAGGGGTTCGCCGTGTTCGTGCGCGTCTGCCAGGTATCGGGCCGCCTCAGTTCTGGCTCGGGCCAAGGTGAGCGTCCCTACGCGCCCCAGGACCCGCTCCCGGTTCCGCGCCCACGAAACCATATAGGCCATATGCCCGCTGGGCTGCACCCTGATGAACAGGCCGGGCTGGTCCGTGTCGAAGACGCGGTAGTGCTTGTCCTGGGGAGTCAGGCTGTTGATGAGTTTCTGTGTGATCTTGGCTTTCATGTCCGTACCAGCAGGCTACCAGCAGAAAGCACAGTACCAGCCAGTTTTGGAATACACAACCACACGTCTAGAGCCTATGCCTGCGGGCTTTTCCCCGTATACACTGGCCTCTGTTTGACCCTCCTAAGGGGAAGGTTGCAGGTTCGAACCCCGCCTGGGACACCAACTACTTCTCGCCTCTCAAGGCTTCCCCCTTACCGATCGATTAGCGGTAGCGGCAGGGCGGCAGCATCAGGCAAAAGAAAGCCCCGCCGGGTCATACTCGGGCGGGGCTTTTTTATAGCTGATATCTGAAAGCCGCTATTTCAAATACCACCCCCACGGCTGATCACCGATGTACTCAGTCACCTGTTTGACCTCCAGATAATTGTGCAATCCCCACTCGCCGAGTTCCCGGCCGATACCGCTGTGTTTCATCCCGCCCCACGGCGCCTCGACGAAGGTCGGTTGCGAGCAGTTGATCCAGATAATCCCCGCCCGCAGTTGGTTGGCCACACGTGCGGTGCGTTGCAAATCCGCGCTCATTACTGCGGCGGCGAGGCCGAAGCGGCTGGCATTGGCCATTTGCAGGGCTTGTTCTTCGGTCTTGAAGCGCTTGATGCACAGCACCGGACCGAATACTTCTTCGCGCCAGAGGATACTGCTGTGTCCAGGTTCGTCGAAGATTGCCGGTTCGATGAAATAACCTTCAGACAGATGTGTCGGCCGCCGGCCTCCCGTGAGCAGGCGGGCGCCACTGGCGAGGCCCTGATCGATGAAACCGAGGACTTTGTCGTGTTGGCCTTGGCTGACCAGCGGGCCGAGCAATACGCCCGGTTCCATCCCCGGACCCATGGTGATCTTGCGGGTTTCTTCGACCAGTCTGTCGATCAGGCGCGGGGCGATGTTTTCCTGCACCAACAGACGGGACGTAGCGCTGCACACCTGGCCCTGGTTCCAGAAAATGCCGAACAGAATCCATTCGACAGCGGCGTCGATGTCGGCGTCGTCGAACACGATGAACGCAGATTTGCCGCCCAGTTCGAGGCTGATGTTCTTGATGTCGCGCGCGGCTGCAGCCATGATTTTTTCGCCGGTCGGCACGCTGCCGGTGAAGGCCAGTTTGTCCACACCGGGATGCTCGGTCAGTGGACTGCCGGCATCGGCACCGAGCCCGGTGACCACGTTCAGCACCCCGGCCGGTAAACCGACGCGGTCGGCGGCCGCCGCCAGTTCCAGCGCGCAGAGCGGTGTCAGCTCTGAGGGTTTGAGCACCAGCGTGGCGCCGGCGGCCAGGGCCGGCGCGACTTTCCAGGCGGCCATCAGCAGCGGGTAGTTCCATGGAATGATCTGCCCTGCAACGCCAATCGGTTCATGGCGAATGCGGCAGCGAAAGCGTGCGTCCGGCAATGCCAGCGGTTGATCCTGCTGCTGATCCAGTTCGTGGGCCAGGCCGGCGTAGTAACGAAAGCAGCCGATGGCATCGCCGACATCCCACTGGGCTTCGGGCAATGGCTTGCCGTTGTCGCGCACTTCCAGTTCGGCCAGTACCTGCTGGCTGCTTTCCAGTTCGTCGGCCAATGCTTCCAGCCACTGCGCGCGCTCGGCGCCGGTGGTTTCGCTCCAGCCGTTATCGAACGCGCGTCGGGCGGCGCGCACCGCGTGATCGATGTCTTCTTCGGTGCCCGCCGCCACCCGATGGAAAACCTGTTCGGTGGCCGGGTCGATGACATCCAGATAGCCGCCCAGATCCGGGCTCACCCACTCTCCATTGATGTAAAGCTGATCACGCATGGTTTGACTCCTGAACGCCGGTGCGGCGGTTTTGCAGCGAGCGGGAAGTGAATAGCAGCGCCAGTGAAGCGCAGATGATGACGGTCGAGACCGCGTTGATTTCGGGTGTCACACCGCGGCGGATCGATGAGAAAATGTAAATCGGCAAGGTCGTTTCCGAGCCAGCGACGAAAAACGCGATGATGAAATCGTCGAAGCTGAAGGTGAACGCGAGCAGGAATCCGGCCATGATCGCCGGGCTGATCTGCGGCAGGGTGACCCGCCAGAACGTTTGCATCGGCGGCGCGTACAGGTCCGCCGAAGCTTCGAGCAAGGCCTTGTCCAGGGAGTCGACGCGGGTGCGCACGATCACCATGACCAGGGCCATGGTGAACAACGAATGCGCGGCGATCACGGTGAAGAAGCCCATGTTCAAGCGCGGCACGCTTGGTATCCAGGTCGCCAGTATCGGGTTGATCAAGTCGAACAGCGTGATGAACGCAATCAGTGTCGAGATGCCGATGACGATCCCCGGCACGATGATCGCGCAATAGGTCAGCGCATCGAACAACAGACGCACTTTCTTGCCCGCACGTTGCAAACCGAATACTGCCAAGGTCCCGAACAGGGTGGCGATAACCGCCGACGTAAAGGCAATGAACGCGCTGTTGCCCAGCGCTTCCATGATGAACGGGTTGCCGAAGGCGCGACCAAACCACTGCACCGAACAGCATTCAAACGCCAGGCCACTGCGCCCGGCGTTGAAGCTGAACAGCACGATCAAGGCAATCGGTGCGTAGAGAAAGAGGTACAGCGAAGTCGAATAGCTGCGCAGCCACATGTCACAACCCTCCATCGGCAGGGCGGCCGCCGTAGCGCGCCACCAGTTTCAGGTACACACCGATAATCAGCAGCATCATCGCCACCAGGGTCATTGCCAGCGCGCTGCCGAAAGGCCAGTTGCGCGATTGCAGGAATAGATCGACCAATGCATTGCCGACGAAGAACACTTTGCCGCCACCGAGAATCGCCGGGATCAGGAATTCACCCATCAGCAAAATGAACACCAGCATCACCCCGGTAATGATCCCAGGCGCGGACAGCGGCAACGTGATCCGCCGAAAGCTCTCGAAAGCGCTGGCACCAAGGTCGGCCGAGGCTTCGAGCAGGCGTTTGTCGAGTTTTTCCAGGCTGACGTAAATCGGGAACACCATCAGCGGCAAGTAGCCGTAGACGATGCCGATCAGCACCGCCCATGGCGTATTGATCAGCCGCACGTCTTCCAGGCCCAGGCTGGCGAGCAACGCCGGAATGCCCTTGCCGCTGAGGATGAAGATCCACGCGTACGTGCGGATCAGGAAACTGGTCCAGAACGGCACGATCACCAGCGTCAGCAACAGCGAGCGGTTGCGGGTGACCTTGACCGCCAGGAAGTACGCCAGCGGGTAAGCGGCTACCAGGCACACCAGCGTGCCCAGCGGCGCCAGCATCAGCGTGTTGCTGAACGCTGCGCCTCGCGAACCGAGGTTTAAATAATTGGCCAGGGTGAAGCCACCGGCGTAACCGCCCACGGCGCTGCGCTCGCCGAAACTGAAGACCAGGATGATCACCAGCGGCATCAACAACAGCAGCAGGAACCACAAGGTTGAAGGCAAGAGCATCAGCAGGGTGATCCGTCGGCCGAGGCTGCGCCGCTGGCGAACCTCGATTGACAGAACATGGCCCGGCGGCACCGTTTGCGGGTGAGCGGCGGTGTTCATGGGTGACTCCTTGTTGACCATGGTCAGGCGGACTTGAAGCGCGCCATCAGTTCGGCGCGTGCCGGGCTGGTCAGCGTGGCGGCGGCGCCGAACTCCAGCGGGCTGAGCGCTTCGGCGGCCGGGTACATGATCGGATCGTCGAGCATCGCGGCGGGCAGCAAGGCATCGACGCGTTTGTCGCCGCTCGGGTAGCCGTGGCTCAACACTTCAAGCTTGTTGTGCTGCGGATCGAGCAGGTAATTGATGAACGCGTAAGCCGCGTCCTTGTGCTCCGAGCTTTTCGGGATGGCGAAGAAATCACTCCACAACTCGCCGCCTTCCTTGCCCAGTTCGAACTGCATCTTCGCGTTGTCGCGATGCAGCTGAGAGGCATCGCCGGTCCAGGACATCGCCAGCCAGGCATCGCCACTGCGCATCGACGGTTGAATATCGGAGTTGATCGCAAACAGGTGCGGCTTGACCTCGATCAGCAGTTTTTCAGCATCGGCCAGTTCTTTCGGGTCAAGAGAATTGAAGCTGTAGCCGAAGCTTTTCAGGGCGTTGCCGATGGCGGTCAACTGGTAATCGTGAACGATCGTCCGGCCGCTGGCAGGGCCTTGCGCGGCGGCCCAGAACTCTTTCCAGCTGGCGGGGCCGTTCTTCAGTTTGCCGCTGTCGTAGAGCATGCCGGTGGTGCCCCAGTTTTTCGGCACTGCGTACACCTTGCCGTCCACTGTGCCCTGAGCCATGAACTTTTGCTGGAATGCCGACGCATCGAAATTGGGAATGCGCGACAAATCCAGCGGCTCGATCAATCCCAGACCCACGTAGGTGCTGATGGTGTAGTTGGTCGGCACCAACACGTCCCAGCCGCTGCCGCCGGCCTGCAGCTTGGCGAGCATCTCTTCGTTGGAGCCGAACACGCTCATGGAGACACGGGCGCCAGTGGTTTTGGCGAAGGCGTCGAGGTTTTCCTGACTGTGATAGTTCGGCCACGTCGCCAGCGCCAGGCGATCACCCAGCTTGGCCTGCTCGGCCGCTTGCGCACTGGATGTCAGCAGGCCGGGCACGTTGACGGCGACCACCGCTGCGGCAATCCCCAGGCCCGTACGGCCAAGGAAATCGCGGCGGCTGATCGAGCCGTTCTGCCAACTGCGCAGGGTGTTGATAAACGTCTTCTGGTCCATAACGCGCTCCACATCCGGTTGATGAATCGAGTCGATGATTTACAACGCCATGGCCAGGCCGTTGGCGTGATCCCAGCCGACGCTTACTGCCGCGCCGTGTTCGAATGCATGAGTGCCGTGATCCTGCTGGCGCGGCACTCGCACGCAGACCACGCCAAAGGCTTCGGTGCGTACGCGGTATTCGGTGGAATTACCGAGGTAGATGCGGTCTTCCACACAGCCTCGCAGCTTCACCTCGCGGGCCAGCTCGGCATTGGCGCCTGCTATGCTGATCAGCTCCGGGCGCACGGCAATGCAACCGGCGGCGTCGGCGCTCAAGCCTTTGCCGGTGGGCGTCAACGGGCTGGTCAGTTCCAGGCCTTGTTCGGTACGCAGCACCACCGAATTGCCGTGCAGGTGGCGAACGGTGCCATTGAACAGATTGGATTCACCGATGAAGTCGGCGACGTAACGGCTGGCCGGGGCTTCGTAAAGCTGTTCCGGGGTGGCGGTCTGGATGATCGAACCGTTGTGCATCACGCTGATGCTGTCACTCATCGACAAGGCTTCTTCCTGGTCGTGGGTGACCAGCACAAACGTGATGCCGACCTCGCGTTGCAGACGCAGCAATTCCGATTGCATCTCCTTGCGCAACTTGCGATCAAGCGCTGCCAGTGGCTCGTCAAGCAGCAACACGGTCGGCTTGTTGACCAGCGCCCGTGCGAGGGCGACGCGTTGCTGTTGACCGCCGGACAGCTCACTGGGTTTGCGTTGGCCGAAGCCGCTGAGCCGCACCATCTCCAATGCTTCGTCGGCCATGCGCAGCTGGGTTTTCTTGTCCGGCCGTGGCGTGCGATAGCGCAGGCCATAGGCGATGTTCTGCGCCACCGTCAGGTGCGGGAACAGCGCGTAATGCTGGAACACCATGTTCACCGGGCGCTCGAATGCCGGTACTCCGGCGACGCTTTTGCCGGCCAGGCGCACTTCACCGCTGGTGGGTTGTTCGAAGCCGGCGATCATGCGCAGGGTGGTGGTTTTGCCGCAGCCCGAACCGCCGAGGAAGGAATGGAACGAGCCACGGCGTACCGCGAAGTTCAGGCCATCGACGGCCGACACCTCGCCATAACGTTTGACCACGTTGCAGAATTCGATATCGCTTGGCGGGTTGTCATTCACGGTGCGGGCTCCCTTGCAGTGATGAATCATCGCGTCGGGAATCAAACTAGCAATCGCGGTTTTGCGCTGTATATATCCCTTGGGGGATAGAGTCGCTTTCAGGTATCAGGCTTCGACAAGGAGCTCCTGGCCGGTGAGGTCGCGGATAAACAAGCCGAGCAATTCGGACTGGCTGCAGATGCCGAGTTTGGCGTAGATGTGCTTGCGGTGAATCTTCACCGTGCCGGGGCTGATGCTCAGTTGTTCGGCCACCGAGGCACTGGAGTGGCCACGCAGCAGCAGCTGGACAATCTCCTGTTCACGGCCGGTGAGGATGTGCGCGCCGAAATGATCGAAAGCTTCGCGGATTTTGAAATCGAGGTCGTGCGCCGGACGCGGTTCTTGCGCCTGACGCAAGCGCCAAGCCTCGTTGATCACCTGTTCGACGACCGTTTGCGCACACTCGATCAGTTGCATTTCCTCACGGCTGAACGCGCAGCTGGCCGAGGAGCGCATCAACGACAGGACGGCCATGGCACCGCCGCCGAGTTCGACGAAAAACGCCACTTCTTCAGCCAGACCGGTCTGCTGGTAATAGGTCAGGTAGTACTCGCCAAGGTAGAAGTGGTCGGGCGCGAACTGACGCAATCGCCACAGCCCGGGCGCCTGCCCGCGAATGCAGGCGAGGTAGAAAGGATCGAGCAGATACGGCCCACACTGATAATCATCGACGTACACCGCACGCTTGTCGGCGGCAAAGGTATCGAACAATGCCAACGGCCGATGATTGCCTTCATAGACGAACAGGACGAAATGGTCGACCGGGCACACCTGGCGCAACCAATGGGTTAACGCCACTAAGCGTGCGTGTCCCGCAGGCAGGTCAAGCAGGTGGGCGACACCGGTGATCCACAGTTTGAGTTCCTTGGGGCGCATGGCGATTTCAGGCAAGAGTGGAGTGGGTTGTGATGCACGAATTACGCCATGGTTGTACGCGCCTTTGCAGGGCGGGGCGGGCCAGAGTGCGTCGCTGAAAAGACGCACCCTGATAGCGCCGAATGTTACCGAGTGCCACATGGGTGGTAGCAGAATTGGTGCATTGAGATGAACGGCTCGGCGGGTCGCGCAGAGCCGGGACCTCAGCGCAGCTTTTCCAGCATCTGGTAATACCACATGCCTGCCGCCAGCATCGGGTTGCCGAAGACGTCGCCGAACGGCACCTTGATGTGCTTGCAGCTGGCGAAGGTATCGAAGCGGCCGAGGCTGCCGGTGATCGCTTCGGCCATGATTTCGCCCATGATATGGCTGGTGGCGATGCCGTGCCCCGAATAACCCTGGCAGTACCAGACGTTGCTCGACAGCTTGCCAAGCTGTGGAATGCGGTTGACCACGATGCCCATGGCGCAGCTCCACTGGTACTCGATGTCCACACCCTTGAGCTGTGGAAATGTACGTTCGATACAGGGACGCAGTTCGCCGGCAATGTCCCGTGAGTCACGTCCGGAATAGTTGGCGCCGCCACCGAACAGCAAGCGGCCGTCGGCGGTCATGCGGTAGTAGTCGAGGACAAAACGACAGTCATAAACTGCCAAATCGTAGGGGTTGAGTTGTCGGGCCAGGACACCCAGAGGCGCGGTGGTCACGATGCCGCCCATCGCCGGGAAGATTTTGCCCTTGAGCTGCTTGGGTTCGAGCGCGTGATAAACGTCACCGGCCAGCATCACCTGTGTTGCATTGACTCGACCCTGTGCGGTGATGACAGCCGGACGGTCGCCGTGGACGATCTCCAGCACCTCGGAGTGCTCGAAGATCTGCACACCCAGACTCTCTGCCGCGCGTGCCTCGCCGATGCACAGGTTGAGCGGGTGCAGGTGCAGATTTCGGGTGTTCTTCAGCGCGCCCAAATACTGCTCGCTTGCCAGGTGGTTTCGTATTTCGGCGCGGTCCAGCAAGGTGACGCTGTCACCCAGGCCGCGACGCTGGGCCTCATCATGGAAGCTGCGCAGCTCGTTCATATGAGCGGGTTTCATCGCTGCATGCAGATGACCGTGCTTGAGGTCGCAGTCGATGCCGTACCTGGCGACGCGGGACTCGATAATTTCCTGGCCGCGCCAGCGCAGGCGCCAGATGAAATCGTCCACTTGTGTGCCGAGCGACTGGCGCATCTGCTTGCGCATGGCCTCGTCGCCAGACAGGCTGCTGGTGACCTGGCCACCGTTGCGACCGCTCGCCCCCCAGCCGATCTTGTGAGTCTCGATCAGGGCGACTTTGAGGCCGCGCTCGGCCAGTTCAACCGCGCTGGCAACGCCCGTAAAACCACCGCCGATGATGACGACGTCAACACTCACTTCACCCTGCAAGGTCGGGTAGTCGGTCTCATGCTTGAGGGTTGCGCTGTAATAGGAATTCGTCCGCTCGGCGGCGGGGATGACGGCATTATTCATGGCGGTCATGGGTTCGCTCTTCATTGG
>NZ_JMCL01000015.1 GCF_000690905.1 Pseudomonas sp. Ant30-3 | reverse complement strand
TGGCGAGGGGGTTTACCCCCGTTGGGGTGCGAAGCGCCCCCAAAACCAGCCGCCTATATCTCGCATGAGAATGGGGTGACAGGTTTGCGATTGCTTCGCAATCGAACGGGGGTAAACCCCCTCGCCACAGGAGTCCGTCACCAAATTGGATCTGTGTTGACTGATTTCCACAGGAGTCCGTCACCAAATTGGATCTGTGTTGACTGATTTCCACAGGAAGTCCGTCTCCACCTTGGATCTGTGTTGACTGATTTCCACAGGAAGTCCGTCACCACACTGGATCTGTATTGACTGATTATGTTTGCACGACCCACCAAATCAGAGCGAGATTGGATGTGAGCAAGAGAGCCTATAACTTCTGTGCCGGTCCTGCGGCGCTGCCTGAAGCTGTCCTGAAGCGCGCTCAGGGTGAACTCCTCGATTGGCACGGCAAGGGCCTGTCGGTCATGGAAATGAGCCATCGCAGCGATGAGTTCGTGTCCATCGCGACCAAGGCCGAGCAGGATCTGCGTGATCTGCTGAATATCCCGTCGAACTACAAAGTGCTGTTTCTGCAAGGTGGCGCCAGCCAGCAATTTGCTCAGATCCCTCTGAACCTGTTGCCGGAAAGCGGCACCGCCGACTACATCGACACCGGTATCTGGTCGCAGAAAGCCATCGAAGAAGCCTCGCGCTACGGCCACGTCAATGTCGCCGCCACCGCCAAGCCTTACGACTATTTCGCCATCCCCGGCCAGAACGAGTGGAAGCTGTCGAAGGACGCCGCCTACGTTCACTACGCGCCGAACGAAACCATCGGCGGCCTGGAATTCCAGTGGATCCCGGAAACCGGTGACGTGCCACTGGTCGCCGACATGTCCTCGGACATTCTTTCGCGCCCCGTCGACATCTCGCGTTTCGGCATGATCTACGCCGGCGCACAGAAAAACATCGGCCCGAGCGGTCTGGTGGTCAACATCGTCCGCGAGGACTTGCTCGGCAAGGCCCGTTCCCTGTGCCCGACCATGCTCAACTACAAAGTCGCGGCCGATAACGGTTCGATGTACAACACCCCGCCGACCCTGGCCTGGTACTTGTCCGGTCTGGTCTTCGAGTGGCTGAAAGAGCAGGGCGGTGTCGAAGCCATCGGCAAGCTCAATGAACAGAAGCAGCGCACGCTGTACAGCTTCATCGACGCCAGCGGCCTCTACAGCAACCCGATCAACCCGTCCGACCGTTCGTGGATGAACGTGCCGTTCCGCCTTGCGGACGACCGTCTCGACAAACCGTTCCTCGCCGGCGCCGACGAGCGTGGCCTGTTGAACCTCAAGGGTCACCGTTCCGTAGGCGGCATGCGCGCCTCCATTTATAACGCCGTCGACATCGGAGCGGTCAACGCGCTGATTTCGTACATGGCAGAGTTCGAGAAGGAACACGGCTAATGTCTGAGCAAGAACTCAAGGCACTGCGCGTTCGCATTGATGCGCTGGACACCAAAGTCCTCGAGCTGATCAGCGAACGCGCCCGCTGCGCCCAGGAAGTCGCACGGGTAAAAATGGCCTCGCTGGCTGAAGGCGAAGTGCCGGTGTTCTATCGTCCCGAGCGCGAAGCTCAGGTGCTCAAGCGCGTGATGGAGCGTAATCAGGGCCCTTTGGGCAACGAAGAAATGGCGCGGCTGTTCCGCGAAATCATGTCCTCGTGCCTCGCCCTCGAGCAGCCGCTGAAAGTCGCCTACCTCGGCCCTGAAGGCACCTTCACCCAAGCGGCGGCCATGAAGCATTTCGGCCACGCGGTGATCAGCAAGCCAATGGCCGCGATCGACGAAGTGTTCCGCGAAGTGGCGGCCGGTGCGGTGAATTTTGGCGTGGTCCCGGTGGAAAACTCCACCGAAGGCGCGGTCAACCACACGCTGGACAGCTTCCTCGAGCACGACATGGTCATCTGTGGCGAAGTCGAGTTGCGCATTCACCACCACTTGCTGGTGGGCGAAAACACCAAGACCGACAGCATCAGCCGCATCTATTCCCACGCGCAGTCGCTGGCCCAGTGCCGCAAGTGGCTCGACGCACACTACCCGAATGTCGAGCGCGTGGCGGTGTCGAGCAACGCCGAAGCGGCCAAGCGGGTCAAGGGTGAGTGGAATTCCGCGGCGATCGCCGGTGACATGGCAGCCGGCCTGTACGGGCTGACCCGTCTTGCCGAAAAAATCGAGGATCGCCCGGACAACTCCACGCGATTCCTGATGATCGGCAGCCAGGAAGTGCCACCGACCGGCGACGACAAGACCTCAATCATCGTTTCGATGAGCAACAAGCCCGGCGCCCTGCACGAATTGCTCGTGCCGTTCCACGACAATGGCATCGACCTGACGCGCATCGAGACACGTCCGTCGCGCAGCGGTAAATGGACCTACGTGTTCTTTATCGATTTCGTCGGTCACCACCGCGATCCATTGATCAAAGGTGTGCTGGAAAAGATCAGTCAGGAAGCAGTAGCACTCAAAGTGCTGGGTTCCTACCCGAAAGCCGTTCTCTAAGGGGTAGCAAATGAGTGGCGACTTCCTCGCTCTGGCGCAGCCGGGCGTACAACAACTTTCGCCTTACGTTCCGGGCAAACCCGTGGACGAACTGGCGCGCGAGCTGGACATCGATCCGGCGAGCATCGTCAAACTGGCCAGCAACGAAAACCCGCTGGGCGCCAGTCCGAAGGCACTCAACGCGATTCGTGATGAACTGGCCGAGCTGACCCGTTACCCGGACGGCAACGGTTTTGCGCTGAAGACCTTGCTCGCCGAGCAGTGCCGTGTCGAGCTCAATCAAGTGACGCTGGGCAACGGTTCCAACGACATTCTCGAGCTGGTCGCGCGCGCCTATCTGGCGCCAGGCCTGAACGCGGTGTTCAGCGAGCACGCGTTTGCGGTCTACCCGATCGTCACGCAAGCCGTGGGCGCTACCGCCAAAGTGATCCCGGCCAAGGAGTGGGGCCACGATCTGTCGGCCATGCTCGCCGCGATCGATGCCGACACCCGCGTGGTGTTCATCGCCAACCCGAACAACCCGACCGGCACCTGGTTCGGCGCCGAAGCCCTGGACGAATTCCTGCAGGACGTTCCGGCCCACGTGCTGGTGGTGCTGGACGAAGCCTACATCGAGTACGCCGAAGGCAGCGATTTGCCGGACGGTCTCGATTACCTGGCGGCGTACCCGAACCTGCTGGTCTCGCGGACCTTCTCCAAGGCGTACGGTTTGGCGGCCTTGCGCGTCGGTTATGGCTTGTCGACTGCCGTGGTGGCCGATGTGCTCAACCGCGTGCGTCAGCCGTTCAACGTCAACAGCCTGGCCCTCGCCGCAGCGTGCGCTGCACTGCAAGACACCGATTACCTGGCCGAAAGCCGTCGCCTCAACGAAGCGGGCATGCAACAGCTGCAAGCGGGTTTCCGAGAGCTGGGGCTGAGCTGGATTCCGTCCAAGGGCAACTTCATCTGCGTTGATCTCGGCCAGGTCGCTGCGCCTGTGTTTCAGGGTCTGCTGCGTGAAGGCGTGATCGTGCGCCCGGTGGCCAACTACGGCATGCCGAACCATTTGCGCATCACCATCGGCTTGCCGTCGGAAAACACGCGTTTCCTTGAGGCGCTGACCAAGGTTCTGGCTCGTGGTTGATGTCACTACAGTGCAACCTGCTGCACCTATGATCGGTCGCCTGGTGGTGGTCGGTCTGGGTTTGATCGGCGGTTCGTTCGCCAAAGGTGTGCGTGAAAGTGGCCTGTGCCGCGAAGTGGTCGGCGTCGACCTCGATCCGCAGTCGCGCAAGCTGGCCGTGGAACTGGGCGTGGTGGATCGCTGCGAAGAAGACCTGACTGTTGCCTGTCAGGGCGCCGACGTGATTCAGCTCGCCGTGCCGATTCTGGCCATGGAAAAAATGCTCGCACGTCTGGCGGCGATGGATTTGGGCTCGGCGATTCTCACCGACGTCGGCAGTGCCAAAGGCAATGTCGTGCGCGCTGCCACCGAGGCCTTTGGGGGCATGCCGCCGCGTTTCGTCCCGGGCCATCCGATTGCCGGGTCCGAGCAGAGCGGGGTGGAAGCTTCCAACGCCGAACTGTTCCGTCGCCACAAAGTCATTTTGACACCGCTGGATCAGACCGATCCGGCCGCACTCGCAGTGGTTGACCGTTTGTGGCGCGAATTGGGCGCCGATGTCGAGCACATGCAGGTCGAGCGTCACGACGAAGTGCTGGCGGCGACCAGCCATTTGCCGCACCTGCTGGCGTTCGGTTTGGTCGATTCATTGGCCAAACGCAATGAAAACCTTGAGATCTTCCGTTACGCTGCCGGCGGTTTCCGTGATTTCACAAGAATCGCGGGAAGTGACCCGGTCATGTGGCACGACATCTTCCTCGCCAACCGCGAAGCTGTCCTGCGCACACTCGATACATTTCGCAGCGACCTCGACGCCTTGCGCGACGCGGTCGATGCAGGGGATGGGCACCAATTGTTGGGCGTGTTCACACGCGCACGGGTTGCCCGCGAGCATTTCAGTAAAATCCTGGCCCGCCGGGCCTATGTGGACGCTATGAACTCCAACGACCTGATTTTCCTGGCACAACCTGGTGGCCGCCTGACTGGGCGGATTCGTGTACCGGGCGACAAATCGATTTCCCACCGCTCGATCATGCTCGGCTCCCTCGCCGAAGGCGTCACCGAAGTCGAAGGCTTCCTTGAGGGCGAAGACGCTCTGGCGACCTTGCAAGCCTTCCGCGACATGGGCGTCGTGATCGAAGGCCCGCACCACGGCCGCGTGACCATTCACGGCGTCGGCCTGCATGGCTTGAAGCCGGCGCCGGGCCCGATCTATCTGGGCAACTCCGGCACCTCGATGCGCCTGCTGTCCGGCCTGTTGGCGGCGCAGAACTTCGACAGCACCCTGACCGGCGACGCCTCGCTGTCCAAGCGTCCGATGAACCGCGTGGCCAATCCACTGCGTGAAATGGGCGCCGTGATCGAGACCGCTGCCGAAGGTCGTCCGCCGATGGTCATCCGTGGCGGCAACAAACTGAAAGGCCTGACGTACACCATGCCGATGGCCAGCGCCCAGGTTAAATCCTGCCTGCTGTTAGCCGGTCTGTACGCCGACGGCAAAACCACCGTCACCGAGCCTGCACCGACCCGCGATCACACCGAGCGCATGCTGCGTGGCTTCGGCTACCCGGTCAGCGTTGAAGGCGCCACCGCGTCGGTCGAATCCGGACACAAACTTACTGCTACCCACATTGAAGTGCCGGGCGATATCTCGTCTTCAGCATTCTTCCTGGTGGCGGCGTCGATTGCCGAAGGTTCCGAGCTGGTGCTTGAGCACGTCGGCATCAACCCGACCCGCACCGGCGTCATCGACATCCTGCGTCTGATGGGCGCTGACATCACCCTGGAAAACCAGCGCGAAGTCGGCGGCGAACCGGTAGCGGATCTGCGCGTGCGAGCGGCTAAACTCAAAGGCATCGAAATTCCCGAAGCGCTGGTGCCACTGGCCATCGACGAATTCCCGGTGCTGTTCGTGGCCGCCGCCTGTGCCGAAGGGCGCACCGTGTTGCGCGGCGCCGAAGAGCTGCGCGTCAAGGAATCGGACCGCATTCAGGTCATGGCCGATGGCTTGCTGGCACTGGGCGTCAAGTGTGAGCCGACCCCGGATGGCATCATCATCGACGGCGGCCTGATCGGCGGCGGCGAAGTGCACGGTCACGGCGATCACCGCATTGCCATGGCGTTCAGCGTTGCCTCGCTGCGCGCCACGGCGCCGATTCGCATCCATGACTGCGCCAACGTCGCAACCTCGTTCCCGAACTTCCTCGCGCTGTGCGCCCAGGTTGGCATTCGTGTGGCACAAGAGGCTCAATCGTGAAAAATATCGCACCGGTCATCACCATTGATGGGCCAAGCGGCTCTGGCAAAGGCACGGTCGCCGGCATCCTGGCCAAGCGTCTGGGCTGGAACCTGCTGGATTCCGGTGCGCTTTATCGCTTGCTGGCCTTCGCCGCGCATAACCACGGCGTCGACCTGACCAACGAAGAGCTGCTCAAGCAACTTGCCGCTCATCTGGATGTGCAATTTATCGCGGCGACCGACGGTCAGCTGCAGCGCATCATTCTGGAAGGTGACGAGGTCAGCGACATCATCCGCACCGAGAGCGTTGGCTCCGGTGCGTCGCAGGTCGCCGCACTGCCGGCGGTCCGCGAAGCCTTGCTCCAGAGGCAGCGCGCCTTCCAGGAGATGCCGGGCCTGGTCGCCGATGGGCGCGACATGGGCACCGTGGTATTCCCCGATGCGCCGTTGAAAATCTTCCTGACTGCCAGTGCCGAGGAGCGTGCGCGCCGTCGTTACTTGCAGTTGAAGGGCAAAGTCGATGGTGTTAGTCTGTCGAGTCTGCTAGATGAGATACGTGCACGCGATGAGCGTGACACCCAGCGAGCGGTAGCCCCGCTCAAGCCGGCGGCTGACGCCATTCAGCTGGATTCCACGGAATTATCCATCGATCAGGTGTTGCAACGCATCATGAGCGAGATCGCACTCCGCGATATCGCCGGGTGACCAAGAAGCGTTTCAGGGGACCAGTCATAGTCCTGCGGTGCTTCTTTAAATGAACGTAACCCACGTCGTCTGGGATGTGGAGATGGGCGTATTCTTCGCCCTTATACTCAGGAATTAAAATGAGCGAAAGCTTTGCGGAACTCTTTGAAGAAAGCCTAAAAACCCTGAACCTTCAGGCAGGCTCCATCATCACCGGTGTTATCGTTGATATCGATTACCAAGCTCGCTGGGTAACCGTTCACGCTGGCCTGAAGTCTGAAGCACTCATCCCGCTTGAGCAGTTCTACAACGACGCTGGCGATCTGACTATCAATGTCGGTGACGAAGTTCACGTTGCTCTGGACTCGGTTGAAGACGGCTTTGGTGAAACCAAGCTGTCCCGTGAAAAAGCCAAGCGCGCCGAGTGCTGGATCGTTCTGGAAGCAGCCTTCGCAGCCGAAGAAGTGGTCAAGGGCGTTATCAACGGTAAGGTTAAAGGCGGCTTCACAGTCGACGTTAACGGCATCCGTGCGTTCCTGCCAGGTTCTCTGGTTGACGTTCGTCCAGTGCGCGACACCACGCACCTGGAAGGCAAAGAGCTGGAATTCAAGGTCATCAAGCTGGACCAGAAGCGCAACAACGTTGTCGTTTCCCGTCGCAGCGTCCTGGAAGCCGAGAACTCCGCCGAGCGCGAAGCTCTGCTGGAATCCTTGCAGGAAGGCCAACAAGTCAAAGGTATCGTCAAGAACCTCACCGATTACGGCGCATTCGTCGATCTGGGTGGCGTCGATGGCCTGCTGCACATTACCGACATGGCTTGGAAGCGTATCAAGCATCCATCGGAAATCGTCAACGTTGGCGACGAGATCGATGTCAAGGTTCTGAAATACGATCGCGAACGCAACCGTGTTTCCCTGGGCCTCAAGCAACTGGGCGAAGATCCATGGGTTGCTATCAAAGCCCGTTACCCAGAAAGCACTCGCGTTACCGCTCGTGTAACCAACCTGACCGACTACGGCTGCTTCGCTGAGCTGGAAGAAGGCGTTGAAGGCCTGGTACACGTTTCCGAAATGGACTGGACCAACAAGAACATCCACCCTTCGAAAGTCGTACAAGTCGGCGACGAAGTGGAAGTTATGGTTCTGGACATCGACGAAGAGCGTCGTCGTATCTCCCTCGGCATCAAGCAGTGCAAATCTAACCCATGGGAAGATTTCTCTGGCCAGTTCAACAAGGGCGATAAAATCTCCGGCACCATCAAGTCGATCACCGATTTCGGTATCTTCATTGGTCTGGACGGCGGCATCGACGGTCTGGTTCACCTGTCCGACATCTCCTGGAACGAAGTGGGCGAAGAAGCCGTTCGCCGCTTCAAGAAGGGCGACGAGCTGGACACCGTTATCCTGTCGGTTGACCCAGAGCGCGAGCGCATCTCCCTGGGTATCAAGCAACTGGAAAGCGATCCGTTCTCCGAGTACGTTCAAGAGAACGACAAAGGCGCAATCGTTAAAGGCATCGTGAAAGAAGTTGACGCTAAAGGCGCCATCATCACTCTGGCCGACGATATCGAAGCGACTCTGAAAGCCTCCGAAATCAGCCGTGACCGCGTTGAAGACGCGCGCAACGTTCTGAAAGAAGGCCAGGAAGTAGAAGCCAAGATCATCAGCGTTGACCGCAAGAGCCGTGTAATCCAGCTCTCCATCAAGTCGAAAGACGATGCTGAAGAGAAAGAAGCCATCCAAAGCTTGAAAGACAAGCCTTCGGATAGCATCGCTGCTGGTCCTACCACTCTGGGCGACCTGTTGCGTGCACAAATGGAAAAACAGAACTAAGTTCTGTCAGACCATAAAAAGGGCGACTTCGGTCGCCCTTTTTCATGCCCTCAATTTACCATTACCCCCTGTAGGAGCTGGCGCAGCCTGCGATCTTTTGATCTAATCTTTGATCGTCAAATCCCCCGATCCCCCGTTCAACTCCAGTCCTCACAACAACCCCAAACACTGAACCATCCCCCCAAAAAAACGGTCCCTTTCTTTAACAGGATCAAATGCTTATTTGCAGCTACTCTATAGCCTGAAGTAAACGCCAGTCGGGCAGAGCGCCCGATAAGGAAGTGAATGAACAAGCTCATTGTCACATTGGTTCTACTGACATTGGCAGGCTGTGCCACAAGTGCCAAAACTCACTCGGTGCGCGGGGTTAGCGGTATCGAAGTCGATTGCTCAGGCTTGGGCTCAGGGTGGGAAAAGTGCCAAAAGCGCGCAGCCAAGGAATGCAAAGGCGCAGGCTACAAAGTGGTGACGCGATCAGATGACGCCAAGGATGAAGACGAATACCTATTCGGCTTCAATCCGGCAGGCCTGGTAACCCGGACCATGTTGGTGATGTGCAAATAAATCTAGCGAAGGAATAGCGGTTCAGCGCCCCGTAATTGGGCAACGCACTGCTGGCGGTAGCGTGGAGAAAGTCGGACTGTTCAAATTCATCCGGTCATGCTAAAACCTTGGTAGCGATTTTCCTAGCTGCTTGAAAAAGAAGGGAAAAATATGACGAAGTCGGAGTTGATCGAACGAATTGTCACCCATCAAGGGCTGCTCTCATCCAAGGATGTGGAGCTGGCCATCAAGACCATGCTTGAACAGATGTCCCAATGCCTGGCCACCGGGGATCGGATTGAGATTCGGGGGTTTGGTAGCTTTTCTCTGCATTACCGCGCGCCAAGGGTTGGGCGGAATCCTAAGACGGGGCAGTCGGTTAGCCTGGATGGGAAGTTTGTTCCGCATTTCAAGCCGGGGAAGGAGCTGCGGGATCGGGTGAATGAGGAAGAGGAGAGCGACGGCGTTCATTTTCAAGTTTAGGGCGAGGTGGAATGTGCACAAGTTCAAGCGTGTAGCGCTGGCGGTATTTGTGTTGTTTCTGATTTTAATGGTAGTGGCTTTTACCTTGGAAAATCGTCAGCCAGCATCACTGGTTTTCCTAGGTTGGTCTACCGTGCAGATGCCAATCGCCGCTTATGTGATTTTGGCTCTCTTAGTCGGGATGGTGGTTGGGCCGATGGTGGCGTGGCTTCTCGGTCGAAAAGCAGGACGGGGTCACTAGAAGGGAGCTGACCAGGCCAGATCGTTTCTGGCCGGGAAACCTGACATCGTCCGTGTTATTATTTCGAGCTGATTGCGGACTCCGGCGCCGCCACTGTCCTCGGGTTCCATTCTTCCGTAGATGGTACCAATCACAGGAAAATCAGCGCACAGGGGAAAGATGGTGGCTTGAAGATTTTTATCATAACAGTGAAAGATCGTATTACTTGAAGGGTTAAATAATCTTATGCAAAACAGTAATAGCACAGTTAACTCTTCAGTTGAACTAGATCTTGTTGAAATTTTTGTTGCGGTTTGGAGTCGAAAATGGCTAGTTGTCGCTGCAGCTCTGGGATGTGGACTACTAGCAACCGCATACGCGTTTCTCTCTGCACCTGTCTATGAGTCGAAATATTACATTTCTCCACCAACAGTAAACGATATTGCCAACCTAAACTTTGGCCGAGCGGATAGATCTGATCTCAAACCTTTTTCTGTTGATCAGGTATACAAAGTATTCTTGAACAATCTTCAATCTGACTCACAGCGACGTGCATTTTTCGAATCAAACTATTTACCATCTGTGCTGCCGGATTCCGTAGATGTTCCCCACGGCGCGTTGTATGAATCTTTTTCCAGAGACATGACGATAGTAAAGGCTGATAACGGAGGGGAAGGGCGCTGGTCAGTCTCTCTGAAAAGCTCCACTCCCGAGCGCGCCATGGAGTGGGTAGATCTCTACGTCCGCCAAGTAGGTGATAGCACTGCGCGAGAGTTAGCTCAGAATGCCAAAAAAGAGGCCCTGGTTCTGGGTCGGAACATCCAATTGGAAATCGAGACGCTACGAGAGTCAGGTCGTCGAGTGCGGCAAGACGATATCAGCAAGATCCGTGAAGCATTGGCTATCGCGAAATCCAGTGGACTAGAAGAGACGGTTGTATTTGCCGGTAGCGGTACGGATAAACTGGCCGGAGGCATGTTCGAAGAAAACACTTATATGCGCGGTAGCAAGGCTTTAGAGGCGGAGCTAAAAAACCTTGAGGCTCGCGAGTCGGACGACCCATTCACTCCTGGGTTACGCAAATTGCAAAAGGACGCTAACTTCTATCAGCAACTGGCGGCCGAGAAATTTGATATCGCAGTATACCGCCATGACGGTGTTGTGGATCTACCTCTTTCGCCGATCAAACCGAAGAAGGTCTTGATTATATTTTTAGGGCTCATTATTGGCGGTTTGCTAGGATCCGCTTTTGCATTGCTGTGGCATTTCCTGCTTAAACGCAGAGGTGGGAGTTCTGAATCCGTTGCAGGATTTAGGGGGTAAGCTAATCTTTTATATCGCCAAAAAATCGGGTTTTTTGATATGGTTGCTGGCCACATAGAGGGCCTGGGGACACGACGTCACCGTTGCACGTTCGTAACAAGTGTAAACTGCTATCAGGCAGAAATCGGGTTGATTAGGATCTAATTCTGTTAAGTGGCAGCGCGGCAATTCGAATTAGGTACTGGAACAAGCAGGTGCATGACCTGGTAGTCGTGACCCTAAGTGTATCGCGAGTGGTCAGTACGTAAGCATTGATGACGGGTAGCGTACATAAAATCGCTAATCGAGTTTAAGGAGACCATGTTGAAAATCTTAGTAACCGGTGGCGCAGGATTCATTGGATCGGCAGTAGTCCGTCATATCATCGCCAACACCAAGGATTCGGTGGTCAATTTGGATAAATTGACTTATGCCGGAAACCTCGAGTCAATAGGCGAAAGCGCGAACAGTGACCGATATGCTTTCGAGCGTGTCGATATTTGTGACGCTGCACAGTTACAGCGTGTATTTGATGAGCATCGACCCGATGCCGTCATGCATTTAGCTGCAGAATCCCATGTTGATCGCTCAATCAGCGGTCCATCGGACTTCATCCAGACTAATATCGTCGGTACATACACCCTACTGGAAGTAGTCCGCCAATACTGGAAAGCTCTGGACGCGACCGCTCAGACGAATTTCCGGTTTCATCACATTTCGACTGACGAAGTGTATGGCGATCTTGAAGGCCCTGAAGATCTTTTCAACGAGCAGACTCCATACCAGCCGAGCTCTCCGTATTCCGCAAGCAAGGCAAGCTCAGACCATCTTGTTAGGGCGTGGAGCAGAACTTATGGCCTTCCAGCCGTAGTAACCAACTGCTCGAATAATTACGGCCCATGCCATTTTCCGGAAAAGCTGATTCCCCTGGTTATCCTGAACGCGCTCGAAGGCAAGGCTTTGCCCATCTACGGCAAGGGCGATCAAGTCCGTGACTGGTTGTATGTAGAGGATCATGCCCGCGCACTTTACAAGGTCGTAACTGAAGGCGAGATCGGCGAAACCTATAACATCGGTGGTCACAACGAGAAGAAAAACCTTGAAGTGGTCCATACGGTTTGTGCACTGCTGGATGAGCTGTGCCCTCATTCCCCGCATCGTCCGCATGCTCAACTGATTACCTATGTCCAGGATCGTCCGGGTCACGACCAGCGTTATGCAATCGACGCCAGCAAGATTCAAAGGGAGTTGGGTTGGGTGCCGGAAGAGACATTCGATTCCGGTATCCGTAAGACGGTGCAGTGGTACCTGAATAATCAGCCTTGGGTAGCGCACGTCAAGAGTGGTAGCTATCAGCAATGGATCGATCAGAACTATTCTGAGCGGCAAGCCTGACATGAAGATTCTGTTGCTGGGTAAAAACGGCCAAGTAGGCTGGGAGCTTCAGCGCTCACTAGCGACCTTAGGAGAATTGGTCGCGCTGGATCGCAATGCGGATGGTGGTTTATGTGGTGATCTTGCCGATGTCCGTGGGTTGCGGGCAACCATTCAGCGAGTCGCGCCAGATATCATCGTCAATGCTGCCGCCTATACGGCAGTGGACAAAGCCGAATCCGATAAGGATCTGGCGTTGCGGATCAACGCGACGGCTGTACAGGCTATCGCTGAAGAAGCCGCGAAGTTGGGTAGCTGGCTTGTGCACTATTCCACGGATTACGTATTTGACGGCACTGGCTCCGTAGCCTGGAATGAAGACGATGTTCTAGCTCCAGTCAATTACTACGGCCAGACAAAATTGATGGGGGAGCAGGCGATTGTTTCGTCAGGCTGCAAGCACCTAATCATGCGTACCTCTTGGGTATACGGCGCACGGGGAAACAATTTCGCTAAGACGATGATGCGCTTCGCTGCGGATCGCAATGAGCTCAACGTCATCGCAGACCAATTTGGAGCTCCAACAGGTGCTGACTTGATCGCGGACGTAACTGCGGTTTCGATTCGCCAGGCGCTGGCAGATCCCCAAGTCGCGGGTATTTATCACTTGGCGGCAACTGGTTTCACTTCATGGCATGAATACGCGACTTTGGTCATCGAGCAAGGCAAGGCGAGCGGTCTTTCCATGCAGGTGCAATCGGTCAATCCGATTCCCACCGCTCAGTTCCCGACGCCTGCGCATCGGCCATTGAACTCCCGGCTAAATACCGAGAAACTGCGCAAGACTTTTTCCATTCACTTGCCCAATTGGCGTAGTGGTGTGACCCGGATGTTAAAGGAAGTATTAGAGAAATGACCGTTATCAAACGCAAAGGCATCATTCTGGCAGGCGGTTCGGGTACGCGTCTGCACCCATTGACGTTGGGCGTCTCGAAGCAGATGCTCCCAATATTCGATAAGCCGATGATCTTCTACCCATTATCTGTGCTGATGCTTGCCGGTATGCGGGAGATCCTGATTATTTCGACTCCGGAAGATTTGCCTTGCTTTAAAAAGCTACTGGGCGATGGAAGCCAGTACGGCATCCAACTGACGTACGCTGAACAACCTAGCCCGGATGGGCTGGCCCAGGCTTTCATAATCGGTGAAGAGTTCATTGCCGATGATCCTTGCTGTCTGATCCTCGGCGACAATATTTTCTATGGCCAGCATTTCTCGGACAATCTGCGTTCAGCTATGTCTCAGAGCTCAGGTGCAACAGTTTTCGGTTATCACGTTTCTGATCCCGAGCGTTTCGGAGTTGTTGAATTCGATAGCAATGGACGCGCACTGAGCATTGAAGAAAAGCCAGCCGATCCAAAATCTAACTACGCTGTAACCGGTTTGTATTTTTACGACAATCGTGTGGTTGAGATCGCGAAAAATATTCAGCCTTCGCCACGTGGCGAACTGGAAATCACCGACGTGAACAAAGCATATCTGGACGCTAAGTCATTAACCGTAGAGATGCTCGGCCGTGGGTTCGCTTGGTTGGACACTGGTACCCACGAATCTCTACTGGAAGCTAGTCATTTCGTGCATACAATCGAGCATCGCCAAGGACTTAAGGTTGCTTGCCTCGAAGAAATCGCGTTTAACAGCGGTTGGATTACGCCTGGGCAGCTGGGTGAGCAAGCTGAGAAACTCAAAAAGACCGGCTACGGACAGTATCTACAGAAGCTTCTGATTGAGGCTAAAGGCGTATGAAACTTGTTCAAACCTCTATCAAGGACGTGGTAATAATCGAACCTGCTTTGTGTAGCGATGAACGTGGTTGGTTCATGGAAAGTTTTAATGAAGAGAAGTTTCATTCTTCTCTTCAGGCTTTGGGCTTGCCGATTCCGCATAGTTTTGTCCAAGACAATCATTCTTGTTCAGCAAAAGGTGTATTGCGCGGCCTGCACTTTCAACGTGCTCCCCATGCGCAAGGCAAATTAGTCCGCGTCGTAAGAGGTTCGGCGTTTGATGTCGCTGTAGATATTCGTCCCGATTCCGCAACTTTTTTGCAGTGGGTCGGAGTTGAGCTGAATGAGCATAACAATCATATATTATGGATACCCGAAGGCTTCGCTCACGGGTTTGTTGCGCTCGAAGATAATACTCACTTTCTCTACAAAACTACTGATTATTACGACAAAGCCTCCGAAGGAGCGCTTCACTGGAATGATCGCCAACTCGATATCCAATGGCCCGGTTCTGAGGAATACATCATTAGTGAAAAAGATGATAAGGCTCCTAACGTGGACAGCTTGAAGGGTGCAGAGTAATGAGTTTGATAAAACTCTTGGATATTGCGACGCTTGGTGACGAGCGAGGTCATCTGATTGCGCTTGAAAATAACCGGGATGTACCGTTTTCTATTAAGCGAGTTTACTATCTGACAGAAACTCAGAAAGGTGTACCTCGCGGCTTTCATGCTCACAAAGAACTTGTTCAGGTTGCTGTTTGTGTATCCGGGCGGTGCCTGATGAAATTGGACGATGGGTTCTCTGAAGCAGAAGTTTGGTTAGACGCTCCTAATAAGGCTGTTGTCATCGATAAAATGGTTTGGCACGAGATGCATGAGTTCAGCGCAAATTGCGTGTTGCTAGTGCTAGCTAGTGACTTTTACGATGAACAGGATTACATCAGAAACTACGACGACTTTCTGGAGCTGACGAAGCGTGCCTAAAATACATGCACTCGCCGATGTAAAAAGCACCTCCATCGGCAAAGATACTCGAATTTGGCAATTTGCAGTGATTTTCGACGGTGCTGTCATCGGTGAGAATTGCAACATCTGTGCTCATACGTTGGTCGAAAACGGTGTCACGGTCGGCAATAACGTCACGGTTAAGTCAGGCGTCTATCTTTGGGAAGGCACTGTCGTTGCTGATAACGTGTTTATTGGGCCGAATGCAACATTCACCAATGATGCCATGCCGCGCTCCAAGGTATACCCCGCAGCTTTTTCCGGTATTACTATCAAGCAGGGAGCAAGCATTGGTGCAAACGCTACGATACTGCCAGGGATAACCATCGGCGAAGAGGCGATGGTGGGAGCCGGGGCGGTCGTTGTTTCCGATGTTCCGGACCGCGCAGTTGTTGTGGGTAACCCAGCTAAAGTTATTAGGTATCTGAGCAAATGATAAATTTTCTTGATTTGAAAACCATCAACCATGCTTGCCGCGATGAGTTGATTAGAGCTTGTACGCGGGTCATTGATTCTGGTTGGTATATCGGGGGAAATGAACTTCAACAGTTCGAGAGCAGCTACGCCGAGTATTGTGGCACTAAGCATTGCATTGGTGTTGCTAACGGCCTGGACGCATTGGTATTAGTTATTCGAGCTTGGAAAGAACTCGGTTATCTAAGCGAAGGCGACGAGGTCCTAGTTCCATCTAACACGTATATCGCCAGTATTCTTGCTATATCCGAGAATGGTCTGACACCAGTTCTGGTAGAGCCTGATCTCGCTACTTTCAATATGTGCCCAGTACAAGCTGAAAATGTAATTACATCTAAGACGAAGGCTATTTTACCGGTCCACCTCTATGGTCGCCTAGCAGACATGCCCGCGCTTATGTCCCTCGCTGAGCGTCACGATTTGCTTGTACTTGAAGATTCTGCTCAGTCCCACGGCGCTAGCATTGATGGACAGAAAGCAGGTAACTGGGGTCACGCGTCAGGTTTTAGCTTTTACCCGGGCAAAAATTTAGGAGCCCTTGGGGACGCAGGCGCTATTACGACAAACGATGATTTGCTGGCCTCCACGTTGCGAGCACTGCGCAACTATGGTTCGCACGAGAAGTACAAAAATGATTATCGCGGAATTAATAGTCGGCTAGATGAAATACAGGCTGCTATGTTATCGGTAAAGCTGAAATATCTTGACGAGCAAACAAATCATAGGCGAAAAATTGCCGACTTGTACACGAAACATATTAATAACCCTGCGATCACATTACCTGTTGCGTCAGAGTTCAATTCTTTAGAAAATTCGAGTCACGTCTGGCATGTATATACAGTGCTTTGTCAAGATAGAGATGCTCTTCAGAAGCATCTGCTTGCGAACAACATACAAACACTGATCCATTATCCGATTCCACCACACCAGCAAAAAGCTTATTCCGAAATGGTAAAGTATTCGCTGCCAATATCTGAAATGATCCATAGCCAAATATTGAGCTTGCCGATAGGTCCTGGTTTGCTCTTGGAAGAAGCAAGTATGGTGGTGGCTGCTTGCAATAGTTTTCAGTCAAACATGACATGAATCTTGTTAGAACCAGCTTACTAAACGGCGTTGCTGTAGCTATCAAGATGTTGACCTTGTTGGGCCTTAACAAGGTGCTTGCTGTGTATGTGGGACCTGCAGGCTACGCGGCGATCGGGCAGTTTCAGAATGCGCTGCAGATGATTACGACATTTACAGGCGGTGCGATCAGCAACGGCGTCGTAAAATATACAGCACAGTATCATGACAGTCCTGATCGACAGTTGAAGCTTTGGAGGACAGCCGGCACTGTTACCATTGCAAGTAGTATTCTCGTTGGCGTGTTGGTTGCGCTACTGCATCGCCAGCTCGCGTTAATATTTCTGAAAGATGAAAATCTAGGCAGTGTTTTTTTTTGGTTCGCAGGTGGTGTCGTTTTCTTTTCTCTGAATACTCTGCTTTTGGCAATATTAAATGGTAGAAAAGAAATTTTGCTCTATGTCACCGCCAACATAGTCGGCAGCCTTTTGTCGTTCGGTGTTACATTTTATTTGGCAACCCAGTATGGCTTGTTTGGAGCGCTAATCGCGCTAGTTATATATCAGTCAATCAGTTTTGTAGTTACCCTATTCTTATGTCTGAGGGTGAAATGGTTTAGTATTGGTTCCTTATTTGGATCGCTCGACAAAACAACTTTGCGAAACTTGTCTGGTTACTTCTTAATGGCAGTAGTCTCTGCTGCTTGCGTTCCCCTCGGACAAATTTTGGTGAGAAATCATCTAGGCAATACTTTAGGTTGGGAAGTGGCTGGTTACTGGGAAGCGATGCTGCGTTTAAGCACCGCCTATCTATTGCTGGTGACGACTACATTGAGTGTATATTATCTGCCTCGTCTATCAGAGATGAAAACCGGCGGAGAGATAAAAGCAGAAGTCTTGGACGGTTATCGTCTCATACTTCCTGTCGCTGCCGTGACCGGCTTGCTCATGTATCTGTTGAGAGACCCAATCGTTTCTATCTTATTTACATCGGAGTTTTACCCTGTTCGTGATTTGTTTTCAGGTCAGGTTGTTGGTGATAGTTTGAAAATTTGCAGTTGGATTATGGCGTATGTGATGCTAAGTAAGGCTATGGTTAAGCTGTTTATCATCACTGAAGTTCTGTCGTGCGTGTCTTTTTATATTTTGTCCGTTATCTTTACAGATACTTGGGGTATGGCTGCGGTGACATGGGCTTATGCGGCTAATTATGCTTTATATAGTGTGATTATGTACGTTTTCGTTTACCGAAAGCTCGATGACTACTCTGATTCAGAAACGGAAACACAAGCGTGAACAAATTAATTTCTGATCTCGAATGTAGGATCTTATCGGAGACTGATGTAAATCAGGCGTTGGAAATTGCTCGACAGTATGGGAACCTATTATGGTTTGCTGATATTGGAATTTATGATGCTCCAACTATCGAAAATCATTTAATTAATCAGTGTCTAAATTTCTTCGAAAATCAACCTGCTGCATGCGGTGATCACGTCACGTCCGTCGTTCATGTAATCAGCGAGCCTTTGCTAACGGGCGGGCACACTCGTCTTATGGAAAAATTAGCTGGGATGCATGAAGAGTCTGTAGATCTCATCATTTCTCGACAAGCCTCAATGCGAGCAGAGCTGCGCGTTTCAAATTTTTTTTCCAAAGTATTAAAAGTGGCATCTGTTCGCCCAATTGATATTGTAATCGAGTTGGTGAACATGTTTCGTTTATATGAAAAAATAATATTGCACATACATCCTGACGATATATATGCAGTCGCTGCGTGCGGTGTAGTGAAACGTTTGTATAATAAAAATATATTTTTTGTTAATCATGCAGATCATGTTTTTACATATGGTTCCATGGTTGCTGATTATTATTTCGAACTGAGTAGCTATGGTAAGCGTTTAGATTCGAAGAAAACTATTCTTGGCAAAAAAACATTTTTGGGCATTCCGGTGCACTTTAGCATTGCTCCTAGCAATCTTGATTTTAAGCCGAGTGAAGATCAGCAGTTGCTTTTCGTTTCTGCTGGGTCGGATGTGAAATACAAGCCGAACAAAGGTTCAGATATTTTCGAGCTCGTTTCTCGTATTCTTGAAGTTTATAATTCGTCCAAGTTTCTTATCATAGGTAGTAATCTAAAAAGCTCATTTTGGTTTTGGGCGCTTAAATTAAAGTACGGCAGACGGCTGGACATTCGCTCGCATCTTGAATTTGATGAGTACAATAATGCAGTAGCCAAAGCCGATTTTTATGTCGACAGTCATCCTATCCCTGGAGGTACTGCTTTTGCCGAGCAATATCTAGGAGGACGACGCTGTGTTGGTTTGGTGTCGCCTATCCAAGGGTATTCACCGGCGGATAAACTTAAGCGAATTAGTGTTGATGAAGTATTGGAAAGTATCAGCGATTACAAACATTCCGACTCTATTTTGGCTGAGATAATATCAGTTAATGGTGTCGAAAATGTTAAGCACCGATACTTGGCCTGCATCTCAAATGGTGTGATCTGTGAAAATATGTTGGATAGTTCAAATGCATGGACTGGCGATGTAGCTTTTTTTAAGAAAGACTCGCTCCGACTTAATGCTGATGTGTCTGTGAATACGTTTTGTTCTCTCTACGGGCTGGGTGGTGGATACGCGGTAAGCTTATTCAGAAGTTTGACATTACGAAAACAAATCAAGTTACTCGTTAAATTGGTCGTCTCTTTATGTAAGTTCGAGAAGAAGGCAGCATGATGATGGGTGCGAGTGATCAAAAAATTAAAAATAATACAGCTGCAACATTTTTTATTGTGCTTTATTGTTTGTCGACCGTACTCGTGCCTGTATTTATTCTTAATAAGCTTATCTTTGTTCCGCTCTTTCTAGTTTCGATCACATTGTTCTTTGTCAGACCGGCAGTTACTTTTGCGCCGTTTTTAATAATGTTGATATTTATATATGGTTTTTTTCTAGGAGTTTTTAACGGTGCAGATGTGGATTTAGGGAAACAAATTGTTTTTGGTTCATCTGCGCTGCTGCTAATCTATTTCATTAATGGCTTTAATGTTGACATGTCCCGAGCAGTCAAGATTACGGGCGCTATTTTTGCGCTTTTGATGTGTGGACTTTCGTTTTTGTTAATGTTGATTCCAGGTTCGTCTCTAGGGGCAGAACTGCTCAATTACTATAACGTTAATGAGCTGGGTTATTATGGCGTACGGAATTTTGGTGGTTTGCAGATGTTTATGCTTCACCACCGTTCTTCGCCTTTTTTACTAGTTCCACTTTCCCTGTTTTTTATAGATTTCTTAAAACTAAAAAAATTCAGTTCGCTTTTTTTTGTAATTGTGATTTTGACTGCCATAGTTTGCTCCGCATCTCGTGCCCTCATGGTGATGGCTCTTGTTGCATTGTCGGTACTGTATTTTTCCCATAAAAGCTGGTCGGCCCGCCTCCTGCTGATCATTTCTGCAACCCCCGCATTGGCGATTGCCATAGCTTATATTGCTAGCGAGACTAGTATGTTTAGCAGCGGCGAACAGTCCAATAGTATTAAAATTGGTCATCTAATTTCTTTTTTCTATGTCATCGATTGGGATATGCTGATATTTGGAAAAGGCCTTGGCGCTTATTTTTTTACTGAAGGATATGGCGCAGTTGTTTCGCAAACCGAAATAACATGGATGGATACTATTCGTTTTTTTGGGCTGCCACTCTCTGCTGTATTGCTCGGGACCCTGTTTTTTCCTATTCGAAATATACCACTAGACTCACTTTCAGTGTCGAGTAGGTTGATAATGTTGTTATACATTATAATGTCTATGAGTAATCCAGTGCTATTCAACTCATTCGGATTTCTTGTGGTGTTGTGGTATTGGTCTATAGTAATGAGGGGGCAGAAGTCTCCGGTTGCGAAGGTACAATCAATTGGAGAATAAATTGAGCTCTATTGCTGCTGTGGTTGTGGGCTATAATCCAGATATCAAGGTTCTTGATGATCTTTTGATCTCACTATCTAGCCAAGTTGAATTACTAATTTTAGTAGACAATGGCGGGGCCGAGTCTTTCCTGCAAGGCCATCCTGAGGTCAAAGGATGTGTAAAATATCTTTCCTTGCAAGGTAACGAGGGTTTAGGCAAAGCTTTGAACGCTGGATTTCAGCTGGCGGTGGACAATGGTATACCGTATATGGTGACCTTTGATCAAGATAGTCATGCTGAACCTGATCTTATTGAAAAGCTGGCTTCAGCCATGGTGCATGCTAAATCCCGTGATGATAAGTGTATTGCTGTTAGTCCTACTTTTTACGATCGGAGAGACGGAAAGAAGGTCAACTTTCCTTTCTATCAGTCTGTCGATGGCGTGATCAAGCCCGTATTTGCATCAGATGACGAATTCGGTTTAGTAAGGGCAGACGCTCTTATTACATCTGGTATGTTCGTCGATACGCAAGCTTGGCAGGACGGTGTTAAATATGATGAAAGCATGTTTGTAGACTTCACAGACACTGAGTGGTGCTTTCGCGCTCGAGAACGCGGTTATAGACTTTACGGGTGTCTGAACGTTGAAATGGGCCATGCGTTGTCGGATGCCCCTCCGGTTAAGATTTTTGGTCTTAGTTTTTTTAGATATTCACCTGTTCGTCGATATTTTTTCTTTAGAAATACGGTCGCAGTCTGCCGCATGGCGCATACCCCGAATTGCTGGAAAAAAAGATTGTCTATTGCTTTAGCTTTACGGTTTTTTGTTAATTTACTGATTGATACAAATAAAACTGATTCTTTGAAGATGATGGTCCGGGGCATTCGTCACGGCTTACGCAAGAGCTTAGGTTCTGCCCATTAAAAAGAGTTAATCTACGATATTGGAGTAATTTGCTAGTCTTTATAAGATTTGCGTTTGAAGAGGGACATATTCATGCAACCCCGTTTTTTAGTTATGCTGGCTGCGTACAACGGCCTGGAATGGATTTCCGAGCAAGTAGCGTCCATACTCAGTCAGGAGGGCGTATCGATCACTCTTTTGATAAGCGTTGATGCATCCAGTGACGGGACGGAGCAATGGGTGACTAATCTGGCCAAGTCAGATTCTCGCGTAAGCTATCTTACCCATGGCGAGAAATTTGGTGGAGCTGCTCGTAATTTTTTTCGCCTGGTCAAGGAAGCGCCAATAGACGATTTTGAGTATTTTTCCTTCGCTGATCAGGATGATATTTGGTTGTCTAATAAACTGATACAGGCAACCGGCGTGATGTCCGAAACGCGGTCCGATGGCTATTCAAGTAATGTTACTGCTTTTTGGCCAAATGGGAATGAACGTTTAATCATAAAATCCCAGCCTCAAGTTGAATACGATCATCTGTTCGAAGCCGCTGGTCCCGGATGTACTTATGTTTTCTCGAAAAAATTGTTTGTTGATTTACAGCGGCATATATCCACTAATTTCTCTTGCGTACAGAGTGTTACACTTCATGATTGGTATTGTTATGCTTTCAGTCGCGCTCGTGATTACAAGTGGATAATAGACAATAATTCTTACATGCGTTACCGGCAGCATTCAAATAATCAGGTCGGGGTCAACAGTGGCTTGAAAGCATTCCGAGCACGGCTTTCGAAAGTATTTGAAGGCTGGTGGCTAAGTCAGGCTTCACTTATATCACGATTGGTCGGTACTGAAGGTACGCCCTTCGTTCAGAGTTGGATTAAATTACGCGGTATTGACTTAGCTCGGTTGGCGTTGTCAGGTTACAAGTGCCGCAGACGCTTGCGCGATAAATTTGTCTTCTCTGGGCTATGCCTTACCCTTGTAATTTTGAGGCGAAAGAGATGACGAATATATTGGTTACCGGTAGTAGTGGGTTTGTGGGCAGCCGACTTGTTGAGAAGCTTATTGAAAATGTTGAGTTTCAGGTAAGGGCACTAGTCCGCGGTACTCCGCCGCAGATGCATGAACGTGTCTGCTATCACCGGCTTGCCGATTTCGATCAAATTGATGCCGAGCACGAGTCGCTGACGGACGTTCATGTTGTCATTCATCTAGCATCCCGTGTGCATGTTATGAACGACACTGAGGTCGACCCACTTGCGGCTTTTCGAGCGGTCAACGTTGGGCATACTTTGAATTTGGCACGAAGTGCAGCGATCGCCGGTGCCAAGAGGTTTATTTTCGTTAGTTCAGTGAAAGTAAATGGCGAATGCACCATTCCTGATAGACCTTTTCGGGAAACCGATATTCCCAAACCTGTAGATTTCTATGGTATCTCAAAATTGGAGGCGGAAGAGGGACTTCGATTGGTAGCAGCCGAAACCGGCATGGAGGTCGTTATTATTCGACCTGTTCTAATCTACGGCCCAGGTGTTAAGGCCAATTTTAAGAGCATGATGAAATTTGTGCGTATGGGTATACCTTTACCATTTGGTGCTATACGTAATCAGCGTAGCCTGGTCGCACTTGATAACCTTGTAGATCTGCTTACGACTTGTTTAAATCATCCTGCTGCTGCCAACCAAACATTTCTGGTCAGTGATGGCGAAGACGTGTCTACCACGCAATTACTGGTAAAGCTTGCTGATGCTCTGAACAGGCCGTCTCGGTTGGTGCCAGTTCCCGCTTGGCTGCTCGCTGCCGGCGCTGCATTGTTGGGCAAGAATGCATTGTCGCAAAGACTTTGCGGTTCATTGCAGGTCGATATCACAAAGGCCCGAATACAGCTCGGTTGGCATCCTGTGCTCACATTGGATCAAGCGCTAAGCTTAACCGCCGAACATTTTATTAGTGAGCAAAGTTAATGAAATATTGGTATATGCTGCCAGTCGCCATGCTGCTGTCATTATTGTTGACCGCTGTTTTGCGTCGGTACGCTTTAAATCGAAGCATTATCGATATCCCCAATGCCCGAAGCTCTCACTCGGTTCCCACGCCGCGTGGCGGTGGCGTTGCGATTGTGTTGTCATTTCTGCTTTCCTTGGTGTTTTTGGCCATTTTAGGACTGCAACCCGCCGCGCAGGCCGTCGCGTTGATCGGTTCTGGATTTTTGATCGCGGTGATCGGTTTTATGGACGACCACGGCCACATCGCCGCAAGATGGCGCCTATTAGGACATTTCCTAGCAGCAGTTTGGGTTTTGTTTTGGTTGGGCGGCTTACCTGCGCTAATTTTATTTGGATTTTCCATCGATCTGGGTTGGCTTGGAACTGCGTTAGCGGCAGTTTACCTCGTATGGATGCTGAACCTTTACAACTTCATGGATGGCATCGACGGTCTTGCCAGCCTTGAAGCCATATGTGCGTGCATTGGATTGGCGTTAAGCTACTACCTCACAGGTCAAGATGCTCTGATGTGGGCACCACTAATGTTGACGATGACTGTTGCCGGATTCCTCTACTGGAATTTCCCCCCCGCACGTATTTTCATGGGGGATGCAGGGAGCGGATTTCTCGGCATAATTCTGGGCGCTCTGTCTGTTCAGGCAGCTTGGGTTGGTAGCGAATTTTTCTTCGCTTGGCTAATTATGTTGGGTGTCTTTGTTGTAGATGCTACGTTTACCCTCATCAGGCGCCTCATCAGAGGTGATAAGGTTTACGAGGCGCACCGAAGTCATGGTTACCAGTATGCATCACGCCAATTTGGCAAGCATTTGCCTGTGACAGTCGCTGTCTCGCTCATCAATTTGCTTTGGTTACTTCCAATTTCACTCTGCGTTACGTTGCTTCAACTAGACGGTGCGACTGGATTAGTAATAGCCTATGTACCTTTAGCCTTCCTCGCTTTGAAATTCAAAGCAGGTTCGCTCGAAAAATCTGTCTAAGGACAGGAATTCTCTAAGGTTGGATTATTCGGAAAAGCTCTCACGTGAATTCAGTGGATAAGAACGAAGTGATAGATGGATTCATGGGTCAGATCCGCGCTTGGCTGCTGGGTTTGCCGCGGCGTCAGAAACGCCTGATGCAGGTCGCTGCTGACACCTTATTAGTGTGGGCGTCGCTTTGGCTCTCCTTTGTCGTGCGCCTGGGTCTTGACGAGATTGTCAATCCGTTTACTACTCATCGTTGGCTCTTTATTTTTGCTCCGCTTGTTGCCATTCCGTTGTTCGTACGCTTCGGCATGTACCGAGCGGTGATGCGCTACTTCGGCAATGATGCGCTGATAGCCATTATCAAGGCGGTCAGCCTGTCTGCTTTAGTTTTGGGAGTCATTGTCTTCTGGTATAGCAATCACGCTAACGTTGTACCTCGTTCAATAATTTTCAACTATTGGTGGCTGAGCCTGGTCATGATCGGCGGTTTGCGACTAGCCATGCGTCAATACTTCTTAGGTGATTGGTTTGCCGCCGCCCAGCACGTTCCATTCACTAATAAGGACGATGGCTTACCCAAGGTAGCGATCTATGGAGCGGGCGCCGCTGGTAATCAGTTGGTTGCGGCACTTCGCATGGGACGGTTAATGCGCCCGGTGGCATTTATTGACGATGACAGCGGGATCGCTGATCGAATCATTTCCGGGCTGCAGGTATTCAAGCCCAAACATATTCAACAAATGATCGACTCGACAGGCGCTCAGGAAATTCTGCTCGCGGTTCCTTCGGCTAACCGCGGTCGACGTCGCGAAATCCTAGGGTTTCTCGAGGGCTTTCCGTTACACGTTCGTAGCGTGCCGGGGTTCATGGATCTGGCCAGTGGTCGTGTCAAGGTGGACGATATTCAGGAAGTCGACATCGCCGATTTACTCGGCCGTGATGCGGTCCCTGCGCAAGGGAATTTGCTTGAGCACTGCATCAAGGACCAAACCGTCCTCGTTACAGGGGCGGGCGGTTCTATCGGTTCGGAACTCTGCCGTCAGATACTTTCCCTGCAACCAACAAAACTTTTATTATTTGAACACAGCGAATTCAACTTATATACCATCCTATCGGAGCTCGAACAGCGCATTGCCCGTGAGTCACTGTCGATCCGTTTGTTACCCATTCTTGGATCTGTGCGCAATCAAAGCAAGTTGCTGGACGTGATGAAAGCCTGGCGTGTTGACACTGTATATCATGCTGCGGCGTACAAGCATGTGCCTATGGTTGAGCACAATATCGCCGAAGGCGTATTGAATAATGTTATTGGTACACTCAACACTGCACAGGCGGCGTTGACTGCAGGCGTGTCAAACTTTGTGTTGATTTCTACTGACAAAGCCGTACGGCCCACTAACGTAATGGGAAGTACCAAGCGGCTTTCCGAACTGACGTTGCAGGCGCTTAGTCGTGAGCTTGCCCCAGTGCTTTTCGGCGATAGTTCGAACGTTTCACATGTTAATAAAACGCGTTTTACCATGGTTCGTTTTGGAAACGTTTTGGGGTCGTCAGGTTCAGTTATTCCGCTTTTCCATAAGCAGATTAAGTCTGGTGGGCCATTGACAGTAACGCATCCCAAAATAACCCGTTATTTCATGACGATTCCCGAAGCCGCACAACTTGTGATTCAAGCGGGCTCTATGGGGCAGGGTGGTGATGTCTTCGTTTTGGATATGGGCGAACCGGTGAAAATTGCGGAATTAGCCGAGAAAATGATTCATCTGTCCGGTTTAAGTGTTCGCTCTGAGAAAAATCCCCACGGCGACATTTCTATCGAGTTTACTGGCCTGCGTCCCGGAGAAAAACTCTACGAGGAGCTTTTGATCGGCGACAACGTTGCCGCAACGGAGCACCCAATGATTATGAGTGCCAATGAAGATCATATTTCCTGGGATCTTCTCAAGACAAAGCTGGGTGATTTACTCGTTGCAGTCGACCAAGATGACTACACCCGCGTGCGCCAGCTATTGCGTGAGACCGTCAGCGGCTACGCTCCGGATGGAGAAATTGTGGACTGGATTCACCAGCAAAGCCGCCTAGAACCATGATTGTCTCACATCCGGCAACATATACATTTTTGACAGGCTCCATTTATCGCCTAACTTTGAAGAGTGGCTACGGAGTAGCTGCTTCCCCACTGTTAATATGGAGCTCCAAAATATGCGTACTGGTTATCTTGCTTCCTTGGTTTTTGCTTTGCTCACCAGCCTCTCAATCAGCACCAATGCCACATCGTCACCAAAATTTGAGGCTGGTACTATCACCTCTACTCCGGAGGTCTCCCCAAAAGTTCAGTCTGCAAAAATCGATCTTAACAAAGCGGATGCTGCGGCCCTACAGCGTGACTTGATTGGGATAGGGGAGAAGAAAGCTCAAGAAATCATTTCATATCGCGATATAAACGGCCCGTATCGCTCTGTTGATGAGTTATTGGAGGTTAAAGGGATTGGCAAGGTAATTTTAGAAAAAAACCGTGAAAGGCTGCTGGTCAATTGAAGTATTGAAACAGCTCTGAAAGGCCGGTCATTGACCGGCCTTTCTATGTTACCTGCTATGCGAGACGCGGTACCGGTAAGCGAAGAGCGGACGTAAGGTTATCTCTCAACGCATCAAAGACTCGGCTAATTAAGTTTGATCGTTCTACTGTACTGAATCGCAGAAAACGGGGTTTAAAAAATCGGAGACTTTGGATTCTTGAGCTTTACTCACTGTTGTTATGTCACCCGACGCTGTGACTTTGAAGTGCTGCGACTGACTGTCGAATAGCGTATGCGTGCGACGCTACTGGCTTACTCAAGTCGTCAGGGATACTTCAACTATCAAGCGGTGCTAGGGAAGTTGATACGTCTTGGCGGCTTTCGTTTATCGGTTTTCCGCCTATGCGGCGAGTCCTAGTACGTTGCAGCTAGCGATTTGGCTTCAAAGGTAACGCTACGGAGGCCTAGCACACCTCTAAAAACCGAACCTTATGAACATCCTTGCCTTGAAGATCGTCTGGCGTCACATACCTGGGTAGAGCCGCATGCGGTAGTTCCGCACTGTACCGGGGGCGGCAGGTAACTGCCGTCCCTACCGCGATCATCCGCTTCCCAGCTAATGAATACATCATCGTTGATCGGCTTCAATGAGCGGTACTGGCGGCGTCTACCCAACGGTGCTCTGATATAAAAATCCCAAAAATCAGTTACCCGGACTGTAGTTGTACATACGTGACTCTGGTCGATCGTAGATCGGATTTTGAATTGACTGCTGGACAAAAGCATAAACTGAAAGTGTTATCAGTGCAGTTAAGATAAGTTGGTAACCTTTGAATCCTAGCAGATCTTTCTGAAAACCAGTAACCATTGCTACTAAACACACGTAGAAGACTGGGAAGAAAAACCGAGTTTCTACAGCGCCAGGGATGACGGCTATACAGGCGATTAATAGCACAGTCGTCCATCCTAATTTCTCCACCAAACCTGCAGGAGAGAAAGCGCCTGACGAAAACAATAACCGCAAGAATTGTGTTATGCCCAAAATAACTACCGCAAGTGAAAAAATAGACCGTAGTGATTTTTGGTGAGAAGGCGTTTGGGTATAAACCTCACCATCACGGACATCCAATCCTGACGCGATGTGCCTCGCATAAATGGAAGCGAAGGTAAGTGGGTGAGTCATCACGAGCTTTAAATAGTCGGTGATACTAGTTATCTTACGGGCATCGGTATGAAGCAGTAGGTTCTCCCCGGCGGAATTCGCGTAAAAAACAGGAGTTCCAGGAGCGTTAACCGGCGTGTATGTCTCATAGCGATCAACAACAATACCCCACATGAGTTGAGATAAAAACAGCGAACCGTTTCCCAAATCAGTGATAATGAGCGGTGATGGATTGTCATAATGGCCTTTATTTACGGCCATCTGAGGTACGGCGCCTAAACAAGCACCGAACAAAAATGCTAAAACCCCTATTGCTCGCTTTGTAATATGCAATTTCGCGGTGAAAAAAATCAATAAACAAAGAGCAACAATTGAAAACAAGTAAATAGTGCGAGTGTTATATGCAAAGTACGCCAACATTCCAGCGATAAAAAACAATCCAAAACGCTTAATGTTGGTTTCACTTTTTATACCAGATAATACCAATGCAGCAGCACCAATAATTAATGCCAGAGACGGAGCATCGCTTAGAGGATAGCAAATCAGACCAGGAAAAATAATCGCAATCAATATTGACGGAATAGATCGGCTTAGTGTAGTCAGTTTCCCTCCAAATATAGTGCTAAAAAATCTTGGGAAGAGCACCGCAAAAAAATATGCGTAAAAAACTGATGTGCATATCTTGAACATCAACAAACCGAAAGGAGCATAGTTGTCGTGCAAAAATTTGAAAGGGGATAACAGTAAAGGATAAAAATAACCACGCATCTGCTGAGGGAACGAAAAATCCCATATATGCGCGCTCAGAGCCCAATAGTTGCCAGCATCAAAGGGAAATACCTGCACATTCATATAAAGCTGCACAACCATATATGCGCAGAACGAAATGAAAAAACCTGCAGCGGCACTATCAGCGGTAGAAATGGATAGCGTTGTCGCCGTTGGATTATCGTTTTTTTTCGTCCAATGCATATTTTATATGTCCAAAATAAATTTACGACAGCAAAGTCGGGGCGTCGTACTTTATCGCTTTTGACCGCTGCAAGCAACAATGAGTCATAAAAAGCTCAGTAAAATCATCCCCCCGACCCCTGCTATATAAATTTTATTATTACTCGCAGCGCAGATTATGTTAACTCGAACGCTGCTGCTCCTTAAGATGCCTAATGCCCAGGCGGCCAATTCATTTTATTTAGCAGAACACTCACGTAATCAATTGCTCATCCGCATCCAAAGTTTACACCGCCGTAAAGCTTTATATAAAGCTAAAAGCTCGGAACCCATAATCACATCACACATAACTGTGAGCTAAGACCGGACCAG
Organism: Pseudomonas sp. Ant30-3; assembly: GCF_000690905.1. Taxonomy (GTDB): domain Bacteria; phylum Pseudomonadota; class Gammaproteobacteria; order Pseudomonadales; family Pseudomonadaceae; genus Aquipseudomonas. The sequence continues at coordinate 4,488 of NZ_JMCL01000015.1, read as the reverse complement.
CACCTATGGTTCACAGCTCTTGCTATCCCACAAAAAACTCATGTCCCTGCACGGGAACTGGTCACACCCGCAAAAAGATAAACATTTATTCCTAGATCACCAAGAAGCCAATGGAAGCGGCGCTAGCTGATGACCCAAATGTGCGCTATCAGGTACTATAGGTGCCCCGATTCCTAACGTGAAGGATCAGGAAGTCGACCGGTCTCTCACGACGGTCACCCAATTTGAATAAGGAGATTAGCTTGCTCACGCTCGTCATACCGGTCTACAAAAACGAAGGATCGATTCAGGATCTTCTGAAAGCAGTGACAGGCTTAAACAGCAAACTGGAAGGAGCGCTTGAGGTTGTGTTCGTCGTAGACGGCAGTCCTGACCAGTGTTTTGAGCTGCTGAGAAATGCTCTTCCCTCGCAAAGCTTCGTCTCCAAGCTGATACTGCTGTCCAAAAACTTCGGTTCTTTCATGGCCATTCGCACAGGTCTTCAATATGGCTCCGGTAGTCGCTTTGCAGTGATGGCTGCGGATCTGCAGGAGCCTCCAGAACTGGTCGAAGCCATGGATCGCATCTTGCGGACCGAGCCGATTGATGTAGTGGTCGGCGCCGGTGAGGGGCGCGACGATCCTTTGTTGTCGCGAATGGCATCACGTTTATTCTGGGGCTTTTATCGCCGTTACGTAGTACCAGAAATACCTCCTGGCGGCATAGATATGTTTGGCTGCAATCTTGCGTTCCGCGACACTTTGCTGACGCTGGAGGAACGTCACAGTTCATTGATTGCGCAAATTTTCTGGCTTGGTTTCCGCCGCAAATGCATCACCTACACCCGTATTCAGCGCGAACACGGCAAATCTGCATGGACGTTTCGCAAGAAGGTTAACTACCTTATGGACAGTGTCTTTTCATTCACTGACTTGCCAATTCGTCTCCTGACTCGGGTCGGTAGCATCGGCGCAGGCTCGGCCGCTTTGCTGGGAATAGTCGTCGCCTTTGCAAAACTCAATGGGATGATCCAAGTACCCGGCTACGCGATGATAATGCTCACTGTGACCTTTCTAGGATGCGCGAACCTCATGGGTTTGGGTATTGTTGGCTCCTATGCTTGGCGCACTTATGAAAATACCAAAAAACGCCCATTGGCCATTCCAATGCGTGTTGAAAGCTACGAAGGTGCGCAATGACTGAATCAGCAAGCGACCTTTTTTTGCACTCCCATGCGTTCTGGGAAAGTCAGAACCTCGGAAAGGGAACGCGCGTCTGCTCGTTCACCCATATATTGCCCTACGCCAGATTAGGCCAAGACTGCAACATATGCGATCAGGTTTTTATCGATAACGTTATCATCGGCGATCGAGAAACGATCAAATACGGCGTGCAGATCTGGCACGGCGTAGAAATAGAAGATGAGGTGTTCAGCCAGAACGTGACGTTTACCAATGATCGTTTTCCCAGAAGTAAGGTATATCAAGACACTTTTTTAAACGCGATAATTCGAAAAGGGGCTTCACTTGGCGCCAACGCGACTATTTTACGGGGCGTCACTGCGGATTCAAATGCCATGGTAGGCGCGGGTGCGGTCGTCACCCGATCAGTCTCACCAAATGCGATGGTCGTTGGCAACCCGGCTAAAACTATAGGCTATGTAAATGCACAGCCTAGCTGCGCCAGTAATGTAATAGTGTCGCCCAAGGCCCATACTGTATCTGGGTGTTCAGTACCGCTATTCTCGCGACGCCGTATTGCTGATGTTTGTATCCCATTGCTATGATTCAGCAGACTATATCCATAATTACGACGAGTTAACGGCATTTAAAAAACATGACCTTGAAAAATAACGGCCTGCTGAAAAGACTTACTGGTTTCAGTTTTGCGCGGTTCCTGGTTTCGGGCGGTGTAAATACCGTGCTCACATATGGGGCTTATTTGTTACTGCTCAAAATGTTCAGCTATAAAATAGCCTATACCATTTCCTACTTGGCAGGCATCCTATTGGCCTTCACGTTGAATCGGTATTTCGTATTCAAAAGTCACCAAGGGGCTAAATCTGCGTTACTTTTCCCATTTATTTACGTGATCCAATATGTTCTCAGTATTGTCATTATCTGGGCATGGGTAGAAAAGTTTGGATTAAATATTGCTGCTGCACCACTAATTTCCATAATTTTGACTATTCCAGTCACGTTTATTCTATCGAGGATGTTGTTTGCAACTAAAAAATAAATTTCGCTGATGATTTCATATACTTATGGGTGTGACGCTATATTTATGGCGAAAAATGTCAAGCTGAAGAGTCGCTTCTTTCAGTGATAGATCAGGCGAAAATATGAATCCCGGAGTACAACTCGTGTACACGCAAGTCAAATCCAGGTATCCCTATTGGCCCAATTGGGTCGGCAGTTACCTCCCTCCCCCGCACAGATCCGTGACTACGGACCTACCCCATACGGCTCCTACTTTGGGTATGTGATACGAGACAATCCTCAGAGTGAGGTTTCCATTTCTACGTTTTGGTATGTAGAGGTCAGCAAGGTGCCCGTAGCGTAACCATTGAAACCGATCTGGCGGCGGCACGTATTAGAGTGAAGCTTTGTGCTGTGTGCTTCATCGTCAGGAGGCCTCGCAATTTTAATCCAGCAATTGCCGAATCGGTATCATGACTGAACCATTTGAGCATCAAAGACTCATGTTTCAATGTTCAATTTTAGGCGATAGTGATTGTGAAAGGGAAACATTGAAGAGGGCGTCTTCGACGTCGAAATCTTGCTCGCATGTGCACTTTATTAGTTGAATTATGCTCGCCGCTGAAGAGACTGTAATTGACTAGCGCTATTCCGATTTTGGCAAATATTCCGCAAAGTTAACCTTGGTGAAACCATAGAGGTTGGTATGTGCCGACCTCTATTAATATTGAAGCGATCCCGAGCAACTATAATTGAAAAATTCGTCTGGTTAAAGCAACTCCAATGCCTAGGGCTAAACCAAGTACTAAACCAGCGCTAGCAATTAGAGCTTTTTTGGGCTTAATAGGCGACTGAGGCTCAAACGCAGGTTTGTCGATATGAATCAGATCTAATTGATTGAAATTAATATTTAAATTTTTCAATCGTGCGAGGTCAGCACGACTGTCTACAAATCCCTTTACGAATAGCTCTGGATTTTCACGATCCTTCAAGGCGCCCGCCTCGCGGTTATGCGCTAGAAGATTCAATTCCTTTTGAATTTGATCTATACGCGGTTCGGTAAAATCGTCCGATCGACGAGAAATCAGGGTTGAGCGCTCTGCTTCTAACGCTTGCTGACCCATGAAATAAAGCGGGATCTGCTGATTGTTCACTTCGGTACGGATCATATTGCCTTCTCTGGGACTTCCCGTCTCGGCAAGGGATGACGGTGTTGATGGCATGGTAATACCTAGTTGTTTCGCAATGCTAATTGCTTCCTCAAGTTCTTTGATGCGATTTTGCTTGCGTGCCTGCAGTTGTACTCGAAGTGCTTTAAGCTCGTCTTGAAGCATCTCTTTTTTGATTTTGTCCTTTTCCAAGAGGTGAGCTATATCTGAACTCATATTAGCTTCGTATGCGGATTTTTCAGAATCAAGATTTTTTTCAATTTTGTCGATTCTGTTGGCGACCAACGTCTTCAGGCTGGATTCGATCCTATCCTTCTCCATTTTGACAACAAATGAAGTAAAGTCTTTCACTATGCCTACGCCGTCAATTCCTTTTGGGTAGGTCAGGGTTAAGTTAATCAGCGGGGAAATACTGGAACTTTTATTGGGGTCAATCTGAATGAGCGTGAAAGAACTCGAGTTAAATAATTCAAAGGTTTGTTCTATTGACTTGTCTGGAGCTCGAATTGGAGCGAGGTATTGGGGGTAAATACTAAAAAACTTCAACCTAACGTCGTAGGACTCCATAGCTGAGCCGACTCGCTGAAGCGCTTCCATAGGGTTAATTTTAAATAGACCGGATTCATTGATTTCGTCTAAATCGGTATTGCTGACGGGCCTAAGAGATGTACTCGCAGAGTATTGCGGTGTAACGAGAGCTGCATAACCAACAGCAGCAGCAAATCCAATCCCAGTAAACAGTAGTACAACAGCTCGTTGCTTCCAGATGCTTCTTACAATTTCCCTTATATCAATTTCTTCGAGTTTATTGTCGTACGATATTGTCGCTGGAGTGTTCATTTTACGCTCAAAATCAATGACCCAGCCTCCAAACCATCTTGGAAGTTGTCGTCTACTGTTAATTAAAAATTATAGGAGGGGCGGCCGCAAAAACTGAGTGCAACACCTGACCTTTCCGGTACGGTGCTGCCACTATGTCCTATCACGAACTCAGTATCCCCGAACGTGCGACCCTTCAACTCGGCCTTGCCCAAGGTTTCAGCCAGCGGCGAATTGCCCGGATGCTCGGCCGCTCCCCCTCGACCATCAGCCGGGAGCTGCGCCGCAACCGGGCCCCTGGCACCCGCTACCAGGCCTGTGCT
>NZ_JMCL01000014.1 GCF_000690905.1 Pseudomonas sp. Ant30-3 | reverse complement strand
GGCGAGGGAGCTTGCTCCCGGTGGGCTGCGAAGCGGCCCCAAAATGCGGCAAACGACGCAGATTTTGTGAGCGCTACGCACTCAAGCGGGAGCAAGCTCCCTCGCCACAAAGAACGGTGCGCCTGACCTTAACCGCGAGCCTTGGCAATCAGCTCGATGTACTCGGCCGCATTGCGCTGATCCTTGATCAAGGCCACGAAATCATTGCCGTGCTCATCCTTGCCATCCAGATCAAAACCGCCGGCAACAAAGAACGTCAGAAACCGCTCGAAATCATCGATACGCAGGCCACGGTACGCCTTGATCAGTTTGTGCAGCGACGGTGAAGTGGCATCGACCGGCTCGAAATCGAGGAACAATTTGATCTGCTCATCGCCGATCTCGTCACCAATCACTTGCTTCTTATCTTTACGCATTGCCGACTCCAGCTCGCAGACATTTCACGGGGCGGGCAGTTTACCCTTCACTAGCCGCCGGGCTCAACGCGAACGAACCGCACCCGTGTGCAGATCAGCCCAGATGTGGCCATTGGCGTAGCTGAGGAACTGGCAGTACACCGTGCCGTTGCGCAACAAATCCATGACCACGCGGTATTGTGCCATCGGGTAGTTCAACGTCAGGGTTTTGCTCTTGTCGTCATAAACCGGCTTTTTCAGGCTTTTGCTTTCGCCATCGAAATTGATCACGACCTGATTGATGGTTGCGCCTTTGTTCAGGGATTTGCCCTTGAGGCGAATCAGCATCGGCGACGTAACCGGGATGGGCTGTTGATTGGACTGGCGCTGACTGCCGACCACCACCGAGTATTCGGTGACCTGCAGCAGCTGTTGCTGCTCGGGGGCGGCATCGCGAAGGGTCAGGTCATCCGGCGGCAGAAACTGCGCGTGCATCGGCGCAGGCGCGGCGGCCAGAGGCAGACTGAGGGTGAGCAACAAGGCGGCGCAGCTGCGGATCAAGAAACGCATGAAAGGCTCCGGGGGGCGGGGCCGAGCACTTTATCACGGGCAGGCATGAATCAATGTGGGAGCGAGCCTGCTCGCGATGGACTTCAACGATGACGCGAGCTGTCTGGATGCAAGCGGCAGCTGGACGTTCATCGCGAGCAGGCTCGCTCCTACAGGGGTGATTTTAATCGAACTGCGCGCGCATCCAGGCTTGGTACTCGGCAACGCCCGGCTGGCCTTCACGCGGCGCCCAATCCGCCAGTTCGCCATCACCCACCGGGCGGTATGGCCCGGCCTTGCATTCGAACATCACGGAATCAGCCTCCAGCACCACCAGGCCGTGGAACACACCCGTTGGCAGGTCAACGCCAATGCACTCGCCACCGGCCTGCAGGATCTGCTGTTTAACCACCGCACCGGACTCGTCGAAAATCAACAAGCCCAGTCGCCCTTTGACCACCAGCAACGTCTCGGCCTTGTGCTCCCCCAAATGGCGGTGCGGCGGAATATAGGTGCTGGGTTGCAGCCCTACCGCCATGCGATGACAGGCATCGTCCATCTGATGGAAATTGTGATGCTGACGCCCACGAGGACTGGCCGTCGCTTTCTCGGCCAATTCGCTGAACAGGGTTTGATCAAGAAAGCTCGGCACGGTCATTTCTTACATTCCTTTAACGGCGAAAATGCCGTTGGCGTTACGCCAGTAGCCTTTGTAGTCCATGCCGTAACCGAAGATGTAGCGGTCGATGCACGGCAACCCGACGAAATCGGCCTTGAGGTCCGGACGCGCCTTGCGCTCGTGATCCTTGTCGATCAGCACGGCGGTGTGCACTTTGCGCGCACCGGCGTGTTTGCAGAAGTCGATGATCGCGCCGAGGGTGTGACCCTCGTCGAGGATGTCGTCAATGATCAGCACGTCGCGATCAATGAACGAAACTTCCGGCTTGGCTTTCCAGAACAGGTCGCCGCCGCTGGTTTCGTTACGATAACGGGTCGCGTGCAGATAAGACGCTTCCAGCGGGAAGTGCAGATGAGTCAGCAGCTTGCCAGCGAAAATCAGCCCGCCGTTCATCACACAGAAAACCACCGGATTGCTGTCAGCCAGTTGTTCGTTGATGTGCGCACCGACGCGGGCGATGGCCGCCTCGACTTCAGCTTCGGTGTACAGGCAGTCAGCCTCTCGCATGACTTGACGGATATGCTCGAGATCAGCGGACATGGCGCTCTCCGGGGTTGAGGAATCAGGAAAAGCGGGCAAAGGTACGCATCCCGCGCGGTCAGATCAAGGGTTTGTGGACTAACGTACTCTGTGTCTATAGGACAACACCCTCGGATAGATTAATCTAGGCCGGTTTTTTTGCCCGCCGCCGGAGCCTTTCCCATGCCCATCCTCGAGATCCGCCACCCGCTGATCCGCCATAAACTCGGCCTGATGCGCCGTGCAGACATCAGCACCAAGAATTTCCGCGAGCTCGCTCAGGAAGTCGGAGCCCTGCTCACCTACGAAGCCACCAAAGACTTGCCGCTGGAAGCCTACGATATCGAAGGCTGGTGCGGCACTGTGTCGGTCGAGAAAATCGCCGGCAAGAAAATTACCGTGGTGCCGATTCTGCGTGCCGGTATCGGCATGCTCGAAGGCGTACTCAGCCTGATCCCGGGCGCCAAAGTCAGCGCCGTCGGCGTGGCCCGCAACGAAGAAACCCTGCAGGCCCACACCTATCTGGAAAAACTGGTCCCGGAAATCAACGAACGTCTGGCGATGATCATAGACCCGATGCTCGCAACTGGCAGTTCCATGGTCGCCACCATCGACCTGCTGAAAAAGGCCGGTTGCCGCGACATCCGCGCGATGGTCCTGGTCGCTGCGCCGGAAGGCATTGCGGCTGTAGCGAAGGCGCACCCGGACGTGACCATCTACACGGCCTCCATCGATGAACGCCTCAACGAACACGGCTACATCATTCCGGGCCTGGGCGACGCCGGTGACAAGATCTTCGGCACCAAGCAGAAGGACGCTTGAGCATGCAGGATGAGTTCAACGATCCGCTCTGGCGTACGGTGCTGTCCGGCGCCCAGATGCTGTTCGTGGCGTTCGGCGCCCTGGTGTTGATGCCGCTGATTACCGGTCTTGACCCCAACGTGGCGCTGTTTACTGCAGGTCTGGGAACGATTCTGTTCCAGATCATCACGGGCCGTCAGGTGCCGGTGTTTCTGGCGTCGAGCTTTGCCTTTATCACCCCGATCATTCTCGCCAAGGGCCAGTTCGGCCTCGCCGCGACCATGGGCGGTGTGATGGCTGCCGGTTTCGTCTACACATTCCTCGGTCTGGCCGTGAAAGTTAAAGGCACCGGTTTCATCGACCGCCTGCTGCCACCCGTGGTGATTGGGCCGGTGATCATCTCGATCGGCCTGGCCATGGCGCCGATTGCCGCGAACATGGCGATGGGTAAGGCGGGCGACGGTACCGAGCTGATTCCTTACCAGACAGCCATGCTGATCTCGATGCCAGCGTTGCTGACCACGCTGATCGTTGCGGTGTTCGGCAAAGGGATTTTCCGTCTGGTGCCGATTATCTCCGGCGTACTCGTAGGGTTTGCGATGGCCTTCTACTTCGGCGTCGTCGATACCGCGAAGATCGCTGCGGCACCGTGGTTCGCGATTCCGGCCTTCACCGCGCCGGAATTCAACTGGCAGGCGATTCTGTTCATCGTGCCAGTGGCCCTGGCGCCAGCGATCGAACACATCGGCGGAGTGATCGCTGTCGGCAGCGTGACCGGTCGCGATTACCTGAAGAAGCCAGGCCTGCATCGCACCCTGCTCGGTGACGGTGTTGCCACCACCGCTGCCGGTCTGTTTGGCGGTCCGCCGAACACCACATACGCCGAAGTCACCGGCGCGGTGATGCTGACCAAGAACTACAACCCGAAGATCATGACCTGGGCGGCGATTTTCGCTATCAGCCTGGCGTTCGTCGGCAAATTCGGCGCATTGCTGCAGAGCATCCCGGTGCCGGTGATGGGCGGGATTCTGTGCCTGCTGTTCGGCTCGATTGCAGCGGTGGGCATGAACACGCTGATCCGCCACAAGATCGATCTGGGCGAAGCGCGCAACCTGGTGATTGTCTCGGTGACACTGGTTTTCGGTATTGGCGGCGTGCTGGTCGGCACGGGCACGGGCCCGGACGACTGGGGCCTGAAAGGCATCGCGTTGTGCGCGGTGACGGCGATTGCGCTGAATCTTTTGCTGCCGGGCAATGATGGCTGGAAGCATAAGAAGCCGGAGGACCCGTTGTTGTAATCCCTTTGGCAATTCGCAATCTGCCAGATAGCTTCGCGAGCAGGCTCACTCCTACATTGACCTTTGGTGTGCACACCGAAAGCCAGTGTAGGAGTGAGCCTGCTCGCGATACTTTTACAGCGCCAACGGCGCCCTTTCGCACAATGTGCTCAGCGCCTTTGCCCACTGCGGGTCATCGTTCAGGCACGGTATAAGCAGCAATTCCTCGCCCCCTGCTTCAACAAACTGCTCTTTGCCGCGATCGCCAATTTCTTCCAGCGTCTCGATGCAATCGGCCACAAACGCCGGGCACATCACCAGGACTTTTCTCACACCCATCCCCGCCAATTCATCAAGGCGCGCTTCGGTGTAAGGTTCGATCCACTTCGCCCGCCCCAAACGCGACTGAAACGACACCGACCATTTGCCGTCAGGCAAGCCCATGCGTTTGGCGAATTCCGACGCGGTGCGCAGACACTGCGCGCGGTAACAGGTGGCGAGCACCTGCGGCGAAGCGTTCTTGCAGCAATCCTCGTTTTTGAAGCAATGCTGGCCCGTCGGGTCGAGCTTGGTCAGGTGCCGCTCAGGTAATCCGTGAAAGCTCAGCAGCAAATGATCGTAATCCTGCTGCAAATGAGGCTTTGCGCCGGCCACCAGTGCATCGAGGTATTCAGGCTGATCGTAGAACGGCTGAAGAATCGAGAACTGCACATCGAGATTTTTCTCGCGCACCACGCGCCGCGCTTCTTCGATCACTGTGGTCACGGTGCTGTCGGCAAACTGCGGATACAGCGGCGCAAGGGTGATTCTCTTGTGGCCCTGTGCAACCAGTTGCAGCAACTTCGTTTCAATCGACGGCTCGCCGTAGCGCATCGCCAACTCCACCGGCCCGTGAGTCCACTGCGACGTCATCGCCTGCTGCAAGCGACGGCTGAGCACCACCAGAGGCGAGCCCTCCTCCCACCAGATCGACGCGTAGGCATGGGCCGACTTCTCCGGGCGCTTGATCAGGATCAGCGACACCAGCAAGCGGCGCACCGGCCACGGCAAGTCGATCACATACGGGTCCATCAGAAATTGATTGAGGTAACTTCGCACGTCCGCCACCGACGTGGAGGCAGGCGAGCCCAGGTTAACCAGAAGCAATGCGTGATCAGTCATGCAACGTCCTATTTCAAAGGCGGCTGGACAAGTCGTCCAGGGCCGCGCGCAATTCGGTGAACTGGAAAGTGAACCCCGCTTCCAGCAAGCGTGCCGGCATGGCCTTCTGGCCGCCGAGCAGCAGCAACGACATCTCGCCCAGTAACACTTTCAGTGCCAGGGTCGGCATCGGCATGAACGTCGGGCGGTGCAGCACACTGCCAAGCGTCTTGGCGAAATCGCGATTGCGCACCGGGTTTGGCGCGCAGGCATTATAAGGACCGCTGGCGGCATTTCGTTGCAGCAGAAAATCAATCAGGGCGATTTGATCCTTGATATGAATCCACGGCATCCACTGCCGACCATTGCCCAACGGCCCGCCCATGCCCAGTTTGAACGGCAGCAACAGCCTCGACAAAAAGCCGCCGTCGGCCGACAGCACCAGCCCGGTGCGCACCAGCACCAGGCGAATGCCCATGGCTTCGGCGCGTTGCGCGGTTTCTTCCCAGGCAATGCACAGCTGACTGGCGAAATCATCGATCACCGGCGGCGATTCTTCGCTCAACTCACGCTCGCCGCCATCGCCATACCAGCCTATCGCCGAACCCGAGATCAGCACCTGGGGTTTCTGCGCACGACGTTCGAGCCAGGCCAGCATCGTCTCGGTCAGTGTGATGCGACTGCTCCAGAGCAAGGCTTTGCGCCGGGTTGTCCAGGGACGGTCGGCTATAGGTGCGCCGGCCAGATTGACGATGGCGTCCAGCGTGTCCTGACCCATGTCTTCAAACAGCGCAATACCGCGCACCCCGGCACCGCAAATGGCCGCGACTTTTTCCGGTGATCGGCTGAGAACCGTCAACCGATGGCCCTGATTCAGCCAGTGTTTGCAAAGCTGACGTCCTATCAAACCAGTACCGCCGGTCAGCAATATGTGCATGACTTCTTCCTCGGGTGGCGTTTTACCGTGATCACTAGTCTATTTTTATAAGCAGGGATCTTTGGTATCGGGCAGGCTCTGTGATTAACCATAGGCCAAGCTGTCAGAACAAGAACGCTAAAAGTTATACCAAAAAACAATATTGTACAGGTTTCATCCACGGCGTAGTCTGTACAGAAAGGTAAACGAGGCCCCTATGACTGTACCTATCGCAATCATTGGCACCGGCATCGCCGGGCTTTCCGCCGCCCAGGCGCTAACGGACGCCGGGCATGTCGTTCAACTTTTCGATAAAAGCCGTGGCAGCGGCGGTCGCATGTCGAGCAAGCGCAGCGATGCGGGTGCGCTGGACATGGGGGCACAATATTTCACTGCACGTGACCGGCGTTTTGTCACGGAAGTTACGCGCTGGCAGTCCGAGGGCTGGGTTGCCGAATGGACGCCGCAGCTGTACACCTTCCACGGCGGTCAACTGAGCCTGTCGCCGGACGAGCAGACTCGCTGGGTCGGAACGCCGCGCATGAGTGCAATCACTCGGGGCCTGCTGGGTAATCTCGAAGTGCAATTCGCCTGCCGGATCACCGAGGTCTATCGCGGTGAAAATTATTGGCATCTGCAGGATGCCGAAGGTTTCACTCACGGGCCGTTCAGTCATGTCGTCATTGCGACGCCGGCACCGCAAGCCACTGCCTTGCTGGCCAGCGCGCCAAAACTCGCCGGCGCTGCTGCCGGGGTGAAAATGGACCCTACCTGGGCCGTCGCGCTGGCTTTTGAGACACCACTTGAGACACCCATGGAAGGTTGCTTCGTGCAGGACAGTCCGCTCGACTGGCTGGCTCGCAACCGCAGCAAGCCCGGACGCGACACGACGCTGGATACTTGGGTATTGCATGCCAGCAGCGCCTGGAGCCGCCAGCATATCGACCTGTCCAGGGAAGCGGTGATCGAGCAATTGCACGGTGCCTTCGCCGAACTGCTGCACGACGCCATGCCCGCACCGACCTTCAGCCTCGCCCATCGCTGGCTTTACGCACGTCCCGCCACCAGCCACGAATGGGGCACCCTGGCCGACGCCGATCTGGGTCTGTATGCCTGCGGCGACTGGTGCTCGTCGGGTCGCGTCGAGGGCGCCTGGCTCAGTGGTCAGGAAGCCGCTCGCCGCCTGCACGAACATTTGCAATGAACCGCATCAGTCCAGACAAACTGCTGCTGTCGAAGTGGACAGCAGCCCATCCGCAAAATCGTGAAAAGCACTTTCTGGTAACCGAGCTGTTCCGCGACGAGGAAGGCACGGTGGTGGACGTGGAATTGCAGGCCGTGTTGACCAAGCGCAGTGAACGACTTGATTGGCGGTCGCTGAAAAACAGCGACGCGTGGACCCTTGGCTGGAATTAAATTTTTGTAGGAGCCGGCTTGCTGGCGAAGCAGACAGCGCTTTTTTCCAGAGATACCGCATTTCGTTCATCGCCGGCAAGCCGGCTCCTACGAGGATGTGTTTGGAGATGAGCCGACAATTGACAGCGTAAAACCTATACAAATAATTTGACTTGTACACCTTTGAATCTATGATTAAGCATTCTTGTACAGATATTGAGATCTGTAGAGATCTGATTCGAGGTGATCCGATGCCCCCTACCACCGCGAAACCTAAAATTGCGATCAGCGCCTGCCTGATGGGTGCCGAAGTGCGCTTTAACGGTGGGCACAAGGAATCGCGGTTGTGCAGTCGCACCCTTACTGAATATTTCGATTTCGTCCCGGTCTGCCCTGAAGTGGCCATCGGCCTGGGCATTCCTCGCGAACCGATTCGTCTGGTCGGCAACCCCGATCATCCGCACGCCATTGGCTCCGTCCACGCCGACATCGACGTCACCCAGTCACTGGCTGCGTACGGGCAAAAGATGGCTGCAGAACTGGACGATATCTGCGGCTACATTTTCATGCAGAAGTCACCGTCCTGCGGCCTCGAAAGGGTCAAGGTCTATCACACCAACGGTGCGCCAGTGGACGGGGGCGGACGCGGCATCTACGCCCAGGCGTTCTGCGAGCAGCATCCGGATTTGCCGGTAGAAGAAGACGGCCGGCTCAACGACCCTGTCCTGCGGGAAAACTTCCTCACTCGGGTATTCGCCTACAGCGCGTGGCAGCAGGTGTTGCAGGAAGGCTTGACCCGCCATGGCCTGACGCAATTTCACGCGCGCTACAAATACCTGCTGATGGCGCACAGTCCGGTGCATTACAAGACCTTGGGCAACTTGCTGGGCAACATGGGGCACACCGACCCCCAGGAGCTCGGCCCGCGATATTTCAGCGAGTTGATGGCGGCATTGAAAACCTGCGCGACCCGCCGCACTCACACGAATGTCCTTCAACACATCAGCGGATATCTGAAACAGGCGATCAGCGCCGAGGACAAACAGGAGATGCAGCATGTGATCGGTCAGTATCGCCAAGGCATCGTGCCGCTGGTGGTCCCGCTGACTTTGCTCAAACACCACTTTCGGCTACATCCCGATCCGTACATCGCGCAACAGGTTTACCTGCAACCGCACCCGGAAAACCTCAGCCTGCGAAATGCGATTTGATGAAAACCCCACTCGATACCAGCGCTGCCGAAGACCTCGGCGCGGACTTCAGCAAAGCCCTTGAAGAAGGCTGGCTGCCCATCCGCGAAGTGTCGCGCCAGACCGGTGTCAACGCCGTCACGTTGCGCGCCTGGGAACGCCGTTACGGCTTGATCGTGCCGCAACGTACACCCAAGGGCCATCGGCTGTTCAGCGCCGAACACGTGCAGCGCATTCTGACCATTCTCACCTGGCTCAATCGCGGGGTCGCTGTCAGCCAGGTCAAACAACTGCTCGACACCCCACAGGCGTTCACTGGAGCGGTGGAGAATGATTGGCAGCTATTGCGCCAGACACTGCTGCAAGCCATCACACAACTGAACGAACGCCTGCTGGACGATACCGTCAATCAGGCCATGGCACTGTATCCGCCACGAACCCTGTGCCAACAATTGCTGATGCCATTGCTCAACGACCTCGAGCAACGTTGGCAAGGCCAGTTCGGTGCGCAGATGGAGCGGGGATTTTTTTATTCCTGGCTGCGCAGCAAATTCGGTGCGCGTATCTACCATAACAACCGTCAGCTACGCACCCCGCCGTTTCTGCTGATCAATCAATCGGATGTGCCCCTCGAGCCGCATTTGTGGCTCACCGCATGGCTGATCAGCAGCGCTGATTGCCCGGTAGAAGTATTTGACTGGCCGCTGCCCGCCGGCGAGCTCGCACTGGCAGTCGATCACCTCAAAGCCCGAGGTGTCCTGCTGTACTCCAGCAAGGCGCTAAACGTTGTGCATCTGACGAAACTATTCAATGGCGTCAGTTGCCCAAAAGTGATTGCCGGGCCCACGGTGTGCATCCACCACGCCGAGCTGTCCGCACAAACGTGCAAGACAGCTGCTGTGTATCTCGCCCAAGATCCGCTATCAGCGCATCAAGTGCTCGTCGAGCGCGGGTTGATCTGATGACGCTTTTTCAATGAATTCTGCGGACTTCTCCATGCAATTGATCTGGCTGCGCAGCGACTTGCGCCTGAACGACAACACAGCCCTCTCTGCCGCTGCGGCTCGCGGGCCGTGCGTGGCGGTGTTCCTGTTGAGCCCGCAGCAATGGCAAGAACACGACGACGCGCCATGCAAAGTGGATTTCTGGTTGCGCAACCTCGCCGAGTTGAGCCCGATGCTCGGCGAACTGAATATTCCTTTGCTGATCCGCCAGGCGCCGCGCTGGGAGCAGGCGCCCGCCGTCCTGCTGGAGCTGTGTCAGCAACTGAAGATCGAGGCCGTACACGTCAACGAAGAATACGGCATCAATGAATCCCGCCGTGATGCGGCAGTGGCCGAGGCGTTGAACGCCGGCGATGTGCAATTCTTCAGCTATCTGGATCAACTGTTGTTTAAACCGGGCAGTGTGCTGACCAAAACCGGCACTTACTTTCAGGTCTTCAGTCAGTTCCGCAAGGTCTGTTATGAACGCCTGCACCGATCACTGCCGTATCTGGTGGCCGCGCCCGACACTCAGGCGCCGCTGAATATTCGCAGCGACGAGGTCCCTGCGCGGATCGAAGGCTTCGACACCCCGAGTGATCACCTGCAGGCTCTCTGGCCAGCAGGCGAATCCGAGGCGCGTCGACGCCTCGACACCTTCACTGACGCGCAGATCGACTACTACAAAAACGAACGGGATTTCCCCGCCAAACCCGGCACCAGCCAGTTGTCGGCGTACCTTGCGGCCGGGGTGGTTTCGCCCCGCCAATGCCTGCATGCGGCGTTGCAAAGTAATCAGGGCGAGTTTGAAAGCGGCAAGGTCGGCGCGGTCACCTGGATCAATGAACTGCTTTGGCGGGAGTTTTACAAACATATTCTGGTGGGCTACCCGAGGGTGTCCCGTCACCGCGCATTCCGCCCGGAAACCGAAGCGCTGACCTGGCGCGACGCCCCGGATGACCTGCTTGCCTGGCAGGAAGCGCGCACTGGCCTGCCAATCATCGACGCCGCCATGCGCCAGTTGCTCGATACCGGGTGGATGCACAATCGCTTGCGCATGGTCGTGGCAATGTTTCTGACCAAGAACCTGCTGATCGACTGGCGTGAAGGTGAGCGGTTTTTCATGCGCCACTTGATTGATGGCGACTTGGCGGCGAATAACGGCGGCTGGCAATGGAGTTCATCCACCGGCACTGATTCGTCCCCATACTTCCGTATTTTCAACCCGCTCAGCCAATCGGAAAAATTTGATAGCGAAGGCGTGTTCATCAAACAGTGGCTACCGGAACTGGCCGCACTGAATAAAAAGGACGTGCACAACCCGGGAAACCTCGGAGGTCTGTTTGGCGTGGCAGATTACCCTTCGCCGATCGTCAACCTCAGTACATCCCGTGCGCGGGCGTTGGCGGCGTTCAGGGACCTGCCTTCGCGACAGCCTGCCGGAGGGGAGCGCGATTGAGGGCAGACGTTTTTTGCACGACCCGGCTGCCAATCACTGCAGCGAAAGGAGCGGTTTGCGTATGAACAGGAGCGCAGGATGAGTCTGACACCCCCACGTCGTTATTGGTTGACCGGCGCAGGCAACGGCATTGGTGCCGCACTGGCCGAGGAAATTCTCAAGACAGGCGCTAGTCTGGCCGTCAGCTCGCGCTTGGTGGCGCCACTGAAAACCTTGTCTCAACGGTATCCCAGGCAGGTTCTGATGTTGGCCGGCGATTTGACGAGTGCTCAGACGGTGCGAGAAATTGGCGAGCAGATCGCTCGCGAATGGGGCTCGCTGGATTCAGTGATCCTCAATGCAGGCACCTGCGAATACGTCGACGTCCAGCAGTTTGACGCTACCATTGTCGAGCATGTCGTGCGCACCAATCTGCTCGCCTGCAGCTATTGCATTGAAGCTGCATTGCCATTGTTGCGGGCAGGTACCGCGCCTCATCTGGTAGGGATTGCCAGTCCCGTGACCTCCTTGGCGCTGCCAGGCGCCGAAGCGCACGGCAGGGCCAAACCCGGCTTGCAGCATCTGTTTGAGTCGATGCGCATCAAACTGGCGCCAAGCGAAATAGAGGTTACTTTCGTCAGTCCGGGATCGTTTCCAACGCCCGCAACAACAGCCGACGATTCGCCGTTATCCCTCCGGTGGCCCGCCGGGAAAGCCGCGCGGCATATCTTCGCCGAACTCAAGCATCGGCCATTGAACATAGCCTTCCCTGCTTTGTTTATGGCGGCGCTGTGGCCTCTGGAAAAAATCACCAACCGACCGCAACTGGCGATTGGCAAACGCATAGTGCGCAAACACCCACCGATCCTTGATCGACTGTAAGCTCGCTGAGCTGAACGCCCGTCAGGCCTTCACCCTGCGCTCGGCCGTTTGCCTTACACTGCGCCCCATGAAAACCATTGCCCATACGCAAATCGTCGAGTCCGCGGTCACGTGCTCGACCTGCGCAGCCTGCTGTTGTCAGCTCGAAGTCATGCTGATCACGGACACCGGTGTGCCCGAACGATTCATCGATACCGATGATTGGGGTGGGGAAGTAATGTTGCGTCTGGACGACGGCTGGTGCGCCGCACTGGATCGCGACAGCATGATGTGCACGATCTACGAGAAGCGTCCGCTGATTTGCAGAGAGTTCGAAATGGGCGCGCCTGAATGCCTCGAAGAGCGCCAGGGCATTACCACGGCGTATCGCTGAAAAACGACCTCTATAAAAATGTGGGAGTTAACCTGCTCGCGATGGGTGCCTGCCATTTAACAACTATGTTGAATGTACAAGCGCCATCGCGGGCGAGCCTTGCTCCTACAGATCGTAGATATCTTACAGCGGCATTGTGTAGTGCAACGCGTAGCTCTCTACGCCATCGTTGTCACTGCTCAGACCGGCGTTGGAATAGTGCGTCGCACGGATCCCGACTTCATGTCCGCCTTTCAAACGCAAGCCGAAACCGATGCGGTCTTCAAACTGGAAAGAGCTGCCAATGTTGTTGTCTTCGTATTCGGTGTTGGAGAAGAACGCCACACCAATACCGGCTTCTACATACGGCTTGACGTTTTCACCGGCAAATTCGTAAACGAACACTGGCGAGAACGACAGGCTGTTGTTGCTGGAGGTCTTGTCGCCTTCCCAATAGGTGTAGGCGCCGCTCCAGTAACCGGTCACGCGACCGACGTCACTTTGCAGCCAGCTCTTGTCCCAATCGAACTGCATACCCAGTCGATAGGTCATGGTCGAATCGCTGGTTGCGCCAACCCCAAATTCCACACCTGCCGCCTGTGCGGTGTAAGTGTGCCCCAACATCGCGGCCGCAATCGCGGCCAAGCAGAATAGTCGCTTCACTTGAAACATCCTTTTCCGAACTGAATTCGTATGGTTTTTTTGGTCAATCAACAGACTAGCTATAGAAATCGGCGCTTAAGTAGAAGTTCAGCCCGTTTAGATGTTATTTCACATTTTTTTTACAATTCAAAGCTTCTCACACTGCCTTTTGAATTCCAAAGCATCGCAAGGACATGCTGAAAGTGTTCAGGATCGGCGCTGGTCCAGAACTGCGCGGCGCGGGCGGGGCCTTCCGCCAACAGTTCGCGCGCAGTCAGCAAGCGTTTAAGTTGACGTGCCACTGCGGCGCCGGTATCGATCAGGCTGATGTCATCCGCAAGCATATGCCTGAGCATAGGCCTTAGAAACGGATAATGTGTGCAGCCGAGAATAATCGTGTCACATCCGGCGGCCAACAGCGGCTGGACATAGCGTTCCAGCAGCTGACGCAGGACCGGGCTGTGCAGGTCGCCGTTTTCAATCAGCTCTACCAGGCCCGGACAGGGCTGGGTGATAACTCGCACATCGGTCGCAAAACGGTCGAGCAATGCCGCAAATTTGGCGCTCTGCAACGTGCCGGTCGTGGCCAGCACTCCGACCACGCCGCTGCGGGTCGCGGCGGCAGCAGGTTTGACCGCCGGCTCCATGCCGACAATGGGCCAGTCGGGATAATCGCGGCGCAAATCGGCGACGCCGGCCACCGTCGCGGTGTTGCAGGCCAGCACCAGCGCCTTCGCACCCTGCTGACGAAAAAAACCGGCCATGACGCTGCAACGCTGACGGATGAATTCCGGAGTTTTCTCGCCGTAGGGGACGTTGCCGCAATCGGCGACGTACAACAAAGATTCCTGCGGCAGCAAGTGCTGGATTTCACCAAGCACCGACAAGCCTCCGACCCCGGAGTCGAACACGCCGATGGGCGCTTCACGCATGCGTCGGCCCACAGACGCTGCAACCCGGATCACGCTTGACTCGCAGCTCACGGAAACGCGAGCCCAAGGCGTCGATCAACAACAGCCGCCCCACCAGCGGTTCGCCAAAACCAGCCAAAAGCTTCAACGCTTCCAGCGCCTGGAGGCTGCCGACAAGACCCACGAGAGGCCCCACAACGCCGGCTTCACTGCACGTCAATTCGGCTTCGCTGCCGTGCCCGTATAAACAGTGGTAGCAGGGACTTTCCGGCCGACGCGGGTCAAACACCGACAGTTGACCTTCGAGGCGGATCGCCGCGCCGCTGACCAAAGGTTTGCTGCCGGCAACGCACGCGGCGTTGACGGCTTCGCGAGTGGAGAAATTATCGGAGCAGTCCAGCACCAGATCGACTGCAGCCACGGCGGCGGCGAGAGAATCATCGTCCAGCGCAGCACGATGGGCGACCAGACTGATTTCGGGATTGATGGCGCTCAGCCGGCGAATCGCCGAATCGACTTTGCTTACGCCAACGCTGTCGGTGTCATGGATGATCTGGCGTTGCAGGTTTGTCAGATCGACCGTATCGAAGTCGGCCAGATGCAGCTCACCGACGCCAGCGGCGGCGAGGTAAAGCGCCACAGGCGAGCCAAGACCGCCGAGGCCGACGATCAACACGCGGCTGCCCTTCAGTCGAAGTTGACCTTCGATGTCGACGTGCTGCAGGAGGATCTGCCGACTGTAGCGCAACAATTCCTGATCATTCAGCACGGCAGGCGTCCCAGACTGATGCGTTGGTGGCCGCCCAGGTCGGTGCGGCTGTGGACTTCTTCGAAACTTTGGGTCAGCAGTAAATCGCGCACGGCTTCGGCTTGATCGTAGCCGTGTTCGAGCATCAACCAACCGCCCGCCTCAAGGTATTGCGGCGCCTGCGCGACGATCAGACGCAAATCGTCGAGCCCGTCGACGCCAGCCACCAACGCACTCTCAGGCTCAAAGCGCACATCACCCTCTGCCAGATGCGGATCGGACGAAGCGATATAAGGCGGGTTGCTGATGATCAGGTTGAAGCGCTGACCTGCAAGCGCGCTGAACCAATGGCTGCTGAGCACCGTGGCATTTTTCAGGTGCAGTCGCTCGCGGTTGCGCTCGGCCAGGGCCACGGCTTCGAGCACGCGATCAACTGCCGTGACCTTCCAGGTCGGGCGTTCGCTGGCGAGGGCCAATGCGATGGCGCCGCTGCCGGTGCCCAGATCCAACACCTTGGCAGGTGTCGCCGGGATCAGTTCCAGCGCCGCTTCGACCAGCAATTCGGTGTCCGGGCGCGGGATGAGCGTGTGCGGCGCGACTTCCAGATCGAGTTTCCAGAAACCCTGCTGGCCCAGAATATACGCCACGGGCTCACCGCCTCGACGGCGCTGCAAATAACTGGCGAACGTTAACGCGGCGTCGCTCGGGACAATGCGCTCCGGCCAGGTGTGCAGAAAACTGCGTGATTTGCCCAGCGCCGCGGCGAGCAGTAATTCGGCATCCAGACGCGCCGTCGGCGAATCGGGCAAATCGGCCGCGCGCAGCAAACTGGCAATGATGGTCATTCTATCGCTGCCAATTGGTCAGCCTGGTATTCGGCCAGTAACGGCTCAATGACCGCATCGACGCCGCCGGCGAGAATTTCATCGAGGGAGTACAACGTCAGGTTAACGCGGTGATCAGTGACCCGGCCCTGAGCGAAGTTATAGGTGCGGATGCGTTCAGAGCGATCACCCGAGCCCACCAGCAACTTGCGTTCGCTGGCGATGGCATTGGCGGCAGCGCTGGTCTGCTGATCGTTAAGCTTGGCCGACAGCCATGCCATCGCCCGGGCACGGTTCTTGTGCTGCGAACGTTCTTCCTGACACTCGACAACGATGCCGGACGGAATGTGCGTGATGCGGATCGCCGAGTCGGTCTTGTTGACGTGCTGGCCGCCGGCGCCCGAGGATTTGTAGGTGTCCACGCGGATATCCGCCGGGTTGATCTCGATCGCTTCCTGCTCATCCGGCTCGGGCAATACGGCCACGGTGCAGGCCGACGTGTGAATCCGCCCTTGGGATTCCGTTGCCGGAACCCGTTGCACACGGTGCGCGCCGGACTCGAATTTCAGTTTGCCATACACATTCTCGCCTTCAACCCGGGCGATGACTTCTTTATAGCCGCCATGCTCGCCGATGTTCTCCGAGAGAATCTCAACGCGCCAGCCGCGACGCTCGGCGTACCGCGAATACATGCGAAACAGGTCGCCGGAGAAAATCGCCGCCTCGTCACCACCGGTGCCGGCGCGGATTTCCAGAAAGACATTACGCCCGTCGTTCGGATCCTTGGGCAGCAGCAGCCGTTGCAGGCTCGCCTCGATTTCGACCAGTTGCTCCTTGGCTTCGCGAACTTCTTCCACGGCCATTTCGCGCATGTCCGGGTCGCTGTCCTTGAGCAGTGCCTGCGCTCCTTCGAGGTCGCTTTGCACCTTGAGCAACTGTTTATAGGTATTCACCACCGGCTCGACTTCGGCATATTCCTTGGAATAGGCGCGGAATTTGGTCTGATCGGAAATGACTTCGCCGTCGCCAAGCAACGCGGTCAGTTCCTCGAAACGATCCTGGAGGATGTCCAGCTTATTGAGCAGTGACGCTTTCATTGCGGTTTCTTATCCGAAAAGCTATCCGATGAGCCCTCACCGAGGGCAAAGAGTTCCTGGGCCATGGCCAGTGCGTCGAGGCGTCCTTCGGCAGAAAGCTTTTTCAACTGCACGCTCGGGGCGTGCAGGAGTTTATTGGTGAGCCCGCGCGCCAATTGCACCAGCACGTCTTCGGCGCTGCTACCGTTGGCCAGCATGCGCTGGGCTTTCTGCAATTCTTCATCACGCAGGCGCTCGCTCTGCTGGCGATAAGCCTTGAGCACATCCACTGCCGCCAATTCGCGCAGGCGCAGCATGAAATCTTCAGCGCCAACCGAGACCATTTCTTCAGCGGCCTGAGCTGCACCTTGCCGACTCTTGAGGTTTTCGGCGACCACTTCGTGGAGATCGTCGACGCTGTAGAGGTAAACATCGTCCAGCTCGCCGACTTCCGGTTCGATGTCCCGAGGGACGGCGATATCCACCATGAAGATCGGCTTGTGTTTGCGCAGTTTCAACGCACTTTCAACGGCGCCTTTGCCGAGTATCGGCAGCTGGCTGGCGGTGGAGCTGATGACGATGTCGCTGCGCACCAGTTCGGCCGGAATGTCCGAGAGCAGTACGGCATGAGCACCGAACTGCTCGGCCAGAATACTCGCGCGTTCCAGCGTGCGGTTAGCGACGACGATGCGTTTCACACCCAGCTCATGCAAATGGCGGGCGACCAGGGTGATGGTCTCGCCAGCACCGATCAACAGAGCCTGACTGCGTTGCAAATCACTGAAAATCTGTTTCGCCAGGCTCACCGCCGCAAACGCGACGGACACCGGGTTCTCGCCGATGGCGGTGTCGGTACGCACTTGTTTGGCGGCATTGAACGTCGCCTGAAACAAACGCCCCAGCAGTGGGCCGATAGTGCCGGCCTCTCGGGCCACGGCATAGGCCGACTTCATTTGACCGAGAATCTGCGGCTCGCCCAACACCAGCGAATCGAGCCCGGAGGCGACTCGCATCATGTGACGAACTGCCGCATCATCTTCGTGCACATAGGCACTCGCGCGCAGGTCCTCGAGGCTCAAATGATGATAATCGGCCAGCCAGCGCAACACGATGTCAGCCGAAAGGTGATCCTGTTCTATATAGAGTTCACTGCGATTGCAGGTGGAGAGGATCGCAGCTTCGCGGCTGTCGGTGAGTCGGCAGAGCTGCTGCAATGCCTCAACCAGTTGCTCAGGGGTAAAGGCCACGCGCTCGCGGACGTCTACTGAAGCAGTCTTGTGGTTGATACCGAGTGCAAGGAAGGCCATTCAAAGTCGCTGATGGTGACGTGAAGCCGGCAATTGTCCTACTTCGACAGATTGAGAACAACTACTCGATATCTATTGACCTGGTAGGCGACGCCCAGGTTTGCGAGCGGTTCTCGTTTACAACATAACCTGAGGTGCATACCGCCCTTGTGGGAGCCGGCTTGCTGGTGCTGGACTTGCAGGTGACGTGTCCTCTCCAGAGTAACCGCGTCATCGTTCACGACCATCGCCGGCAAGCCGGCTCCTACGGGGTTGCGTGCGATTTCAAGTCAGGTCGCCGACACCTGCCGGTGTGCAACGGTAAATTGGCCGGCCGGTTATGTTTGGCCCAACGCTTGTGTCATGATGATCCGACCGCAGGTTAGTCGTCCTCCTCCTATATGAATAGATCCTCCGCGTTGCTCCTCGCTTTTGTCTTCCTCAGCGGCTGCCAGGCCATGGCACCCGTTCCGTCGGACGGCACGCCGCCGGTCGAAGACAGCGTCAAAGCACCTGAAAAGCCCAAGGTCTACGGCTCCTTCAGCGAAGAAACCGTCTTCAGCCTGCTGAGCGCCGAACTCGCTGGCCAGCGCAATCGCTTCGACATTGCCCTGGACAACTATGTCACTCAGGCCATCAACACCCAGGATCCGGGCATTTCCGAACGGGCATTTCGCATCGCCGAGTACCTCGGCGCCGATCAGGCCGCGCTGGACACCGCGCTGATCTGGGCGAAAAACGCCCCGGACGACCTTGAGGCGCAACGGGCTGCAGCGGTGCAACTGGCGCGGGCCGGTCGCTACGACGACTCCATGATCTATATGGAGAAAGTCCTGCTGGGCAAAGGCGATACGCATTTCGACTTTCTTGCCCTGTCCGCCGCGGACACCGATCAGGAAACCCGCGACGGCCTGAGGAAAAGTTTTGACCGGTTGTTGCAGCGACACCCAAACAACAGTCAGCTGATTTTCGGCAAGGCTTTGCTTATGCAACAGGACGGAGACGCCAAAGGCGCACTGGCCCTGCTGGAAGACCATCCGCCGGAAGACGGCGAAGTCGCACCGATTCTGCTGCGTGCGCGCCTGCTGCAAGCGCTTGATCGTGGCGACGAGGCGCTGCCGCTTCTTAAGAAAAGCATCAAGAAGTACCCGGACGACAAGCGCCTGCGCCTGACCTATGCACGCACGCTGGTCGAGCAGAACCGCATGGACGACGCCAAAGTCGAGTTCTCCAGCCTGGTTCAGCAATATCCGGAGGACGACGATCTGCGTTACTCCCTGGCGTTGGTATGCCTGGAAGCCAAGGCCTGGGACGAGGCCAAGGGTTATCTGGAAGACCTGATCGCGCGGGAAAGCCACGTCGACTCGGCTCACCTGAACCTCGGCCGTATCGCTGAAGAGCGCAACGACCCTCAGGGCGCGCTGATCGAGTACGCCCAAGTGGGTACCGGCAACGATTACCTGCCGGCGCAACTGCGTCAGACCGATATCCTCATGAGCAACGGCAACACGGCCGAAGCGCAGCGGCGTCTTGCCGCTGAGCGCGACGAGCAGCCCGATTATGCAATTCAGCTTTACCTGATCGAAGCCGAGACCCTGTCCGCCAACAAGCAGGGGGACAAGGCATGGTCGGTGCTCGCCAAGGCCTTGCAGAAGTATCCGGACGATCTGAATCTGCTGTACACCCGCGCCATGCAGGCCGAGAAACGCAATGATCTGGCGCAGATGGAGAAAGACCTGCGCCTGATCATCAAGCGCGACCCGGACAATGCAATGGCGCTGAACGCTCTCGGCTATACCTTGTCGGACCGTACGACACGTTATGCCGAAGCCAAGGCGCTGATCGAGCAGGCGCACCAGATCAGTCCGGAAGACCCGGCGGTACTCGACAGCCTCGGCTGGGTGAACTTCCGCCTTGGCAATCTCGACGAAGCCGAACGCTATCTGCGTCAGGCGCTGGAGCGCTTTCCCGACCAGGAAGTCGCCGCGCACCTTGGTGAAGTTCTGTGGGCCAACGGCAAACAAAGTGAAGCCCGGCAAATCTGGAGCAAGTTCCTCAAGGAACAACCCGATAGCCCAATCCTGCGCAGCACCATCAAGCGCCTGACCGGATCAGAGACTCTTTAAGATTATGTTTTTGCGCCACCTCATCGTTTTCAGCTTCATCGCCTTGCTCGCCGGTTGCGCGGGCTTCGGTGCCCGCGAGTCGGTTCAGGGTCAAGGCGATCCAGGTCAATGGCGTCAGCACAAACAACAGCTGACCGGCCTTGACGGCTGGCAGATCAACGGCAAGATCGGCATTCGCGCACCCAAAGACTCAGGCAGCGGCACCCTGTTCTGGCTGCAGCGGCAGGATTACTACGACATTCGCCTGTCCGGCCCGCTGGGACGCGGCGCGGCACGCTTGACCGGACGCCCCGGCAACGTCTCGCTGGAAGTGGCCAATCAGGGACGCTACGAAGCGCCAACGCCAGAGCAACTGCTCGAAGAACAGCTGGGCTGGAAACTGCCGGTGTCTCATTTGGCCTGGTGGGTGCGCGGACTCCCCGCACCTGACAGCAAAAGCCGCCTGACCCTCGATGCCGATAGCCGCCTGGCGAGCCTGGATCAGGACGGTTGGCAGGTCGAATACCTGAGTTATGCCGAGCAAAACGGTTACTGGCTGCCCGAGCGAATCAAGCTGCATGGCACCGACCTTGACGTCACGCTGGTGATCAAGGAATGGCAACCTCGCAAGCTGGGGCAGTGAAGATGAGCGCTCCACGTCTGACACTGCCCTCCCCGGCCAAACTGAATCTGATGCTGCACATTCTTGGTCGCCGTGAAGACGGTTACCACGAGTTGCAGACGATTTTTCAGTTTCTCGATTACGGCGATGAAATTACTTACGCCGTGCGCGACGACGGCGTGATTCGTTTGCACACCGAATTTGCGGGCGTACCTCACGACAGCAATCTGATTGTTCGCGCGGCGAAAAAACTTCAGGAACAATCCGGTTGTTCGCTCGGCATCGACATCTGGATCGAAAAAATCCTGCCCATGGGCGGTGGAATAGGCGGCGGCAGTTCGAACGCCGCAACCACATTGCTAGGGCTGAATCATTTGTGGCAACTGGGCTGGGACGAAGATCGGCTAGCCGCTCTGGGCCTGACGCTTGGCGCCGACGTCCCGGTTTTTGTGCGCGGCCACGCCGCTTTTGCAGAGGGCATTGGCGAGAAACTCACCCCTGTAGACCCCGAAGAACCGTGGTATGTCGTGCTTGTCCCGCAAGTATCTGTAAGTACAGCAGAAATTTTTTCGGATCCGCTGTTGACACGTAACTCTCCTCCCATTAAAGTGCGCCCCGTTCCCAAGGGAAACAGTCGAAATGACTGCTTACCGGTGGTAGCAAGGCGTTATCCAGATGTTCGTAACGCATTGAATTTGCTAGGTAATTTTACCGAAGCAAAACTCACCGGAACTGGAAGTTGTGTGTTTGGGGGCTTCCCAAGCAAAGCTGAAGCTGATAAAGTCTCGGCCCTTCTTACAGAGACCCTTACAGGGTTTGTAGCAAAAGGAAGCAACGTTTCGATGTTGCATCGCAAGCTGCAAAATCTGCTCTAAAGGAACCGAGTACTCGGTACTCGTTGCAACAGATACAGGGGCGTCGCCAAGCGGTAAGGCAGCAGGTTTTGATCCTGCCATGCGTTGGTTCGAATCCAGCCGCCCCTGCCATTTTCTATACTCATCCAGGTTACCCTCAGCCTCTAGGTACTGCGCGTGTCCAAGATGATGGTCTTTACGGGGAACGCTAACCCCGATCTGGCTCGGCGTGTTGTACGTCAGCTGCATATCCCTCTCGGTGACATCTCTGTCGGCAAGTTCTCCGACGGCGAAATTACTGCCGAGATCAATGAAAACGTCCGCGGTAAAGATGTCTTCATTATTCAGCCGACTTGCGCTCCGACCAACGATAACCTGATGGAACTGGTAGTGATGGCCGATGCCTTCCGCCGCTCCTCGGCTACTCGTATCACTGCTGTAATTCCTTACTTTGGTTATGCCCGTCAGGATCGCCGTCCGCGTTCCGCACGTGTGGCTATCAGCGCGAAAGTCGTCGCTGACATGCTTACCGTAGTCGGCATCGATCGTGTTCTCACGGTTGATCTGCATGCTGACCAGATTCAGGGCTTCTTCGATATCCCTGTAGATAACATCTACGGCTCCCCGGTTCTGGTGGATGACATTGAAGATCAGCGCTTCGAAAATCTTATGATCGTGTCCCCGGACATTGGCGGCGTCGTGCGTGCACGTGCTGTTGCCAAATCCCTGGGCGTTGATCTCGGGATCATCGACAAACGCCGTGAAAAGGCCAATCACTCTGAAGTGATGCATATCATCGGTGATGTTGAAGGGCGTACCTGTATTCTGGTCGATGACATGGTCGATACCGCCGGCACTCTGTGCCACGCGGCAAAGGCTTTGAAAGAGCATGGCGCAGCCAAGGTTTTTGCTTACTGCACGCACCCTGTGCTGTCGGGTCGGGCAATCGAAAACATTGAAAATTCCGTGCTGGACGAGCTGGTGGTGACCAACACCATTCCGCTGTCCGCTGCAGCACAAGCCTGTGCGCGTATCCGTCAACTGGATATCGCACCGGTAGTTGCCGAAGCGGTTCGCCGCATCAGCAATGAAGAATCGATCAGCGCGATGTTCCGTTAAGGGCCCTGCCCTTTCCATTACATCTCGTTGTCGAAAAGCGCCCCGCCCCGGCATTCCTGTCGGGGCGGGGCTTTTTTGCCCATATCGCCTTTAGCGCTGGTCGCAAACGCTGGGGCGAATGTGGTTATTTTGGAGATACAACATGAACGATTTTACCCTGAATGCTGAAGTGCGTTCCGACCTGGGGAAAGGTGCGAGCCGCCGCCTGCGTCGTCTCGCAAGCCTGGTTCCAGCTGTAGTTTACGGTGGCGACAAAGCCCCTGAATCCATCAGCATGCTGGCTAAAGAAGTTGCCAAACTGCTCGAAAACGACGCGGCTTACAGCCACATCATCGAGCTGAACGTTGGCGGCACCAAGCAAAACGTAATCATCAAAGCTCTGCAGCGTCACCCGGCCAAAGGCCACGTGATGCACGCCGACTTCGTACGCGTTGTAGCTGGCCAGAAACTGACCGCTATCGTGCCTGTACACTTTGTTGGTGAAGAAACTCCGATCAAGAAAGGCGGCGAAGTTTCGCACGTTACCTCCGAAATCGAAGTGACTTGCTTGCCGAAAGATCTGCCTGAGTTCATCGAAGTCGACGTGTCGAAACTCGAAATCGGCGACATCATTCACATGTCCGACATCAAAGCCCCTAAAGGCGTTGAGTTTGTTGCTCTGGCACACGGTGATGACAAGGCTGTTGCCAACGTCCACGCCCCACGTGTCGTTCCAACAGAAGATGCTCCTGAAGAAGGCGCTGCAGAGTAATTATTACTCTGTAATGCCGGAGTGAGCAGATAACATCGCGGACTGGTACGTAGCGAGAAAGCGGGCGAGAACGCGGAGTTTACATAATGGTAAATGAGCATTTGTCGTCCACTTTCGCCGCACACACTCATCGCGGCGATGTTATCCACCACTCCAAGGAAGGGCCCCTATCGTGACTGCCATCAAACTGATCGTTGGCCTGGGAAATCCAGGCACTGA
This sequence comes from Pseudomonas sp. Ant30-3, assembly GCF_000690905.1. GTDB lineage: Bacteria > Pseudomonadota > Gammaproteobacteria > Pseudomonadales > Pseudomonadaceae > Aquipseudomonas. The sequence goes on along the minus strand of NZ_JMCL01000014.1, from coordinate 6,859 downwards.
ATACGAACAGACCCGGCATAACGCAGGGGCCCTTTTTGTTGAGCGCATCGCGAGCGCACAAGGTGTGAACCTTGTGGCGGATCGCAAATATTTCGGCCTGACCGGACGCTATTCGCATCAGGGTCAGGATGTTCGTCTGCTGATCCCCACCACGTACATGAACCGTAGCGGCCAGGCCGTGGCGGCACTTGCAGGGTTTTTCCGCATTACGCCTGAAGAAATCCTCGTGGCACATGACGAACTCGACCTGCCGCCCGGTGTTGCCAAGCTCAAGCAAGGCGGCGGGCATGGTGGTCATAACGGGTTGCGCGACATCATTGCGCAACTGGGCAATCAGAATACCTTCTACCGCTTGCGGCTTGGCATTGGCCACCCGGGCGTAGCCAGTATGGTTTCAAATTTCGTCCTGGGTCGTGCGCCACGCGCCGAACAGGAAAAACTCGATGCCAGCATCGACTTTGCCCTCGGCGTGCTGCCGGATATCCTCGCCGGGGAATGGAACCGCGCGATGAAAAACCTGCACAGCCAGAAGGCCTGACTCTACTCCTCGGGGAAAACACCATGGGATTCAATTGCGGCATCGTCGGCCTGCCTAACGTCGGTAAGTCCACCCTGTTCAACGCCCTGACCAAATCCGGGATCGCGGCCGAGAACTTCCCCTTCTGCACCATCGAGCCGAACACCGGTATCGTGCCGATGCCAGACAGCCGTCTCGAAGCATTGGCAGCGATCGTCAATCCCAAGCGCATCCTGCCGACCACCATGGAGTTCGTCGACATCGCCGGCCTGGTTGCCGGCGCCTCGAAAGGTGAAGGTCTGGGCAACAAGTTCCTCGCCAACATTCGCGAAACCGATGCCATCGCGCACGTGGTCCGCTGCTTTGAAGACGAGAACGTGATTCACGTCTCCAACAGCGTCGACCCGAAACGCGACATCGAGATCATCGACCTCGAATTGATCTTCGCCGACCTCGACAGCTGCGAGAAACAACTGCAGAAAGTCACCCGCAACGCCAAAGGTGGTGACAAGGACGCCGTAGTCCAGAAAGCCATGCTCGAGCAACTGATCGCGCATTTCACCCTCGGCAAACCGGCGCGCACCTTGATGAAGGGTATGAACGCTGACGAAAAAGCGGTACTGCGTGGTTTCCACCTGCTGACCACCAAGCCAGTGATGTACATCGCTAACGTCGCTGAAGACGGTTTCGAGAACAACCCGCTGCTGGACGTGGTCAAGGCTATTGCCGAAGAAGAAGGCGCGATGGTGGTTCCGGTCTGCAACAAGATCGAGGCTGAAATCGCCGAGCTCGACGACGGCGAAGAAAAAGACATGTTCCTCGAAGCCCTGGGCCTCGAAGAGCCTGGCCTGAACCGCGTAATCCGTGCTGGTTACGAAATGCTGCACCTGCAGACTTACTTCACTGCCGGAGTCGAAGAAGTCCGCGCCTGGACCGTCCGCGTCGGTGCCACTGCACCACAAGCCGCTGGCGTGATCCACACCGACTTCGAAAAAGGCTTCATCCGCGCCGAAGTCATTGCCTACGACGACTTCATCCAGTACAAGGGCGAAGCAGGTGCTAAAGAAGCCGGCAAATGGCGCCTGGAAGGCAAGGAATACATCGTCAAAGACGGCGACGTGATGCACTTCCGTTTCAACGTCTGAGTTTATTCAGCACGAGAAACCGCCCAAGAAAAAGCCGCGTTTGATACGCGGCTTTTTTTGTGTCTGCAATTTGGACAACCCCCTGTAGGAGCCGGCTTGCTGGCGATCCAGACACCGCGGTTATCCAGCCAGTCCGCGTGATCGTTGATCGCCAGCAAGCCGGCTCCTGCAGGGGCGGTTCAAGCCTTTTTGGTTCTTGGCAAAAAGATCGCCAACACACCCAATAGCGGCAAGAACGAACACAGGAAGTACACGTACTCAATCCCGTGAATATCCGCGAGGTGTCCAAGCAACGCCGCACCAATCCCGCCAAAACCGAACATCAATCCGAAGAACACGCCGGCGATCATGCCGACATTGCCCGGCACCAGTTCTTGCGCGTACACCACGATCGCCGAAAACGCCGAGGCGAGGATGAAGCCGATCACTACGCTGAGCACCGTCGTCCAGAACAGGTCGACGTGGGGCAGCAGCAAGGTGAATGGCGCGACGCCGAGGATCGAAAACCAGATCACTGCCTTACGCCCGATCTTGTCGCCGATCGGCCCGCCAAAGAATGTCCCCGCCGCCACTGCGCCCAGGAACAGAAACAGATGCAGTTGCGAACTCGCCACCGACAGGTCGAACTTCTCGATCAGGTAAAAGGTGAAGTAGCTGGTGAGACTCGACATGTAGAAGTACTTGGAGAACACCAGTAAACCAAGGACCACCAATGCGCTGGTGACCCTGCCTTTCGACAAGCCATGTGTCGCCGCCTGGCCTTGTTTCAATTTGAACAGATTGAGGTGATTGGCGTACCAGCGGCTGATCCGATAGAGCACGAACAGCGCAAATACCGCGAACAGACCAAACCACGCCACGTGGCCTTGACCGAACGGAATGATGATTGCTGCCGCCAGCAGCGGCCCGAATGCCGAACCCGCATTGCCGCCGACCTGGAACGTCGATTGCGCGAAACCGTAACGTCCGCCAGACGCCAGACGCGCCACCCGCGAGGCTTCCGGGTGAAACGTCGAGGAGCCGATCCCGATCAGTCCCGCCGCCAGCAAAATCATCGGGAAACTGCCGACCACCGACATCATCAAAATGCCGATCAACGTGCACACGGTCCCCGCCGGCAGCAGCCAGGGTTTGGGATGGCGATCCGTGTGGTAACCCACCCACGGCTGCAACAGCGACGCCGTCAGCTGAAAGGTCAGCGTGATCAAGCCAACCTGGGTAAAGGTCAGGCCATAGTTGGCCTTGAGCATGGGGTAAATCGACGGCAGCACTGACTGAATCAGGTCGTTGATCAAGTGCGCCAACGCTACCGCGCCAATGATGCGCATGACCAACGGGCTGCTCTGTGAAGTCGCGGACGCCGGCGTTGGGCCGGTCTGGGCGTTGCTGATAGCCATGAGGTTTTCCGTACAGCGGGTGGGTGCAAACAGCGGGTACGTCAATGTGCCATTTTTCGGTGCGGCAGCGCCATCCCCTTAGCGTGCTAACGACCTAAATGAAAGGTGATAGCGCAACGCCATGATCTGAATCTTGCCTTGCTTATCCGCTTCAACGCGGCGCCCTTACAAAGGGCGTCGAGAATGGGAAGTTTCGCTACAGAGTCTGCCTACAGAGCAGGCAAGGGTGAACTTTCGAGGCCTTTAAACGGGGCACACGTCCGGGTCGCATTGACCTCGACGCACGCAATAAGTGCGTGGTGCCCAAGGGAGTCATGGGGCATGCAGGCTTTATTATCACCGGGGATCAGGTTGCTGGGGCGTTTCGGCTTCGCACGCAAATTTCAGCTGTTGTTCCTGCTGTTTATTCTGCCGCTGGCGGGCAGCCTGCTGATGATCGGCCAGGATTATCGTGAAAAACTCAGCCTGATCTCCGGTGAGCGGGCCGGAGTCCGACAGCTGCTCGCGCTGGACGCACTGGACAACCTGCTCGCCGCCCAGCGTAATCGCGCGGCTCGCTGGCGTGCCACGGAAACCAATCGTCAACCGACGCCGGCGACCCTTGCCGCGATGGCCGCGTTCGATGCGGTTCAGCCAGCCCTCGTCCAAGCCACGACTGATCTTGGCACGACGCTGCAAACCGAAGGCGCCGAAGCCGAAACTCTGGCGCGCTATCAGGCCTTGCAAACGGCACTCAACGGGCTCGATTCCAAAAGTCTCAGCAGCGTGGGCTGGTGGCCTGATGGTTACGATCGGTTTACCAGCGCCCTGAGCAGTTTGCAGGCGTTGCGCGAGCAGATCGCCATGGACAATCGCCTGACCCTCGCGCCGTGGCTGGAAACCTATTTGCTGACGCAGATCTCCACACAGCACGCGCCAGACCTGATCGAGCGAGTCGGCCGTCTGGCCAGTGTCGGTCAGGCTTCGGTGGTCTCCGGACAATTCACCCTGCAAAGCCGTCTGCAATTACGCGATCTGCGCAGCCGCATCGGTGACGCCCGCGAGCAACTGGTCAAAACCGCAGGCGTGCTTGAGGCCCGTTTGCCCAGCGCATTACAGGCCTGGGCCGGGCAATATCACGACAGCCTCAAGCACCTCGATACCGAGCTGAAAGTGCTGGATGACGGCGTGTTCGGCGGCAGCATCAAACTCAAGCCGGACGAGTTCGAACACAGCCTCGATGCGTTGTTATCCGACCTCGCTGCGCTGCGCCAGCAATCGTTGGTCTCTCTTGATCAGCGCCTGGATCATTACCACGGTTCGGCGGTTCGCCAGTTCATATTGGTGGCAACGGTTTTGGGTTGCCTCCTGTTGGCCGCGTTGTACCTGTTCGTTTGTTTACAGGCCTCGATTCGGCGCAGCGCGAGCGGCATCACGCTGTTGGCCGAAGCCCTGCGCGACGGAAACCTGAGCTTGCAAGTGCCGGTGCAGGGACGCGATGAATTGGCTGCTATCAGCATCGCGCTCAACGTCGCCGTGGTGCAACTGCGCAACAGTTTGCTCGGGGTCGATCACGAAACGCTGCAGTTGAGCGACGCGGTACGCACGCTTAATCACCACTCCAGCGGGGCGTTGGGCGAAGTCGAAGCACAGCAGTTGCAGATCAGTCAGATTGCCGCCGCCGCAACGCAATTGGCTGCCACCTCTCAAGGCGTCGCGCAGAGTTGCGAACAAGCCTCCGGCAGCGCTCAGAATACCCAGCGCATTGCCGCCGACAGCAGCCGCGACAGCCTGCGCACCACGGCCAGTATTCAGCAACTTAATCAGCGTCTGAACGAAACAGCGGCAGCACTGGGCCGGGTCAGTGAACAAGGACAGCAGATTCAGCTGGTGGTCGATACCATTCGCGGCGTCGCCGAGCAGACCAACTTGTTGGCACTCAACGCGGCAATCGAGGCAGCTCGAGCCGGCGAGCAAGGCCGCGGCTTTGCCGTGGTGGCCGATGAAGTGCGTAGCCTGTCGCAACGCACCCAGTCTTCCACCGCGCAAATCGCCGGCACTGTCGACAGTTTGCGCAACACGGTGAATGAGGCGGTGAGCTTGATGGAAGCGGCCTGTGGTCAGGCGCAATCCGATGCCCAGGCTGTCACCGGCCTGGGTGAGCGGCTGGGGGAAATCGCCAGCGCCGTGCAGAGTGTCACCGACACCCTGGCGCAAATTGCCACGGCAGTAGACGAGCAGGCGACGACCGCCGATGAGGTCAGCGGCAATATTCAGCAGGTCGATCAGGCTGCAGTGCGCTTGCTCGAAGGCGCTCGGGCGGTGAACCTCGCGGCAGATACCCTTAGCCAGGGCAGTAAGGCATTGAGTGCGAATACAGGAAGATTTCAGCTCAGTTGAGCCATGCCTGAGTCATATTTTCTACTTCAGAAGGATAAGCGGTTGAAAGTGTAGAGAAATATTTTTGATTTACGCTTGACGCATCCCTGATAGCGGTGAATAATGCGCGCCACTTGGCTACATAGCTCAGTTGGTTAGAGCATAGCATTCATAATGCTGGGGTCCGGGGTTCAAGTCCCTGTGTAGCCACCAAGTACTAAAAACGGCTTACCGAAAGGTAGGCCGTTTTTTTATGCCTCGAGAAAAGCGACCGCAGCCGACGGCCAAATACGTCTCCACTGAAGCCCGCTGTTTGCGTCACCCAGCATCCGCCGATAAAGTCCTCAGACCTTTCCCACGGATGGAGCGCCCCGCGTGTTCTCGATATCGCCTTTGAGCCACCATCGCCGCTCAGCACTTTCGCTGGTCGCAGCTGCATTGACCCTCGCCGCTTGCAGCGCTCCACCCTCCTCCACATTGCCGATGGCCCCGGAGATCGGTTCCGGTTACCGCGCCGATCTGCAAACCCGATACGCCTCGAAACACATGGCCGCAGCGGCAAACCCGCTGGCGGCAGAAGCCGGGCAGGAGATGTTGCGTGAAGGCGGTTCAGCGATCGATGCGGCCATTGCGATGCAAGCCGTGTTGACGCTGGTCGAGCCGCAGTCTTCCGGCATTGGTGGCGGTGCATTCATCGTGTTGTGGGATGGCCAGAATGTGCGCACGTATGACGGCCGGGAAACTGCGCCAGCCAAGGCAACTGAAAAACTGTTCCTGCAAGCAGACGGCACACCAATGGGGTTCACTCAAGCGCAGATCGGCGGCCGCTCGGTGGGCACCCCGGGCGTATTGCGCGCGCTGGAGCTGGCCCATCAAAAACACGGACGCCTGCCGTGGGCGCGACTTTTCGAGTCGGCAATCCAGCTTGCCGAGCAGGGCTTCGCGATTTCGCCTCGCCTGCATCAGTTGATTAGCTCGGACAGATCCCTGCCCAGTTCTCCGGAAATGGTCGCCTACTTCCTGAATGCCGACGGTAGCCCGAAAGCCGTCGCCACCCGCTTGAAAAACCCGGCGCTGGCCGCTGTGTTGAAACGCATCGCCAAAGAAGGTCCGGATGCGCTTTACAAAGGCGCGATTGCGCAGGAAATCGTCGCCAAGGTTCAGGGGCATGCCAATCCTGGCAGCCTGTCGCTGAGTGATCTGTCCGGTTACACCGCCAAGGAACGCCCGCCACTCTGTACAGACTACAAGCGCTGGCAGGTCTGCGGCATGCCCCCGCCGTCGTCCGGCGGAGTTGCCCTCGCACAAATTTTCGGCACCTTGCAGGCACTGCAACAGCGTGACCCGCGCTTCAACCTGGCGGCATTCGCGCCGGTCAAAAACGCCAGGCCGGCGGGTATCGAGCCGACTGCGCAAGCCGTGCACCTCATATCCGAAGCCGA
>NZ_JMCL01000013.1 GCF_000690905.1 Pseudomonas sp. Ant30-3 | reverse complement strand
GCTCAGCCTGCGCTTCTACCATTTCAGCAACGCGCAGAAGGAAGGCCTCAAGCGCGGCACGCGGATTCGCTGTTACGGCGAAGCGCGGCCCGGTGCGTCGGGGCTGGAAATCTATCACCCGGAATACCGCGCCATCACCGGTGACGAACCACCGCCGGTGGACGAAACGCTGACGCCGGTCTATCCGCTGACAGAGGGCCTGACCCAGCAACGCTTGCGCCAGCTGTGCACGCAGACGCTGACGATGCTCGGCCCGACCAGCCTTCCCGACTGGCTGCCGATCGAGCTGGCACGGGACTATCAACTGGCGCCGCTGGCCGACGCGATCCGCTATTTGCATCATCCGCCAGCGGATGCCGATGTCGACGAACTCGCGCTCGGTCATCATTGGGCGCAGCACCGGTTGGCTTTCGAAGAGCTGCTGACGCATCAGCTGTCCCAGCAACGCTTGCGCGAAAGCATGCGCTCGCTGCGCGCGCCGGCGATGCCCCACGCCACCCGGCTGCCGCCCAAATACCTGGCTAACCTGGGCTTCGCACCGACCGGCGCTCAACAGCGCGTCGGCAACGAAATCGCCTATGACCTGAGCCAGCACGAGCCGATGCTGCGGTTGATTCAGGGCGACGTTGGCGCCGGTAAAACCGTGGTCGCCGCCCTTGCCGCGTTGCAGGCGCTGGAAGCGGGTTATCAGGTAGCCTTGATGGCGCCTACCGAGATTCTTGCCGAACAGCACTTCATCACCTTCAAGCGCTGGCTCGAACCGCTGGGTATCGAAGTCGCATGGCTGGCCGGCAAGCTCAAGGGCAAGAACCGCGTCGCAGCTCTGGAGCAGATTGCCAGCGGCACACCGATGGTGGTCGGCACGCATGCGTTGTTTCAGGACGAAGTGAAATTCAAGAACCTCGCGCTGGTGATCATCGACGAGCAGCACCGCTTTGGCGTGCAACAGCGCCTGGCGCTGCGGCAGAAAGGCGTCGGCGGGCGCATGTGTCCGCATCAATTGATCATGACCGCCACGCCGATCCCGCGCACGCTGGCCATGAGCGCCTACGCCGACCTCGACACCTCGATTCTCGATGAGCTGCCCCCCGGGCGTACGCCCGTCAACACCGTGCTGGTCACCGATACACGGCGCGTTGAAGTCATCGAACGCGTGCGTGGCGCCTGCGCCGAGGGGCGTCAGGCCTATTGGGTCTGCACGCTGATCGAAGAGTCGGAAGAGCTGACCTGCCAGGCCGCCGAAACCACTTATGAAGACCTTACCGCTGCACTCGGCGAGTTGAAGGTGGGCTTGATCCACGGTCGCATGAAGCCGGTGGAAAAAGCCGCGGTCATGGCGGAATTCAAAGCCGGCCATTTGCAGTTGCTGGTGGCTACCACGGTGATTGAAGTCGGCGTCGACGTGCCGAACGCCAGCCTGATGATTATCGAAAACCCCGAGCGTCTCGGTTTGGCGCAGCTGCACCAGCTGCGCGGACGGGTCGGTCGAGGCAGCGCTGCCAGTCATTGCGTGCTGCTTTATCATCCGCCGCTGTCGCAAATCGGTCGTCAGCGTTTGGGCATCATGCGCGAAACCAACGACGGTTTTGTCATCGCCGAGAAAGACCTCGAGCTGCGCGGCCCCGGCGAAATGCTCGGCACGCGTCAGACTGGTCTGCTCCAGTTCAAGGTCGCAGACCTGATGCGTGACGCCGATCTGCTTCCCGCGGTGCGCGACGCCGCCCAAGCGTTACTCGAGCGCTGGCCTGACCACGTCAGCCCATTGCTCGACCGCTGGCTGCGTCATGGGCAGCAATACGGACAAGTGTGAGCACGGTCGCAGTTTATGGACCATGCCGTTAAACAAGCTGGTTATACTCCGACAACTGTTTGAATACGGACACAGACTAATGACTGACGCTGCCCTCGCCCCCGAAACCCCGCATGCTCCGTCTGTTATTCGGATGCTGCTCGACAAGCTGGGCATCGTTTATGAAGAAGTCCTCGACCACCACGGTCTGAACGCCTCGCGCAAAGTGCAGGCAGTCTTGCTCGACGACGCCGTAGGATCACTGATGATCCTGTTCCCGCAAAGCCAGTTGCTCGACCTCAATCGCCTCACTGAACTCACTGGTCGGCGCCTCACGGCAGTGTCCACCGAGCGCCTGGAAAAAATGCTCGGCAAACACAACCTGAGCTTGATGCCGGGTCTGCCCGCACTGACCAGTTCGCCGTGTCTCTATGAAGAAAGCCTGCTGCGCGAGCCGAAGTTGCTGATCAACTCGGGCGAGCCGGGCGTGTTGCTGGAAATCTCCAGCGAAGCGTTCAAGTCGATGCTGACCAAAGCCAGCGCCGCCAACTTCGGCGAGAACCTGACCAGCATCCGCCCGAACCTCGACCGTCCCGACGATGATGGCAAGGAAATTACCCAGGCCGTTCAAGCGTTCACCGCGCGACGCATTCAGCAACGCCTCGAAGCGACGATCGAAATTCCGCCACTGGCCGAGACGGCGCAGAAGATCATCAAGCTGCGCGTCGACCCTAACGCGACCATCGACGACATCACCGGCGTGGTGGAAACCGACCCGGCCTTGGCCGCACAAGTGGTCAGTTGGGCCGCGTCACCGTATTACGCTTCGCCAGGCAAGATTCGTTCGGTAGAAGATGCGATCGTGCGGGTGCTGGGCTTCGACCTGGTGATCAACCTTGCGTTGGGCCTGGCCCTGGGTAAAACCATGAGCCTGCCCAAAGATCACCCGCAACACGCCACACCGTACTGGCATCAGTCGATCTACACCGCCGCCGTCATCGAAGGCCTGACCCGCGCCATGCCGCGCGCGCAACGCCCGGAAGCCGGCCTGACTTACCTCGCCGGCCTGTTGCACAACTTCGGTTACTTGCTGCTGGCTCACGTATTCCCGCCGCACTTCTCGCTGATCTGCCGCCACCTTGAGGTCAACCCGCATCTGTGTCACAGCTACGTCGAGCAACACTTGCTGGGCATCAGCCGCGAACAGATCGGCTCATGGTTGATGCGCTACTGGGACATGCCCGAAGAGCTGGCCACCGCGCTGCGCTTCCAGCACGACCCAAGCTACGATGGAGCATTCGCCGAATATCCGAATCTGGTGTGCCTGGCAGTACGCCTGCTGCGCAGCCGCAACGTCGGCTCCGGCCCGGATGAAGACATTCCCGACGCCCTACTGGAGCGCCTGGGCCTGACGCGGGACAAGGCCAACGACGTCGTCAACAAGGTGCTTGAAGCTGAAGTGTTGTTGCGCGAACTGGCTTCGCAATTCACTCAGCCCTGAAAGCATTCGCAGGCAAGCCTCTCCGGTGGGAGCAAGGCTTGCCCGCGAAAAACCCACTTCGGTCTGCCTGATTCTCGATGCCCCATCGGCCATGAGACCACGAAGACAGAAACCCTGCCCGCTGCTATGATTTGACGGCAAATAGAGGGCTTCCCGATGACCCAAACAGCCGCTGTCAGTGTTGCAAGCCAAGTCCGCAAGCTTGCTAAAGATCACAATATTACTGCTGGCCGTGACGGCATGAGCCGTATGGCCGTGAGCATTACCCGGTTGGCCGGTGATGTCGTCGAGCTGGATGGCATCGAACAGTTGCTCGTCAATCTCAAAAGGAAAGGCGTTCTGAGCAAGGATGAGATTCTGGCGCTGCAAGGGCGCTATCTTCAGGAGAGGCGTGCGCAGAAACGTAGCGCATGACTTTTGATCCGTTCGGCGACTTTGATACCGCGGGATACCTTCAAAATTCGCTGCAGCTGAAAGATCCCAGCGAAGTAAAAGAGTCAGAACATCTTTCTTTCGAATTGAGCATCGAAGACGCGCTTGCCTATCTGGCGAAAAAAAATCTAATCGATTACCAGACAGTACTTAACGTTCACGAAATTCTGTTCTCCGGCTTTTATCACTGGGCCGGTAAAGACAGGAACGAGCTTGTCCCTCACCTGGCAGTCTTCAAGGGTTCTCACAACGATCCCCGAAGCACCGTCTTCGAGCGCCCGGACTCCATCAAGATGTCCGTCGACTACGCATTGAAGCTCGCCGCCAACAAGCAACACTTCAGAAACCACCCGGGCGGGGTGATGGGCCAGCTGGCTTTCGCACACCCTTTCCTGGACGGCAACGGGCGGACAATCCTGCTGGTCTTCATGGAGCTCTGCTACCGAGCCGAATTCGCCATCGACTGGTCAAGGACTACCAAGGATGCGTACCTTCGGGCCCTTAGCGACGAAATCCGCGAGCCTCGCGAAAGACACCTCGATAACTACCTCAACCCGTTCGTGATCGATATAGCCAGTCGTGACGAGTGGCCAGAAACCATCAGTGGCATCAGAGGACTGGACGGCCTGGACAAGGAAGACATTAGTTACGAGAACATGGACAACCCTGAAGTCCAGAAGATCTACAGAACGTACCGGACCCAGCCACTCGCTGCCCACGAACCTAATGAGGCTGATGACTGAAGAGGCCTCGCTGCTCTCGAAGAATCCCGGCGGATTTTACCGGCAGGACCTATGCCTTCGGCTTCGCCTTGCGCGGCTTCAAATACTTGGTCAACCCCTGAAACCAGATCACCAGCGCCGGGTTGCCTTTGATCTGGATCGACTTGTCCTGAATCCCTGTCATGAACGCCAGCTGCTTGTTCTTCGCCTGCATCGTGGCGAAGCCATACGCCGCATCTTTGAAGGCAATCGCAAACGCCGGCTCGGGGTACACGCCCGATTTACTGGTAATGCGCTGATCTTTCACGAAGAAATGCCGCGCCACTTTCCCGTCCAGGGTTTGAAGCTGGAAGACTAATTCCTTGTCACCCAACTGCTGCTGAAACGCGGGATTGGTCCGACTGGCCTTACGCATCAGCAAACCCAGCATCCAGAGAAGAAAACGAAATTTCATGCGTGCAGCCTCAAGAAGAAATGAACGGCGGGCGGCAGTGTAGCGGCTTCAGTGAGTAACGGCACTATCGACTCCCATTTACAGAAAATCGATAGGTTTTTGCTGTCAATGACTGCCAAGTCAGTTTGCAACTGATGATTGCCAGTCTCTGGCGGCGATCATAATTCGCGCTACAAACTATCGCACCAACGTCAACTCACCATCGCGATACAGCACCTCACACCCCAGCCACGCCATATCGACGTAAGGCAGCACCGCCGACGGTTTGCGCAACTCGCGAAGCAATGTCGAACCGTGGGACAAGCGCCCGCCCATGCGCGCTATCACCGCCCGCGCACTTTGGTAATGCGCGTGGCGGCCAGGATCGAGCGTGTCTTCAAGCAAAATGTCGTCGCCGAGAATGCCTTGCACCTGCCCCGGATAAATCATGAAACTTGTTGCTTGCTCGGTGCCCTCACGGCCGTCCTGCCAGAAGCTGCCCGCGCGGGCTCGGATGTCTGGATGCGGCGCAAACCAATGGGCCCGGTCGGCCATCGGCATGGCATGGTGCAGGCGGAAAAACACCCGCATCAGGTTGTCGCGGTACCACTCGCGCACTTGCAAGTAATAACCGCGCAGGCCCGGCAGGCCGGTCGTATGGGCCACACGGACAAGGCCCGACCATTGGGGAAACGCCTGCAATGGCAGATCCGACAGGGCCGGGCGCGGCGTGGCGGGATCGGTTTCCCAAGGCAGTCGATGCGGGCTGTTTTCAAGGTCGTCATAAGCGGTGGGCGGCCGGCCCAGAAAGTCGCCGCCGCTGCTCGCCAGGGAGGTGGCTATGCACAGGTTGCCTTGCACCACGAACACATAGAACCGGGTGAACCAATCCGCCAGTTGTTGGCCGCTGGCACCTTGGGCGATCAGCCCGGCCAGTTCTTCGTCGAAGCGGCGCAACTGCTTTTCCAGCGTCAGCAAATGCCCTCGCGCGATGCGTTGCATGCGCAAAAACAATGGCAGCGAACGCACCAAGCGCAGCGGTCGCCAAGGCAGCGGCGGCGTCGCTCCGCCCACCTCACCGGCGTAACTGCTAGCAGAGACACCCCAGTCGGCCAGCCGCGCGAGAAACAGATCATTGTTGATGTACGACGCGCCGCCAAATATCGCGGTGAACGGCTCGTTATCCTGCAATACACGCGAATCCCAACGCGCCATGATCGCCGGAATACTGGCCGCCGCACGCCGTTGTGCGTATTCGACAAAAGCGCTTGGCTGCGGCGGCAGGATCTCGGCGATGTTGGCGGCCGTGAGGTGACGACGCCAGCCGTAGTCGCTGATCGGCCGGTATTGCAACAGCCACAGTTGATTACCGTCCCAGGCCCACTCAACGTCGCCGGCCACGTAGTGGAATACCCGCAGAACGTTTTGCAGAAAGCGCCACAGTACGTCAGCGGTCAAACCGTGAGAAGGCTTGAAAGTGTCGCTGCTCCACGAGCCGCCAAGTCGGGAAATAACCGCCCGCTCAGGACTCACCTGACCATCGGCCAGAGACTCGAGATGCCCTTCCACCCATTCCAGCTCCACCGACAGGTGACGCACGAAAGCAATGCCGGACAGCTGCGGCGTGATGAAGCGCTGCACGACCACCTCTTCAACGCCCGCCGCGCACAATTGGGCAATGCGCGCCGGCACGTTGTGAGTGGGTTCACGCAGGAACGTAGTGCTCAAACCGGCATTCGCCGCATCGGCCTGATCCTCGCCGTAACTCGAGGAACGCACCGCCCATGTCGCGTGCGGTTGGCTCGCAAGGAACGCCGGCAAACGTGAATCATCACACGCGTTGAGCGACAGCGCTGGCGGCACCGCTTGCCCGGCCAACTCGGCCAGACGCAACCGACCACCCTTGGTGTGGGCGACGAACCCGCGCTCGCCCGACTCCAGCCACTCGGCGAATTCGGCCGGCGAGTCGATCCACGGGTAATGCCCCCAACCAGTTTTCAGGCTGACGCTCAGATCCGCGCGGGCCAGAATGGCCGACCATGCCGCGGCCTGTTCGATGCCCAGCACATTGTCCTGATCACCCCAGACCAGCTCGATCGGGTCGGTGATCCACTCCAGCAGCGGCAACGCGGTATCAGCGCGCACCAAGTCCCAGTACGGCACAAACGCGCGACAACGTGCGTACCCGGCGCCCATGCGCTGATACTGCGCAGGCGTCCAGGTCTGGTTGGAAAACTTGTGCGCAAACAGCGCGGGTTTGTTCGACAGCAGCCAGTGAATGGTCTTGCGAATCGGCAGCGGCGACATCAACGCCGGCAGACGCCTCTGCCACAGGAAAGCCCCCACCGGCGCCAACAGAACACTGCGGCAAAAGTGTCCGGGCTGGCGTTGCAGTGCATGCAACACCAGCAACGCGTTGACCCCGACCGCGATAATCGCGCTGCCCTTGACCGTCGCCGTCAGCAACGCCTGAGCGTAAGCGCCGAGGTCTTCGCACGGGCCTTCAGGATTGTTGCCAAAGCCTGGCAGCTCCAGCGGTACCACCTGATAGCGCTGAAAATGCGGCAACGCATCATCCCACCACTCGGCGGTGCCACCGTTGCCAGCCAGCAGGTACATAAGAGGCTTGCTCATGGGTGGTCCTCAGGCCAGATCGCGAAGGTGCTTCAAGGCGTTGCCGACTCGCTCGGCGTGTTGTTTACCGCGATTGCGCGACGGTCATGACGATACAGCCAGATCAGCGGCGGCAGCAGGGTGAGCAGCGCCAGGCTGTCGACCCACAAGTGCGACCAGACCCGGGCCTGAGCGGAGATCCACATGTCTTGCGGCGCCCACAGCACGATGCCGGCAATCAACCAGCCCCACGCCATGGGACTTTTCGTTCGATGGCCGATGCGCACGAGGGCAAGCATGTAGAGAGAGAAGCTCTGCAGCGTGGCGCCGAATATCGCAACCCACCAGACTTGTTGGGCACGGGCGGTGATGGGTACGACGTCGGTTGCCCAGAAAGCTTGTTCGATGGTCAGCAAGTAGCCATCGAGCAATCCCGAATGGCCCGCCCAGGTCAGCACAAGGCCGACGAGCAGATGCACCATGGCGGCGGCATACAGCCAAACCACGAGCGCGGAGCGAAGGGTGTTTGAGGGGACTGGCATTCCGTGTCCTGAGGTCTTCCTGGGAGGGAGCAAGTCTAAAGGAAAATGGGGGGTTGGGTGATTAATCGCGGGGGTGGTTTTATTGATGATCTTTCGACCGGCAGCTGTCGCGTTTAAAACGCAGGCTCATCTGCTGAAAGTGGCTGCGATGGCCTCGGACGTTTCCTTCAAGACGCGGTGCTGTTCGTGAACTAGGCAACTCCGATCCTCATCGATAACCTAGTTTCGTTGCTGCGAAAATGGCGACCGGATGTGCAAGTCCGAAACCGGAGAAAAACCAATTTAACTCCAAAGGATTTACACCTATGACTCATCCGGCTCCCAATTCTCCAGAACACCAAGCCACCTCCCCCTACGAATCCTTCGATTCGAGAAAACTCCACGAAGCCGCCGAACGCGCCCTCGATCTTCACCTCGGCACAGCGGGGGAGAAACAATCAAAGCGACGCGACGGTGCGCTTTTCATCGTCGCCCCCGACCTCCACACCGAAACGCTACTGGCTAATGCTTCAGAGGATCTGCTGTCCATCAGCGCAATCGCTGCCGATCTGGCCGATGGTGTAGAAGGTTCACGGCGATCCATTGCCTTGGCACTTAGCAGAATGGCGGACGGTGTGCATTTGTTGGTGGAGCGAGCGCTGGATCATATTGATTCGTCGGATGCGGCGGAGCATCGGGCGAAGGTTTAGCCGAACCGCAAATAGAAAAAGGGGACGTTAAGTCCCCTTTCCTGATTAACCGTAACGCACCACCGACAGCCTATCTGGGGCAGTGAGCTCGTACCGTTAGCGATTCATGGGTAACTGAAAACGCATTCGCAGAACACAATGAGCACGGCCCTCACGAAACAGACGGAAACTCATCTCGCAGTGCGCGTCCGCGTACTGCTTCCAAACCGGATCGTCGAAATCTCCCCCTGCCAGCAAGTTGATCGAGGCCTTCAAGCCCCTTTCGCCATCCTGCCCTGCCATCAACGATGCAGCTTTGTAAAAGCCATCATTTGGCAGTCCTGTCTGTAGATAAATAAGCTCACCCAGCCGGGCAGTGGTTGCACGCGCCAAGCACACGAGTTTGTCTATTGGCGCCTCCGCCCCTGGAAAAGTGGCCAGATACATATCCTCGCAGTAGGCCTCTTTGAAGCGCACCCACTTTCTCTGTACGTCGGTCAGTTGCTTCTTGTCTGCGGGGGCCAGGATGGTCAGGGTATTCTTGTATTGCTCATTCAACACAGCGTCGACTCTCTCGAAGCTTTGCTGGCCGCACATGATTAAGTCAGGATTGGTGAAGCTATCGGGGTTGCAGGTTTCCTTGGCGCTAGCGGAAACACTTGACTTAGATGAAGCAGTCCCCGCAGGGGTCTCGGCCTTTTCCGATGTGCTGGAAACACAATTGGACAGGCAGGAGAATGTCTGCAATTCCGGCTCCTCACTTCCTCGAAACAGGTAGGTCGCAGCGCCGACACGGGTGAGGGCTCTATACACGGGAACACTCACGGCCCAGGATTTGGAGGGGATGGAGATACCTGGCGCTTTCGGCACCACTACTACGTCACCCTCAACATCTCCACACAGTGCCTGCATAGCTGATTCGCTGAAAGGCACACCGCTTGGCGGAGTGAACGGCTCGGAGTCAGGTCGGCAGTCGTAACCGTGCCAGTAAGGCCCAGACTGCTTGGAGGTATCTAATGAGAAGATGTAGATCCTTTGCAGTTGGATTCTTCCACCTTCGTATCCAAACACCAACCAGCGGCGGGACTGAGCCCTGGAAAAATTTTCATGAGCCAGAACGTATCGACTTCCATCCCGATAAAGCTCAACCAAATTCAAAGCCCCAGTCGGCTCCGCCGTGTCTGATAGCTTCTGGTCGGAACCGGCATCTATCACATAACCATTGCTATCTAGCACTACCGAGCAACTATTCGTGACGCTGACGTCCTGCGCACACGACTTGAGAGTTTGAAAGATCGGTTCAGCGGCCACAACCGGAGTACAGAAAAACATCACCAACAAAAAAAACTTATTCAAAACTATTTCCTTGTACTGATGCACACACCCCAAAAAGGAGCCAGATCTATTTTTTGCAATCCCTTCAATTGAGAATACACACGAATTATTCCGAACCTGCTCAGTTATTTCCCTGCTTCGGCACACTTCAAATCTTTAATCACCTCCGCTGCGACAGGGATGACACAACCTCTGCGCTGCTCACCGGTTGGCTGCAAAGGGGTAAGGCTGAGTGTCAAATGAAGACCGTCAGCTTCCACCGTAATATCCTCGAAACCAGCATCAGCAAAATCCGAACCGAATTTTTTACCTTCAAAGGTACAAAAGTTTGAAGAAGACAAAACGCTCCAGTTTTTGTCAGGGCTAATCACCTGAACGTCAAGACAACTACTACCGAATGTTTTTATATACCTGACAACGTTATTTCCAACGCGGCCAGCCCCGACTTCCGAGACAGAGCCAATATTGGGAATCTCAGCCGCTGCGTGCCCCAAGTGAAAAACACAAATTAAGGGCACCAATTTCGAAAACGTCATAAAGTCGAACCTCATCACAGCCATCCGCCGCTTACCGCTTATTAGACAGGCCAGCATTTTGCATTATCTAGTAAGTACTGCGCTCAAGCGCTTCAGCAGGTATCAAATTACTTTTTCCGGATTTGCGCATCAGCTCAACGTATTCTTTATAGTACCTTTTCGATTCCTCCTTGTCGGACGACCATAGCACATCGGCGATGTTGATTTTGAGTACGACTCTATCTGGAGCGATCGTTTCGACTTCCTTTAATATCTTGTACGCCAAGCCATTTGAATTGGACTCTCCCAGAGCGTAACCCAAATCATTATAGGCAATTAAGGTGGATTTACTTACAGGAAAATTTGTACGCAATTGCTGAATACGCTCGGAACTCAAATAATGTTGTATCGCTTGATAATCACCATCTTTCAAGCGTGTCAAAACTATGGCATGAGCCATCATCAGAGAGTCAACAGCGTCTCCAGCTTCAAGCTCTTTAAGCTTCTGCTCGGCGACTTTACGCGTCACATACCAAGCATAACTAATACCACCTTCCTCCAGACTTCCTTCATAACCCGACAGACGCTGGGAAAACGTTTTGTTTTTTTCAATTGAGGCAAGATTTTTACCTGTGTACACGTAGGTATCGTATTGAATTCCATTGAGTCCAATTCCCGAATGCTGAACGGGCCAAGCACATGTAAACAGAAAATAAGTTGCTTTCGCCTTAACAGTATACGCATCAACCAGCTCAGCGCTCCCCCCTTCCGGCTTACATGTATCAGGAACATTTTTTCGATGGCCGTCATGGGTGATAAGGCTGCCTTCCAATACTTGGCCGCCCTCGCCTTCGACTCTTGTAAACTCGACCTTACCCGCACTATTAAAATCAGGGGTCAAAGGATAACTTGCACTGTCTCCGTATGCGTACATGGAACAAACCATGATAGCCACTACAAAAATTTTATTCATCAATTTTGCTCCATTTAAATCATGCTACATGAGCAATTAAAAAAAGCAAATCCCTCGCCCCCAACGTTAATTTTTATTAAGAAAGGACTAGAACTTACCCAACTTAAAAAACCCGCCACTTTTCTATAGCTTTGGTTATTCATTCAACAATCGAGCTGGCTCCAGACTTACTAAAATAGCTGGACGCAGCCTTAGGCGATAAATATTTCTGAGCCTGCAAAGCAGAGACTAACGCGGGAGTAATACAACCATCCTTGAGAACCCAATCACTTGGTGAATCTTTCTCCAACTCATCAGAGATTTTCATTAGCGAATATCCACCCATTTTGATCACGCAACTGCCATAAGTACCGGCAAATAATTTCGTCGCACTGTCATCATTTTCTATAAGCGACTGGTAAGTCAGTGACTCCAATGGAACGGTTGGCTTTCGATAAAAGATACCTGTTAATGCAATTTTATCTGCACTGGCTACGACTTCTTCTCGTGAAACAGAAAACTTTCCGTCCTTAAAAATACTCACAACATTTCTAGATAGCAGACGCTGCTAGACGGACTACAAAAACGATACCGAATTGATATATTCCCATCTGCCACATCTAAACCTTGAAAAACCTCTAATCCGCCACTATTTTTTATGGCCTTCGGGACAAGAGCTTCATTCCTGAATAGCTCCCTACCACCGGAACTGACACTTAACGTGTAAAGCTCAGTGTTATTATTTGTGAGTTTGATTTGATCCAGATTACCGTCGCCTGTGACATCCCGGCTGATCACTAAAAAATCAGAGGCACTCGCATAGCCGATGCAACCACCAAGCAAAGCGACAACAATTATTTTCTTATCGAATAATTTTTTCATTTGTCCTAATCCTGGTCAACTGAGTTCATATTTCGCCATAGCTAGTAGTATGGAGTTTTATTTTGCGGTTATAAGAGATAAAAAGAAACCAGGGGTAGATTCATTTAGTGACACCTTACCCAACATAAAGAAATCAGTCACTTGTTCTGTCTTCTTTGTTGGAAGCGTACTGGCCTGACTCTCAGTCTGTACTTGCCAGACAAAGGAAAGCGGACGAACTTGTTTTGATGCAAGTCACTTACCAAATAACGGGCGCCCACTTTCTAATATCGAGATCACTCCAACAGAGCTCTCAAGTTTCAGAACGCTCAAATACTCGCGCCGGAATTTTTGACTTTCTGTCTACCGACAGCATGAGCTTTTTGTATTCAAAATATTGTTTTGCCGCGTCATTTTTGTTGCCAACCGCCCAGTTCGAATCCGCCAAATTCAACCACGCGACCGCTCTGTTTGGCTGAACTATTACGATATCTTTTAAAAACGAGATAGATTCCGCTGCTTGATTGTTCTCCTGTAGAAAATAGGCATAATCATTTATCGCTGAAACAACTACACCAGCTATTTCTTTATCAGCCAGCCAAGCAGACTTATAGTTCTCCGCATAAGGAGAAAGCCCAATAACGGCTTGCTCTTTTTTTCCTTCCTTAAATAATGAAAGAGCATTAGCGTGAGCGAGATCAATCATTTCTGCATAAACAATTTTATGCTTCTTATCATTGACCAAAACTTTCCCGTAGCGATTAACCAAACTATTATCTAATGCACAAATACCCACATCATCCACATCAGTTATAACTATAGCCGTGGGATTTCTGTCAACGTTTATTTTTTTTCCCAACGCTTGTTTTTCACTATAGCTATTTATGCCCGTGCTGATTGGAAAGAGGTTACCTTTAAAGCCTCCTTCTACAGCTGTTAAACTTGCTGCGATTACGCAACTGCCCGACGTAGGCTGTCCACTATTGTTTCCCCCAGCAAGAACTAGCAGCGAGGTGCTTCCTTGCACCTCAGTTATAGCTGCACTTCCTGAACTGGAAACGTAAAGCGACAGACTGTTTTGAGCCATTGAAATACTTGCAAAAAGCACTGCAACAACAAACACCAAAATATTAGTAGCCGCTTTCATCTTTCAATCGCCCCTGTGCTTTCGCCTTTTCTGAAACAAATCGGTCTGCTACGCCCTGCTGCACTGCAATGGAATTTTTCGAAAAATAGTACAACTGACCATCTGATGTACCTCCTACAATCTTTCTGCCTCGCTAATTACAGATGGCATCAATTAGTTTTTCGTCGTAAGCCTTGGTTTCTTCGTGCGGTATTCCCAGGCCATTTAGCGCTTTTACAATTACCGAAGAAATTGGGGCGGATCTAATTAGCGACACCAAACCCTACTTAAATAAATCCGTCCATTTTTCTCTAAGCCTAATTTTTGCATAGGAGAAGAATCTGGAGGGGACGGATTTATTTATTGGCGACCGCATCATCATAAATAAATCCTGCCCTTTTCACTTCCTGACCAGTCGATTATAAACACCCTATTTTCTACTTTGACTTCCCTTCGTACTTCTGAGATTCGACATTAAATTTCCAAATGTGTGGAGTGGTTAAAGGCATGCCACCTTTGTGCTGAATACTGCCATCCGAGTTTCGCTTGTATGAATATATCTTAATTTCCTTAAAATAGTTCTTTTGTTTGTTCTCTTTTTCCACTACCTCCACCTTGGCAAAGTAATCTGCACCAAGCAATTTTAGGTAGCCATGGCACTGAAGTAGAAAGCTAAAAACTTGATCTCCACTTGAACCAACACCTGTTGATGCTTCAAAGATAAAATCGTCATTTCCGTCATTATTCAGGTCACCAACATATAGGATACGACCGTGGTCGATCAAAAACTCTTTACCATCTTGGGTTGATAACAACTTCGTCTTACTGCTTCCAGAGTTCCAATCAGTAATAAAACTTATGGGATCTTGTTCCAGATTGCACAAATCACCTACAGAAGACCATGCAGCTGCAGGAAGCAAGCTAATCAACAGTAAAAAATATTTCATAGATCACACGTCCATAATGAAGTAATTTCTACAGTGTCTTACAGAAGGTGGCGGATTTATTTATTGACGACGCATCCATCATAAATAAATCCGCCCCCTTTCCAAGTAACTCCCACTAACAATCTAACTTCCATCACGTAAAAAACTGGCCTGAAGTACGGTTGAAACCATTAGTAATCTCCGCTTAAGCCGAAACTGAAACCAACACTAATACAGAAAATATAGAATAGACGTAGAACGCCATGACCCACCCATAAAAATCACTACGAACCGCAAAAATACAACTCTATCTATTAGTACATCCATGATTAAAAATGAAAGGGGCGCATGTATTGTAGAACTCAGCTAAAACAATAAGCAAACTACCCTCCTGCACTTTTAGCTTCGTTCAATTACCCGTTTCGGAATTTTTTCAACCTTTCCAGACTGCACCATTAGCGAATGATATTTTTTGTAGTTTTCCGCAGCCAATTTTTTGCTGCCAAGACCCCAATAACTATCAGCCAAATTCAAATAAGCGACTATCCTATCCGGATTACTTACCACAATATAACTGAGCAGTTCAACAGCTTCACCATAATGACCCGACTGTTCAAATAAAAATCCAAGGTCATTCGACCACCCTGGATTATTTGAAAAATAGTATTTTTCTACTACATAGGTCTCAGGTGCACACATGGAGTCTTCGCCTCCACCGGAAATAAAGTAATCCATCAATTCATTAAAACGGTCTTTACTACCTTGCTTATAAGCCGCAAGAGCTTTATCAAAATTATTGCCAACCTCCACCGGCATAAGCTTCTCGCGACTGTTTTTTCCAGACTGGCTTTCCATGTGCAGCATTTTCAAATATTCGAATGCATCAGCACCATTAAACTCATCTAATGACTTCAAGCTTAAACGACCTAGCGGTAACGCATACACGCCGAGCAGCGACCGGTCGCACGAGTCGTTATTCGTCACAAGAAGCAAATTTTTTAGGACCATTTTTTTTGTTTGCAGGTCATATTGAAACTGCAAATTGAAGTTATATTTCGCATTATCTTCCTCAGTTGTTCTTAAATCCAGATACTCTCCTGAACTTAAAGTGGCATACTTCAAAGGAATATTTTCACCTTGTACATCCACAACATTCACAACGTTTTTCACAGCGGTCGAAGTACCAACATCAAACCCATCGTAGCTAGCAGGAGAATATATATTTTTAATTAGTGGCAAAGCTAATTTTGACTCCATAATCACAGACGGATTAGCCCCATCAGCGATTAACAGTAGCCGTTGTGCTTCATCACCTGGCTCTGCTTTCAGTACCAATAGCTTTTGATCCTCTAACCCTTCGATCAGATTCACATTTAAAGCTTTGAGTATTTTAGAACTGGCAGGTAGGCCAGTACCTTCTCCCGCCCAAATAACCGGAACCGCTGCAAGCAAGATAGTTGATGCAATTAGCGTAACGTAATCAGCTCTACCAATCATTGTGAGAATACCTGATAAATTTCGGTGAAATTCGTGCGACGTTCTGCATAGCTTTCAGTTTTCAAGTTCACAACTTTGGTAATATTGTCAGTACTCTCCACGTTTGGAGCAACTTTAGTGTTTAGATGTTGCCACTCCCAAAAACCCATCGCCGACAACAAACCTATTTTTGTATCAAGCAATTGATCAGGATTGGCAACAATATCAATCGCTTCTTCAGGCAACTTAGCCTTTAGAACATCTTCGACTGCCTTGTAATTCGCCTTCCATGTAAGCTGAATAAACCCTTTCCCCTTGTAACTCAACCCCTCAGCACAGCCTCCAGAAGTCAACACAAAGTTTCCCGAGGCTGAACAACAGCAATATACACGCTTAGCAATTTCATCGGGCTTGGGCAACTGAGAGTATGCCTTCCCACCATTTAAAGTATAAGCACTTCTCGCTGCGGGGCTTAGAGCATTGTATTGAACCATTTCAATGCGCTTATAACCTAGTTGCTCCGCTTCCGCAGGATACGTATCAAAATATCTTTTGAACAAATTTTTTAATGCTGATACTGAATACCAAAGACTTTCTGACTTACCTACAAGTGCCGCCCCGACCTCAGTCTTAACTTGCGCAAAAAACTGTGCAATCCGTGCAGGTGTATTAATCTCAAAACGCGCTGCATACCTATTAAAGATCTCTCTGACTTCTTCGCGTTTCCCATCAGAAGAACTGGGAAACATTTTTTCCATTTGAACTTTTGATATCAACTCTGATGACACTGACGCAAAGTTCTGTATTAAACCTATACTGTGTATATGCCATACTCTCCCATCCGCACTAAGCCCTTCATTTCCAACTAACTCGCCCCACCACCCCAGTTTTTCGATCCGCTTCTTCTCAGCCACCCAATTTACATTGGGATATGAGGCCGTATGCCCCATCAGTTCGTCCAGCGCGTCCCATTTCTCAGATTTATAGAGCCATTCACTTTCATACTTGGTTGCCAGCGATGAAACGGATTGCGCAAACCAGGGTTTGGCCAATGCAGCGCGAATTTCGGTAACTGTGAGTTTGTCGTTCTTGTCGGTGTCGATGATATTGTACAGCCGCTCTTTAACCGGCCCGTTGGTGGAGGTGCTGGCCTTGGGCACAAACGAGGCTTTTTCGTCCTCGGTAAGCAGGTTAAGATCATGCAGATTGGCAACCAGATGTTCGGTGTTGTCGGCTGTTTCTTCTATAAATTCGAACCCTTCCCATTCCCACGAATTGTGACGGGTGATCATCAGGTCTTGTTCGCGCAGCCAACCGCTGATGGTGTTGCCTTGGTCGTCACCCAGAAGTCCTTCGAGGCGCCACCATTGGGCAGTACCTTCCTTGATTTTGTTTTCGGCCGGCATTGCCTCCAGAACGCTGACCGCGACAACCAAATCATAACCAATCAGTATTCCCTCATCGCTGATCTTGGGCGGATTGCTGCTGGTGATGTCAGCTCGGTGGGTAATAAGTTTGGTGCCCTTATAAACCTTCATCAGATTTTTCTGATCCGTTGGCAAGGCTCCTGCTTTGCTTTGGCTTTGAGTGACAAAGGCCTGAATGTCCTCACAGCAAAACACTTCTAGATGCAGCAAGTTTCTCGGGGCCGCATCCGACTGATTTTGATACTTTCCTATATGCCCCAAGACTTCGCCAGCCTTGATTTTGAACGACGGACTTAAGGAAATGACGCTTCCCAATGGGCTATGCGGCTCGCTCATTGGCTCAAGCGAATCGGACCAAATGAAACCTGGGAGGTTTCCATCCGTACCCGGTGTCAAAGCAGGGTTCGATGAACCACTCACGATCTCCACCAATTTTTTAAATTTATTAGGCGTTGCATCGTCACCGAGCCTTATTTGCGTACCTGGTGAAAGATGGCTAAGAGGCAGTCCGGCTGTATGGGCACTACGTACATTTGCGCCGCGCTGTGCGCCCCCTGGTAGCGAGTCTAGGGCGTCATTGCCTACGAGGTACTTCCCCTCTCCGAGGTCTTTCAACTGCCCCTTAAATACCCAACCTGTACCAGCAGGCAGTCCTGCAACTTCAGGAGTGACACTGACAATCTTTACCCAATTTTCAGCGGCTGGTGCAGGTTGAGTCACTACGGTAGTTCCACGCGGCAAAACTGCCACCACCGGGTGCTGTCCAGAATTGCCACTTCGAACCCGGAGGCCTAACGCTTTATCCGGCGCACTCGCCTTAACCTTGTATAAGCCTTTCCCCCAGAAGCCAGGAGGAGTCAATGTCGGATTCTTCTTATAGTTATCCCAATCGAGCAAGTGCATGTACAAGCTATAAAAAATCAGGCTTGGCCCGGCTGCCAGCTGTGCGCCAGACGCCGTACCCTGTGCGGGGGTGGTTGCAGGAGGCGCAGGCACCTCAAGTCGATGCTTAACCAGAACAAAACCAGTTGAATAAATTGATTGTGCCGAGCCAAAGTCAGATTTCGGATACGCATCATCAATCCTATACGCCACAACCTCCCCATCAGCAATGCATCTGACTTCAGTCAGATCTCCCACCAACCCCGTGTCCTCGTCAAAGTGAACACCACCGTGCCAAAGTCCATTGGCACCTAGCGGATAGTAACCATCCTTGGCTTTCGCCAATGCCTTATAAAATTGCTGCGGATCCGTGGCCTCTGCCGTCCCTACTTTCAGCGGATACGCCCATTTTTCTACTTTGCTTGTCGTTGTCTCAGTCATTACCAATTACCTGAATTCTGATCCCTGGTGGCTTGGATTGCCGTCGGTGTCTATTAGCCGGAAAAATTAAGCATTCGTTTTGGTTTGCGTTTGATCTGCTCCTCGGGCGCATTCCCCAACGCCTGCTCCATCAAACTCCCCGCCTTATCCCTATCCGCCGCCCCCGGCAGCACCGGTGGCTTAATCCCAATCCCCGTCCCGTTCCCCGCCGACCCACCGGCATTGATCTTCACCACCGGCCCAACAACCGTAATCCCACCCGCATCCAACTTGATAAAACTGCCACCACCCTTGATCGTCAGCTCAGCCCCAGCCTCAATCACAATCTTCGCCCCAGCCTTCAGGTGAATCTCCCTCCCGACGCTGGTCAGCTGTGCGGTGCCCAGCTTCACATGCTGGTTCTGCCCAATCGTCAGGTGATCATCCAGGCGCACTTCAACTTTGCGATCCGCAATCGTGGTGCGGTGCTCTTCGGCTTTCAGCTCGGTATAGGTATTTTTTTCCACGGTGTCGTGGCGTTCGTTACCGACGCGGATTTTCTGGTCGTGTTCGATGTTTTCATCCCAGTCACGCTGGGCATGGATGTAGATCTGTTCCGCCCCTTTCTTGTCTTCAATCCGCAGTTCGTTGTACCCGCCGCCACCCGGTGAGCTGAGGGTTTTGAACACGCTGCGGGTTTTGTTTGCCGGCAGGTCGTAGGGAACGAGGTTTTCCTTGTGGTACAGGCAACCGGTCACCAACGGCTGGTCGGGATCGCCTTCGAGGAAGGTGACGAGGACTTCCATGCCGATGCGCGGGATGACGATGGCGCCATAGCGGTCACCCGCCCAACTTGAAGAAACACGCATCCAGCAGCTGGTTTTGTCGTCGGCCTGGCCTTCGCGGTCCCAGTGGAACTGCACCTTGATGCGGCCGTACTGGTCGCAATGGATTTCTTCACCTTTGGGGCCGGTGACCAGGGCGGTCTGGCTGCCGAGGACGCGCGGTTTCGGGTGCTCCAGCGCAGGGCGGTAGAACACCGCCCATGGCGTGGCGAGGAAGCGGTTGCGGTAGCCTTGGTGGAAGTCGTCTTTGTTAGCGGTGGTGTCGCTGGTCACCGACTCTTCGAGGACTTGCGGTTGTTTGCCTTCGTGGACGATTTCGGTGAGCAGCCAAAGGTCGTTCCACTCGGTGCGCGGGTGGTCGGACATCTCCAGGAAATGGCCGCTGATCAGACGCGTCTGGTCGCCGTTGCCCTCGGCTTGCTGGTAGTCGGCGCGATGGCGTTCGAGGGCGCGCTGGCTGAGGAATTTGCCGCGCGCACGGTCGAGGAAGCGGCCGGGGTAGTCGTAATCTTCGAGGTCCGGCTCTTCGCTCTGCACATCAGGTTTGTAAGCGGCTTCGAGTCGCAGCCGTGGTTTTTCGAAATCGTAGTCGCGGCGGGTGATTCGGCTGGTGCGGGTTTCCAGGCGCAGCTTGAAGCCTTTGATCACCGGTTCGTCGGCGACCATGCCGCTGCCCTGTACGTAGGCGGTGGGTTGCCCGAGTTTACGGAACACGGTCTGGTCATCGCCGAACACCAGCAGATGACCTTCGCTGGTGTGCTGGAAATGGTAGTGAATGCCTTCTTCTTCGCACAGGCGCTGGACGAAGTGCAGGTCGGTTTCGTCGTACTGCACGCAGTAGTCGCGGTCCGGACACGGTTGGCTGAGCTGGAAGCTGTACGCGTTGCCTTTGATGCCGTGTTCTTCAAGAATCAGCGCAATGATTTTCGGCGCTGACATCTGCTGGTAAATGCGCTGGTTGGTGCGGTGATGCAGGTATTGCAGTCGCGGCACCAGGGAAATTTTGTAGCGGGTCAGGCGCTTGCCGGCATCGCCTTGGGCAACGCGGTAGATCTGGCCGTGGATACCGGAACCTTGTGGATCGAGTGCCAGAAATGCCTGTTTGTGCAGGAGCTTTTCCAGGTCCAGATCGGGGTTTTCGCTGACCAGTTCAATGTCGAAGCGATACGGCTGGCTGATGCCTTCGGTGCCGGTGAACGACAGCACTTGCAGGTCGCCGTCGTAATCTTTCACGGTCAGGCTGAAATGCGTTTCGTTAGCTGAGTTGAACATTGTGTGCTCCCTGTTCGGTAGTCATCCGTTACGCCCGAAGTCGCAGACGTTGCAGCAAAGACGAAGTGGCGCCCATGGCGTCACGCAGTTGTGCGGCAGTGATCGTGCGATCAGCCGCATCGAATGCCAACGCCGTGCGCAGCGCTGGCCAGCAGCGTTTTGGCAGATTGCGCGGGGCGTGCAGTTCGCGCTCGAGTTGGCCATCACGGGCCTCGGTCGACGACATGCGCCGAAACGGGTGTTTGCCGCCGGCCAATTCGTAGATCACGCAGGCCACGCCGTAGACGTCGGCGCTGGCCGCTAACGGTTGCCCTTCGAGCAGTTCCGGAGCGGCGTAGCCCGGGGTCCAGGCGTTGAAGCGGTTGCGGCTCAGGTGAGGCAGGCCGGGCAAGATGCCCTCCTCGGCCTGGCCCAGACCGAAATCGAACAGGCGCACGCCTTCTTCGCTGAGCATTACGTTGCTCGGTTTCATGTCGCCGTGCAGCACGCCGCGAGCGTGGGCATGGGCCAGCGCGTCGAGCAGCGGCAGCGCGATGTCACGCAGTTCTTTCCACGGCAGGCCCAGCGGCCGCTCGCAGAGCAGTTTGTCCAGGGTCAGCCCACGCATGAGTTCCATGGTGATGAAGGCGCGCTGGCAATCGGTGTCCACTTCAAAGCTGTGCAAACGCAGCACGTTGTCGTGGCGCAAGCGCCGGATCAGGGCGAACTCGCTGTAAAGCAAGGCGCTCGCATCCGGCGATTCGGCAAATTCTTCGCTGAGGATTTTCAGCGCAATGTAAGGGTCGGGATCGCCGAACTGTTCGCTCAGCAAGTCCCGTGCGCGGTAGACCGCGCCCATGCCACCGGCGCCGAGCAGACGCTCGATGCGGTAACGGCCTGCCAGCACGTCAGGCAGTTCACCGACGCTGGCCTTGGTCGGCGCCAGCGCAGGTTCTGCGTTATGGGCTTTGGCAAACGCAAAGTAAGTCAGGTTACTGGCTTGCTCTTCGCTCACCAGCAGGTCGTCGAGCGGGGGCATGAGTTGAGTCATTTGCGGATCACCACAGCGGTCAGGTTGTCCCGTGCCGAGCCACGCAAGGCGCCGTCGAACAGACGCTCCAGCGCGATGTGCGGCGCGGTCAGGCTCAGCGCATTGCCCAAAGCGTCGCTGCTCAGCCCGTTGTATAAACCGTCGCTGCACAATAGAAACGCATCGCCGGGATACACCTCGAGTTCGAGCACATCCAGGGTCAGTTGCTCGGCGGCCCCGACCGCGCGGGTCAGGGCATGGGCCGAAGGATGCGCACGCGCGTCCTCCAGGCTCATCTGCTGTTCGTCGATGAGTTGCTGCTGCAGCGAATGGTCCTTGGACAGCTGATACAAACGCTGCCCGCGCCACAGGTAGCAGCGGCTATCGCCGGCCCAGATGCAGGCCGCGCGATTGCCTTCCACCAGCAGCGCCACGACGGTGCTGCCCATGATGCTGTCGTGACGTCCGGCGGTGACGGTCAACTCCTGACCCAAGCGACGATTCAGCCAGTGCAGGCACTGGCGAATGCCTTTGAGTCGTTCGTCGAAATCGTCCTGCTCCGGCAACTCCGCCAGGCTGGCGACGATCAGCTGGCTGGCGATGTCGCCCCCCTGATGACCGCCCATGCCATCCGCGACCACCCACAGCCCCTGCTGCGGAGCGTCGAGAAAAGCATCCTCGTTGCGCGCCCGAACCTTGCCGGCGTCAGTACGCGCAGCGCTGCGCCAGGGACTGGCAACCCGCATCAGAGCTGCACCGGCATACGGAAAGTACGCAGCACGCCCATGTCGAACGGGTTCGGCGTGCGCTGGCTGCTGAGCAGGTAATTGGCGCGCAGGCCACCCACGTCAGCTTTCAGCACCAGCACGTCGCGACCGCTCAGGTACTCGGTTTGCATCAGGTCGAACAAACGGAACAGCGACCAGGGACCGGTGTTTTTCTCGATGCCGATCGGGCGCCCCGCCATGCGATCCATGACCAGACTGGTGCGGCCGTCTTCAGCATCGGTCGGCCATTTGAACGACACCGGCACGATCGGTCCGTGGCGGTATTCGATGGTCTTGTCGCCAAACTTGAACTCGGACCGGCTGACCGCCGGATCGAGGGTGTACGGCTCCAGTTTGAACTGCACCTGCGGCTCGGCCGGGTTGATCGAGAAGAAGCTCTGGCGGATGACTTGTGCCGCGGCCATCTGGTCGAGGTAGACCTTGGAGATCGGCATGCTGTGGCCGTCGATGCTGCGCAGACGGTAGTTGCCCGGATCGCCGCTGACGAAAGGACGCATGTAGTTATCGAAGAACCGGTCGGCGATGCCTTGAGCCTTGAAGAACTCACGGAAGTCACTGATCGCGACGTCGCTGGTGCTGTGGGCGCTGAACGGGTAGCGCTTGTTGATCGCTTTGCCGTAGAAGCTGTACAGCTCGCTCTGGTAACGCTGGTTCAGGTACTGGTAGGAATCGTTCAGCACCAGGCGCCAGGTATCTTCGGCCAGCACGTTGAACCACACGCTGACCGGACGCGGCAGACGGTTCGAGGCGTTGCGCAGATTGCTCAGCGCATCGCGTTGGCCGCTCATGCGGGTCTTGGCCATTTCAAACGCGGCCTGCTCCGGCGCACTGGCACGCGCCAGGCTCGCCAGTTGCAGTTGCAGGTCGTTGAGCGCGGTCAGCGCCGGGGTCAAATCAGCGGCCGGGCCGTTGTTATCGTCCAGCAAACGGTGCAGTGGCTCGAAGCGACGTTGCAGGGATTTCTTCGCGGTGTCGGGCAGGTTCATGGCCACGTCAGACGCTTTATCAGCGGCCGCCGCAGCCAGTTTGCCCAGCTTGCCGCCCTTCTCGCCCAGCTTTTCAGCCGCACCCGCAGCCTCATCCATGCTGTCCGCGATCACCGGGAAACGGGTGTTTTCACGCACTTCCACCAGCAATTGCAGAACTGGCGAATTAGCCGACGTCAGGCCCGCCAGTTGCTCGGCGCCCTCGCCCGCATCATTGATTGGTGGTAGCGCCACCTGACCGACTGCTTCGCTCCAGAAGTTGGCGTAGTCGCGGAAATACAACTGCTCCAGCTCGACCATCAGGCGACGCAAGTCCATACCGCTGATGCCCGAACCTTCACCCAGCACCCAGTTGTCACGCAGGATATCGGTGACCAGCGCAGAGCCCTGGATCGAGAAATACTGCTCATAACCCTGCTGCGTATAGAAGCCCGGGATCACGTAATCGGTGCCGACAAACAACGCGCCTTGCGGGCCCAGGTGTTGGCTGAAACGGTACTCCGGCAGATTGCGGGCCTGCTCGCGCAGCATCCGGTAAACCACGTTCGCCAGCGACTCGCTGCGCAACACCTGACGCGCCTGAGCCACCAGTTCATCGTTCAGCGGGTAGATAAACGGCTGCTTCAGCAAACGCTCGAAGTGCGTGTTCAAACCGTTCTGCACTGCCGTGTTGCCGGCGTAACGCAAGGACCAGTCGGTGGCGACCCAGTCCTTGAGCCACGCGGCATCGCGGCGGTCTTTCATGTTCAGCATCAGGTACGCGCGCAAGCTGTTGAGCAGGCGTTCGCGGTCCTTCATGTTGGCGCGAATCTGCCCTTCGAGCAGCGATGCGACTTTGGGCAGCAGCTGGGTTTCCAGCTCTCGCTCGTACGCCGATTTGACCACAGGATCGACGTCTTCACCCTGATACAGGCCACCGCGTTCGTGGTACGACACGTCAGCCTTGTTCGGGAAAACCTGGGTCGCTGCGTAGCTGCTGTCGAGGGGCTTGAGCACCGCCATTGAGTCATCACGCGCGGTCAGCGCCGAGCGCTGTTGCGTCCAGTTTTGCGCCAGGTCGCGCAGGTGCTCCAGTCGCTCGTAGTTGGCCGAGAAACCACTTGCCCACAGCAAACCGAACAGACCCAGCGCCGCCAATGCGCCCACATACAACGCACGCTGGCCCCAATGGATGCGGCTGCGTTCACGCTGATCCAGGCCCGCCAGGTCGGCCTCGGGGAAAATCACCCGGCTGAGCAAGTGGTGAATGAACCGCGAACGGCCACTGCGCAAGGTCGGCAACACACCGGAATCGATCCCCAGATTCGCGCCGATGCCGGCGGTGGTCTGGTCCATTTCCTCGGTCAGGTGCGGTGCGCTGGTCAGGTAGAACCCGCGCAACTGGCTGACACGCTGGTAGCGGTTGCCGGTGAACGCCATGTCGACAAACAGGCACAGGCGCTCGCCGATCTGCCCCAGCTGATGCGGGAAGTCGAGGATGCGGCCACGGCGCTGTGTATCGCGCTCCTGGTGCATGCGCATGATCACTTGGCTGTTCAGGCGACGCAGCAACTCTTCGAACTCGGCGCGCAATACCGTAACGTCGGTGCCGCTCTGATCTTTGCGGAAACTGGTGCCCAGCACCTGATCGCTTTCCTCGCGGGTCAACTGATCGAAAAATTCATCAAACCCGAGCAGCTTGTCGGCCTTGCTCAGGACCAGGTAAACCGGCACGTCGACGTGCAGCTTCTGATGTACCTCTTGCAGACGCGAACGCACCTGCCGCGCCAATATGTCCAGCTCACGTTCGCTGCTGCCCAGCAGGGTTTCCACGGGGATGGTCACCAGCACACCGTTCAACGGACGATTGCGACGACGCTTGCGCAACAGGTCGAGCAGGGTGTTCCAGGCGCTGCCATCGACTTCGCCATCCGGCTGCGTCAGGTAGCGCCCGGCGGTGTCGATCAGCACGCCGTGATCGGCGAAATACCAATCGCAATGGCGGGTGCCGAGGGTGTCGCGAGTGAGCTTGCGGTCGATCTTGTTGATCGGGAATTCCAGGCCCGAAAAATCCAGCAGACTGGTCTTGCCACTGCCGTGCGGGCCAATCAGCAAGTACCACGGCAAATCACTGCGCCAGCGTTCGCTGCGACCGCGATAGAGGCTGGAAGACTTCAGGGTTTTCAACGCATCCTTGAAGCGCACGCGCAGCTCTTTCTGCTCATCGTCCATCCGCTCTTCACGGCGAATTCGTTCCTGGCCGTCTTCGGTGCCTTCGACGGCTTTCTTGCGCACCCCGGCGCGCCAGCTGACGAAGACCATGGTCAGGCCCCAGATAAGGAACAGCACGCTAATGGTGAGCAGACGGGAGGTCGAGCCTTCCCAGAACTTGTAGTCATTCACTGCCAGCAGCGGCCCGACGAACCACACCAGCAGCGCAAGAAACAGCACGACCAGCAAGGTCCAGACCCAGGTCTTGCGCAAGAATGCGCCGACTTTCTTGAAAAACTTTTTCATCACACGTCCCTGTTTACGGCTGCGACTGCGGCTGGACCGCGGCCGGATCTAGCGGCTGATAAGGTTGCAGAACGGTTTCGCGTTGTTCGCCCAAGACCCAGGCAAAACCCGAGTACATCACCACCAGGCAGACCACGGTGAACAGCACTACCATCCACGCCGGCACGATACGCACCAGGCTGCGGCGCTGATCATTCAAGCCTTCCCAGTGCGGCGACAGCTCACGCGGCACGTCGCCACGCAGTTGACGGATCTGCCGATACAACGCGTCGCGGATGCCTTCGAGCTCAAGCATGCCGCGCGCCTGCACGCGGTACTTGCCCTCGAAACCGAGGGACAGGCACAGGTACATCAGCTCCAGCATTGGCAGGTGCTTGACCGGGTTTTTCGACAGGCGATCGAGCAGCTGGAAAAACTTCTCGCCACCGAAAGTCTCGTTGTGAAAGCTGCTGAGCAGGCTCATCTGCGACCACTCGCTTTCATTGCCCCACGGCGTGGTGACAACGGCTTCATCGACCACGGTGCAGAGCACGTAACGCGCGGCCATCACCTGGCTGCTTTCGGCACCGTCGTGCAGCGCGCGCACCTCAAACAGTTTCAGCCCGGCGGTGAGACGCTGATTGAGGGCGTGCATGTCTTCGCGAGAATCGCTGTGCTTGAGCCGCACCACTTCCGAGAGCAAGTCGGAGCCAGCGGCCACCAGCGAATTGAGGCTGATGTTGAACGCCTCCGCCGGGCGCAAACGCGCGGCGTAGATCATCCGCTCTTCGAGCTGTTCAAAGCGTGGCGGCGCAGCGAAATCGGTCAGCGGACTTTGCGCCGGGCCGTGCCCCTGACGGTCGAGCAAGACGGTTTTATCGTCCTGATGGTGTTCCATGTCCTTGATCATGTCGGTCAGTTCCTGATGGCCCAGAATTTCAGTTCAAGCTCGGCAAATTCGCCGGACACGTGGAACGCGAAGCCGCCGGAGCGCTCCAGTTGTGCCAGGTCTTCGGAACTGAGTTCGAGAATGAAATAGGTTTTGTTGGAGTGAAACGCGATCTGCCGCGGGGCCACCGGCAACGGTTTGACCTTGATGCCCGGCAGGTGCAGGTTGACCAGTTGACGAATGCGCTCCACCGGGCCGACCTTGAGGTGCGCCGGCAAGCGGTGACGCAGTTCTTCGGAATCGCAGTTGGCACTGGCGGCGAGCACGAACGAGGCCGAGCCCAGCAGTTTGTGGTCGTGCAGCGGCGAGACGATGATCCCGTACTGACGCGCTTGCAGGACCAGTTCGATGGCGTGCTGTTCCAGCACCATCGACAGCACCTGACGAATCGCTTCCATCAGTTTGCGGAAGCTTGCGCCCTGATCGCTGTGTTGATAACGGCTGTCCAGACGCGGTCGTTTGCTGTCGCTGGAGAAGGTCGCCAGATCGCCGAGCATGGTCAGCAGCGCGCGGTACAACTCTTCCGGATGAACCTGCTCCAGGCCGAGGTAATGACGCAGCAGCAGTTCGGTGCGATTGATCAGTTGCAGCATCATGAAGTCGCCGACTTCCGCGCCACCGACTTTGCCGTTGGAACGGATACGCTCGGCAATGGTGTCGCCACGATGGCCGAGCATGCTGATGACTTCTTTCAGGCACGACAGCAGGTAGCTGGAGGCATGCGCCTGAATGTAGGTCGGCACGAAGTCCGGATCGAGGCTGATCACGCCGTCGGGCGTGGTGTCGAGCACGTCGCAGATTTTCAGTTTTACGTAGGCCTGATCGCTCTGCTGCTCGCCCAGCAACAGTTTGAAGTCCGGGCGACCGCAGCTGACCTGGCTGGCGGAATCGTCGCCCGCGTTAGAGTCCGCCACTTCGGCTTCGTAAGCGGTGAAGCGCGCCAGCACGTCGGATTGCTCCGGGCGACGCGCTTCGATGTGATTACCGGTGACCAGCGGCAACGCCAGATAAATCGGCGTGTTGCCGGTGTTCGGCGGCACATCCAGCGCCAGCGGCTCGGTGTTGCCGCCGAGTTCGAACAGGCTGCCGTCCGGCAGAATCCCCGAGGCCTGGCTGATCACCAGTTTGCCCATGTTGAGGAACTGCAGATCGATGTCCAGATTGAGAAAACCCCAGGTGTAACTGCCCAGTAACTGCGTGCGGGTTTTCATCTGGTGATCGTAATAGCGATCGTTGTGCTGGAAGTGCTGCGGACGCAGCAGCATGCCTTCCTGCCAGATGACTTTATGGGAATTCATGTTCAGTCATCCGCCTTGGCGAGCGTTTCATGGGTGTTGCGAATACCGGCCTGATCAAGCGTCAAGTCTGCCTCGGTGAGTTCCACCGGGGTGATTTGCACGGTATAGCGCCACTTGGTTTCCGGCAGGTCGCGGTAGGCCGCGAGGATGCCGACGTAGCGGCTACCCTCTTCCACGCTAAGCTTGAGCTCGACGGTTTCACCCGGACGCAGTTCGAGTTCTTCGCTGGCCACCAGGTCCGGGGCGAGGGATTCCTTGGCACGCTCGTAGAGGCTGAAAAAGTCGGCGTTCTCGAAAGTCACCGGGTGCTTGAGCTCGAACAGGCGAACGACAATCGGCGACGGCCGCCCGTTGAGGTCCGGGTTCAGCTGATCGCTGGCCGTGAGCTTGAGGTTGACTTTGGTCACGTGAGAATACGGCGACAGCGACGAGCAAGCGCTCAGCAGCACCAGCGCCGCACATGCCGTCAGCATCTTGAAAAAAGCGGTCGAGCAGCGAGACATGCGCATCATCCTTGGTGGTCGGTGTGAAGGGTGGAAATCAGGCGGATCTGTTCTTCGTAGGCCTGAGCGAAGTCGCGGGCCAGCAGTCGTTCGCTCCAGTCATCGTCCTGACGCAACGCCTGGTGATAACGGCCATAGGCGCGCCAGCGGCTGCCGGAAGTGGCCAGCAACGGCTTGGTGTCGCGCTCGAAACGCAAGGTCAGTTGCTCGGGCGAAAAATGCTCCAGCGTGCCGCGAACGGCGGCGCGGCTGGCGGTCAGCAGGGCCACCTGATGCGCCTGTAAATCGCGGAACGCACGGGAAATCGATTGCTCCGCCGGCATTTGCCCGGGCTTGTTCGACTGCAACAAAATGCCCAGCGCTTCACTGGCATCGACGGCGAACTTCAACGGGTTTTTCTGCGAGCCCTGGACGGTGGTCTGCGCCAGGCGCAGTTCGTTTTTCAGCTCGCTGCGCGTACGCAGGCTCTGCTGCAAACCGCCAACGCTCTGCTTGAGCAGGCGCGCCGCGTTCAGCGCCAGAGCTTCGCGGCCATCGTGGTCGAGACCTTTGAGGTCGACGCCCAACGCCGCACCGAAGTGCTCCCAAAAACCTTCGCTTTGCCGCTCGACAGCCTTCGGGGCCGGAGCCGGCGCAGGCTCAGCCGGCGCGTCGATCAGCTCGGGGACCATCAGGCTTTCCATGTCGATGCGCGCATAGTCGGCGCGCTGACGGGTGTCTTCGATGTGGGTGCTCGGGGAAATCAGTTCGTCGATTTCCGAGTACACACGCTCTTGCTGGTCGAGCGCGTTGAGCGGATCGAGGTCCAGAAACGCATCGTCTGGAATGATGCTGCCAGCGGCTTGCGGACGGCCGACTTCAACGTCAAAAGTCGCCGGGTCGCGCACCAGTCGCGCACGGATCTCGAAGTCTCCCAGCACGTACACGTTGCCGTGTTCGATGCGCATGGCTTCGCCCTTGCGCAGACGCGCACCGCTTTCGCTGTCGGAGATACCGTTGCTGCTGGTATCGGTCAGGAAAAACGAGCCGTCGCGGTAGCTGATCATCGCGTGGTGATTGGACAGGTGACGCTTGCGGTCGGGGATGATCCAGTCGCAATCCTCGCCCCGACCGATCACGCCGCCGGCCTGCTTGAACGTCTTCTGGCACAACTCCGTAGGCACGAACTGCTTGGTGTTGAGCATTTCGAAAACCAGTTCCATGGTGATACTCCTTGCGGTCACTTGCCGCGATTGACCGCCTGCGGATCACCCAATGGGCGATAGGTGTTGTCGTTGAATTTGTAGTTGCCGCTACAGCCGCCGAGGCCGCATAGAACGACGAGGGTCAGCAGAACGGCTTGCCAGTGACGAACAGACATCAGAGGGTCTCCAGGAATGAACAATGCACAAAGCGCCGGCCCGTTTGGGCGGCGCTATAAAAAGCGGATCGGGCAAAATCAAGGGAATGCGGCCTAGCCATCGAAGTCACCGAGATTGATATTCAGGCGGCCGAGGCGGTACAGCAGCGTGCGGCGTGGCAGGCCGAGTTCGCGGGCGGCGAGGGTCTGGTTGCCGTCATTTTTGCGCAGGCAATCGAGCAGCAGGCTGCGTTCGACTTGCTCCAGGCGCTCGCGCAAATTCAGGCTGCTGTCTTCCGGCATGGCTTCCACGCGCAGGGAGAAGTGCTCGGCCAGCAACTCGCCGCCCTCGCACAGCAGCACGGCGCGCTCGACCAGGCCTTTGAGCTCTCGCACGTTGCCGGGGAAGGTATATCCGCTCAAGTGATCGAGGGCCGCGTCGGACCAGCGCACCGCGTCGCGTTGCAGGAACGAGCAAGCCTTGTCGGCGAAATGGCGGGCCAGATCGAGGATGTCGCCTTCACGTTGACGCAGCGCCGGCAACTCGATCGGAAACTGCGCGAGGCGGTAGTACAAGTCCTCGCGAAACTTGCCCTCGCTCACCAGCACCGACAAATCGCGGTGAGTCGCGGCAATGATGCGCACATCGATCTTGTGAGTGTCGTTGGAGCCCAGCGGTCGAATCTCGCCTTCCTGCAGCACGCGCAGCAGTTTGGCTTGCAGCGATAACGGCATGTCACCGATTTCATCCAGCAACAAGGTGCCGCCATTGGCTGCGTCGAACAGCCCGGCGCGGTCGCGATCAGCGCCGGTGAAGGCTCCTTTGCGATAGCCAAACAGCTCGCTTTCGAGCAGGTTCTCAGGGAAGGCCGCGCAGTTCTGCACGATGAACGCCTGGGAGCGGCGTGGCCCGCAATCATGGATTGCCCGGGCGACCACTTCCTTGCCGGTGCCGGTTTCACCGCGCAACAACACGGTATAGGGACTATGCAGAACTCTGCTGATCAGCGAATAGGTCGCACGCATGGCTTTACTTTTACCGATCAAGCCATAGCCACTGGCACTGGGCGTGCTGCTCACCGGCGCGGTTTTCAGATTATCCACCGGACGGCGCAAACGGTGCAGCAAACGCAGCTGACCGAGCACGAACGAGCCGAGCTGGGAGAGTGATTCGGCAAACCCTTGAAGGTCGATGTGCCCCTGCGTGGCGCACACCAGCAAGCCCTCAACCTGCTTTTGCTGATTGACCAGAGGCACGCACAGCAACGACTGCCACGGCATGGCCTGAGACGGCAGGAAACTGGTTTCGTGCAAGCTGCCACTGAGCTCACCCAGGCTCACCACGCGGTTCTGGCACAGCGCAAATTGCAGCAGTTGTTCACCGTTGTAGTCCGCCGGCAGGCTCGTGGCTTCTCGGGGTTGCACAAGGCCGTTGAGGCACTCGGCGTTCAGCCCCAGGCACGTGTGAGTTGCGTCCAGCAGGTACAACTGCGTCAACTCACAACCACTGAGCTCGGCGACCCCACGCACAAAGTCACCCAGCAGCGCAGCGCCGTCCGCCGCGCGCGACAGACCGGCGAATTGCGCCAGCAGCGCTTCGGCATACACCAGCGGTTGCGGCACTTGAGTGAACATCACTCCCACCTCAGGCGAACTCGCAGGTCACGCTGGCACTGCCGTCGAGCGTCGCATGGACACGCTTGAGGCTTTCACCCGAGGCCATTGCGTCGAGCAAACGGTCAGCCACCAACGGCAGCACATGCAAGTCGAGCAAGTGATCGATCAACCGCGCGCCGCTGTCGCTTTGCGTGCAGCGCTCGGCCAGATGATCGACGAGGTCTTGCGAGTAGGTGAAATCCAGTTGGCGACGATTGAGGCGCTCGCCCAAACGACCCAGTTTGATTTCGATCAGCTCGCGCAACACCGGCCCCCCAACCGGGTAATACGGCACCACACGCATGCGCGCCAGCAGCGCCGGTTTGAAGTGTTTGCTGAGCACCGGACGGATGGTTTCTTCGAGCACTTCGGCGCTTGGCCGCGCGCCGTTTTCGCACAATTCGCTGATGCGGTCGCTGCCCAGGTTCGAGGTCATCAGGATCAGCGTGTTGCGGAAATCGATCTCGCGCCCTTCGCCATCGTTGGCCACGCCCTTGTCGAAGATTTGGTAGAACAGATTCAGCACGTCCGGATCGGCTTTTTCGACCTCATCGAGCAGTACGACGGAATACGGTTTCTGCCGCACGGCTTCGGTGAGCATGCCGCCCTCGCCATAACCGACGTAGCCTGGCGGCGCACCGATCAGGCGCGAGACGGTGTGCTTCTCCTGGAATTCGGACATGTTGATGGTGGTGATGAAACGATCACCGCCGTACAGCAGATCCGCGAGCGCCAGGGCGGTTTCGGTCTTGCCCACACCGCTCGGGCCGACCAGCAGAAACACGCCCACAGGCGCATCCGGCTTGTTCAAACCGGCAGCGGTGGCACGCATCGAACGGTCGAGGGCGTGCACGGCTTGCTCCTGACCGCGAATACGCGTGCGCAGGTCGGTGGCGAAACTTGCGACCTTGGCATTGTGCTCGCGGGCCAGTTGCGCCAGCGGCACGCCGGTCCAGGCGCTGATTACTTCGGCCACCAGACGCGGGCACACTTCGAAGCTCACCAGGCGCTCTTTGACTTGAAGCGCGGTCAAAGCGGTGTGCGTTTCGTGGAGTGCGGCTTCAAGTGTTTCGACGCTTTGCGCTTCATCCACTTCGAAGGTTTCGATCACGCTGCCTTTGGCGTCTTCTTCAACCGTGACGATAGGTTCAACGGCAGCCGCTTCGCGGGCCTTGGCCAATTGCTGACGCAAATCCAGCAGGCGCTCAGCGAGTTCCTTCTGCTCGTTCCACAAGGTTTCAAGCGTGAGCATTTCCTCTTCAGCAGCGGCCAGTCGATCTTCCAGCGTCTGTAGCGCTTCGTGATCGATCAGCAAACCGGCATCGGCATCGCGGCGCAGTGCCTGGCGTTGACGGCCACCTTCAGCCAGCTCACCGCGCAGGCGCTCAAGGCTTTCCGGGGCAGCAGCAAGGCTGATGCGCACGCGGGCGCAGGCGGTGTCGAGCACGTCGACGGCTTTGTCCGGCAGCTGGCGACCCGCGAGGTAGCGTGCAGACAACTCGGCCGCTGCAACCACGGCGTCATCGCGCAGATAAATGCCGTGGCTCTTCTCGTAAACCTGGGCCAGCCCACGAAGGATGGTCACCGCTTCGCTAACGGTCGGTTCGTGCAGTTGCACCGGCTGGAATCGACGGGCCAGCGCCGGGTCTTTCTCGAAATATTTTTTGTACTCCGCCCACGTAGTTGCAGCGATGGTGCGCAGCTCGCCACGGGCCAGCGCCGGCTTGAGCAGATTGGCTGCATCGGAACCACCGGCATTGCCGCCCGCGCCGATAAGCGTATGCGCTTCGTCGATGAAGATGATGATCGGTTTCGGCGAGGCTTTGACTTCGTCGATCACGCCTTTAAGGCGCCGCTCGAATTCACCTTTGACGCTGGCGCCGGCCTGCAGCAGGCCCATGTCCAGGGACAGCAACTCGACGCCTTTGAGCACTTGTGGCACTTCACCGGCCGCGATGCGCGAGGCCAGCCCTTCGACGATTGCGGTTTTACCGACACCGGCTTCACCGACCACGATGGGGTTGTTCTTGCGACGACGGGCGAGGATGTCGACCATCTGCCGGATCGCACCATCGCGGCACAACACCGGGTCGAGTTTGCCGTCACGGGCCTGTTGGGTCAGATTGTGGGTAAAGCGCTCCAGCAGGGATTCTCCGGGCACGGCAGGTTTGCCGGTGGCCGGTTGTTCCTTCTGCGACAGGGCGAATTCTTTCAGGCGCTCGATGTTCAGTTTGGCCAGCAACGACTGATAGCGGCTGCCGGCATAGCGCATCGGGTTGCGCAGCAGTGCGAGGATCAGCGCTGCCTGCTCGACCTGGCTCTGGCCCAGTTCGAGGTTGGCCACCAGCAAAGCATCTTGCAGCCATTGCACCAGTTCCGGGGCAAATACCGGATTGCGCGAAGCGCTGTGCTCGACCCGCGATTGCAACGCGGCGCTCAGTTCGCCGGCATCCACTTCGGCGTCTTGCAGCGCGCGTGCGAGCAAGCCTTGCGGGCGCTCCAGCAGGCCAAGCAGCAAGTCTTCGACGAGGATCTTGCTGCCGCCACGGGCGACGCAGCGCTCGGCCGAACTCTCCAGATCGCGACGGGTTTCGGCGTCCAGCGCCTGAATCAGTTGTTGCAGGTCTACGTTGATCATTTTTTCATCTGTCCTTAATGAGTTTTGCTGCCCAGGGTCACCACGCCGTCCGCTTTTTCGCGGCCCAGCCAACTGGTCCATCCCAGGCGACAAGCGTTCTGCTCACCGATGCGCAGTTCGCGGATTTCTTCCTGGCGCAACACCAGGCGAATGTCGTAATCGAGCGGGTCACGCAGGGTGAACCGCACCAGCGCGCACAGCGGCTGGTAACCGAAGCCGATCGGCAGGAATTCGTGAAAGCGCTGCCAGTCGAGTTCGCGGATGTGAATGCGGAATTTGCCGCTGCGGTCACGCACGTGTTCGCCCAGCACCAGGTCTTCGCCGAGCAGGCTGTTGGCGCGGCCCAAACGATTGCGCTGTTCGTCGAGAATTTCCACGCGGCGCTCGATGCACTGCTCGATGGTCAATTCGGCGTGCTTGAAGTAGTAACGCAGCACCGCTTCGATCAGCGCCGCCGAGTGCGCCCGCAGGCTGAGCAGGCCGAGGTACGGCAGCAGGCGTTTCCAGTTCAGTTCCTGGGCCTTGCGAATCTCTTCACCACCGAGGCCAATCAGTGCAAACAGCTGCGCCGAGAACGGATCGAGTGCACCGCTCTGGAAGCTGGCGCGGTAGCGGTATTTGCGCCAGATCGGCAGCATCAGCCGTTGCAGGCGATGGTGGAACAGGTCGAGAAAATTGCGCGTCGGGTTGCCGTCTTCGCTGTCGCCCAAGGCCTGCTCGCCGTAAAACGCCGGCAGTGGCGAACCGGACCCAACCAGGCCGATCAGGTTGAAACGCAGACGCGCGCGCATCTGCCCGTGCTCGTGGAAAAACTCCACGCGATCGACGTCGCTGCCGGGAAATCCCAGGCTCGGGTTGGCCTGGAATTCCAGCTGGTCGTACAGGTCGTCTTCGCTCAGGTGCGGGTGTGCATCGCGCAGCCGGTCAACCACCAGCAGCACGGCCTGAAACAGCGAGTACTCGCGTATTACCCGGGTCAGCCCGCTTAAAGCAGGGGCTGCAGGCCCATACGTGGTGTCCATTGGTACACCTCTCCCTGTGTGCTTTTTACGCGCAGCTCGTGGTACGAATTGAGGCTGGCGTAAAGCGCGAAAAACTCGTTAAGAACCGAAGCGAAAACGAACAGATCGCCCTCGCCGATATAGCCTTCCGGGTCGATGGTCAGCTCGGTGCGCAACCCGCGCACCGGCAACCCTCGGTGCAGCCGGTCGACGTGTTGATGTTTGATCGACTTGAGCCCGCCCAGCAGGCGTTTGCTGACTTTCTCTGCGTGCTGGTCGTAGTAGCGCGGCAGGTCGTAGGTTTCCAGAATCACCTTCAACGCATTGACGTCGGCCAGCGACAAATAGTTAAGCGACATGTTGCTGATCAGCTTCCAGAGGAAGTCTCGGTTCAGCGGCGGCGCATAACTGGGGGTGGCCGGGGTGATGTTGCGGAAGGTGAGAAATTCAGGCGTGTCTTCGCAGGCGACGCAAATGTCGCCGAGCTTGAGCTTGCGCGGCAGGTTCTGGTTGGTGCACATCAGCTCGATCGACAGCGTTTCGTGAGCTTCGGTGTGGCGGATGCCGAAGCTCAGGTGCGTGTCGAGGCCGTCATGCAGTGAAGAAGAACGCTGGCGGATGCTGTAATGCGGACGGCTGTTGGGCACGTCGAAACTCGGGTCGTGCTCGAAGGATTCGAACGGCACGTATTCCTGATAACCGAGGCCGCCGGGCTTCCACCCAGTCACGGTTTCGACCGAAAACACGCCGCAGTTTTCCAGGTCGTATTCGGCGGGCAGCAACAGGTATTCATCCTGCTTGCCGTCGAGGCGAATCGGCAGCGCGTCGTGCTTGAACAGGTTGACGATGGGCGTGCAGTAGAGCTTCACGTTTTCCAGCGTCGGGCGCAGGCGCTGGATGCCGCTCTTGCGGATATCGAAACGCAACTCGAGACCGCGCACTTGCTTGAGCGTGTCTTCCGGCAAGGCCTGGAGCAAGTCCAGACCGTTGATGTCGACGAACAGGAACTTGTCCTGAAAGGCGAAATATTCCTGCAGATAGCGATAGCCGCGGAAGGTGTTCAGCGGGTACGGGATCAACGCTTCTTCTTCGGCAAAACCCACCGGCTGCACACGGTCGCCGGGCATCTTGAACGCCATGGGTGTGCCGTTGACGCCGTTGATGGGTTTGCCGGCGCCATCGAGCGGGATCAGCTCGATGCCGCCGAGATTGCGCAACAGGCTCAGGTACAGCATCTGACTGATGTAGCGCTCGCCGGCAAAGTGCAGGCGCAGGCGACTCAGTTCCAGTTCGCCGAGGTGACCGTCAGCCGTCATTGCCAGGCGCAGACTCAGCAGCGATCCATCGCCCTTCACCGAGTAGTTCAGCGCAGCCAGATCCAGCGGCAACACTTCGGTGGGGTAGCAAGTGCGGAAACGGCAATGCACCTCGTTGAGCGGCAGGCTCTCGACCGGCGTATCGCGCTCGACCATCAACGCCGGGCCTGAGCGCTTCAACGGATCAAACTGCAGAATGCTGAACGCCGGCAGCGGCCGCATGTAGTTGGGCCACAGCAGGTGCATCAGCGAATGGCTGAGTTCTGGCAGTTCGTCATCGAGCTTCTGACGCAGACGACCGGTCAGGAATGCAAAACCTTCCAGCAACCGCTCCACGTCCGGATCCCGCCCGGCCTGGCCAAGAAAAGGCGCCAACGCCGGGCTACGCTCGGCGAATCGACGACCTAACTGGCGAAGTGCGGTGAGTTCGCTTTGGTAGTAGTGGTTAAAGGACACGGGGTAGCTTCCTGGTAGTGGAACTCATGAAAAAACCGTTCTGCAGAGCGCGACTGTCAGGCCGGCACACACGTAACCGCCGATCAGGAGATAAGGCACAAGCATGATCAAGCCGAACGCCAGGTAAGCGTCCTGAGACTGCCCGGCGATCAAACAACACACGCCATAAATTACCCATGGCACGATGATCGTCAGTACAGC
Organism: Pseudomonas sp. Ant30-3; assembly: GCF_000690905.1. Lineage (GTDB taxonomy): Bacteria > Pseudomonadota > Gammaproteobacteria > Pseudomonadales > Pseudomonadaceae > Aquipseudomonas. The sequence goes on along the minus strand of NZ_JMCL01000013.1, from coordinate 93,174 downwards.
AAGCAATGGCCACCACAAACCCCAGCATCAATTTTCCAGAATCCTGTAAGGCGTATTGCTGATAACAAAATTCAACCAGTGCTTTTTCGGGCTGGAAAGCCCCAACGTAAAAGCCTTGCTCGACTTATCAAATTCTATAAATACAACCCCCACTGTTTTTTCATCTTCATCGGCGCGCATATCCAACTCCAACTCGGAAAAAAGAGGTGTACGGTAAACCTGACCGGGGTTGTTTAAATCGGTGAATCGCAGATAGACAAAGTCTCGCGGGGTCAAAAGCGAACTTGCAGGAACAGACTCGATAAGATACTGCCCAGACGGACTTTTTTTCGAAACGTCTGGCGCACGATCTAAAACTTCAACCACAATGATTGCAACAGCGATCAACAAGCCACACAACAAGACAGCCAAACTTATGGAGTACTTATGTCCGATCTTCATTTAGCCGATATCTCAATAGGTGCAGCCGTTACGGGCTCGTACATAATGTCCGAATACACGCGAAAATCGCCGCCCTTCTTCTTCAGATCACGATAGTCTCGAAAGTCACTGTTTTGAACGAGCATGTAGTGTTTACCTTCGAGCTCTCGATATCGACGTACGGCCACATCTTTTTGCTGTGTGCTTTGCTGTCCTCTCATACCCTCATATTGTGACTCCGCCATAACGGCAGTCATTTGGGCAGCCAGTTTCGCGTTAGCTTTTGCTCCCTCAACGGGGTCCGTAACTAACTTATCGAAATTCCAGTAGCCAAGAATTTGACTGAAAAGAGCGACTCCATCGTTGAAATCGTAGGAATCCTCGATATAAAAGCCCAGTTGCGAAGGGGTGAACACGATACTCTTATCCGTTACAACGACTACACCTTCAGCAATAGCTCGCATGTTGAAGTTAGCCAGTGCCGCTCGAAGCTCATTCACCTCATCAGAGCCTGCCTGCTCAAACTCGACTACTTTGTTATTGGAATAACCAAATTCCTCAGCAACACTGGCAACACCATTAAACGCAACCGGATAACACCCAGAAGCTTTACCGGAAAACGATCGACGGAGCCTGCTTTTGATCAGAGTGACACCAGCTGGACTATTCCACCCTCCCCTCAAATGCTTTATCGCAGAATTTGCACGTTCAAAACCGGAAACCCAGCTCATTTTAACAATGGATTCTTCTATGTATTCCTTGGGCGCAAAAACATCATGCTTCTTAACTTTATCATCCATGCCGCCGTCATCAGTTGGCCATGGCTTACCACTGAACCAATGGTTCATAAGGTCTGCGGCAACTGGCCATTTCATTTTTTTCATCGTATCTGGAATATCAGTGATCTTGAACTGACGCGCAGTCGCAGACTGTCCGACTTTATTACTTGCCGGAGTCATGGTCGTTGCCACTGTTGTTGCTGCCATTTCCATATCCCTCTAACAGTTACTCCAGGATCCGATTGTCACTGGCGGTGAAAAGCAAATAACTAAGCGAGTACAACTCTGGTTTGGGGCTCAATGACCAACTCAACCGCCTCCGCAGTAGCCGAGAACACTCTTTGTGTTTTGCCGTCCGCTCCCGTCACACCGTTAATGATCTTCCCCGAGGCCGTTTTAAGCGTGTACTCCACCCCGGCGAGCGGCTTTCCGCTCTCTTGGCAATTGATCACAAAGTGCTCGTTAAACGGCCACTGAATCTCCACCGGTAGCGGCGGAACAAACGGCGCCGGCGAATGCGAGTTACCAATAATCACCGTCGATGACCCAGCCGTAACCTTGTTGCCATGCGTACCTTCAGAATCGACGGTAACAGCAGACTTGCCGTTGATTTTTACCGTCGAGGCCAGGCCGCCGACCATCGCACCACCACACGCGGAGGCATCGCCTTCGCGGGCGGCCGCGAGGCCGTCGAAGAACACGTCGCCGGAACCGGCGGCGATCGGGTTGGTGCCGTGGCCGGGGAGCGGGCAAGCGGTGGGGTCGGTGACGCGGGCTGCGGGTTTGCCGGACATGCGAATCTCCTTAGTTGACCTTGACCTGACCGCTGCCATCCAGGCGCGCGGCGAAACTGACCTGACGCCTGAAACCATCAACTTCCAGCAAGCCTTCGATGCTGAAGGACAGACGAAGCTGATCGTGTTCACGCGGCAGGGAAATGACACGCACATTGCTCAGGCGTGGCTCGTAGGCTTCGATGAATGTTTCGATAGCCAGACGGGCCTGACTCAGGGAGTCGTGCAGGCTCAGACGCATGTCATTGAGATCGGGTAGCCCGTAATCGGACAGCGTTTGCACGCTGCCCGCACGGGTGCTGAGCATCTTGGCCAGATGGGCAGCCACGGACGCCATGGCAGAAACCTCGCGGCTCCAGCCGACGCGTTTTTGCGCGTCGCCACCCAGGCGTTCGAAAAGGCTGCCGTATCCAGTCATGAGTTAGCTCCGTTTACTCTTTGTCCAGCTTGCCAACCAGCGACAGGGTGAAATCGGCACCCATGTACTTGAAGTGCGGGCGCACGTTCAGGCTGACGCGGTACCAGCCAGGCTCGCCTTCAACATCGCTGACGATGATCTGGGCAGCGCGCAGCGGACGACGGCCACGGACTTCGGCGCTCGGGTTTTCCTGATCGGCCACGTACTGACGGATCCACTTGTTGAGTTCCAGCTCGAGGTCGGTACGTTCTTTCCACGAACCGAGTTGCTCGCGCTGCAGCACTTTCAAGTAGTGAGCCAGGCGGTTGACGATCATCATGTATGGCAGTTGGGTGCCGAGCTTGTAGTTCAGCTCTGCAGCCTTGCCTTCTGCGCTGATGCCGAAGAACTTCGGCTTCTGCACCGAGCTTGCGGAGAAGAACGCCGCGTTGTCGGAGCCTTTGCGCATGGTCAGGGAGATGAAGCCTTCCTCGGCCAGTTCGTATTCACGACGGTCGCTCACCAGGACTTCTGTAGGAATCTTGGTTTCGATTTCGCCCATGCTTTCGAAGTGGTGCAACGGCAGGTCTTCAACCGCGCCACCGCTTTGCGGGCCGATGATGTTCGGGCACCAGCGGAATTTGGCGAAGCTGTCGGTCAGCTTGGTGCCGAACGCGTAAGCCGTGTTGCCCCACAGGTAATGCTCGTGGCTGTTGGCAACGGTCTCTTTGTACACGAACGATTTGACCGGGTTTTCTTCCGGGTCGTACGGGTTGCGCAGCAGGAAACGCGGAACGGTCAGGCCAACGTAACGGGAGTCTTCCGACTCACGGAAGCTCTGCCATTTGGCGAACTGCGGGCCATCGAAGTGATCTTTCAGATCCTTCAGGTCCGGCAAACCGGTGAAGCTTTCCAGACCGAAGAATTTCGGGCCGGCCGCAGCAATGAACGGCGCGTGTGACATGCAGGCAACGCTGGACACGTACTGCATCAGTTTCACGTCCGGCGAGCTTGGGGACATGTAGTAGTTGGCGATGATTGCGCCGACTGGCTGACCACCGAACTGACCGTATTCAGCGGTGTAGATGTGCTTGTACAGGCCAGCCTGCATCACTTCCGGCGAATCTTCGAAATCGTCCAGCAGGTCTTCTTTGGAGACGTTGAGGATTTCAATCTTGATGTTTTCGCGGAAATTGGTGCGATCGACCAGCAACTGCAGGCCACGCCACGACGACTCCAGGGACTGGAAATCCGGGTGGTGGAGGATCTCATCCATCTGACGGCTGAGCTTGGCATCGATCTCGGCGATCATGCGGTCAACCATGGCTTTCTTGACGGGCTCACCGCTGTTCTGCGGCTTGAGCAGCTCTTCGATGAAGGCCGACACACCGCGCTTGGCGATGTCGTAGGCTTCGTCATCCGGCGTCAGGCGGGTCTCGGCGATGATGCTGTCGAGAATGCTGTATTCGCCGTTCTCGGTACTTTTTTGCTGCGCTGCACTCTTGCTCATAGCGTTGGCTTCCTTGGCTGATGGGGACTCAGGCGTCTTTAGCTGCGGCGTTCAGGCCCAGCTCACCCAGTACGCGACCGCGGGATTCGTCGTCGGCGAGCACGCCTTCGATGGCTTTGCGGAACGCAGGGGCATTACCGAGCGGGCCTTTGAGGGCCACCAGCGCATCGCGCAGTTCCATCAGTTTTTTCAGCTCGGGCACTTGATCGACCAGCGAAGCCGGGTTGAAGTCTTTCATCGAGTTGACGCGCAACTGAACGCCCAGCTCTTCAGTGCTGCCCTCTTCCTGCAGCCGGTTCGGCACGCTCAGGGTCAGGCTCAGCTCTTGCTTTGCCAGCACTTCGTCGAAGGTGGTCTTGTCGATGCTGATCGGCTTGCGATCTTCGACTTTGCGTTCGTCCTTGCGATGGGTGTAGTCACCGATTGCCAGTAGTTTCAACGGCAGTTCGATCTCTTCCTGGGCACCACCGGTGGCAGGTTTGAACGTGACGTTGATGCGTTCCTTGGGGGCTACCGAGCCTTCTTTGGCCATGGCTTTTCTCCTTGCGGTTGTGGCCCGGGGGCCTATTCGAGTACCACTTCGAGGTCGAGGTGGCACAGCCTGCGATAAATCTCTTCCTTGCGTTCACGGACGGCATGGTTCTGCGGCAACAACTCGCAGCAGCTATGCAGTAAATGCAGCACTTCCAGCGCAAGATCGGGCTCCCAGGCGTTCAGGCCTGAGTCCTGTAATGTTTGGTCAAGAGTTTCCAGTTGAGTCCTGGCCAGTTCGTATTTCTTGGCCATGAAGCACAGCCGCGCGAGGGCGAACTGCCAGAAGAAGCGCACGCGCCCGCCTTGAGCACTTTGCAGGCCTTGCTTGAGAATCTGCACGGCGGCCTTAAGGCCCTCCTTGCGCAGAATCGGCAAGACCTCTTCGAGGGCGAGTTCCCAGGCCGGCTGGGTATCGGCGACTTCGGTTTTGCGCGGTGCGCTGGCCGTCTGCAGATGCGGCATGACGCTGCCACTGATCCAGGCGCGGGTGGCCGGATCAGCAAACGGCGCACCGTCGTGGAAGCGCAATTCGATGATGCCGGGCAGGCGCTGAATCAAAAGCGCGAAGTGGATTTCCACTTCGCGCATTGCCAGCTCGGCGTTGAGCCCCTGCAGGCACTCCCAGACCATTCGTTGGCCATCGAACCAGAACGGCGCCTTCGCCAGGCTCGCCTCCAGTTCCACCAACAGGTCTGCATATTTGCCCTGATCGTATCGTTCCTGGTAGGCCTTGAGCTTGTCGATGGGCAAGCCGCGCAGCACGGTGATCTGCTCCGCGTTGCGCTCGGGGACGGCGTCGATGGGCAACCACAGCAGCGTGCGATTGAGGCGCAGGGCGCGCAGGTCAGTGGCTTTCTGCTTGAGCCACCAGGCGCACAATGGGCGCGCGTTTTCCTGCTGAGCGCGCAGTGCCTTGTGAGCTTCTTTTTCGTTGTCGATCGGTGCGCCGGGGGTGAACAGTTGCGTGGCGGCTTGCTTGACCTGAGCCACCGCTGCGCCAACCACACCGGGCTCCGGCTGGTTGTCGGCAGCGCGCTGAACCATGCTTTTCAGACGACGGGAAAGCGGCAGCAGCAAGGGCGCATCGTCGCCAAGGTGTTGAGTACAGGCAGCGTCCAGGCCTTCCAGATGTTCCACCAGACGGCGGAACATCGGCAGTTGCTCTTTGATCGCGATATTTTCGGTCAGCACCTGTTCGAGACGCGGCACCAGCCAACTGACCGAGGCGGCGCGGGTTCTGGCTTTGGCTGGATGAAGCTCGGGCCAATGGTGTTCGCACAGGTAGTGCAGCAACCCGAGGCCAGCGAGTAAACCCTGGAAGGATTCACGCTGATACAACGCCCAGGTCAGCCAGGCGCCAACCCGTAAATCCTTGGACTGGGTGCGCAACAGGTTTTCGCTGTTTTCACGGATTTTCAGCCAGTCGATCTGGCCGCTCTCGTGCATCGACGAGGCCTTGCTCAGCTCGCTTTCCAACCCCTCGTATTCGCTCGAAAAGCGAACGTCTTCGCCCGCGAAATTCTCTTTGGAAACAGAGGCTTTAGCGAGTTCGAGGTAATGAGCGGAAAGTTTGCTTGAGTAGGACATCCCTGGCCTTTGGTTTGGATTACAGTCTTACGCCAATTGGAATACAGAGGGCGTGGAAACCGTATCAAGAGCTGCGATGAGTCTCATCCAATTGAGATCGTGCTCTTACAAGTGCGCGCATCGTACTCACGATGATGGCCACTAGCAAGCATCCGATTACATAACAAGACGAAACGCACTTATGTTTGTAAGGGATTCCCTTATATGCCGCAGGGGAATCCCTGAGTGCTACTCCCGATCCGTCAGCCTGACCGAATCCCCCTCTGAAACCCTTGCTCCAGAGCGGTGCAGTCCGCCAACACAGATGATTTGGATTTTCTGGCACCTGAAAACGTGGGAGAGCATGACAAACTCGAAACAAAAAAGAAGTAGGACCGTTCCGAAAATGCGGTATTTCGGGAATAAATTTTAAGTGGCACTTGGCGGACGCCAAATGCCATTAGTTCGATATCACTCAGCCAATCATCACGCTTGATCCCAAAGTCCGTTGCAGACGTCGTTAGTTGCCATCCAGAAAGTTTCTGGACCAACGCCTACAGCACTTTCCTACTTTCGGTTAGAAACTTCCAGTATCAGAAGACTCCGACAAAAGCAGGCGATGTTTCTCACATCAATATATTTCAGGCCTTGATAACTTCCGTCGAAATTCAGCACGCGTGGCTGATCAGGGACGATCGACATCACGCTTAAATCCACGTTGCTTAAGGACAAGCGTAATGTTCAACCCTGTAGCCCCCGCGCTTTTCACTCTGCACATTCCTGGTATTCGACACGACTTCAAAGTGCTGGCTTTCGAAGGCTGCGAAGCCATCAGCACGCTCTATTCCATTCGCGTGGAAGTGGTGAGCGAACACACGGATTTCGATCTGGAATGCCTGCTCGGTCAACCGGCATTTCTGCAGTTCGGTCTTGACCATGAAGGTATCCACGGTCGCATCGAAGACGTGTTGGCAGGAGAACCGGGCAAGCGTCTGACCCGGTACCACCTCTCCCTTGTTCCAGCCCTGCACTACTTGCAGTTCAGTCACGATCAACGGATTTTTCAGAATCTGAGCGTGCCGCAGATCGTGACCCAGGTGCTGCACAAACATGGCATTCATTCGGATGTGTTCACTTTCCATGTCAGCACCAGCGCCAAGCGCGAATATTGCACTCAATATGGGGAAAGCGATTTCGAGTTCATCCAGCGTCTGTGCGCTGAAGACGGGATCGCGTGGCACCATCAGCATTCTCCTGAAATGCATTTGCTGGTGTTCACCGACGACCAGGTATTTTTCCCCACGCTGGCGCCGACGCCTTATCTGCAAGAGGCTGGCATGGTCCCGGACCATCCTGTCATCAACCGCTTCGCCGTGGCGTTCAGCACTCGCACCAGTACAACCACACGCCGCCACTATGACTTCAAACGACCGAGTGCGTTGCTGGAGAGCAGCTTCACCGCCGAGTTCACCCCCGCACTGGAAGACTATGGTTATCCGCTGTGGATGGAGACCGAAAAGCACGGCAAGCGCCTCGCGCGGCTGGCGCTGGAACGTCACCGTCGCGACTATCAATTGGTCCACGGTAAAGGCGATCAGCCGACACTGCGCAGCGGTTACCTGTTCGACCTGATCGAACACCCGCGCGCGGCCTGCAATGACCAGTGGTTGCTGATCAGCGTTCAGCATGAAGGCAAGCAGCCGCAATCGCTGGAAGAAGCCCTGATCAGCGACGAATCCTCCGCCAATAGCTTCACCCAAGGCTACCGCAACAGCTTCAGCGCAATAGGGGCGTACGTGCCCTATCGCCCACCGTTTCCTGAGAGCAAACCCAAACTGGTCTGCCAGACCGCGCGCGTCACCGGACCACCCGGCGAAGAAATTTTTTGCGATGAATTCGGCAGGGTCCGCGTTGAATTCCCATGGGATCGCGCAGAACTCAACAGTGAAAAAAGCAGTTGCTGGTTAAGGGTCGGGACCAGTTTGGCAGGCGAAGGGTTTGGTTCGGTGAGCACCCCGCGCGTCGGCATGGAAGTGATCGTTACATTTGATGAAGGCGACCCGGACAAACCGCTGATTACTGGCTGTGTGCCCAACAAGGTCAACTCTGTCGCGCACCCGTTACCCGAAAACAAAACCAGAACAGTGCTCCGCAGCCAGAGCTCGCCGCGCAACGGCGGCTACAACGAGCTCTCGATCGAGGACCGCGCCGGGCAGGAAAAAATCTATCTGCGCGCGCAACGTGACATCGAGCAACTGATCCTCAACGACAGCCACAGCCTGATCAACAACGACCGCTTCGAGCAGGTCGATCGCAACAGCTCGAGCCTGATCAAGGGCGACGAATTCCACACCACTCAAGGTGCGCGCAGCACGGTAATCGGCGCTGATGAGCTGCTCACTGTCAGCGGCAACAGCAGCATGACGTCTGCCGGTACGCTGGTGATTCAGGCTGGGCAGCAAGTTCATGTCAGCGCCAGCAACGTGGTGATCAATGCGGGCACAAGCCTGACGCTCTCTGCAGGTGGGCATCACATCGTGATCAATGCGGCAGGGATTTTCAGCAGCGTCGCTTTGGTCGAGGGGGGCTCGCCGATGATCGGCGTGCCGCCACTGCAAGCGCGGCAGGCAGAGGCCAGCGAGCCTGCACCTGTCATCGCCAGCCCTATGTCCATCCTAAACAGCGCCCGACAGCGGGCGGCAGATTATTGCCCGCTGTGCGAGGCGTGCCTGGCGGGTCAATGCAGCATTGGAGAAGTCGCATGAACACACTCGAACAGTGGCTGCATGAACAATCCCGCAGCGCGCGGGATCTCTATCTGATGCTCGACAGTGACGGCCAGCTTGACGAGCGCGTGGCATTGGCGAGGGCGTTGGGAGCTGATCAGTACCGCAGTGTTTACTCCGGAACCGTGGCTGGTGCCCTGGCGCCATCCGGACCTTTTCTGTTTCGAGTGGGCAGCGTCAAACATCCCGTCATTCAGGCCCTGCTCGCCACGCCCGAGCGTCACTGGGGCTGGCTGGCCAGTGCCAGCCACGTAGACCTGGACATCCTGACCGGTCACTGGCGCAATCGATTGATAACCGGCGCGCGGCCGAGCCTGGCGGTGTATCGCGTGCACGATAACCGCGTGTTGGGCCGCGCCCTCGCCCACCTGCAACCGGAACAGCGCCCGGGCTTTCTCGGCCCTCTCGCCAGCGTCTGTTACTGGCACGCTGAACAATGGACGGTAGCGGACAACCCTGACCCCGGGGAGCATCCGCTGCCGGACGAGCCGGCGTGGTTACACACGCCAACCCCGGACATGGTTTACGCCAATGTGCAGTTTGATAACACCCGCCGCTACCTGGTTGGCCAGCATACCGAAGCCCTGGCAGCCGTTGCCGCCGTCCTGAATGTGGATGACTGGCTATGGGGTTTGCTTGAACTGGGCCATTTATGGGGTTGGCAGCAGCCGGAGCAGGTCCATTTTATGTTGACCGGATGCCTGCATACACCGGGCTTTCTACCGCCCAAATTCTGGGAGCCGAAACCGGAAGAGGATCCGGCGGCACATTTTGAGAGGGTGAGTCAGCAGGTGATGTCTATGCAAAGGGATGCGCCGGTATGAAGCGCATCGTTATGAGCCTTATCGCTGGCAGTTGTGCAAGCCTCACCGTGGGCTGCTCCGCAACAGGCTCATCCAATACGTTCATCCTCACTGCCGAGTTGCCGGAAAATTTCGCTTATGCGGCACGGGCCAACTATGTGCCGGCCAAAGGTGAAACGTGCACTGTGCCTGGAGGAAGGAACACTCAGATTGGTTTCAACGTTGAGGAATGGCGAACTCAATACAAGCCTGACTCTGAAGTGGAGCTACGCAGAACAGTGAGCGGCTGTCCGCTGGTGCTGTATAGCATTGACTTGAATATTTACGCGAAGTACGGAAAAGACCGAGGCGATTTCGGGAGTGACGTCGGAAAAATTGCGGTGCGACCAACGTTGCCTGAGCGCCTTGAAGAAACTTTTAACGCGATAGGTGAAAGCGAACTGTTCGGGCGGTGTCAGTGGTTGTTTCGCACTTCGGGGAGCTTGCGCCGCATCGTAAAAATACTCAACTGCAAGGAGACCGATGCTCAGGGCAAATTGACCCGAGGTAATCCATTTGCCGCGTATACCTTGGATCAGCTGCCGGGAAAGACTGTGCGTTTGAGGATCAAACAGGCTGACGCGGAAGAGCCTTACATGGGCGATACCTGGATAAAGTTTCCTAATGGCTGGAAGCGTTGCATGGGCAAGAGCTTTGAAGACCAACACGCTTTCTGTTACGGCAACGACCAGGATTTCAGCACTTTCCGTATGCCGGATGGCCGCGACGATTGCACCATTTACCCCGGTTGCACTGAAAACCAGAAGTTGACCCCATGAGCCTTGCGCTACTTCAGCGAGACAGGCCATCCATGGATGGCAAGAGATGCCCACGTATGAAACGCATTGTTAGAAGCCTTATCGCTGGCAGCTTTCTCGCACTTGCCCTCGGCTGCTCCGCTATTGGTAATTCAGTCATCGGTAATTCAGCGACCTTTACTTTGACTGCTGATTTACCTCCAGACTTTTTCTACAAAGCAACCGCGGTATACGTTCCCGCTTCGGGAGAAAAATGCACCGTGCCTGGCGGAAAGGGTACACACGTCGTGTTCAATCGGAAGTGGCGTAAGAACTACCAACAAAACTCTGAAGTTGAGCTGTACAGGACGGTCAGTGGATGTCCGTTGATGCTGTACAGCGTGAACCTGAATGTTTACGCGATCTATGCAGAACACGTTGCTGATTTCGGCATGGACGTCGGCAAAATAGCGGTGCGGCCCACGCTATCTGAGCACCTCAAAGACACCTTCAACGCAACGGGTGAAAGCGAACTGCACGGCCAGTGTCAGTGGTTGTTTCGCACTTCGGGCAGTTTGCGCCGCATCGTCAAAATCCTCGACTGCAAGGACACCGATGCTCAGGGGAAATTGACCCGAGGTAATCCGTTTGCCGCGTATACCCTGGATCAACTGCCGGGTAAGACTGTGCGTTTGAGGATCACACAGGCTGACGTGGAAGAGCCTTTCATGGGCGATACCTGGGTCAAGTTCCCCAATGGCTGGAAGCGTTGCATGGGCGAAAGCTTTGAAGACCAAGATGCGTTTTGCAATGGTAATAACAAGGACTTCAGCACCTTCCGAATGCCGGATGGACGCGACACCTGCACCATTTACCCCAGTTGCACGGAAAACAAGGAGTTGATCCCATGAGCCTTGCACTCTCTAAGCGCGATAGACCCTCCATGGATGGGACAATCTTGGCTTGCCCATTGCGAGAACATTCAACCAGCTTTCAGTTAGTGGACGAATTTGGCAACGGCCAGCCTTACGCGGGACTGGCGTATCAGCTCGTCGATCACGAAGACATTATCTATAGCGGGACGCTGGATGCGACGGGCTCCGGCGAAGTGGTAAATCACTACTGTGGCCCTGTGGAGCTTCGATTGAGTCAACCGTATCGAGGTGTAGAAAAGCCGTACGAGCGTTTGATTGAGCGAAAAGTCTACCCACTTCCCATCACCGAACTACAAGTGCGTGCCGAGAACACTCGCTTCTTTAATAAATCCGGCATGCGTACGCAATCCAATCCTGCACAAGACGCGGCGAATGCAGGGATATTTCACCAAGTGGAAGTGCGTGAACTTGTGGAATACGGAGCGCACCTACCACCTCTGGCCGCACGCCATTTCCGTCCCAACTTCCATGTACTTAAGCTATTTCGACCATTACCCGTTAAAGGCAGCGCTGGCTACAAGCCTGAGCTGGCCAAGCGTTTCGGCCTGCCGCTGATGTCGAACAAGCACCATGTACTCGAAGTGCGCCCATTGCGAGCGTTGCGCCCGATGCTCTCGACGAGTGACGAATTTTGCGCGCTAAACCTCTACCAGCTCGCACTGATGGCAACCTTGAGTTATACCCCGTTTGGCCAGAACCCTGATGAGCAACCGGTGATGAGTGACGCCGTGACCTTTCCGTTGCAACCCAGCAGCGGCAACTGGTTCGGAGACGCTCTGGCCAAAAGCGATGAGATTTGGCAGGTCGCTGCAGATCAAAAACCGAATAACCCGTACTACCCGCTCTATGAAGACGTTCCCTATTCCAAACGTTTGGAAGTCGTACCGTTTGACCCGCAGTTGTACCCTGAACAAAACGATCCAGAGTTGGGAGACTCACAGGAAAACCCCGCCACCGTGCACTTTTTCGACGATACAAATTCATCAAACAACAGTACCGACACCCAGGCTTTCATCACTCATAACGATGAGGTGATCTTGGTCGCCGTACGAGGAACCGCTGGAGGGAGTGATCTGCTCCGTGACATCGATGCCGAGCAGGTACCTATTGAGGCGGGCGACGGAGTTGGACAAGCGCACAGTGGATTTTATGAAGCAGCGCAAGCGGTCCGAGAGTTTGCCACTACCTACCTGGATAAATTCTACAGCGGCCAAAAAATCATCGTCACCGGCCACAGCCTGGGCGGAGCCATTGCATTGCTGTTGGCTGAAATGTTGCGGCGGCGGGAAGGTTTTACTTATGACCCACTGCTCTACACCTACGGCGCTCCACGTGCCGCCGACCAGACCTTCGTAGAGGGTGCCGGTGGACTAACCCACCATCGCATGGTCAATTTCAACGACCCGATTCCCAGTGTTCCGGGCATTGGCATGGACACTAAATTGAAAGTGTATGGCGCAGGTCTCGCCGTCAGCTTTGTTAATGCTCCGCTGGGTATTTCGATATTTTTCGCCGGGATCGCCAATCTCAGCGGCGCAGCTTATGCGCATCACGGCACGCTACATCACTTTATGCCGATGAGACTTGAGGACGGTCGTCTGTCGCAGATCCTCTGGGACCCGGGCTGCGATGCCATTCTTAATAAAGCCTGCAATGAAATACTCCAGCAAAAAAACGGCCTGCCCACCCATCGTGCTTTCGAGCCAAGCCTTTACGTTCACAACCACTTCATGGTCGGCGGTTACATCCCCAACAGCTGGGCCGTGCTGCGTCGCTGCCAGGAATCTCTGGAGACGGGGCGGGAGCTGGTGACCACTCGTGAATTCGAATGGGTTAACAACGCCTTGCGAAGCATGCAATGGCAGCTGGAGAAATCCGACCGTGAAGCCCGTCCTGATGCCTATCGACGAACCAATGAAAACAACCTGAGGCCGCTCAGAGACGAAATTGGCAAGCTGCAAATAACGCGTGTTCGTCTGGAAAAGCTGCATGGCGAAAGAGCTACCGTGAGCAAGGTTTACGGGCAAGCTGCAAACCACCCGGAATTTCTCTCAGAGAACCTGCCGCGCTGGAAGGCCCACCCGGAAAATACCGCGGAAGAACAACTCGCCATGGCCCCGCCGCCCACATTGCGCGATGACGAAGCCATTAGCGCCATTCTGGAAGGGCGCGCGCCGGGCACTGGCGCAGCGTTTGATCTGGATTCCTACTCATGAATTGACCTCATGCTGGGATCAAAGAGTGCTGTCTCGCCGCAGTTTAAACGGCGCTCAATCATGCTCGTTTAAAACGACCCAGAGTTACGTCCTGAGAGCTACAACACCTTGCGTCGTTGCCTACAGCTACGCCAGAATCCGCCGGCTTGTGCGCTTTGGGGCTGGTCGGTAACTTGGTTCCTGTCACTGATCCTCAGTGATCGGGTTTAGTCGCCCGCTGGAATTGAAGTTGTACGAGCGACCGTCAAGCAGGCAGTTTCACTCCTGCATTTTGATGGTGGCTGTGCGCAGGGCACCTTCGGGTGCGCCGGCTTCTTCAATTCCCCGGTCCGACTAACCTGCGTACAGCCGCCACCCTTCGTTTAGTCGGCGAAGTGTAGGTAGCATCACTTCGGGAATTGAAGAGCATGTTCAAAGTCACCCCAAACCCGCCCGACCCAGTCTCTCCCTACGAAAGCACCGACCCCACCAAACTCAACGCCGCCGCCGAGCGCGCCCTCGACCATCACTTCCCGCCCGCCGAAGCAAAATCGCCAAAAACTGACGGCCAGCTCTTCAGCGTGTGCCCGAACATCAACACCGAAACCCTGCTCGCCAATGCCTCGGAAGACCTGTTGTCCATCAGCGCCATCGCCGCCGGTCTTGCCGACGACGTGGACGGTTCTCGCCGTTCCGTAGCCCTGGCGCTCAGCCGCATGGCTGACGGCGTTCGGTTGTTGGTAGAGCGAGCGCTGGATCATTTGAATGAGCCGGAGATGGCGGCCATTTTCGCCAGGCAACAAAGCCGGGACGGGTGACGGGCGGGACCCAGCTTGCTGACGATGCGGCGTAAGCATCCAGGCTCATGTGCCCGACAGACCGCATCGCCGGCAAGCCGGCTCCTACAGATTCGTGCGTTACACCGATCAGCATCATTTTCGCCAGCCACAAAAAATGGGCACCCAACCCGGTTGGCGTGCCCATTTTTTATTCCGCTGCCGCGCAAGGCGGGCCGGAGTCTCGATTACGGATTAACACTGTCCTTCAACGACTTGCCAGGCTTGAACGCAACGGTATTGCTGGCCTTGATTTTGACTGGCTCACCGGTCTGTGGGTTTTTGCCGGTACGGGCGCCGCGGTGGCGTTGCAGGAAGGTGCCGAAGCCGACCAGTGTCACGCTGTCCTTGCGGTGCAGGGCGCCGGTGATTTCTTCGAGGACGGCGTTGAGAACGCGGTTGGCTTGTTCTTTGGTGAGATCTGCTTTTTCAGCAATGGCGGCGGCGAGTTCTGGTTTACGCATATATGAAGCCCCTTTGACGGTTTTTTGTTGTTATGTCCGTGCTGTCCTCGTTGGGACAGCGACCAAAGCGCCGCAGGTGCTCTACTCTGCGGCAGACGGGGATGAGGATGGCATGCAGCGAGGTGCCGCGCCAGTCTCGGCGCGACCTTTGTGAGGGCAAAAGAGGGGTGATTCCGACAGAACGACCTGTATTTACGCCAGCAAGGCTGGAAGCTGTTTATTCAGGGCCAATTTTTCCATCACAGCCGTGCCAGTCAGGGCATAACCCAGTAATTGGCCCGTGGCATCGCGGCATAAAACCTTGATGTCAACGCCCTGCCCTTCAACGCTCCAGACACCTTCCACGCCCCGTGGCGGCGGAGACACCACCAGTGGGCAGACCGGGGTTTTCACTGTGATCGGCATCGGGCCGTAGCTGACCGCCGTTGGATTGCCGGCGAGGGTTTGCGCCAGTGCTCTCGCACAACTCATCAGGGGCATTACGTACAAAAGATTCAGCCCATCGACCTCGGCACAATCGCCCAAGGCATAGATATTGGCGTGCGAGGTTTGCAAGTGACGGTCGACCATTACGCCGCGATTGATCTGCAAACCGGCGGCCGCCGCCAGATCAATGCGCGGACGCAGGCCGATCGCGGAAACCACCACGTCGCAGGGGATCACCTGCCCATCGGACAGATGCGCTTCCAGGCCATCAGCAACACGCTGCAATCGATTGAGTACCGGGCCGAGATGGAACCGCGCACCCAGGCTTTCCAGCCCGGCCTGAACAGCAGCGGCCGCCGCCGGGTGCAGCAAGGTCGGCATCACCTGTTCACACGGCGCAACCAGTTGCACCTCGTAGCCACCGAGGATCAGGTCGTTGGCAAACTCACAGCCAATCAGCCCCGCGCCCAGCACCAGAACCCGACGCTTGCCCGCCGCTGCTGCACGGAAGCGTGCGTAATCTTCGAGGTCGTTGATCGGGAACACCGCGTCGGCCGCATCGCCTTCGATCGGCACGCGCACGGTTTCGGCGCCCCACGCCAGGATCAGGTCGCGATAAATCACCGACTCTTCGCCGATCCACAAGCGCTTATGGCCCGGGTCGATGCCGCTGATGCGCGTATGGGTGCGCACTTCGGCTTTCAATTGTTCGGCCATGGCGCCGGGTTCGGCCATGCTCAAGCCGTCGGCATCCTTGTTTTTGCCGAACCCGGTGGAGAGCATCGGTTTGGAGTAAGAACGCCCGTCATCGGCGGTAATCAGCAGCAGCGGGGTTTCGCCATCAAGTTTGCGAAACTCCCGGGCCAGGTTGTAACCCGCCAGGCCAGTGCCGATGATCACGACAGGTGCGTTCATGCCTTACTCCCTTTTAAAGTCTTAGTTGATTTCGATCATTTCGAAATCCATCTTGCCGACGCCGCAGTCCGGGCACAGCCAGTCTTCCGGTACGTCTTGCCACAGGGTGCCCGGCGCAATGCCGTCATCCGGCCAGCCGTCAGCTTCGTTATAGATGAGGCCGCAGACTACACATTGCCACTTTTTCATTCAGGTACATCCTCAGGATTCAGACTATTACCGGCGCGAACGGTCGATGGGTGCAGCGTTGCCGTCCGGCTCAGGGCGTTTTGTACTGATCGGACCCGGCAGATGCAAGCCTGTTCAACGCAATGGCCGGCTGGATCAATCAAAATCGCCGAGTGACATGGTAAGCTCGCCGCCTCATTTG
The DNA here is from genome assembly GCF_000690905.1 of Pseudomonas sp. Ant30-3. Taxonomy (GTDB): domain Bacteria; phylum Pseudomonadota; class Gammaproteobacteria; order Pseudomonadales; family Pseudomonadaceae; genus Aquipseudomonas. Next base: position 76,668 of record NZ_JMCL01000013.1, on the reverse strand, counting down.
CTGCCAATAATGACTCATTGTGCATCACTCAAACGCCCCACTCTGGCTGCCTCAAAGCCAACTGACACCCCTCCCCGATGCCCCGACGCTGGACTGGCTGTTCGACGAAGGTTCGCTGACGCGTCGGCTGACCGGCCTGTCCAATGACGCGTTCAGCGTCACGCCCCTGTTCGAAGGCTGGCAACCGCTGCGCGACGACGAATGCGCGGCGCTGGGCCTGGCTGAAGGCAGTGAAGGCTGGGTGCGCGAGGTGTATTTGCGCGGCCACGGTGAGCCTTGGGTCTTCGCCCGCAGCGTGGCGTCGCGCAGCGCATTGCAGGGCGATGGTTTGCACATGGATGAACTGGGCAGTCGGTCGCTGGGCGAGTTGCTGTTTTGCGACCGGGCGTTTCATCGTCGGGCCATCGAAGTGTGTCACTACCCTGAGCAATGGCTGCCGAGCGAATGCCGAGCCGCTGATCTGTGGGGCCGACGCTCGCGATTCGACCGCGGCGCGTTGAGCGTTCTGGTAGCCGAGATTTTCCTGCCGACCCTGTGGCTCGCCGCTCGCGCGCATCCGGAGAATTGCTGATGTACCAAAGCCTGCTCAAGTCCCTCAATCGCCTGAATCCACGCGCCTGGGATTTTATTCAGTTGACGCGCATGGACAAGCCGATCGGCATTTACCTACTGCTGTGGCCGACCTTATGGGCGTTGTGGATTGCCGGTGAAGGCTCGCCGTCGATGGCCAACATCGTGATTTTCGTGCTCGGCGTTGTGCTGACCCGTGCCGGTGGGTGCGTGATCAATGACTGGGCGGATCGCAAGGTCGATGGCCATGTGAAGCGTACGGAACAGCGGCCATTGGTGAGCGGCCGGATCAGTTCCAAAGAAGCCTTGGTGTTTTTCGCGCTGCTGATGGGCGTGAGTTTCGTGCTAGTGCTGTGCACCAACGCCACGACGATCTGGCTGTCGCTGGGCGGCTTGGCGCTGGCCTTCAGTTACCCGTTCATGAAGCGCTACACCTATTACCCGCAAGTGGTATTGGGTGCAGCGTTTTCCTGGGGGATGCCGATGGCGTTCACCGCCGAAACCGGGGAACTGCCGGCGGCAGCGTGGTTGCTGTACATCGCCAACCTGTTGTGGACGGTGGGCTACGACACCTATTACGCAATGACCGACCGCGATGACGACTTGAAGATCGGCGTGAAATCCACGGCGATTCTGTTTGGCGAGGCGGACCGGGTGATCATTCTGACCTTGCAAGGGCTGGCGCTGGGTTGTCTGCTGCTGGCGGGGTCGCAGTTCGAACTGGGCGGCTGGTTCCACCTGGGTTTGCTGGCAGCGGCAGGCTGCTTTGCCTGGGAGTTCTGGTACACCCGCGGCAAAGACCGGATGCGTTGCTTCAAGGCGTTTTTGCACAATCACTGGGCCGGATTGGCGATTTTCGTCGGGATTGTGCTGGATTACGCGTTGCGCTGAGGCCGCCGTAACACCTTGTAGGAGCCGGCTTGCTGGCGATCGGTTTAGAAGGCAACGCGTTTTCCAGACAGATGCGCGTCATCGTTCACGTCCATCGCCAGCAAGCCGGCTCCTACAAATTGGCACTTACATTTTTGCGCCGGTGTTGGTGATGATGTGCCACTTGTCCATTTTCTTGTCGCCTGTCTTGTCGCCCGGCTTCTTGTCTTGAACGAAGTAGTACAGCGGCTTTCCGTCGTATGCCCACTGCATCTTGCCGTCGTCACGCGTGATAGTCGTCCACTTGCCTTCGGGCTTGTCTGATTCAGTCGCCATCAGGGGCGGCCAGTTTTCTGCACATTTGCCGGTACACGCCGACTTGCCGCCCGTGTCGTTGTCGAAGGTGTACAGCGCCATGCCTTTGTGGTCTACCAACATGCCGTCTTTAACCATGCCCGGTTCTTCAGCAAAGGCCATCGTCGGCAGCGTTAGCGCAGCCGCCAGCATTAAAGCCTTGCAGGATTGAGCGATGTGCTTCATGGAAACCTTCCTTTTGTGGTTGTCAGGATTCGGACTTAGAGCTTAGTTCAGGATCCCTGCAAACGCTGGGCGACTAAAATACTGTCACACGACTGCAATAATTCCGTTATCTAATGCGGCGCAAGACAGTTAAATGACAAGAGGATTAACGCATGGTTGGCAGGAGCATTCTGATCGTCGACGACGAGGCGCCCATCCGCGAAATGATCGCCGTTGCGTTGGAAATGGCTGGCTATGACTGCCTGGAAGCCGAGAACTCGCAACAGGCTCACGCGATCATCGTCGACCGCAAGCCAGACCTGATTCTGCTCGACTGGATGCTGCCTGGCACGTCCGGCATCGAACTGGCGCGCCGCCTCAAGCGTGATGAGCTGACCGGGGACATCCCGATCATCATGCTCACGGCCAAGGGCGAAGAAGACAACAAGATTCAGGGTCTGGAAGTCGGTGCGGACGATTACATCACCAAACCGTTCTCCCCTCGCGAACTGGTCGCGCGCCTCAAAGCCGTGCTGCGCCGTGCTGGCCCGACCGATGGCGAAGCGCCGATTGAAGTGGGCGGCCTGCTGCTGGACCCGATCAGCCACCGCGTGACCATCGACGGCAAACCTGCCGAGATGGGCCCGACCGAATATCGCCTGCTGCAGTTTTTCATGACCCACCAGGAGCGCGCCTACACCCGTGGGCAGTTGCTGGACCAGGTCTGGGGCGGCAATGTATATGTCGAGGAGCGCACCGTCGACGTGCACATCCGTCGTCTGCGCAAAGCCCTCGGCGATGCTTACGAAAATCTGGTACAAACCGTTCGCGGCACCGGCTATCGGTTTTCCACCAAAGCCTGATCCACCTATTCACCGCCCGACGAGCTGACAAGGACGCGCGTACACGTGAACCAAAACTGGCATGGCATCCTGATTCGCCACATGCTGTTGCTGGTCACCGTCTGCCTGGTGATCGGCCTGTTGACGGGCTATTACGGCTGGAGTCTCGCTGCGGGGCTGGGCCTTTATCTGGCCTGGACCCTCAAGCAATTGCTGCGGCTGCACGAATGGCTGCGCCTGCACAAACCCGATGAAGCACCGCCAGATGGCTACGGCCTGTGGGGCGAGGTATTCGACAGCATCTATCATCTGCAACGCCGCGACCAACGCGTGCGCGGGCGTCTGCAAGCGGTGATCGATCGGGTCCAGGAATCGACCGCTGCGCTCAAAGACGCAGTGATCATGCTCGACAGCGATGGCAACCTGGAATGGTGGAACCGCGCGGCAGAAACCTTGCTCGGGCTCAAAACCCCGCAGGACAGCGGCCAACCGGTGACCAATCTGGTACGCCACCCGCGCTTCAAGGAATATTTCGAGCAGGACAACTACGCCGAGCCGCTGGAAATCCCCTCGCCGACCAACGATCGCGTGCGCATTCAGCTGTACATCACCCGCTACGGCAACAACGAGCATTTGATGCTGGTGCGCGACGTGACGCGCATCCATCAGCTGGAGCAGATGCGCAAGGACTTCATTGCCAACGTCTCCCACGAATTGCGAACGCCGCTGACGGTGATCTGCGGCTATCTGGAAACCCTGCTCGACAACGTCGAGGAAGTGAACCCGCGCTGGACCCGCGCCCTGCAGCAGATGCAGCAGCAAGGCGGGCGCATGCAGACGCTGCTCAACGACCTGTTGCTGCTGGCCAAACTGGAAGCCACCGATTACCCGTCGGACAACCAGCCGATCGCCATCGACGGCTTGCTGCAGTCGATCAAAAGCGACGCTCAGCAGTTGTCCGGTCAGAAGAACCAGCACATCACACTGGAAGCCAATCCGACGATTCTGCTCAAGGGCAGCGAAGCGGAATTGCGCAGCGCATTTTCCAACCTGGTGTTCAACGCTGTGAAGTACACGCCGGCTGAAGGCAATATCCGCATCCGCTGGTGGGGCGACGAGCAAGGGGCGCACTTGAGCGTGCAGGACTCGGGCATCGGCATCGACAGCAAACACCTGCCGCGCCTGACCGAGCGTTTCTACCGCGTTGACTCCAGCCGCAATTCCAACACTGGCGGCACGGGCCTTGGCCTGGCGATCGTCAAACACGTGCTGTTACGCCACCGAGCACGCATGGAAATCAGCAGCGTGCCGGGCCACGGCAGTACGTTCACCTGCCATTTCGCGCCGGCCCAAGTGAGCAAATCCCTGGTGATCAGCCCGATCGATTGATACCGGCGAGCACTCGCCACTAGGCAATCGCCGAGTCAGCCGCTACATTGGCTGACTTGTGCCTGCCTTTCAGGCACCGCATCAATCCCCTTTTCGAATACACGGAACCCGCAAAACTCCATCATGGACCCTTCCCCTGGCTTGACCCTCGCGACACTTTTCGCCGATTTCGGCATGATTCTTTTTGCTCTGATCCTGGTTTTGCTCAACGGCTTTTTCGTTGCGGCGGAATTCGCCATGGTCAAATTGCGCTCGACCCGGGTCGAGGCCATCGCTGAGAAAAACGGCTGGCGCGGGCACATCCTGCGCACCGTGCACAGTCAGCTCGATGCCTACCTGTCGGCGTGCCAATTGGGCATCACCCTCGCCTCGCTGGGCCTGGGCTGGGTGGGTGAGCCGGCGTTCGCGCACATTCTCGAGCCCGTCCTGAGCGCGGCGGGCGTGGAATCTGCCGAAGTGGTCAAGGGCGTGTCGTTCTTCACCGCCTTCTTCATCATTTCGTACCTGCACATCGTGATCGGTGAGCTCGCGCCAAAGTCCTGGGCCATCCGCAAACCCGAGCTGCTGTCGCTCTGGACCGCCGTGCCGCTGTACCTGTTCTACTGGGCGATGTACCCGGCCATTTACCTGCTCAACGCCAGCGCCAATGCGATCCTGCGGATTGCCGGCCAGGGTGAACCCGGCCCGCATCACGAGCACCATTACAGCCGTGAAGAATTGAAACTGATCCTGCACTCCAGCCGTGGCCAGGACCCCAGCGACCAAGGCATGCGTGTGCTGGCGTCAGCGGTGGAGATGGGCGAACTGGAGGTGGTCGACTGGGCCAATTCCCGCGAAGACCTGGTGATGCTCGAATTCAACGCACCGCTCAAGGAAATCCTGGCGATGTTCCGTCGCCACAAGTTCAGCCGCTATCCGGTCTACGACAGCGACACGCAAGAGTTCGTCGGCCTGTTGCACATCAAGGATCTGCTGCTGGAACTGGCCGCGCTGGACCACATTCCCGAGTCCTTCAACCTCGCCGAACTGACCCGGCCGCTGGAGCGGGTATCGCGACACATGCCTTTGTCCCAACTGCTCGAGCAGTTCCGCAAGGGCGGCTCGCACTTCGCGCTGGTTGAAGAGGCCGATGGCAATATCATCGGCTACCTGACCATGGAAGATGTGCTGGAAGTGCTGGTTGGCGACATTCAGGACGAACACCGCAAGGCCGAGCGCGGGATCCTCGCTTATCAGCCGGGCAAATTGCTGGTTCGCGGTGATACGCCGCTGTTCAAGGTCGAGCGCCTGCTGGGCATTGACCTGGACCATGTGGAAGCCGAAACCCTGGCGGGGCTTGTCTACGACAGCCTCAAGCGCGTACCGGAAGAAGAGGAAGTGCTGGAAGTCGAAGGTTTGCGCATCATCATCAAGAAGATGAAAGGGCCGAAGATTGTATTGGCGAAGGTGTTGATGCTGGATTGATACGCGAAGCAACAAGATTGTTGATGGCAGAGGATTTATGGTGAGCGATAAATCTGTGGCTGAGGACTTATCTGTGGCTAGAGAGACTTATCTGTGGCTAGAGAGACTCATCTGTGGCGAGGGGATTTATCCCCGTTGTATTCAAAGAATTGGGACAGCTTCGCCGTCCAACGGGGATAAATCCCCTCACCACAGATATATCCCTTACCACAGATGTATCTCCCCTCCACAGGTGATCTGTGTAGCCCTTATTGTTTGCCCAACGCAAAGTTGGGCAGGCTGCCCATCGGTTGAGCGAACTGATACGGGATCGATACCAGCCCCAGCCCGGTATTGCGCTGCACCACGAAATGCAGGTGCGGCCCGCTACTGTTGCCGGTGTTGCCTGACAGCGCCAAGGCACTGCCCACCGACACCCGCTGGCCCTCCCGAACGCTGACCGAACCCCGTTGCAGGTGCAGATAGACGCCCATCGTGCCGTCATCGTGCAGCACTCGCACGAAATTGCCCGACGGATCAGTGCCGCGACCGGTCTGTTTATTCTCGGTTTTCACGACGATGCCGCCGCGCGCCGCGATAATCGGCGTGCCCTCGGGCATGGCGATGTCCATGGCGTAGCGGTTTTTCGGGCCGTAGTGGCTGTATTGGCCGTTGGCGCCCTGGCTCAGGCGAAAGGGGCCACCGCGCCATGGCAGCGGGTATCGATAGGCCATGACGGCGCCTGAGGGGTCGCCCAGGGAATATTCGAACTTCGGCACATACACGAGCGGCCGACCGGTCTGTTTGGGCGTCAGCAGCGCCAGGCGGATCCTGCTGCGCGCCGGCATCACCCGCCGGATCGGCCGGCTCGGGGCGCCGCTGACGTTCCTCAGACCGGAGAAACTCAATTCGATCTCGACCGGCGCGTACAGGTCGTTGCGCACGAACACACTGTCCGCACCCTTCTGCTTCTGGATGTCGAGGTACACCTGCCGTTCAAGGTTTTCGTCCATGCGATCACGAAAAACGAACACCTTTGAGCCTTTCGTGGGGCGGTCGCTGTAGGAGACCACGCCATTGGCATCTTTGGACTTGTAGATGGTCATGGCCAGGGCCGACGTGCAGGCCATGTACAGACCACAGAACAACAACAGGCGCGCGAGCATGGGCAGGTATCTGTCGAGTAAGACTTGGGTTGGAGCCTAGCAGGTGCGAAGGACCTGAGCAGTGGGTAGATGTTTCAAATGGCCAGACCGGGAGATGAGCGGTGAAGTGACGGCCGCTTCGCGGGCAAGTCGGATTGCGGCCTCACTCGCTCCCACAGTGGATGTCATTGCCCTGTGGGAGCACGGCTTGCCCGAGAAGCGCTCTGGCAGGCGACGAAGATTACGCGCCCGGAATGAAATGCTTCTGCGCAGTACCGCGTGCGATCAGGCGCGAGATGTAATCGAGCTTCTGCGCATCCTGATCGACGAAGCGGAACGTCAGCTGCAGCCAGTCGCTGTCCGGCTTCTGCTCGAACGCAACAATGGCGTGCAGGTAGCCATTTAAACGCGCGACCTCGGCATTGTCGCCCTGCTCCATATCGAGCACGGCGCTGTCGAGGATTTGCGGCAGCGCCTCGGTGCGTTTCACCACCAACAAGGCCTCCTTGAGGCTGAGGGCCTTGATCACGCATTGCTGAATGCCGTTTGGCAAACGCAGCTGGCCTTGGCCACGGCCGCTGGAAGGCGCCGAAGAGGCAGCGGGTGCCTTCACCGGTTGGCTGTTGAGCAAGCCTCGGGACGCCACGCTGGCCGCTGCGGCAGGGGCAGCAGCGGCAGGTCTGGCGGCAGCTACGGGCGCAGGCGTTGCAGGTGCGCCGGCCACGGCAGGCTTGCCACCGGTCAGTGCACTGAGGGAGTCGTTGCCGAACGCCGAGTTCATCTTGGTTGGAGCGCTGTTCATCAAGGTGTCGAGTTTGCCGACCTTGTTCAGCGCCTGCTTGACCTTGGTCAGCAGTTGTTCGTTGGTGAAGGGCTTGCTGACATAGCCGGAAACGCCGGCCTGAATCGCCTGGACGACGTTCTCTTTATCGCCACGACTGGTCACCATCACGAAAGGCATGGTCTTGAGGTTGTCCTGCTCGCGACACCAAGTCAGCAGTTCCAGGCCGGACATTTCCGGCATTTCCCAGTCGCACAGGACCAGGTCGAACGCTTCTCGCGCCAGAATTGACTGAGCTTTCTTGCCGTTGACCGCGTCTTCTATGTGAATGCCCGGAAAATAATTGCGCAGGCATTTTTTTACCAGGTCACGAATGAACGACGCATCGTCCACGACCAACACACTGACCTTACTCATCCATCACCCCTTTAAAAAATCCCGGCAAGGATACCGCCTTGTCTGATGGCACATTGCCAAAAAGCTTCAGTCACGCCGGGACTTTCGTTCGCGGGCGCTGCATTCGAATTCGTAAACCCGTAAACGAAAACGCCCGGCCAAAAGGCCGGGCGCTTTAGTTGGGCAATCTTACTTATCGTCCGCTACGCCCGGAACATTAGCGTTTTCGCCACTTGTGCCTTCAACTTCTTCCTTCATGCGCTTGAGGCCCAAGTGACGTACGTCGGTGCCGCGCACCAGGTAAATCACCAGTTCGGAGATATTACGGGCGTGGTCGCCGATGCGCTCCAGCGAACGCAGCACCCAGATAATGCTCAGAACCCGCGAGATAGAGCGCGGGTCTTCCATCATGTAGGTGGCGAGTTCACGCAGTGCGGTTTTGTATTCGCGGTCGATGATCTTGTCGTATTGCGCAACCGACAGGGCCAGATCAGCGTCAAAGCGGGCAAAAGCGTCCAGCGCATCGCGAACCATGTTACGCACCTGATCGCCGATGTGACGCACCTCGACGTAACCGCGCGGCGCTTCGCCTTCTTCACACAACTGAATGGCGCGACGGGCGATCTTGGTCGCTTCGTCACCGATGCGCTCCAGGTCGATGACCGACTTGGAGATGCTGATGATCAGCCGCAAGTCAGAGGCCGCAGGCTGACGACGAGCGAGAATGCGCAGGCATTCCTCGTCGATGTTGCGTTCCATCTGATTGATCTGGTCGTCGATTTCGCGAACCTGTTGAGCCAGGCCGGAGTCGGCCTCAATCAGCGCGGTCACCGCGTCATTGACCTGCTTCTCCACCAGCCCGCCCATGGCCAGGAGGTGGCTGCGCACTTCCTCAAGTTCGGCGTTGAACTGCGCGGAAATGTGGTGGGTAAGGCCTTCTTTACTAATCATCTGTTTCGCTCCGCGAAAGTTGCAAGCTTCAAGCTGCAAGCTTCAAGCAGTTATGTACAAGTCCTGATATCGCACCGCTGCTCTCTTGCCGCTTGAAACTTGCGGCTTGAAGCTGCCTCAACTAGCCATAGCGACCGGTAATGTAGTCTTCGGTCTGCTTCTTCGCCGGATTGGTGAACAGGGTGTCGGTATCGCCGAATTCCACCAGTTTGCCCATGTACATGAACGCCGTGTAGTCGGAAACCCGCGCGGCCTGCTGCATGTTGTGGGTCACGATGACGATGGTGAACTTAGATTTCAGTTCGTAGATCAGCTCTTCGACTTTCAGTGTCGAGATCGGGTCGAGTGCCGAGCAAGGTTCGTCGAGCAGCAGCACTTCCGGCTCTACGGCGATGGTGCGCGCGATGACCAGACGTTGCTGTTGACCACCGGACAAGCCCAGTGCCGATTCATGCAAACGGTCTTTGACCTCGTCCCACAGCGCCGCGCCTTTCAACGCCCACTCGACGGCTTCATCGAGAATGCGCTTCTTGTTGATGCCCTGGATGCGCAGGCCGTACACCACGTTCTCGTAGATGGTTTTCGGGAACGGGTTAGGCTTCTGAAACACCATGCCGACGCGACGACGCAACTCGGCAACGTCTTCGCCCTTACGGTAGATGTTGTTGCCATACAGATTGATCGCGCCTTCAACGCGGCAGCCGTCGACCAGATCGTTCATGCGGTTGAACGTACGCAACAGCGTTGACTTGCCGCAGCCGGACGGCCCGATGAAAGCGGTCACGCGCTGTTTCGGAATGTTCAGGCTGACGTCGTACAGCGCTTGTTTGTCGCCGTAGAACAGGTTCAGGCCCGGCACTTCGATGGCCACGGTTTCCTGCTCGAGGTTCAGGCTCTGCTTGTCGCGACCCAGCGCCGACATGTTGATGCCGTGAGTATGAGTTTCGTGCTGCATGGGAGGCTCCCCTGTGCTGACAATTTGGTTCGGTGGCCGCTGGCCTGGCCAGCGGGTTACTCAAAATCTGTGTCTGGCGCCGATCCCTGTGGGAGCTGGCTTGCCTGCGATGGCATCACTGCGGTGCTACTGCGCGTCGTCTGCATCGCAGGCAAGCCAGCTCCCACAAGGGGCAGCGGCGCCCATGAAATCAACCATCCAGCGCTTTGTATTTTTCGCGCAGGTGATTTCGGATGTAGACGGCCGACAGGTTCAGTGTCGCGATCACCAGCACCAGCAGGAACGCTGTGGCGTACACCAGCGGCCGCGCGGCTTCAACGTTAGGGCTCTGGAAGCCGACGTCATAAATATGGAAGCCAAGGTGCATGATCTTCTGGTCAAGGTGAAGGTACGGGTAGTTGCCATCCAGCGGCAGCGACGGCGCCAGCTTCACCACGCCCACCAGCATCAGCGGCGCCACTTCACCCGCGGCACGCGCTACAGCGAGAATCATGCCGGTCATCATCGCCGGGCTGGCCATTGGCAGCACAATTTTCCACAAGGTTTCCGCTTTGGTGGCGCCAAGCGCCAGCGAGCCCTCACGCACAGTGCGCGGAATCCGCGCCAGGCCTTCTTCCGTGGCGACGATCACCACCGGCACCGCCAGCAGCGCCAGGGTCAGGGAAGCCCAGAGCAGGCCCGGTGTACCGAAGGTCGGCGCCGGCAATGCTTCCGGGAAGAACAAGCGGTCGACCGAGCCGCCCAGCACGTACACGAAGAAGCCCAGGCCGAACACACCGTAAACGATCGCCGGCACACCGGCCAGGTTGTTCACCGCGATGCGGATGATCCGGGTCAATGCGTTCTGTTTGGCGTACTCCCGTAGGTAAACCGCTGCCAGTACGCCGAACGGCGTCACGATCATCGCCATGATCAACGTCATCATCACGGTACCGAAGATCGCCGGGAAGATGCCGCCTTCAGTGTTCGCTTCTCGCGGATCGTCGCTCAGGAACTCCCAGACCTTGCTGAAGTAGAAGCGGATCTTGGTGAATGTGCCCATCGCGTTCGGCTGAAAAGCGTGAACCACTTTGCCGATCTCGATCACCACTTCTTTGCCGTTGGCATCGCGGGCGGTGAGGCTGTCGCGGTTGAACTGGGCATGCAAATCGGCCAGGCGCGCTTCGATGTCCTGATAGCGAGCGTTCAGTTCAGCGCGATCGGCGTCCATGTCTGCTTGTGCAGCGGCGTCGACGCCACCGGAGAGTTCCAGCTTGCGACCCTGCAAACGGATGCGTTCGAGCCCGGCGTTGATGGCGCCAATGTCGACCTTCTCCAGGGTCTTGAGTTGAGCCGCGAGCTCGTTGACGCGAGCAACACGGGCCTGCAGCTCCGGCCACGCCGCTTCGCCTTCAGCGATGACTTTGCCACCCTCTTTGACGTTGACCAGGTAACCGTAAAAGTTACCCCACTCGCGACGTTCGATGGCCATCAACTCCGGCGGCGTCGTCTGATTGGTCAGCCACTCGCCGACGATCCAGGTGAAGTCGTTGCCGTTCAGGTCACGGTTGCCGACCTTGATCAGCTCGCGGGTCATGAACTCCGGGCCTTCGTCCGGCACCGGCAGGCCCGCGCTTTTGAGGCGCTCGCGCGGCACTTGCTCTTTCTGCACCACTTCGCCGATCACCAGGTGATTGGCCTGGCCCGGCACGTCGTAGCTGGCGTGCACCAGGTCCGCCGGCCAGAAATGACCCAGACCGCGCACGGCAATCACTGCCAGCAGGCCAATGGTCATGATGACCGAGATGGACACCGCGCCACCGCTGATCCAGACGCCCGGGGCGCCGCTCTTGAACCATCCGTTCAGGGAGTTCTGTTTCACAGACTTCTACCTTTCTTAAAGCGACGAGTATTTCTTGCGCAGACGCTGACGAATCAGTTCTGCGAGGGTGTTCATGACGAAGGTGAACAACAGCAGCACCAGCGCCGAGAGGAACAGCACGCGGTAGTGGCTGCCGCCGACTTCCGATTCGGGCATTTCCACCGCGACGTTGGCCGCCAGCGTGCGCAGACCTTCGAACAGGTTCATTTCCATGACCGGGGTGTTGCCGGTGGCCATCAGCACGATCATGGTTTCCCCGACGGCACGGCCCATGCCGATCATCAGCGCCGAGAAAATACCCGGGCTGGCGGTAAGGATCACCACCCGCGTCATGGTCTGCCACGGTGTGGCACCGAGGGCCAGGGAACCGAGGGTCAAGCCACGCGGTACGCTGAATACGGCGTCTTCGGCAATCGAATAGATGTTCGGGATCACCGCAAAGCCCATGGCCAGGCCCACCACCAGTGCGTTGCGCTGGTCGTAGGTGATGCCCAGGTCGTGGGAGATCCACATGCGCATGTCGCCGCCGAAGAACCAGTTTTCCATGTACGGGCTCATGTACAGCGAGAGCCAGCCTATGAACAGGATAACCGGGATCAGAATCGCGCTTTCCCAGCCTTCAGGCACTCTCAGGCGGATCGATTCAGGCAGGCGACTGAAGATGAAACCAGCCACCAGAATGCCGATCGGCAACAACATCAACAGGCTGAAGATGCCCGGCAGATGCCCTTCGACGTAAGGCGCGAGGAACAGGCCCGCGAAGAAACCGAGGATCACCGTCGGCATCGCTTCCATCAATTCAATGACCGGCTTGACCTTGCGGCGCAGGCTCGGGGCCATGAAATAAGCGGTGTAGATGGCGGCGGCAACGGCCAGTGGCGCGGCGAGCAGCATGGCGTAGAACGCAGCCTTCAGCGTACCGAAGGTCAGTGGTGCCAGGCTCATCTTGGGTTCGAAATCGGTGTTGGCGGCGGTCGATTGCCAGACGTATTTAGGCTCGTCGTAGTTTTCGTACCAGACCTTGCTCCACAGCGCGCTCCAGGAAACTTCCGGGTGCGGGTTCTCCAGCAGCAACGGTTGCAGCTTGCCGCCCTGCTCCACGATGATCCGGTTGGCCCGTGGCGACAGACCAAACAGGCCCTGGCCATCGACCACTTGATCCACCAGCAGGGTGCGGTGAGCGGTGCTGTGGAACACGCCGAGCTTGCCGGACGCGTCCAGCGCGACGAAACCTTTGCGGCGTTCTTCGGCAGTGATTTCAACGATCGGTGTGGTGCCCATCTGGAAGGTGCGGATCTGCTTCAAGCGCGATTCGCCATCCGCGTCACGCGCCATGAACCATTGGGCCAGACCGCCCTTGGAGTCACCGAGAATCAACGAGATGCCGCCTACCAGCTGAGCACTGGCAGTGATCTGGTCATCGCCGTTCTCGAGCAGTTTGTAGCGACCGTTGAGACTCTTGTCGCGCAGGCTGAACACGTCGGCTTGAGCACGACCGTTGATCACGTACAGCCACTGTTGGCGCGGGTCGACGAAGATGTTCTTCACCGGCTCGGTCATCTGCGGCAAATCAATGCGCTGCTGCTCGTTGGTCACTTCGCCCGTCATCATGTTCTCTTCGCTGGTGAGCGATAGAACATTAAGTTGCGAACCGGTGGAACCGACCAGCATCAGGGTCGAATCGGTAGCGTTGAGGCTGACGTGCTCCAGCGCACCACCCGCCTCGTTCAGCGCAATCGGCGCCTCGCCGTAAGGGTATTCGATCGCCGGTGAAATGGTTTTCTTGCCGTCGGGGTAGGAGACTTTATAGGTGTGACGGAACACCAGCGCCTGACCGTTGGAAAAACCCACCGCTACCAGCGGTTGGCCGGGCTGGTCTTTGCCGATGGCGGTAACGCTGGCCCCGGCTGGCACCGGCAGGTCGACGCGCTTGAGTTCGGCGCCGCTGTCGATAGCAAAGAACAATGCCTGGCCCTTGTCGGACACGCGCATGGCAACCTGATTCTGTTCTTCCAGGGAAATCATCAGCGGCTTGCCAGCATCCTGCATCCAGGCCGGCGTAATCGCGTCCTGCACTTCCAGGTCGGCACCTTTGAACAGCGGCGCAACCACGTAAGCGAGGAAGAAGAAGATCAGGGTGATCGCTGCCAGCACCGCGAGGCCGCCAATCAGGACGTACCAGCGCGTGAAGCGATCCTTGAGCGCGCGAATACGGCGCTTGCGTTGCAACTCAGGCGTATTGAAATCAATTCGCTTGGGGGGATTTGTAGTCATGGGAGCATTGGCCAGATCATTCATGCGCACACCCTAGCGATCCTGTATGACAGAAAGATGACAGTGCAGTGACGCGACAAATCCGCCGCGTGTATGGACAGGCAGCGGATTGAGAATTCGGGTTGTAGGAGACGGCTCGCTGGCGATTCTGTCGACTTGGTCGGACGGTCTCACCGGGGTGAGGCCATCGCCAGCAAGCCGGCTCCTACAAAAATCCGGGGGTTAACCCGGACCTAGGTTTTTACTTCTTTACTACGCTGCCGCCTTCCTGCAGGCCCAGGTCAGCCAGTGCTTTGGCAGCGACTTTGGCTGGCAGCGGGATGTAGCCGTCTTTCACTACAACTTCCTGACCTTGCTTGGACAGAACCAGCTTGATGAACTCAGCTTCCAGCGGAGCCAGAGGCTTGTTCGGAGCCTTGTTGACGTAAACGTAGAGGAAACGCGACAGCGGGTACTTGCCGTTCAGGGCGTTTTCTTCGGTGTCTTCGATGTACTCAGTGCTGCCTTTCTTGGCCAGAGCCACTGTCTTCACGCTGGCGGTCTTGTAACCGATGCCCGAGTAGCCTACGCCGTTCAGCGAAGAGCTGATCGATTGCACAACCGAAGCAGAACCTGGTTGTTCGTTCACGTTGGCCTTGAAGTCGCCTTTGCACAGGGCTTCTTCTTTGAAATAGCCGTAAGTGCCGGATACCGAGTTACGACCGAACAGTTGCACCGGCTTGTTCGCCAGATCGCCAGTCACACCCAGATCACCCCAGGTTTTTACGTCGGCTTTACCGCCGCACAGACGCGTCGAAGAGAAAATCGCATCGACTTGTTCCATGCTCAGACCCTTGATCGGGTTGTCCTTGTGTACGAATACCGCCAGGGCGTCCACGGCCACCGGGATAGCGGTTGGCTTGTAGCCGTATTTGGTTTCGAAGGCTTGCAGCTCGTTGTCCTTCATCTTGCGGCTCATCGGGCCCAGGTTAGCGGTGCCTTCAGTCAACGCAGGTGGCGCGGTGGACGAACCGGCGGCCTGAATCTGGATGTTTACGTTCGGGTATTCTTTTTTGTAGTTCTCGGCCCAGAGGGTCATGAGGTTGGCCAGGGTATCGGAACCGACGCTGGACAGGTTGCCCGACACACCAGTGGTCTTGGTGTAGCCCGGAATAGCAGGGTCAACAGCGGCAACCGCGTTGGCAGTCGCAACGCCAGCAGCGACGAAAGTCATTGCCGCCATCAAACGCTTCAGTTTCATGCCTTACTCCTAGCAGATAGGGTGTTTAAGTCGGGGCCAAGTATCAGCAGGCCGTGTGAACACTCTATGGCTGAAATATGACAATTGGATGAAAGGCCACTATTGAGTGTCTAGCGTTGTACCGCGTGATCGTTCATCGCGAGCAGGCTCGCTCCCACAGGGGATTTGCGGCGTACACAAAACCGGTGGGAGCGAGCCTGCTCGCGATGGGGGCCAGCGCCGTCGATGCAAAGCGCTGGCCTAACGCCCCTTCTTCCAAAGATACCCACCCACCGCAATCCCCACACCGCACAGCACGGCCACGTAATAAGCAGGCCCCATCGGGCTTTCTTTCAGGAGCAGGCTGACGATCATCGGCGTCAAACCGCCGAAGATCGCGTAGGCAACGTTGTACGAGAACGATAAACCGCTGAACCGCACCACGGGCGGGAACGCTTTGACCATCACGTACGGCACCGCCCCTATCGTGCCCACCAGAAAACCGGTCAATGCGTACAGCGGGAACAGCCAGTCCGGATGATCTGCCAGGCTGTGATAAAACGTCCAGGAACTGACCAGCAGCCCGGCGCAACCGATTGCAAGTACTTTGCCCGCGCCGATGCGGTCCGCCAGGGCGCCGGCGATGATGCAGCCGATGCTCAGGAACAAGATCGCGATGCTGTTGGACTGCAGCGCCGTGGTTGGCGAAAAGTGGTAGACCGTCTGCAGCACAGTCGGCGTCATCAGGATCAGCACCACGACACCGGCGGACAGCAACCAGGTCAGCAGCATCGAAATCAGGATCGCCCCGCGATGATCACGCAACACGGCGCGCAGCGGCACCTCTTCCGCCAGGGCTTTACGCAATTGCAGCTCGGCGAACACCGGTGTCTCGTGCAGCCAGCGACGCAGGTACACCGAGAACAGGCCAAACACACCGCCCAGCAGGAACGGGATGCGCCAGGCGTAATCCGAGACTTCCGCCGGTGTATAAATGCTGTTGATCGCCGTCGCGACCAGTGAGCCCAGCAGGATGCCCGCCGTCAAACCACTGGTCAGGGTGCCGCAGGCGTAGCCTATGTGTCGCTGCGGTACATGTTCGGAAACGAAGACCCACGCGCCCGGCACTTCACCGCCGATCGCCGCGCCCTGAATCACCCGCATCAGCAGCAACAGGATCGGCGCCCACATGCCGATCTGCGCATACGTCGGCAGCAAACCCATGATCAGGGTCGGTACCGCCATCATGAAGATGCTCAGGGTGAACATCTTCTTGCGCCCTAGCAAATCACCGAAATGCGCCATGACAATGCCGCCCAGCGGCCGCGCCAGGTAGCCGGCGGCGAAGATGCCGAAGGTCTGCATCAGCCGCAGCCACTCTGGCATGTCCGCCGGGAAGAACAGCTTGCCGACCACCGTGGCGAAGAACACGAAAATGATGAAGTCGTAGAACTCCAGCGCGCCGCCCAGGGCGGACAGCGATAAAGTCTTGTAGTCATTGCGGGTCAATGGACGCGCGGGCTGTGTCGGTTGCGCGACGCTCGAGGGCGCTGTGGTCATGGCAAGGGCTTCTCTTATAGTCGAATCTGCAACCCCGACAACGCTGGCCGAGGCTTGGGCAGGTCCGGCACGATAACAAATTGTTCGAAAAAGCACATGAAGGTGCGTAATAGACGGTCAAAATCAGAACCGGACGGTCGTCTCGGAGTCAACCGACCGATATACTCGCGGTCCTGCAACAGTTTGAAAGGGTTGCTGTGCGAAAACGCCTGCCCGCTTCACAGGCGATTTCGCAGAGTTTCCCTTCGGGCGCCTTACGAAAAACACTACGAACAGCGTATGTTCGGGGCTGGATCGTTTTTCCAAGACGGCTACTTATCCGCAATACCAATGAAGAGTCACGGGTCAGAGGCACCCCCGGCATGATAGAGCTCGAACAAGAAGATCCAATCCCGCAAGGCGACCTGGCCCTGCAAATTACCGCGCTCCCTCGCGAAACCAATGGCTTTGGCGATATTTTCGGTGGCTGGCTGGTGGCGCAGATGGATCTGGCCGGCACCGCAATGGCCAGCAAAGTGGCTGGCGGGCGCGTGGCGACGGTTGCCATCGATCGCATGGCGTTTCTGGTCCCGGTGGCCGTCGGCGCCCAGCTCTCCTTTTATACCCAGGCGCTGGAAATCGGCCGTAGCTCGATCCAGATGATGGTTGAAGTGTGGAGCGACGATCCACTGTCCAGCGAATGGCGCAAAGTGACCGAGGCGGTGTTCGTGTTTGTCGCCATCGATGGCAGCGGTCGCACCCGCTCCGTGCCGTCCAGAGCTCGTTAAACCAGGCAGCGTTAAACGCAGCGACCGTTTCGCGGTCCATTGCAGTCATTGTTCCTGATCGAGAGTTGCCCCCATGAGCACGCCCAACGTTGAAGCCATGAAACTGGATGACCTGAACTGCTGGCGCATTCGCCACGGTCAGGCGGAATTGCTGGTCGCCCAACAGGGCGCGCACATCCTCAGTTATCAGCTGGCCGGCCAGCCGCCGCTGATCTGGCTCAACGACGAAGCCGTGTTCAAGACCGGCAAAAGCATCCGCGCCGGTGTGCCGGTGTGCTGGCCGTGGTTCGGCAATCTCGCGCGCAACCCGCAAAGCGTTCAAGCGATGCGCGTCAGTCATGAGGAGCCGCCGGCTCACGGTCTGGTACGCGCGATGGACTGGGAACTGGGCAGCATCGAAACCGAAGGTGAAAGCCTGAAGGTGGAGTTCGTCCTGCCCTACCCCGAAGGCGGGTTGCCGGGCTGGCCGCACCAGGTGGACTTGAAGTTGAGCATTCGTCTGGACGAGCAACTGCACATCAGCCTGACCAGTCTTAACCAAGGGGCCGACGAGGTCACCATCAGCCAGGCGCTGCACAGCTATTTCGCCGTCAGCGATGTGCGCAATGTGCATGTTGAAGGCGTGAATGGTCTGAGTTACATCGAGACGCTGGAAGACTGGAAGCTCAAGCCTCAGGTCGGTGACCTGCGGTTTACCGGCGAGACTGATCGGATCTATCTTGATACGCCTGCGCTGCTGAGCATTGTTGATCCGGCGTGGGAACGGCGCGTCGAGCTGACCAGCAGCGGATCGCGTTCGGCCGTGATCTGGAACCCATGGATTGATCGCGCGGCGGCGTTCAGCGATATGGCGGATGACGGCTGGCAGCGGATGCTGTGCATCGAGACGGCGAATGTGATGGATGACGTGGTCACGCTGGCGCGGGGTGCGAGCCATACCCTCGGCGTCAGCATCGGTAGCAAGCCTCTGTAAGCAACACCGCAAAACCAAAGTAGGAGTGAGCCTGCTCGCGATAGCGCCGGGTCAGCCGACTCAAGTGTCGACTGACTCAGCCCCATCGCGAGCAGGCTCACTCCTACATTTTGATCGTTGCAGGCTGCTACAAATCCGATTCCTGCACCACTCTGACTGTCGCAGCATCCAGCGCATACGCCGCGTCAGCCAGGTCATTGCTGACCTTCTCGACCTTCAGCGTGCCGGTCACCCACAACGGCGTGTAGATATCCTCCAGCTTCAACCCTTTCGGATAACGCACCAACACCAGTTGGTTAGGCGGTGGCGGTGGCACGTGGATGCAGGCGCCCGGGTAGGGCACGAGGAAAAACAAGGTGCTGCGTCCTGCAGCATCGGACTCCAGTGGCACCGGATAGCCACCCAGACGAATATTCCTGTCGTTCATCGACGCCACGGTTTTGGTCGAATACATCACGGCCGGCAAACCCTTGCTCTGCTTCATGCCACCTTTTTCGGTAAAGGTGCCGTTGGCTTCGGGCGAGTCGTGATCGATTTCGGGCATGGCCTCGAGGGCCTTCTGGTCCGACTTGGGCATCAGCTCCAGCCAGTCGGTTTCTGGCAGGTCGCCGGCGTGGGCATAGCCCGAACCCAGTAAAAGGAAGGTCAGTAAAAGATGGCGCATGAAGGTGCTCGGCAGAAGAAAGGACTGTAAAACGCCGAGCATTCTAGCCCTCCCCGCGCGTTTGGCAGAGAGGGCTTTGTCGCCTGGATCAGCGCTTCTTGATCAAACCGTAGATCACCAGCAGCACCACGGCGCCAACCAGCGCACCCAGGAAGCCTGCACCTTCGCCCGCGCGATAGATGCCCAGCGCCTGGCCGCCATATGTAGCCGCCAGCGAACCGCCGATACCGAGCAGGATGGTCATGATCCAACCCATGCTGTCATCACCCGGTTTCAGGAACCGGGCCAGCAGGCCGACGATCAAGCCGATAAAGATGGTTCCGATAATTCCCATGACATTCCCCTCTGATTGATTAGCTATGCGAAAGCCTAGTCAGACTTTGGCATCCTGCCATGAGAGAACGGCGGCCCCGGAATGGTTCCGCCGATGTCTGCAGAAACTATTCGGCGATGAGCGCTTCGACCTTGAGGATCTGCTCAGCCAGGGTTTCACGGTCTGCACAACGCAGGTTGGCGTGACCCACTTTGCGGCCAACCTTGAAGGCCTTGCCGTAGTGATGCAGATGGCAATCGGCGATGGCCAGGACCTTTTCGGTGTCTGGCACTTTACCGATGAAGTTGAGCATCGCGCTCTCGCCGACCTTGGCGGTCGAACCCAGCGGCAGGCCGGCCACCGCCCGCAAGTGGTTTTCGAACTGGCTGCATTCGGCGCCTTCGGTGGTCCAGTGCCCGGAGTTGTGCACGCGCGGGGCGATTTCGTTGGCCTTGAGGCCGCCGTCAACTTCAAAGAACTCGAACGCCATCACGCCGACATAATTCAGCTGCGTGAGCACGCGGCTGGAATAATCTTCCGCGAGCGCTTGCAGCGGATGATCGGTACTGGCTACGGACAGCTTGAGAATGCCGCTGTCATGGGTGTTGTGAACCAGCGGATAGAACTTCGTTTCACCATCGCGAGCACGTACAGCGATCAGCGACACTTCACCGGTGAAGGCCACGAAGCCTTCCAGCAGGCAGGCAACGCTGCCTAGTTCGGCGAATGTGTCGACCACATCTTCAGGCTTGCGCAGGACTTTCTGGCCCTTGCCGTCGTAACCCAGCGTGCGGGTTTTCAGCACGGCGGGCAGACCGATCGCAGTTACTGCGGCGTCTAGATCAGCTTGCGACTGAATGTCAGCGAACGCAGGCGTCGGAATGCCCAGGTCCTTGAACATGCTTTTCTCGAACCAGCGATCACGGGCGATGCGCAGCGCTTCGGCGCTCGGGTAGACCGGCACGAATTGCGAGAGGAATGCGACGGTTTCCGCCGGGACGCTTTCGAACTCGAAGGTCACCAGATCGACTTCATCGGCCAGCTGACGCAGGTGATCCTGATCGCCGTAATCGGCGCGCAAGTGTTCGCCCAACGCGGCTGCGCAAGCGTCTGGCGCAGGGTCCAGGAAAGCGAAGTTCATGCCCAGCGGAGTGCCCGCCAGCGCCAACATGCGACCCAACTGGCCGCCACCGATTACACCGATCTTCATCGTCAACAACCTCAGGCGATGCGTGGGTCTGGATTGTCCAGAACGCTGTCTGTCTGCTCAGCGCGGAAGGTTTTCAGCACCTCGTGGTACTGCGGATGCTTGGCGCCCAGAATGCTCGCCGACAGTAGCGCGGCGTTGATCGCGCCGGCCTTGCCGATGGCCAGGGTGGCAACCGGGATACCCGCTGGCATCTGCACGATGGAGAGCAGCGAATCGACGCCCGAGAGCATTGACGACTGCACCGGAACGCCCAGCACCGGCAGGTGGGTTTTGGCCGCACACATGCCTGGCAGATGGGCCGCGCCACCGGCACCGGCGATGATCACCTCGATGCCACGCGCTTCGGCCTCTTCGGCGTACTGGAACAGCAGGTCCGGGGTGCGGTGGGCAGAAACCACTTTCACCTCGTAAGGGATGCCGAGCTTTTCCAGCATATCGGCGGTGTGGCTAAGGGTGGACCAATCGGACTTGGAGCCCATGATCACGCCAACCAGTGCACTCATCGTCGTGCCTCTTCTCTCTGGGCGCCCGCAGGCGCGTCAAAAAACAACAAGCCACGCAAAAAAGCGTGGCTTGTTGTACGAATTTTGGCCAGTCGAGCCGGCCGAAGGCCGCGCAGTATACCGCAATGAAGCCAATAAACAGCCCCCATGGCGACCATCTGTCATACGGCGCAAAAGCCCGGTTTTATTGACTGGAAGGTCAGGCAAAACACCACCACCCTGTAGGAGCCGGCTTGCTGGCGATCCAGTCAACGCGGTGTGACAGACGGACCGAATCGACTGGATCGCCTGCAAGCCGGCTCCTACAGTCCGGTGGGTGTCTGGGCCGCGCCGCCTTCCAGCTTGCGCCACAACAACCGCACATTCGCCTTGCGCACCAGCGCGCAGCGGTACAAACGAATCTCCAGCGGCACATGCCATTGCGGCCCACCGCAGACCACCAGTTCGCCGCGCGCCAACTCCGCCCGCACGCTGAGCTGCGGTACCCAGGCGATCCCCAACCCTTCCAGCGCCATGCTTTTCAGGCTGTCGGCCATGGCGGTTTCGTAGATGGTGGTGAAGCGCAGCCCGCGCTGGCGCAGCAACAGGTTCACCGAACGCCCGAGGAACGCTCCAGCGCTGTAAGCAAGCAACGGCACACTGCCGTCCCCTTCCAGATCGAACAGCGGCTTGCCGTTGGCATCCGCAGCGCAGACCGGCAGCATCTCGGTCTGACCGAGGTGCAGCCACGGGAAGATTTCCGGGTCCATCTGCATCGCTGCATCCGGGTCATAGAAGGCCAGCATCAAATCGCAGCCGCCTTCACGCAGCGCATGCACTGCATCGCCGACGTTGGTGGCCACCAGACGCGTGGCGATGTTCAGGCCTTCATTGCGCAATTGTGCGATCCAGCGCGGAAAGAATCCCAGCGCCAGAGAATGCGCGGCAGCAACTTGCATCACTTCGCCCTGCCCGCCCTCAAGGTGATGAAGATGACGCAGCACTTCCCCGAGTTGTTCGACCACGGTTCGCGCGGTCACCAGAAACAATTGCCCCGCCGCGGTCAGCTCGATCGGCGTGCGCGAGCGGTTGACCAGTTGCAACCCCAGCGCGGCTTCCAGGCTACGGATACGCCGACTGAACGCCGGTTGCGTGACGAAACGTCGCTCGGCTGCCTGGGAGAAGCTGCGGGTGGCGGCCAGAGCACTGAAATCCTCAAGCCATTTACTTTCCAGATTCATCACGTCCTCCCGGACACGCACCAAATTAGGTCACACGCTCGCCGCGATCACGGCGTCACATGGGCATTATGCCGAATGTGCATAGGCCAGTGTTTAACAGCATTGGCCGAAAAATCTCTACAAGCCTAGCATTTGCAGTGTTCCGGCACAGACCGGGTTCTTATCGAGATGATTTCTATCATGTCCTCCGCTGCATCATTCCGCACAGAAAAAGACTTGCTTGGCGTACTTGAAGTACCGGCTCAAGCGTATTACGGCATCCAGACCCTGCGAGCGGTGAACAACTTCCGTCTCTCCGGCGTCCCGATTTCGCATTACCCGAAGCTGGTCGTCGGCCTGGCGATGGTCAAACAGGCCGCCGCTGACGCCAACCGTGAGCTGGGTCATCTGAGCGAAGCCAAGCACGCTGCCATCAGCGAAGCCTGTGCACGATTGATCCGCGGCGACTTCCACGAAGAGTTCGTGGTCGACATGATTCAAGGCGGCGCCGGCACTTCAACCAACATGAATGCCAACGAAGTCATCGCCAACATCGCGCTGGAGGCCATGGGTCACCAGAAGGGCGAATACCAATACCTGCACCCGAACAACGACGTGAACATGGCGCAGTCGACCAACGACGCCTACCCGACCGCGATCCGCCTGGGTCTGCTGCTCGGTCACGACGCGTTACTGGCCAGCCTCGACAGCCTGATTCAGGCATTCGCCGCCAAAGGCGAAGAATTCGGCCACGTCCTGAAGATGGGCCGTACCCAGCTGCAGGATGCGGTGCCGATGACCCTCGGTCAGGAATTCCGTGCCTTCGCCACCACGTTGGGCGAAGACCTGGGGCGTTTGAAAACTCTCGCCCCAGAGCTGCTGACTGAAGTGAACCTGGGTGGCACCGCGATCGGCACCGGCATCAACGCTGACCCGCGTTATCAGCACCTGGCCGTTCAGCGTCTGGCCTTGATCAGCGGCCAACCGCTGGTGCCTGCCGCCGACCTGATCGAAGCCACGTCCGACATGGGCGCCTTCGTGCTGTTCTCCGGCATGCTCAAGCGCACCGCGGTCAAGCTGTCGAAGATCTGCAACGACTTGCGCCTGCTGTCCAGCGGACCACGCACCGGTATCAACGAAATCAACTTGCCGGCGCGTCAGCCAGGCAGCTCGATCATGCCCGGCAAGGTCAACCCGGTCATCCCGGAAGCGGTCAACCAGGTCGCGTTCCAGATCATCGGCAACGACCTGGCGCTGACCATCGCGGCCGAAGGCGGCCAGCTGCAACTGAACGTGATGGAGCCGCTGATCGCGTTCAAGATTTTCGACTCGATCCGCCTGCTGCAACGCGCCATGGACATGCTGCGCGAACATTGCATCGTCGGCATCACCGCTAACGAAGCACGCTGCCGTGAGCTGGTCGAACACTCGATCGGCCTGGTCACCGCGCTGAATCCGTACATCGGCTATGAAAACGCCACCCGCATCGCCCGCATCGCGCTGGAAACCGGCCGCGGCGTGCTGGAACTGGTGCGCGAAGAAGGCTTGCTCGACGAAGAAATGCTCGCCGACATCCTGCGCCCGGAAAACATGATTGCTCCGCGTCTGGTTCCGCTTAAAGCCTGAACCGACACGTTACATGTATCACCGCTCACCAGGTCGAGGGACTAGACACCTCTCACCTTTTGAGGGCTTGGGGATTTATTCCCCAGGCCCTTTTTTTTAACTATTCAGACGCGATGCCCTGTAGGCGCCGGCTTGCTGGCGATGGACTTTAGTGCGCCGTATTCAGTCAGACAGCTTGCGTAATCGTTAACAACCATCGCCAGCAAGACGGCGCCTACGATACCGCGATGACTGATCCGCGAGCGAGCAGGCTCGCTCCCACAGGAAAGCATCGGTATAGTGCCGCCCCTCTTCGTATGAGCGGTCGTCGGTAACGAGGCTTTAACCCATGCGATACCCGAACTAACAACAAACCCGCGATTTGGAACCGGGACGAAACCTCTGCCTCGCCTGTTTTGCCGTGCGCAAACCGGTGTAACACGATGTTTCTGCCTATCCAGCTTCTGCTTACATAAAAAACAGCGAGGAATACTCCATGCTCGAAGTCATCAACGGCTTCCTCTCAGAGAAAGTACTGATCGTGCTCATTGTCGGGCTCGGTGGCTACTTCACGATCCGCTCGCGTTTCGTACAACTGCGCCACTTTTTCCACATGTTCGCGGTGTTCCGCGACAGCCTGAAAAGCAGCGCCGGTCAGCTCAGCTCGTTTCAGGCGCTGATGCTCAGCCTTGCCGGTCGCGTCGGTGCGGGCAACATTGCCGGTGTCGGCATCGCCGTCACCATGGGCGGCCCGGGCGCAGTGTTCTGGATGTGGGTCACCGCGCTGGTCGGCATGTCCAGCAGCTTCTTCGAATGCTCCCTCGGCCAGCTCTATAAGCGCTGCGATAGCGATGGCAGTTATCGCGGCGGCCCCTCCTACTACATTCAGCATGGTTTGCAAAAACGCTGGCTGGGCATGGTCATGGCGTTCCTGCTGCTGGTGACCTTCGGTTTTGCCTTCAACGGCCTGCAATCTCACGCGGTGACTCACTCGCTGCAGGATGCTTTCAAACTTGACCCGACATACTCGGGTGCGGTGCTGGCCGTGTTGCTGGGGTTGGTGTTTTTCGGCGGGATCAAGCGCATCGCCAAGGTCGCAGACCTGCTGGTACCGGTGAAAACCCTGGTGTACATCGGCGTGACCGTTTACGTGATCGTGCTGCAATTCGACCAGGTTCCGGCGATGCTGATGACCATCGTCAGAAGTGCCTTTGGCCTGGATCAGGCTTTCGGCGGGCTGATCGGCAGCGCGATCATCATGGGCGTTAAGCGTGGCGTGTTCGCCAACGAAGCGGGCCTGGGCAGCGCGCCAAACGTGGCCGCCGTGGCGTCGGTCGAGCACCCGGTGGCGCAGGGTGTGGTTCAGGCGTTCAGCGTTTTTCTCGATACGTTCGTGATCTGCACCTGCACCGCGTTGTTGATTCTATTGTCGGGTTTCTACACCCCGGGCTTCGAAGGCGACGGCATTGCCCTGACACAGAACTCGCTGGCCGCCGTGGTCGGTGACTGGGGCCGCAGCTTCATCTCCGTGGCGCTGTCGTTGTTCGTGTTTACCTCGATCCTCTACAACTACTACCTGGGCGAGAGCAACCTGCGTTTCCTGATCGGTGAAAACCGCGCGGCGCTGATGGCTTATCGCGCCCTGGTACTGGTGCTGATCTATTGGGGCGCCATCGAAAACCTTGGCACAGTGTTCGCGTTTGCCGACATCACCATGACCATGCTGGCGTTCGTCAACCTGATCGCACTGTTCCTGCTGTTCAAGATCGCCATGCGCGTGCTGCGTGACTACGATGACCAGCGCGCCGCTGGCATCAAGACGCCGGTATTTGATTCGAGCAAGTTCCCGGACCTGGACCTGGATCTGAAAGCCTGGCCGGCCAACCCGCCTGCTGCCGCAGTCAAGGCTGATGTCGAGTCGCAAGGCGTACCCGCAGCGCAACGCTGATCGGTTAAAGTGCGCAAAATCCCTGTGGGGGCGGGCTTGCTCGCGAAAGCGTTGTATCAGTCGACACCTATGTTGAATGAAAGAATGTATTCGCGAGCAGGCTCGCTCCCACAAGGGGCAGTCATTGTTTCGGAGAGCGCAATGAATTCCTCGACCTACCCCGCCGCCCAAAACGTCATGGTGCTCTACACCGGTGGCACCATCGGCATGCAGGCCAGCGCCAACGGCCTGGCCCCGGCGTCCGGTTTCGAAGCGCGGATGCGCGAGTACCTGCACAGCCAGCCTGAATTAGTGGTGCCGCAGTGGCGCTTTCGCGAGATGTCGCCGCTGATCGACAGCGCGAACATGTCACCGGCTTACTGGCAGCAATTGCGCGAAGCGGTCGTCGACGCTGTTGACGTGCAAGGCTGCGACAGCGTGCTGATCCTTCACGGCACGGACACCCTCGCCTACAGCGCCGCGGCCATGAGTTTTCAACTGCTCGGCCTGCACGCTCGCGTCGTTTTCACTGGTTCCATGCTGCCCGCTGGCGTGACGGACAGCGATGCCTGGGAAAACCTCAGCGGTGCGCTGGTGGCCCTTGGGAAAGGTTTGGCACCGGGCGTTCACCTGTATTTCCACGGCGAATTGCTCGATCCGACCCGCTGCGCGAAGGTGCGCAGTTTTGGGCGCCATCCGTTCAAGTTACTGGCGCGTCAGGGTGGCGAAACAAAAGCGACGGCCCTGCCGCCGCAGCTCAACTACAACCAG
Source organism: Pseudomonas sp. Ant30-3 (assembly GCF_000690905.1). Classification (GTDB taxonomy): domain Bacteria; phylum Pseudomonadota; class Gammaproteobacteria; order Pseudomonadales; family Pseudomonadaceae; genus Aquipseudomonas. Next base: position 49,961 of record NZ_JMCL01000013.1, on the reverse strand, counting down.
CCTAAACAACTGGCCAACGTTGCCGTGCTGCCGTTATTTCCCGGGATTGGCGCCGAGCAGCTGGATGGCTTGCTGAACAGCGGTATCCAGGGCCTGGTGCTGGAGTGCTATGGCAGCGGTACCGGGCCGAGCGACAATCCGGCATTTCTCGCCGCGCTTTCGCGAGCGCGAGACAACGGTGTGGTGGTTGTCGCGGTAACGCAGTGCCATGAAGGCGGCGTTGAGCTGGATCTCTACGAGGCTGGCAGCCGGTTGCGTGGCGTGGGCGTATTGTCAGGTGGCGGCATGACCCGCGAAGCGGCGTTCGGCAAGATGCATGCACTGATGGGGGCAGGGCTCGAAACCGCTGAAGTGCGGCAATTGATTGAACTGGATCTGTGAGGTGATCTGTATAGAGTCTGAATCGTACTAATTTTAGTGGGCTAGCGCTGACAATGTAACTCTCTTTAAAAGAGGGTTACATTGTCAGCGCTAGAACGGATTAATACTGAAAATCCCATCCGTCAGGTTGACGTACGGACTTCCACTTGGCATCTGAATGCTAAAGCTACCATGTGCCGAATAGCACTCATCATCACAATTAAACGTTAATTTCCCAGTCGCCGACGTATAGGGTACGCCCTCGACAGATAATATCAGCCATGTCGATCCGTTGGGTATGATAACTTCCTTCCCATAATTTTCCGTTAACGTTCTAATTTGGACACCGTTTTTAGAAGGAGGCTCCCCTTCTCTATTAAAGACTGCCTCCATCGTATTACCGAGACCACTTATACTGTACGCCGAGTAAACAAACTCCTGATTGTCCATCGTGACTTTAAGTTGTCCTGCAAAAAGCCCTGATTTTTTTTCAATTTTTTGCGAAACCATTTTCATCATCCCACTGAAAGTAAGAATAAATGTGCGTTGCAATTTCACGCTAGCTCTCCTCTCGGCATTGGGTCAAATAAAATACGCATAAAAGCCAACACTCTAATAAGCCACAAGTGAGATCTGACCAACGGCAACCAATTACACTAATAACTGACACTTATGACAGTAGATTCATTAATTTAACTACTTCAAAATAAACAGGCGTGGAGCCACATCCTGCCAACAGGAGCATTATATAATTAAAAATTCTCTTTATTGGGTGCTCTTATTAGATATCAATAAAATGGGCGCAAATGTTGCATGGGTTCAAGCCTGACCAAAGCCGGACGACCGAATGCTCCACTCCCACCTCACCACCCTAAATGCTGTTTCTCTGGTGCTCAACGCCTTCAAAGGCCAAGGCCTGTCCAGCGAAGCGCTGCTCGCGGGTAGCGGTATCAGTGCAGCGGATCTGAACCGGGCAGATACGCGCATCACCACCAACCAAGAGATGCAAGTGTGCGCCAACGCTGTGGCGCTCAAGCGTGACATTGGCCTGGAACTGGGCCGGCGCATGCACGTTTCCTCGTACGGCATGCTTGGCTACGCGCTGCTGACCAGTGCCACCTTCGGTGACGCTTTACGGTTGGCGATGCGTTATCCGGCGCTGTTGGGAACACTTTTCGAACTGAGCCTTGAGGAGGATGGCGAGCGTGTTTGGTTTGTCGCTGCCGATTACCGGGAAAACCCGGCACTGGCGGTGTTCAACGCCGAGTTTTGTCTGGTATCGCTGAAAGTCATCTGCGACGACCTGCTCGGGCATTCGTTGCCGCTGGTGAGTGCGCGCTTCGAACACACCGCGCCCGATTATCAAGCGAGCTACAGCGAGCACTTCAATTGCCCGCTGCACTTCGGCGCGCCGGACAACGCCTTCGCTTTCGACAGACAGTGGCTTGATCAGCCTCTGCCGCTCGCCGACGCGATCACTCATCAGGCCATGATCGAGCGCTGCCGCAAACAGAACACTGAATTCACCGGCCGCCAGCTGTGGCTCGGGCGAATCCGCCAGTTACTCAGTGCGCAGTTGAATGCCGCGCCCGGCCTCGAAGGCTTGGCCGAACAGATGAACTGCTCGGCGCGCACCCTGCGACGGCACCTCAAGGAACTGGGCTGCAGTTATCAGGAACTGCTCGATGAACTGAGGTTCGAGCAGGCCAAGTACATGCTCTGCGAAGAGCACATGCCGATCTATCAGATCGCCGAGGCGCTGGGCTTCAGCGAGACCGCGAGTTTCCGCCATGCGTTTGTACGCTGGAGTGGCGTGGCGCCGAGTCAGTTCCGTCCGTAATAAGCTCCGTAGGAGCCGGCTTGCTGGCGATCCCTTCAACGTGGTGTATCAGGCAGACCGCGTCGTCGTTTTTCGCCAGCAAGCCGGCTCCTACAAAAATGTGCCCCTTAGGAAGGCACTCTTGCGCCATGAAGGGGCGAATTTCGGTCAAACCTTTTGGCCATATCCATCCCCTTTTGGCCTTTCTTGCCGTTCTCTCAAACGCCGTGCTCCACAAGACTGGAGGCCAGTCAATCAGCCTGCGGAGAACAAGAAAATGCTGACGATCTACTCGGACGATCACCACCTGCACCATGGCCGTTGTGAATTGATGGACGGGCAACTGATGCCCTGCTTCGAAATGCCGTCGCGCGCCGATCACGTGCTGCAACGCGTACAGACCCAGAACCTCGGCCCCGTGCAGGAACCCACGGATTTCGGCGTGGACCCCATCGCGCGCGTTCACAGCCGCGAGTACCTCGACTTTTTCAAAGGCGCCTGGGCGCGCTGGACCGAGTTCAACACCGACGGCGATTTGCTGCCCTACACCTGGCCGGCCCGCACCCTGCGCCGGATCATGCCGACCAGCCTGCACGGCCAACTCGGTTATTACAGCTTCGACGGCGGCGCACCGATCACCGCCGGCACCTGGCAAGCTGCTTACAGTGCAGCGCAAGTCGCGCTGACTGCCCAGGCTGAAATCCAGCGTGGCGCGCGCAGTGCCTTCGCGTTGTGCCGTCCACCGGGGCACCACGCCGCCAGCGATTTGATGGGCGGTTATTGCTACCTCAACAACGCCGCCATCGCCGCACAGGCCTTCATTGATCAGGGCCACAAAAAAGTCGCGATCCTCGACGTCGATTACCATCACGGCAACGGCACGCAATCGATTTTTTACGAGCGCAGCGACGTGCTGTTCACCTCGATTCATGGCCATCCGGAAGCCGAGTTTCCGTTCTTCCTCGGCTACGAAGACGAGCTTGGCGAAGGGCCGGGTGAAGGCTTCAACTTCAACTACCCTTTGCCCGCCGGCTCCGGCTGGGACACTTGGAGCGCCGCGCTCGACCAAGCCTGTCAGCAGATCGAACATTACGCGGCAGACATCGTCGTCGTGTCCTTGGGTGTCGATACGTTCAAGGATGATCCGATCTCGCAATTCAAGCTCGACAGCCCCGATTATCTGGCCATGGGCGCACGCATCGCCAAGCTCGGCAAACCGACTCTGTTCGTGATGGAAGGCGGCTACGCTGTGGAAGAAATCGGCATCAATGCCGTGAACGTTCTCGAAGGTTTTGAAAGCGCACACTGAGGAATGAAAAGAATGAAAAGACTCAAGCGTTTTATCGCGCCGGCGCTTTGCGCTGCGGTGCTCAGTGGTGCGGCGCAGGCTGAAGAGCGAACGTTGCGCGTCTACAACTGGTTCGACTACATCACGCCCAAAGCGCTGGAAGACTTCAAGGCGCAGAACACCCAGACCAAACTGATCTACGACATCTTCGACACCAACGAGGCGCTGGAAGCCAAGCTGCTGACCGGCAACTCCGGCTACGACGTGGTGGTGCCGTCCAACGTGTTTCTCGCCAAGCAGATCGAAGCCGGAGTATTCCAGCCGTTGGATCGCAGCAAGTTGCCGAACTGGAAGCACCTCGATCCCAAGCTGATGAAGTTGATCGAGGCCAATGACCCGGGCAACAAATTCGCCGTGCCGTACATGTACGGGACCATCCTGATCGGCTTCAACCCGGACAAGATCAAAGCCGCGCTCGGCGACAATGCGCCGGTGGACAGCTGGGACCTGATCTTCAAGGAAGAGAACCTCAGCAAGCTCAAACAATGTGGCGTCGCCCTGCTCGATTCACCGTCGGAAATCCTGCCGCTCGCCCTGGCGCATCTTGGCCTCGACCCAAACAGCAACAAGCCTGCGGATTACGAGAAAGCTGAGGCATTGCTGATGAAAATTCGGCCATACGTCACCTACTTCCACTCCTCCAAATACATGGCCGACATCGCCAACGGCGACATCTGTGTGGCCGTCGGTTATTCCGGCAGTTTCTCCCAGGCCGCGAACCGCGCCAAGGAAGCCAAAAACGGCGTAACCGTCGACATGCGCCTCCCGAAAGAAGGCGCGCCGATCTGGTTTGACATGCTCGCCATCCCGAAAGGCGCGAAGAACCCGCAAGACGCCTACACCTTCATCAACTACCTGCTGCAACCGCAGGTGATCGCGCCGGTCAGCGATTTTGTCGGTTACCCGAACCCGAACAAGGACGCCACTGAAATGGTCGACCCGGCGATTCGCAACAATCCGAACCTGTACCCGACAGAGGCGGCGATGGGCACGCTGTACACCTTGCAACCATTACCACGCGACGCCGAGCGGGCTCGCACCCGGGCCTGGACCAAGATCAAATCCGGGACCTGACCCAAAGGTGAAATGACAAAACTGGAGCAGGCGTCAGTGGCGCCCGCTCCTTTTTTAGCCCGCGATAATTAGTTACCGCACTTCAGGCCGTGCCGCCTTTTACCTTCGATGCCATCGCCAGGAATTCATCCTGATTACCAGCATCGAAGGAAACAGCCATGCAAAACCACACTGCGGACAGTGACAGTTCCGATCCCCTGGTGGAAAAAAATGATCAGGTCAACCTGATCAGTCGCGGCCCGCTGCTGCATGAGGTCGCTTCGCAGTTACTGCGTCGAATGCTCAAGGAAAGCTACCCCGACCTGAATATTGACCCTGATAAAACAATGATCGGTTTCCCGCAGTGGCAAGTGGTCGATGGTCAGGTGGAAAAGGGTCCGCTCCTCTTCGAATCGCTGACGTTTGCACTGATGCAATACGGGCTGGATGGCACGACGGCCGATTTCATCGAGGGCGAACAATTCCTCACCCTTGAGCCAAACAGCGAGGACCCGGTTCAACTGTCGGTGGGCATTGAGGACATCGCCAGGACGCTCAACCAAGCCGCCGCGATATTGTTCGTCGAGCTGCAGGACCGTCAGCTCAATTACTGGAACGCAACCAGCCATGGCCACATACGCTGGCAGGCGTTATCCAATTCGCTGCGCAAAGCGTTCAACGTCAAACAGGTCAAGGGCTGGGACGCCAACGAATGCGCCATGGCCCGTGCCATATTTGCCGACCCTGACAGAGAGACGCGCGCGAATGCCGCCACCGGTTTTACTGACCTCAAGGCGTGCCTGATCGATATCGATATCGTTGAAAACGGAAAAACCCGACACCTGCTGATGGGCGGCGCGCTGGTCGCACAGGCGACCTACGATGATCGCAAGCTCATCGTGATGTACACGGTCGATTACGGTTATGAGTCTTTCAGCACGATGGAAAAGTTGGGCGATTCACTGCCTCAACGTCTTGATCGAGCCGAAGGTACCGAGCTGAAATGGCGCTTGTACGAGCCCGATGGCGACGTGTTCGATCACATGGCCCTCGCCTTGGTTTCATCGCAGATCGAGAGCATTGATTCGCTGGGTCATGCCAGTGAGTTCGCCGAATCGGCAGAGCCGGAAAGCGGCCTGGATAACGACGAGCAGGCGCATTACAAAACACTCGACGCGGCAATTCCGCAGTGGCTGCGCAAGGCGCTGCCCAACGACCTGGATGATTACCGCCGCTACATTACGGCGCTGGGCAAATTGTATCGCGACCCCAAGCACCACGCTGCCCGCACCGAAATCCCTTCAATGGCGCGATACGCCCACCAAAAGATGAAGGACGCGATCATTGCCGACAAGCGCGCGGTTGCCGCTGCGACGCTGCCTTGGGATCAGCTGCGCATCAAGATCACCAACAGTTTTACCGTCGACAACCTGGTGTTACCCAACCCGCACGAGCAGCACACCGAAACCCTGGCCGAGTACGCCATGGAAAACGACGCGCCGTACATGGCCAGTCTTTCCTTCAAGACCGGAGAGAAAGTGCCCGCCTGGTTGACGGCTGAATTTCTGACCGAGATTGCCGGCCAGGTCGACATCGGCAGCGCTTACCCCGCGTTGATCAAACGCCAACTGATCGATGATCCGCTGACCTCAAAACGCCAGGCGAGCTTGCACCGCGAACAACTGCGTTCGCTGCTGCCGCTCAAGGCGCTGGAGGGAAAGATCAAGAAGGAAGCGGGCATTGACGAACAGGGCTACGAGATCATCTGTGAATGGATGGATGGGGTCGGCGAGGCAAACGACGACATTGCGCTCTATGCGCTGTCGATGACGCCGCAACATCGTCTGATCCGCTCAAGCGATACCGTGACCAACATGTACATCATCAGCCCGCGGGTCCGCCAAAACGCTCCATGCCTGCTTTATCGACCGATGCAGGACACGCCGTTGATGCAGTTTCCTTCGCGGCAGAATTTGCTGTATGCCCTACACCAACCAGGTGAGCTGCGCGATTCGATACTGGCGTGGCTGCCGAGCAAAACGCTGAGTTTCGAGTATTCGCAATACGTCTTCCCTACCGGATGGCCGTCGCCATGGCTGACCGTCGAAGAACTGGTCAATCCCCTCCATCGCCCCGACCAGTTTGGCCGTGTGGTGCTGAATGGCGAGGAAATCACCGGGAATGTTCTCTCCGAGTTGTTCAAACGCAATGCGCAAGCGCTGGTCACGCTGGCGGACCGTCAATCGCAATCGAACGCTGAACGTCGTTGGACCTTATTGAAGGACAGCAGCTGGGCCTTGTTTGGGGCGGCGGCCAATTGCCTCAGCGGTGCGGTGGGTACTGCCGTCTGGGCCTGGCAAACCATCGAGCAGATTCAGCAAACCGTTGATGCTCATAAACGCGGCGACACGTTCGTGCAGTGGAAGTCCACGGCCGATATTCTGCTGGCGCTGGGCATTCTGCTCAGCCATCACGCGGCGATGCGGCGCAAGGCGCTGTCGAGCAAGCTGAGGGGCGTTGTCGCACCGCTGGCGGAGGTCGCCGCCTCCGGGCAGGAGATTATTGAACCGGTAAAGGAGGTGACCGAACCTGAGGGAGAGGTCACTGAACCGGTAAATGAAATCACCGAACCTGAAGGAGAGGTCACTAAACCTGTCCAAGACATTACCGAACCCGTGGAGGACATCAATGCGCGGCCGGCCCCAACGATTATCACGCTGGACCAAGACGCCTTGGTCGGCAAGCTTCCCTCAACGCACGAGCCCGTCGTGGACCCTGGCGCGGCAGTGCCGAGACGGTCACCGGCAGAACTGGTGATCTACCTGGATTCCCTTCAGGTGACACCTGACGGTTTGAAATCCGATGAGGCGGCGGGCAGTCAGAGCACTGTTCGTTATCTGCACAAAGTGGCGGACAAAACCTACGCCAAGGTCGGCAAGCGCTGGTTCAATGTCAGTGTCAACGAGGATGCTGATGCAGATCCGCCACTGCAGATTCTCGACCCGAAAAACCCGAAAATTACCGGCCCGTATCTGACCGATGACCCCGACGGTCGCTGGGTGATGGACCTGCGAATGCGCTTGCGTGGCGCCGGCCCGTCAGGTCGCCTCAAGGCGCTGAAAGCAGCTAATGTGCGGCGCAGAACCGAGCTGCAAAAAGAGCTTCAGCAGTTTCAACGTCGCAAGCTCAACCCGACTGATGAAGGCGGGACCGAGATTCAAATGCAGGCTCAAGTGCTCAAGGCCAAGGACGACTACCTGGCAGCCACAGACGAGAACCGCGGCCAACTGTCGGCCACGTTCACAGGGCAACTGGACCAGATGATCAGCGCCTATCAAAAAGCTCTCGATCAAGCGAAGGAGTGGCACAGCCTGGGCGGAGGCTCTAGCTACATCAACAATTCGCTGCGGATGCATACCGAGTTACAGAAACACATTTCATTATGGTTTGCCGTTAAACGAAATCAATATGCCGTGGGCACGCGCGCCCTGCAGGCCGAAACCACGATCACCCATGAAACCAGGGACGCCCATGTGGCGCAGGTAAAGCGCGTAACAGACCTGAGCGAGGCCATGATCAAGAAACTTTCGATTTCACAGAAGGCGTTAGACGCACTGAACGCACTGGGAAGGCCGGGTATTGAAAAAGCATCGACGATCCACACGCTGCTGCCTAACTTCACCGAATGGGACCTCAAGGCCAATGAAATCGGCATCGCGCAAGAACTGTGCATGGCGGAGCCGCTAAACTCGCTGTACTCGCAAGCTCATGATCAGGTCGGTGAATTGCTCTACCGAGGCGCCGGGGCCGCACATCGGGTTTCGCAGCTGCTCAAAGGCACACCGGGGGAATCCGCCCCGCAAGGTCAGGTTGAAGAACTCAGCGCAATAATCGACACGTTTGCCGACGTTGACCAGAGACTGGGCGATCTGCCGGAGAGCTACCCGGGTGCCTTTAAGCAAACTCAACTCGAGCATTTGCGCGGCCTGCTCGGCGCGTTCGCTGCACACGCGCAATCTTTGCGATCCTCGTTACTCGACGAAGACCAGATTGCCCTGCGGAAAGAGCCTTCACGGCCATCGACCTCGGGCGGATCTCGCCAAACGGTCAAAGTCAGGAAGACCCGCCCGCGCCAACCTGCCCTCCCGGAAACTGCGCCCGATACTGCGGCGCCCATTGGCCCGATCGCCCTGGAAGCGCGGCAGCGGCCCACTCCAACACTTGATGACAGAGACATCATCAGCACCAGCCTGAATCTGGTCTTGGAGGCGCCTGCATTCATAAAACGCACCCTGAAAGACGCTGATAAGCCCTCTCGTATCCCTGCGGACATGCAGGACATCTTCGATCAGCAAGCCAGCAAGCTTGAACAAAGCGCAGCCAGCGTCGATGAGATTCTGGCCCGCACCAAAGAATTTCCAGTGCACACCCTCGGGGAGGAATTGCGCGCCGCTGCGGTGACAATGCGTGAGTCTGGCATCAGTGTGCGCGCCAATCTGTACAAACTCAGGAAGCCCACCCAAAGCACCCTGCGCTGGATGCATGAGAATGGCCAAATCAAACTGCTGCGAGACAAAGGCCGGATCAAAACCAAACAGCTGGGCGACTATTTTCAGGAGTACCGGGTACTCGACAAGAAACATGACGACAAGGAGCTATGGGTCGCGCATTTCCATTACGAGAGCCTGAAAAGTCCGGTCGGTAATCCCACTGCGGCGCATTTGAAAATTGCCGACACGTATTTGCAGAGCCTTTCTGCGGAACAACAAAAAACCCTGACCACCTTCGAGCCGGTGGACGGCGTGCTGCGCAAGATCAATGACGCTGATGTGCGCAAGTGGTTTTTTGACCTCGAACCGCCCGCCAGGAAATGAGCCATTGAACGACAGGCTTAGGTAAGCCAAACCCGGCGCAGTCGCTCAAGTGCTGCACTGATATCAGCCTCGCGCACCGCCGCAAACCCCAGGACCAGCCCTGCTCGCTGCTCCGGGGTTAGCGTCGAGTCCGGCAGCCAATAGCTGCTGAGCGGATTGATTTCCACGTCAACGCTTGCAGCTTTTTCAATCAGCTCCTGCTCTCGGGCCAGCGACTCGACCGCCACTGTCAGGTGCAACCCGGCCGCGACCGTCGGCAATTGGCCGACACCGGCAACGTCCTTCGGCCAACCACTCAACAGCCTGTTGAGCCGACTCAACGCCGCCCGGCGCATGCGGCGGATGTGTCGCTGGAAATGTCCTGTCGCCATGAATTCGGCCATCACCGCTTGAGTGCTGACCTCTGAGTGGCGCATGTCCACCGCTCGGCGCTGGGTAAAGGCTTCCACCAATGCGGGGGGCAACACCAGATAACCAAGCCTCAGCGCCGGGAACGCAACCTTGCCAAATGTGCCGACATACAACACGCGACCCTGTTGATCGAGCGCAGCCAATGGCGCCAGCGGTGCGCCGCTGTAGCGGTATTCACCGTCGTAGTCGTCCTCGACGATCCAGCCTTGATTGCGCTCCGCCCAGGCCAGCAATTCCAGGCGTCGCGCCAGGCTCATGACCACGCCGGTCGGGTACTGATGAGACGGCGTGACGTACGCCAGTCGGCAACCACTCAAGGCGTTGAGCTCTGCGCAACTGAGGCCCTCGGCGTCTACCGCAACACCGTGCAATGTTGCTCCTGCCACAGCGAAGGCATGGCCCGCCGCTCGGTACCCTGGATTCTCGATCGCCACCCCATCCCCAGGCTCTACCAGCAGCTGTGCACAAAGGCTTATTCCCTGCTGCGCGCCACTGGTGATCACTATTTGTTCAGCCGTGCACTGCAGGCCACGGGAGCTGCGCAAATACGCGGCAATCAGATCGCGCAAGCGTTCATCACCGGCCGGATCGCCGTAGCACAACATCTGCAGATCGGGCTTTCGCCAGAAAGCCGCATTCAGCTTGGCCCAAACGTCGAATGGGAATAAATCAAATGCGGGCACACCGACCCGAAAAGCGCGAGGCGGACCACTGGGAGGCAGGGCTAAATGGTTGTTTTTAATCCGGTCGAAACGCTCATTGTGGATAACTTTACTGGATGGAATCACAGGTAAATCCAGCGAATTTGTGGATAAGGCTGTGGGTAAGCCTGTTGAAAACCCTGTGGATACTTTTGTGGACAGTTTTTTTGCGACGGGTGAAGTTTGCGGCAGCTGGGCGACGTAAGTGCCATCACCGATCCGCCCTTCAATGAAGCCCTCGGCGTAGAGTTGGTCATAGGCCCGGACCACGCTGTTGCGCGAAATGCAGAGTGCAGCTGCCAGGTCACGACTGGCCGGCAATCGTGTGCCGCTGACCAGTCGGCCGTCCAGTACGCGAACGCGCAAAGCCTGATACAGCTGACGACTCAACCCCTGGCGACGATCCAGCTCGATGCCAGCAGGATTGAAGGACAGAGAAAGCGGTGCATCAGCCATGGTATTGGACCTATGAAAATGGTGGGTAATGGCTCTTACAACAGACCAATAGCCTGCCTAGGATGGGGGCATCCGCCAAGGGAATTTTCCATGTATACGCCAAGCAGTTTCGCCCTCAATGACTTGCATGAACTGCATCAGCACATACTTGGCACCCGTCTCGCGGTGTTGGTCACGCACGGTGATGACGGGCTGCAAGCGAGTCATTTGCCGCTTCTGCTGAATCCTGATGAAGGCGCCAGCGGCACGCTTTACGGTCATTTCGCCCGCGCCAATCCGCAGTGGAAAGCCTTGCAGCAAGGCGCTGAAGCGCTGGTGATTTTTGCCGGTGCCGACGCTTACATCACGCCGGCGTTCTACCCGGCGAAAGCCGAGCATGGCAAAGTCGTGCCGACCTGGAATTACGTCGCCGTTCATGCGTATGGCACAGCCGAAGTGTTCACTGACGCGGACCGCTTGCTCCAGCTTGTGAGTGCGCTCACGGATCGTCACGAATCCGCGCGTGACCAGCCATGGAAAGTCGCCGATGCTCCGGCTGATTACATCGACGGCATGCTCAAGGCCATCGTCGGTTTTGCCCTGCCGATCCAGCGCCTGGAAGGCAAGCGCAAACTCAGCCAGAACCGGAGCACTGCAGACATTGCCGGCGTGCGCGAGGGGCTTGCTGCCAGCCCCGATGTGCACGATCAGGCACTCGCCCACTTGATGCGTTAGAGGATCGAACATGAATCAGATCGACATTCGCCAGGTCAGCGGCGATGACTACGCCGCCTGGTTGCCGCTGTGGCAAACCTACCTGCGTTTCTACAACACCGAATTGCCTGAAGCCGTCACCCAAAGCACCTGGCAGCGCATGCTCGACCTCAACGAGTCGACTCACGCTGCGTTGGCCTGGGCGGGTGACGAGGCTGTGGGCATGGTGCACTTCATCTACCATCGATCGAACTGGAGCATCGAAAACTCCTGCTACCTGCAAGACTTGCTGGTGATGCCTGAAACGCGCGGCACTGGCGTGGGTCGGCAGTTGATCGAATTCGTCTACGCCACCGCCAAAGCGGACGGGTGCTGCAAAGTCCACTGGCTGACCCATGAAACCAACGCCACCGCGATCCAGCTCTACGAGCGCATCGCCGAACGCCCTGGTTTCATCCAGTTTCGTAAAGGCCTCTAAGGTTCAAGGAGAACACCATGTCGACTTCCCTCGCCGACTGGAAAGGCGCCCCGGCGCCGTCGGTAAAAACGATCGAAGGGCGTTTCATCCGCCTGGAAAAATTAGACCCTGCGCGTCATGGCGACGATTTGTGGAATGCCCTGCAAGGTCCGGGCGGCGATCCGAAGCTGTGGGACTATCTGCCTTACGGTCCTTTCCCGGAACGTCAAGGTTTCAACGACTGGCTGAACAACCATGCGGCGAGCAGCGATCCGTACTTCTTTACCGTGATCGACCGTGCCAGCGGTGAAGCGCAAGGCCTCCTCAGCCTGATGTCGATCGTGCCGTCCCAGGGCCGCATCGAAATCGGCCATGTGACCTTCGGCGCACCGATGCAGCGCTCGCCGAAAAGCACCGAAGCGGTTTACCTGCTGGCAAAGGAATCTTTTGCCTTGGGTAACCGGCGTCTGGAATGGAAGTGCAACAACGGCAACGCGCGCTCAAAATACGCGGCCGAGCGCTTGGGCTTCAGCTTCGAAGGCGTTTTTCGCCAGCACATGGTGGTCAAGGGACAGAACCGCGACACCGCGTGGTATTCGATTCTGGACGCGGAATGGCCCGCAATTGGCGCAGGGTTTGAACGCTGGTTGAGCGATGAGAACCAGACGAGTTCGGGACAGGTTAAAACGCTGGCCGAATGCCGCGCCTGAACGATTGTTCCCACGTTTCTGGCGTGGGGAACCCTTGCGCTAAGGCTATGCCATTAACTGAAATCGCGCCGAATCCGCACCACGCCCATCTTCAATCCAAAAGGACGAAACACCGAATTCAACGATTTCAACGTCTGATTCCCTTCGCCATGTTCGATATGCACCAGGGTGCGTACCGAGATTTTGCACATTTTGGCGAATTGGCTTTGATGTAAACCCGTAACCTCGACACGCAAGCGCCGCACCGCCTCGCCAATCTCCAGCGTGCCCTGGGCCAGCCCGTCCTGGATGCTTTCGATCACTAATGCGCGGGCGTCGATGGAGAGAGTCATTTCAGCCCCCAGTGCTGCATTCGTTGGTCGAGGTTTCGCAAGGCAATCGCAGGATGGTTCAGCGTGGCTTCGGGCAGGCCGCTGGCAGAGAGAATGTCCGGCAACGCCAGGAAGCGGCGCGCGTCGTCGCGCAGACCTTCGAACAACGCCTCTGGATCTCCGATCATCGACAATGTTTCGCAGACGGCGCGCCATTTCACCTCGCCGCCCACTTCGAGGTCCTTCGACCATTTGGTCGTCCGGGTCACGCCCTCGTCGTCCATGACCATCGGTGCCAAATCGTAGATGGGGGCAAGACGCACACTGCTTTCCTCGCGAATGATGGATGTGTTGCGGCCGTGATTGTCGGAGTTGCCGAGAATTTTATTGAGCAAATCACGACGCAGATAATCGGCGATCAAATCAGGGATCTGCTCGGCCTGTCCTGCTTGTTTCCACAGGCGTGCCAACAGCTGGATGACTTCCATATGGTCCATATAGCTGCCCGGGACGGTCACACCGGCGAGCGAGTAAACCGACTCAACGGCTAATCGCTCAACGCCTGGCGGGCTCACCGTGCGATCAAAGCGCTTCATCCAGAGACTGGGCTTGGTAGCCTCTTCCAGGGCAAGGCCATCCGCAGCCACTGTCTCGATTCCGAGTGTGTGCAGCGCTTTGTAGTAATGGAACTCGCTTTTAAGGATGGTCTGGTCCATCTGGGTTGCCCGGTTACGGGCAAATTTCACAAACCAGTGCTGTGCGACCTGATCATCTGACAGGACTGCGTCTGGATACAGCAACCCGTCGCGAGCTTGCGCCATGAGCAATTTCGGCGCTTCTCCGCCCGCTCCGGTTGCGCCACCGATTGCAGCGCCCTGCTCGTAGGCGTACTCCAGAAAAGAGTTGTCCCGCGCGACGACCTCCTCGCGACCAAACCCCATGACGGCCCGGTCATCCAAAGCCTCGATGGATTCCTTGACGCGCAGATGGCCGATGGGTGCAGGCGTGGATCGTCCCAGCAGAAACAAATCGGCGCTAAGGTCCTCAGGCTTATCCTGTCCAAGGCGTGCCATGAGAAAGCGCCGGGCCGCCCCCGCAGGCGCGATATCGAACAGGAAGGCAGGCGCTTTCTTCAGCGAAGTGCTGTCCCAGTCCAATGGCAACCTGGCACTGACTGCCTTGCAAAACGGCAGATCAATCGATTCCAGATGATTGGCGATGTAGTCAGTCTTGTAGCCGATTCGGCAAGCGCCTTCAAAGCCCTTTTCCGGCTCGACGAATATCAGCGTCATTGCGTCTGACCATTGTCGGTTGGCATACGCCTGCAACGTAAGTGTGTACATTTTTAACCGCCCCACATTGCGCCTTGGCTTTTTAACAGAAATCCCCGTACGCAATATAGTGCATAAAAAAATCTTCTGCAGTTTTAGAAATGCAAAATAATGCGTAAATCACCCATTTCACCTTTGAAAAATGCATTTAAATGCAGGGATGAAACTTTCAACAGACATCAATCTGTAAACACCTTCCGCTATACAGGACGCCCCGCTTATAACAAAAAGGCTGTTAGCTCATGTCCTTCTCGCCCCATCGTCTCGCGCTGACCATCGCTCTTTTGGCGAGCGCTTCAGCCCATGCCAAAACCGTGCAAATCGACACGGCCACGACTGCCGCGCAAACACTCGGCGGCAGCGACTCGCTGAAAATTTCGGCACCCGGCAGCATCACCAACAGCGGCAAAACCGTGAGTCTGAAAGACAGCACCAGCGGCGTGGGCGTGGTGATCGACAACGCGGGCAAGATCGTTTCCACAGGCGGGCGGGCGATCGACAGCAGTGGCGACCTTACCAAGGCCCGCAATTACAGCATCTACAACCGCGCTGGCGGGCAAATCCTCAGCGCTAACGATGCGCTGCGCATCGACAGCAATTTTGTCAGCGGCGCGTTGTTGATCGATAACAGTGGGCTGATCCGCTCCAGCACGGGTCAGGGCCTGGACCTTGATGCGTTGCGCAGTGACGGCGCCACCACCACGATTATCAATCGTGCAGGCGGACTGATTCGCGGCGAGGCCAGCGACGGCATGAAGACCGGCACCAACGCGAGCATCACCAACCATGGCGAGATTTCGACCGGCGACTCGCGCAGCGCCGATGACAAGTTCGACGGTATCGACATCGACTCCGCGACTGGTGTGAACGTGACCAACTACGGGACGATTTCCGGCGGTCGGCATGGCATCACCACCGACCTCGGCGCCACCCTGACAAACTACGGGACCATCACTGGCCGCAACGGCTCGGGCTTCGGCTCCGACGGCGACGGCACGGTGATCAACCACGGCACCATCACCGGCGCCTACTCCGGCCTGCAAGCCAATGGCGACGGCGATGGCGTGGACATCGACAACCTCGCGCACATCGAAAATTACGGTGTCATTCAGGGCATCGGCGCGGGTGGCGTGGACAAGGGCGGCTTTGCCAACGGCAGCGAAGGCATCGCCCTGGGCGGTGGTTATGTGTTGAACGCCAAGGATGCGCTGATCAGCGGCGCTACCAGTGCGATCCTGGTCGATGACGGCAGCGGCGGCGCGAGCATGGCAGCGACCACACTGGAAAACTTCGGCACCATTCAGGGCCTCGACGGCTTCGGCGTGAAGCTGGTGGGCGAGTACGACGACCGCGTCATCAACGGCGGCACGATCAGCGGCAGCAACGGCCTGGCGCTGGATCTGGGTGCTGGCGACGACGAGCTGGCGTTGCGTAGCGGCAGCCGCTTTGTCGGCGTGGTCGACGGTGGCACAGGATACGATCGCGTGCTGATGGACGACTCGGCCGGCGGCAGTTTTGCGGCCAGCCGGAATTTCGAATGGCTGGAGGTCAGCCAAGGCGCGTGGACGCTTACCGGCCAAGGCGACTTCAGTGACGGCGGCGCGGTGCGTAATGGCGCGACCCTGATCAATCAGGGCGGGGTTGCCGGCGATCTGACTGTCGACTCGGGCGGCGTGTACGCCGGCGGCGGGTCGGTGGGCAATCTTCTGGTCAACGGCACCCTGCGCACCGATACCCGGCTGGGCACGGCTACGGTGGTCGGCGACCTGACCATGGGCAGTGGCTCGACCCTGGCCTATGGCGTCAACGCCGACGGCAGCAGCGCACCGATTCAGGTGGGCGGCGTTGCCAGCCTGAATGGCGCAACACTGGCGGTGAATCCGGGCAGCGGAACCTGGCCGTGGCAGAGCCGCTACACCGTGCTGCAAGCCGCGAGCATCGACGGCACCTTCGGTAACGTCACCAGCGATTTTGCGTTCCTCACGCCGACCCTCACCTACACGCCCACCGAGGTCGACCTGACCTACACCCGCAACGACATTGCCTTCAACCAATTCGCTAACACCGCCAACGGCAGCAGTGCGGCGAACAGCCTGGCGTCGATGAGCAAGAACAATGCGCTCTATAACGCATTGCTCAACACCACCGGCGCCACCGCCGGCAACGCAATCGAACAATTGGCGGGCGCAAGCAACGCCAACCTGACGAGCGCAACACTGAGTGCGAGCAGCCAGATCGGTGGCAGCATGCTCTCGGCGATGCAGCAGATGAGTACCGGCTCAGGTTTGCTGGCAGGCCTCGATCAACACGACACGCCAATGCTCGCAGCCACCGGCGTACCCTCCGACGCGCGCAACCTCAACGATCCCAACGCTCGGGGTCGGCTCTGGCTGCAAGGCATTGGTGGCTACGGCAAGCTTGATGGGGAACACGGCAGCAGCGGTCTGGAACAGCGCACAAAAGGCAGCGTGATTGGGGCCGATTGGGCACTCGATCCGCAATGGCGTCTCGGGGTGCTCGGCGGTTATTCGAAGACAGATCTGGACGCCACAGGTGTCGATGGCAACGTCGAGAGCTGGCATGCCGGCGTTTACGCCCTGCGTCAGAGCGGCCCGTATGCCTTGCGTCTGGGTGCCGCCTGGAGCGGTCATCAGGGTGAAAGCAAGCGCACGGTCGCCTTCAACGGTTTCAGCGATCGGCCGAAGGGCGATTACGACGCCGACAGCCAGCAAGCCTTTGCCGAGCTCGGTTATGCGATGGGCAGCGGCCGCCTCAGCGCAGAACCCTTCGCCAACCTCGGCTACCAGCGGTACCACCGCGACAGCTATCAGGAAAAAGGTGGATCTGCTGCGTTGCAGGTCGACGGGCAAACCCAGGACAACTTCAACAGCACCTTCGGCGTACGGCTGGCGCACCTGAGCACCCTTGAGAATGGCATGAGCCTGACCCCGCGCATGACGGCCGGCTGGAAGCATACGTATGGCGATGTCAGCAATTCGACGCGTCAGGCGTTTGTGGTCGGCGGCACCGCGTTCAGCGTGGACGGCAGCTCACTGGATCGAGACAGCCTGGTGCTGGAGGCCGGCGTCGATCTGGCCATTTCGGCACGCCATTCGGTGGGCGTCAGCTACAGCGGTGAGCTGGGCAGCAACAGCCGCAATCACGGGTTGATCGGGCAGTGGCAAATGAGTTTTTGATTGTACGAAAAGTGCTCATGCGTTGATGGGGCGTAGGTAATTGCTGCGCTCCGTCATCAGCAAAAACCCTGGTCGCGCTGCAAGTTGCGCTTTTTCTGCAAAACCCTTCGACAAAGCCTGCGCGGGTCACAGAACCAGCTGACATCGGCAAAATCCGCCTTCTTTTAGAGTTTGGCCTCCTGTTCACAGAGGCCAAATTCGATGCCCGTTCAACATAAATACCGTCCCCATCATCTTGCTCTGGCGATTGCGCTGGGGTTGGGGTTGGGTTGTGCTGATTACACAAGCGCCCAAGAACTTTTAGAACTGGCGGAATCCACAAATCAGCCCGAAGCAATTGAGCAGTCAGAACCCGTGACTGATCCGTTCACGCGGCTTTCAAATTTCATCAATAAGGACACTACGCATAAAACAGAAATTGGCTCGCCTCAGCCCGCTGTGAAAGGTGTTTCAGTCAAACCAGACGACAGGGACGATCTCATCATCGTCAAGAACGGCGGCAGCTTCGAGGGGAGGGTTGACGGCGGTAAAGGTGTCAACGTCATCCAGCTGATCGGTTCCGAGGGAGGTCAATTGGGAAACACCCGAAACTTCGACAGCGTCTATGTTTCTGCGGGTACGTGGACACTTACCAGCAACGGGGATTTCAAAGAGGGTGTGTTAGTGCTCAACGACGGCACGCTGACTAACGACGGGAAGATCAAAGGGGGCGCATTTACGATTGGAAGCCTTATCAACAATGGCGACATCAAGGGTGCCGTAGTTGTTAACGACGGCGGCAATTTCGCTGGTAGCGGTACCGTGGGCCGACTGGATGTAGCCGGCCTTCTCAGTGTCGGAAGACTTCAGGGTGCACCTCGAATCAAGGGCAACTTGAATATTTCGGAGACCGGCGTGCTTGCCTATCACATCAGTCCCGACGGCAGCGGAGAAACCTTGAAGGTCGATGGCGTTGCCAGCATTGAGGGTTCGACCCTTAAAGTCCACGCCACTCCGGGAGGCGAATTGCCGCTAAACGGGAACTTAACCATTATCGAAGCGAAAAAAGTCATTGGCGAATTTGGCAACATCGAAACCAACCTAGCGTTTTTTACTGTGAAACCTCGCTATGAACTCAAGAATGTCGGACTGGCATACGCACGAAATGATGTGCCCATCAAAAGCCTCGCTACGACCGATAACGCACGCGAATTAGGTGAAAATATCGAAGAGCCGACTCCTGTGATTCAAGTCCAGGAAGTGCCTGAAAATACGTTAAACATGGTCGAATTGCCGATTTTACCTACCGACGAGACCCCCGCCATTGTGGCTGTGCAAACACCCGTTATCGAACCGGATCAACCTGTCTTGCCTGCCGTAGTAAATGCGCAGACGGCAATCGTCGAAGCATCTCAGGATGTCACCGCAGATGCGCCCGCTGTCGTCATAAGCGCCACTGCCACCGCTGAAACGTCCGCTGGCGCCGCAGCGCAAGCCGCCGTCGCTCAGCCCGTCGTTGTTCAACCCGTCGCAGCTCAACCCACATCCGTTGCTACCGCTGCCAACCCCACTGCCGCCACACCGAAGCCAATCGCCATAGCCAAAAATGCCGCAATCGCCGCCCTGCTCCGCAGCGATAAACTCACCGCCTCCCGTGCACTCGAACAACTGGCCGGCGGCAATACCGCCAATCTCGCCAAAGCCACCCTCAACAGCGACGCTCCCATCGGTGCGTCCATGCTCTCGGCCATGCGCCAACTTGACCGCACCTCCAATAATTTCGGCACGCGCAATGCGCCACGTCTCGCCGCCGGCAGCGAAGACACCGGCAGAGTCTGGCTGCAAGCTCTGGGTCATGGCGGCACACTCGACCGCGACAGGGACGCCTTGAAGCATTCCAGCAAAGGTCTGGTGTTGGGGGCGGACTGGAGCGTCGGCGAAGCATGGCGCCTGGGGATGATCGGCGGTAAATCCGACACGCGTCTGGACAGCCGTGGACTCGATGGTGATCTCGACAGCTGGCACTTGGGTGCTTACGCGCTGCGCCAAAGCGGGCCTGTCTCGCTGCGCCTCGGCGCCGCTTACAGCAAGCACGACGCAGCCACCAAACGTCGCGTTGCCTTCAACGGTTTCAGCGATCGTCTGAAGGGTAGTTACGACGCCAACACCCAACAGGCTTTCGCTGAACTGGGTTACAAATTGGACATTGCCAGCACCAGTGTCGAGCCATTTGCCGGCATCGGCTACCAACGTTATCAGCGCGACAGTTACACAGAAAAAGGCGGGGCCGCCGCACTGCAGATCCATGGTCAAACGCGGGACAACATCAGCAGCACCTTCGGCCTGCGTCTGGCGAAGCTCAACATACTGGATAACGGCATGCAGCTGACTCCACGGATGAGTGCCGGCTGGAAGCACACCTATGGCGAGCTCGACAATCAGACGCGCCAACGGCTGGTGACGGGCAGCCGTGACTTCACGGTCTCGGGTGCCGCGCTCGATCGCAACAGCTTGCTGGTGGATGCCGGGCTGGATCTGGCTGTAACAGCAAGCCATTCGCTCGGCATTGGGCTCAACGGTGAAGTCGGCACAGACAGTCGAAACCAGGGTGTCACGGGCCAGTGGCGGATGAGCTTCTAACCGGTCCTCCACAAACCGCGGGCGAAAAAAAAGGGGAGCACATGCCCCCCCGAGGTTTAAAGCGGTGTATCGAGGCTGTTAACTCAGCCTTCGATCTCGATCAGGATCTCGCCCGGGTTGACCCGGTCGCCTTTGGCCACGTGAATGGCGGTGACTTTGCCAGCGATGGCGGCCTGCACTTCGGTTTCCATTTTCATGGCTTCGGTGATCAGTACAGCCTGGCCAGCCTTGACCATGTCGCCCTCGCCGACCAGCACATCGACGATGTTCCCCGGCATGGTCGTGCTGACGTGGCCCGGTGCAGTGGCTTGCTTGCGCTTGCTGCTGCCGCCGCTGACAAACTCGTTGAGTGGCTCGAACACCACTTCTTCCGGCATGCCGTCGATGGACAGATAGAAGTGGCGCTTGCCCTCAGCCTTGACGCCAACACCGGTGATATCCACGCGGTAGGTTTCACCGTGGACGTCGATGACAAATTCGGTCGGGACGCCTTCGCCACTGGCGGAGGTCACCGCGCCGGCTTCCGGAATCGGCAACAGCACTTCAGGGGTCAGCGTGCCGGCAGCACGCTCTTCAAGGAATTTACGGCCGATGTCCGGGAACATGGCGTAAGTCAGCACGTCCTCTTCCGACTTGGCCAAGGCGCCGATGTCGGCACGCAACTTGGTCATTTCCGGCTTGAGCAGATCCGCTGGACGGACGTCGATCACCTCTTCGCTACCAATCGCCTGGCGCCGCAGTTTTTCATTCACAGTGCCCGGCGCTTTGCCGTAGCCACCTTGCAGGTACAGCTTCACCTCGTTGGTGATGGTCTTGTAGCGCTCGCCGGCCAACACGTTGAAAAATGCCTGGGTGCCGACGATCTGCGAGGTCGGGGTCACCAGCGGCGGGAAGCCGAGGTCTTCGCGAACACGCGGAATTTCCGCGAGCACTTCGCTCATACGGTTCAAGGCGCCCTGCTCTTTCAACTGGTTGGCCAGGTTGGAAATCATCCCGCCCGGCACCTGGTTGACTTGCACGCGGGTGTCGACGGCGGTGAACTCGCTTTCGAACTGGTGATACTTTTTGCGCACGGCGTAGAAGTACAAGCCGATCTCTTGCAGCAGTTCCAGGTTCAGGCCGGTGTCGTACTCGCTGCCTTTAAGGGCGGCAACCATCGACTCGGTGCCCGGGTGACTGGTGCCGGAGGCGAAGCTGGAGATGGCGGTGTCGATGTGATCGGCGCCGTTCTCGATGGCTTTGAGCTGGCACATGGTGGCCAGGCCGGCGGTGTCGTGGGAATGGATGAATACCGGCAGCGACTGCTCGCTTTTCAGAGCTCTGACCAACTCACCGGTGGCGTACGGGGTCAACAGGCCGGCCATGTCCTTGATCGCGACGGAGTCGCAACCCATGGCTTCCATCTGTTTGGCCTGCGCCACGAACGCCTCGATGGTGTGAACCGGGCTGGTGGTGTAAGCGATGGTGCCTTGAGCATGTTTGCCGGACGCTTTCACCGCTTCGATGGCAACACGCAGGTTACGCACGTCGTTCATCGCATCGAAAATACGGAACACGTCGATGCCGTTGACCGCTGCCTTGGCGACGAAAGCCTTGACCACGTCGTCGCTGTAGTGGCGATAGCCGAGCAGGTTCTGGCCGCGCAGGAGCATTTGCAAACGCGTGTTAGGCAGTGCGGCGCGCAATTGGCGCAGGCGCTCCCACGGATCCTCTTTCAGGAAACGTACGCAAGCGTCAAACGTCGCGCCGCCCCAGCATTCCAGCGACCAGTAGCCGACTTTGTCGAGCTTGTCGCAGATCGGCAGCATGTCTTCGGTGCGCATGCGGGTGGCAAGCAGCGATTGGTGGGCGTCGCGCAGGATGGTGTCGGTAACGTGGATTTTCTTAGACATTTTGTTATTCCTCACAGGCCTGCGTGGGCGGCGATGGCGGCGGCGATGGCCAGGGCCAGCTCTTCGGGTTTGCGCTTGATCGAGTAGTTGGTCAGTTCAGGGTGGGCTTCAACGAAGCTGGTGTTGAACTGACCGCTACGGAATTCCGGGTTGCGCAGGATTTCCTGGTAGTACGCGGCGGTGGTCTTGACCCCTTGCAGACGCATGTCGTCGAGGGCGCGCAGGCCACGGTCCATTGCCTCTTCCCAAGTCAGTGCCCAGACCACCAGTTTCAAGCACATGGAGTCGTAGAACGGCGGAATGGTGTAGCCGGTATAGATCGCGGTATCGGTCCGCACGCCAGGGCCGCCCGGCGCGTAATAACGGGTGATCTTGCCGAAGCTCGGCAGGAAGTTGTTTTTCGGGTCTTCAGCATTGATCCGGAACTGCAAGGCGAAACCGCGGTGCTGAATGTCTTCCTGTTTCACTGAAAGCGGCAGGCCGGAAGCAATGCGGATCTGTTCACGGACGATATCGATGCCGGTGATTTCTTCAGTGATGGTGTGCTCTACCTGCACCCGTGTATTCATCTCCATGAAGTACACCTCGCCCTCGGCGAGCAGGAACTCCACGGTGCCGGCGTTCTCGTAGCCGACAGCCTTGGCCGCACGCACCGACAGGTCGCCGATGTAGGCGCGCTGTTCCGGAGTCAGTTGCGGGCTCGGGGCAATCTCGATCAGCTTCTGATTGCGGCGCTGGATCGAGCAATCGCGCTCGAACAGGTGCACCACGTTGCCGAAGCTGTCGCCGAGGATCTGCGCTTCAATGTGTTTGGGATTGACGATGCATTTTTCGAGGAACACTTCCGCCGATCCAAATGCCTTGGTGGCTTCGGAAATGACCCGAGGGAAGGCTTGTTCGAGTTCTTCGCGGCTGTTGCAACGACGAATGCCGCGGCCGCCGCCACCCGAGGTGGCTTTGAGCATCACCGGATAACCGATGCGATCGCCCTCAACCAATGCCTCTTCGATTCCTGCGACGTTGCCTTCAGTGCCCGGTGTGACCGGCACGCCCGCCTTGATCATGCTGCGGCGCGCTTCGGTCTTGTCGCCCATCCGGCGAATCACTTCTGCCGATGGACCAATGAATTTGATGCCGCGCTCGGCACAAATGTCTGCAAGCTCGGCGTTTTCCGAAAGGAATCCGTAACCGGGGTGCAACGCATCGCAGCCGGTTTCCACGGCCAGGTTCACCAGTTTGCGCGGGTTCAGGTAACCGGCCAACGGGTCGGCACCGATGCTGTGGGCTTCGTCCGCACGCTTCACGTGCAGGGCATGGCGGTCGGCGTCAGAAAAAACCGCGACCGAGCGAATGCCCATCTCGGCGCAGGCGCGCACGATTCGTACGGCAATCTCACCACGGTTGGCGATCAGGATCTTTGTTATCACTTGGAGTTTCCCTTGAGCCGGTGGCACCCACGACCTGCTAGACCAGGTCGACGCGTGACTAAATGTTTCGATTTAGTCGCAGCTCCACACTAGCCCTCACAAGGGATTAACAAAAATGAATAATAATTGGGTCAGCCATAAGTAAAGACTTATAGTCGACGCACCAGACTGGTTAGGGAACCTCCAAATATGCGTAAGTCCTTGATGCGTATGACATTGCGTCAATTACAGATCTTCAATGAGGTTTGTGATCTGAGGTCTTATAGCCGTGCGGCCGAAGAAATGTCGCTGACACAACCTGCCGTCAGCTTGCAGATTCGTCAACTGGAAGAGCTGATCGGTCAGCCATTGTTCGATTATGTGGGCAAAAAACTCTATATGACCGAAGCAGCGGAAGCCCTGCAGCGTGCGAGCCGGGACATTTTCGGGCGCCTCGAAAATCTCGACATGCAGTTGTCGGACATGCAGGGTTCGTTACAGGGGCAATTGAAACTGGCGGTCGAATCCAGTGCCAAGTATTTCGTCCCGCATCTATTTGCCGCCTTCAAACGCCAGCACCCGGAAGTGAACCTGCATCTGACCGTGGTCAATCGCGGACAGGTCATCCGGCGGCTCTCTGACAATCGCGACGATCTGGTGATCATGTCGATGGTGCCGCAGGACATGGGTTTGGAGTTTTTGCCCTTTCTCAACAACCCGATCATCGCCGTGGCGCCGCCGGATCATCCGCTCAGCCACATGGGACCTTTGCGCCTGCAGGATCTGGAACCCTATACGTTGCTGCTGCGCGAGCCGGGCTCAGGCACAAGGTTGGCCTGCGAGGAATATTTCAAGGAAAAGCGCGTGCACTTCACCCAGACCCAAGAGGTCGCATCGGCGGAGGCGCAACGTGAATGTGTGCTGGCGGGTCTGGGCCTGGCGCTACTGACGCGCCACGCCCTGAACCTTGAGTTGGCGACCGGCGCGCTGATTGAGCTGCCGGTCGAAGAGCTGCCGTTGTATCGCAGCTGGTGCCTGGTGCAAGCCAAGGCGAAGCGGCTGTCACCGGTCGCGCATGCGTTCCTGGCGTTTATCCGCAGCGAACGCGTGCAGATCAGCGCGCTGGTTGAGCGCTTCGACGGGAAGTTACCGGTGCTGCCTGCCAGTAATTGAGTTGCAGATCGTCAGGGTAATCGCCGATCTCGGCCAGCAGCTGGCGGCGTTCGCAACGATCTTCGATCGCGCGGCGAAACTCCATGCGGCGCTGATCTTCCTGCTGACGACGGGTTTTGACAGCGCTGTTGCGTTCTTCGTAGGGCTGGGCCATTTCGAGTCTCCCAAGGCGATTACGGGAGTTTCAAGATAGGCGCTGTAGATGACGGTTTGGCAGCGGGTGAGTTACAGACAGATGAATGTTTTTGCCATGGCGATATTTATTGTGGCGAGGGGGCTTGCCCCCGTTCGGCTGCGCAGCAGTCGCAAAACTCTCGCATGCTGCGTCGTACTTAGTTGTCCAGGGGGCCGCTTCGCAGCCCAACGGGGAAGAATCCCCTCGCCACAGGGGTCGCATGTTGCCTTGATTCAGTCATCCAGCGCTTTCACCGATTTGGGCGACAAACGCAAACTGCGCAGGCTGCGCTTCACACTCTTCAGATGATTGACCAGGCTCGGCCCGCGCGCCATGGCCACACCCATCGCCAACACGTCGATTACCACCAAGTGAGCAATCCGCGACGTCAACGGCGTATAGATTTCAGTGTCTTCGTGCACATCGATCGCAAGATTGACAGTGGACAACTCGGCCAGCGGCGTCTGGCTTGGGCACAACGTGATCAGCGAGGCGCCGCTTTCGCGTACCAGATTGGCGGTGATCAGCAGGTCCTTGGAGCGCCCGGACTGGGAGATACAGATCGCCACGTCGGTCGGTTTCAGCGTCACTGCCGACATCGCCTGCATGTGCGGATCAGAATACGCCGCAGCGGTCAGCAACAGCCGGAAGAATTTGTGCTGGGCGTCCGCCGCTACCGCTCCCGAGGCGCCAAAGCCATAAAATTCGACCCGTTGCGCCTGGGACATGAGCGTAACGGCGCGCTGCAACTCCACCGGATCGAGCCGCTCGCGGACCTCCATCAGGGTATGCAGCGTGGTGTCGAAAATCTTCAGGCTGTAGTCGGCGACCGAATCGTCTTCATGGATCGCAAACTGGCCGAAGCTCGCACCGGCCGCGAGGCTTTGCGCCAGCTTCAGTTTCAGGTCCTGAAAACCGGAGCAACCGATGGCGCGACAAAAACGCACAATGGTCGGTTCGCTGATGCCCACGCTGTGAGCGAGGTCGGCCATGGAGCTGTGCATCACCGCCGCCGGATCAAGCAGCACGTGGTCGGCGACCTTGAGCTCCGACTTGCGTAACAGGTGGCGTGACTGGGCGATGTGTTGCAGCAGATTCAAGGGTTGGACTCTTTGTTATTGGCAGGTGCCGGGGATGTAGCACGCTTGTAGTTATACTACATGAATCAGCATTTTGCCTGCTCAATACGTAACCAATCCCTAGAGCTGCCGTGCTTGGGCCCTCATGTAGCGCACCGGATCAGTATCCAGCGAGGCACCTCGCGCTTATCCGGCATCAACGCTTTAAACAAACTAACCAACTATTATCAAGTCAGACTAAAACTCTACACCCGAAACTTACAACACACGGATTTACAATTGGAACGGTAAAACTTTCACAACATGGAAGTTGCTTAAGTTAGATTGCACCTGCAGGACGCAATCAACTTAATTATGGAGCTACACCTTATGAGTATTAAAACCAAAAACTGGGCTGCACAAATCAATCGCATGCCCGGCGACGCTTTTTTCCGTACGACCGGGATTGTAGCCGTAGCGAACCCGGGCATTACGCCAACCCTGGTTTTCTGCCCGATCCAGGACAAATCTTTCGATCTGCGCTTGGAGTTGAAACTTGAAACTTCCAGTGAAGTAGCTTTGCAAGTAGTGACGGAAAAACTCGTCGAATACAAAGTACCGGGCGACTCTAACGTCTCCGGTGTAAGTATCTTCTATAAAGGCAAACTAGTTCATCACATCGACAAAGTTGACGTTACTAACTAACCGCCATTGCCTTCCCACCAACTGGCGGGGAGGCTTTAACTCGCAGTATTGTCAGTTCCCGGGTTGCTCTCGCAGCAAACTTGCCAAATCATCCGCCTCGACCGGCCGACTCACCAGGTAGCCCTGAACTTCATCGCAGTGCTCGGCCTTCAGAAACGCCAGCTGCTCCGGCCTTTCCACACCCTCGGCAACGACCTTCAACGACAAGCCGTGAGCCATCGCAATGATCGCCCGAGTGATGGCCGCATCCTCACTGCCTTCGCCCAGCCCGCGAATAAACGCCTGATCAATTTTCACGTAATCTACCGGAATCCGCTTCAGATAGCTGAGCGACGAATAGCCAGTGCCAAAATCGTCGATCGCCAGCTTCACGCCCAGATTGCGTAACTGCTGGAACGTCGCAATGATGTGCTCGACGCTGTCCAGCAACTGGCTTTCCGTGAGCTCCAGTTCGAGGTATTGCGGCGCCAGCCCGGTTTCTTCCAGCACCTGACGCACCAAGCTGACCAATTTGCCCTGCCGCAGTTGATGCACGGACAGGTTCACCGACACGCGGATCGGCTCAAGCCCCTGGCGCTGCCATTCGCAGGCTTGCCAGCAAGCCTGACGCAGGACAAATTCGCCGATGGGGCCGATCAGCCCGGTTTCCTCTGCCAGCCCGATGAATTCTCCCGGCGGCACACTGCCCATCACCGGATGATCCCAGCGCACCAGCGCCTCGGCCGCGTTCAACCGACCCGTGGCGAGACACAGCTTCGGTTGATAAAACACTTTCAGCTGCTTCTCTTCGATCGCTTTGCGCAACTGGTTTTCCAGCTGCAGACGCTCGAGGGTGCTGGCTTGCAGGCTGTCGGTGTAGAACTGGAAATTGTTGCCGCCCAAGTGTTTGGCGTGTTGCATGGCGATGTTGGCCTGGCTGACCAGCGCGGAGATCTCCCGTGCGTTGTCCGGCAACATGCTGATGCCCATTGACGCACTGACCACCAGCTCGTGGCCTTCGACAGTCACCGGCAGGCGCAGCTTGGTCGACAGGCGAGTCGCCACCCGCGCCAGACTCGACAGGTTGCCGTAGCTGTCGAACAGCACGGCAAACTCATCACCGGACAACCGCGCGATGGTGTCAGCCTCAGGCACCGCATTGATCAGGCGCCGGGCCAGCTTCTGCAACAGTTGATCGGCAACGTCATGACCGAGGCTGTCGTTGAGCAACTTGAAGCGATCCAGATTGATGTGCAGTAACGCCAGGCTGCGGCCGCCCTGACGCATGCGCTGATGGGCTTCGTGCAACCGTTCGCGAAACAGCGATCGATTGGCCAGCCCGGTCAGTTCGTCATAGTGCGTCAGGTATCGCATGCGCTCTTCGGACTCACGCCGTGCCGACAGATCGGCGAAAAATCCGACGATGTGGCTGACATTTCCCCGGGTGTCGCGAACCGCGTTCAGTTGCAGCCATTGTGGGTACAGCTCGCCATTCTTGCGTGTTTCGATCAGCTCGCCCTGCCAGCTGCCATGTTGTTCCAGCGCCTGATGAATGGCCGCGTAATGCCGGCGGGCATCGCGACTGCACGGCAACTCGACGACGTTGCGCCCCAGCATGTCTTCGACGTCGTAGCCGGTGACGCGGCTAAACGCCTGGTTGATTGCGATCAGCGCGTAATCAGGATCGAAGATCACGATGCCTTCACTGGCGGCTTCGAAAACGGTGGCGGCCAGTTGCCGTTGCTCCTCCAGCGCCTTGCTGACGCTGATATCGCGGCGCGTGCCGACCATGCGGATGACCCGGCCGTTTTCGCTGCGCTCGACTGCTCGACCACGGTCCTCGATCCACACCCAGTGGCCGTCGCCATGGCGCACGCGGTACTCGATCTGATAATCCTCGCTGCGGCCCTTCAAATGCTCGACCAGCGCGCGCTTGAGCGCCGGTACATCGTCGGGGTGCAGACGCGGCTTGAGGTGGCGCAGCATGGCCGTGACGAATTCCGGCGCCAGGCCGAACAATTCCTGAATCTGTGTGTGGTGAACTTCGTCGGTCTGCAGGTTCCAGTCCCAGAGGCCCAGCTCGCTGGCTTTCAACGCGAGCGCAAGGCGCGCTTCACTTTTGCTCAGGGCCTGAGTAGCCGCATCGAGTTCCAGGCTACGCTGGGCGACGTGGTCCTGGAGGCCGACCTGAATACCGAGCAGTTCCTCCTCGGCCCGGCGACGCTGCTCGATTTCCTTGGCCAGCGCCTGGTTGAGCTGATCGCTGCAGCTTTGGGCTTTGCGCAAGTGCTCGATCAAGGACTGATTCTGGAAGCGTCGCAGCAACTCACGGTCAATCAACCTATTGACCTGCCAGGCCACCACACTCAGCGATCCCAGCAAAATCAGACCAAACCAGCCCCAACCCTGCCCTTGTTGGTCACCGCCCCAGAACTGATAGGCAATCGCCGGCAAGAGACAGGGCAAGGTGAAGGACAGGAAGGCCGGCAAACTGACGGCATAGGCCACGCTGGCCGACAGGGCCGCTGCGCCGATCAGGCCGAATACCCAGGCCTGCTGCATGAAATTGTCGACGGGGATCAGTGCGATACCCGCCCCGGCCAACGTCAGACCGGTCATGGCCGAGCCCAGCAAAAACATGCGTCGCCAGACCGGATGGGCCTGACGGTTGGGGATGGCCGAATCGAACGCCGCTACCTGAATCACCCGAAGCGCCACCAACGACAGCAACCACACGAGCCAGACACTCAGCACAAAGTAGCGCTGCGGGCTCCACAGCAGCCACGCACACACCAGACCATTGATCAGCATGAACAGCGTCGGCAGCAGCGAGCCCTGATACAGCAAGCGCGTGCGTTCGACCGCCATCTCCATGGCGTACTGTTTGCGAATAACCCGAGGCTCCACAGTGGGGCCCGACAGGTCGAAGCTGACGGTCATAGGCGTGGTTCTTGTTCTTATCATGATGAGCATGAGCCCGAAACGTGGACGGAGCATACACAAGCCAATGGCCTTACCAAACAGCCCCCGAGCATATATTCGACGAAAGCCCAGGCTGCGTTTACCCGCCAAAAACCCTGCAGGCTAACCCCGCCAATGCCTGTGGCCGGTGACTGACCGGTCGTCCCGCATGTATCTTTCATCGGCTAAAGCAAAGCGATGTTTGCCCGGTGTGCTGCGGCCCCCTAGAATGCCCCGATGCGCGATGATCTCTCCCTTCTGCTGAACTCCCTCAACGATGCCCAACGTCAGGCCGTAGCCGCCGCCGTGGGTCGTCAGTTGGTCCTGGCCGGTGCTGGTTCCGGTAAAACCCGAGTGCTGGTGCACCGTATCGCCTGGTTGATCCAGGTCGAGAACGCGTCGCCCCATTCGGTCTTGTCGGTGACGTTCACCAACAAGGCCGCTGCCGAGATGCGCCATCGCATCGAGCAGTTGATGGGGATCAATCCGGCCGGCATGTGGGTCGGCACATTCCACGGCCTGGCGCACCGCTTGCTGCGGGCGCACTGGCAGGAAGCCGGCCTGAGCCAGACTTTCCAGATTCTCGACAGCGACGATCAGCAACGGCTGGTCAAGCGTGTGATCCGTGAACTGGGACTGGACGAGCAACGCTGGCCGGTCCGTCAGGCGCAGTGGTTCATCAACGGGCAGAAAGACGAAGGCCTGCGACCGCAGCACATTCAGGCCAGCGGCGATCTGTTTCTGTCGACCATGCGCAGCATTTACGAAGCCTATGAGGCTGCGTGCGCGCGCGCAGGTGTGATCGATTTTTCCGAGCTGCTGCTGCGTGCCCTCGACCTGTGGCGCGACAACCCCGGGCTGCTCGCGCACTATCAGAAACGCTTCCGGCACATTCTGGTGGACGAGTTCCAGGACACCAACGCCGTGCAGTACGCCTGGCTGCGTCTGCTGGCCAAGGGTGGCGACAGCTTGATGGTGGTCGGCGATGACGACCAGTCGATCTACGGCTGGCGTGGCGCGAAAATCGAAAACATCTATCAGTATTCCGATGATTTCCCGGATGCTGAAGTGATTCGTCTGGAGCAGAACTATCGCTCTACCGCCGGCATTCTCAAGGCGGCTAACGCCCTGATCGCCAACAATACCGGGCGCATGGGTAAAGAGTTGTGGACCGACGGCGGTGAAGGCGAAGCGATCAATCTTTATGCTGCCTTCAACGAACACGATGAAGCGCGCTACGTGGTGGAAACCATCGAAAGTGCGCTGAAAACCGGCCTCGCTCGCAGTGATATCGCAATTTTGTACCGTTCCAACGCGCAATCGCGCGTTTTAGAAGAAGCCTTGCTGCGTGAACGTATCCCGTATCGCATTTACGGCGGTCAACGCTTCTTCGAACGGGCAGAAATCAAGAACGCCATGGCCTATCTGCGGTTGCTCGAAGGTCGTGGCAACGATGCGGCGCTGGAACGGGTGATTAACGTTCCGGCACGCGGCATCGGCGAGAAAACCGTGGAAGCGATACGTGAACATGCGCGCCATAGCCACGTCTCGATGTGGGAAGCCATGCGCCAGCTGGTGGCCAATAAAGGTTTGACCGGCCGCGCCGCCGGCGCCCTCGGGGCGTTTGTGGAGCTGATAGAGAACCTCGCCGCCAAGTGCATGGAGATGCCACTGCATTTGATGACACAGACCGTCATCGAGCAGTCAGGCCTGATCGCCTATCACCAGGCCGAAAAAGGCGAAAAAGGCCAGGCCCGGGTGGAAAACCTTGAGGAACTGGTCAGTGCCGCGCGCAACTTCGAGAACGCTGAAGAAGAGGAAGACCTTACGCCATTGGCAGCTTTCCTCGGTCATGCCTCTCTGGAGGCGGGAGATACTCAGGCCGAAGAGCATGAAGACAGCATTCAGTTGATGACCCTGCACAGCGCCAAAGGCCTGGAATTCCCTTACGTGTTCTTGGTGGGCATGGAAGAAGGTCTGTTCCCGCACAAGATGAGCCTGGAGGAACCCGGCCGTCTTGAAGAAGAACGTCGCCTTGCTTACGTCGGCATTACCCGGGCCATGCAGAACCTGGTGATGACTTACGCGGAAACCCGACGCCTGTATGGCAGCGAGACCTACAACAAGGTGTCGCGTTTCGTACGGGAAGTGCCAAAAGGCCTGATTCAGGAAGTGCGCTTGTCCAACAGCGTCAGCCGCCCTTTTGGCGGTGGTCAGCAGCAGAGCTCCAGCAGTCTGTTTGGCGGCAGCGAAATCCCGGACACCGGTTTCAGTCTGGGCCAGGCTGTGCGGCACTCGGTGTTTGGTGACGGCGTGATCCTCAACTTCGAGGGCGCCGGGGCTCAGGCTCGGGTGCAGGTGAATTTCAGCGAAGGCAGCAAGTGGTTGATGCTCGGTTATGCCAAGCTGGAAGCAATTTAGTACGGCCTGATCATGACGCTCTGTGTCACAGTGGACGCAGAGCGTCCATGGCGGCGTTACCACGCAGAGCGTGGGAACGATCCGTAGGGGAGCCAGCTCGCTCCGGCAAGATCGCATTCCCACAGAACTTTATCACTCGTCCTACAGACCAACGTTAACAGGCCTTACAGCGCTGACCGAAGCTGAACCACACCTGTCAGGCAAAAGCCCGAAACACTCTGCCGCTAGCCAGCAACACTTCAGCTGTGCAACATGGCGCGCGTGCCTTCCACAAATGGGAATTCCCTATATGAAACGTTTTCTTAGCATCGCCATGGCGTTGTGCATCGGCCTGACGATGAGCCTCGACGCCAACGCCAAGCGCTTTGGTGGCGGCAAGAGCTCCGGCGCTGCGCCGACTCACCAGACCAGCCAAATGGCTCCTTCTTCTGCCGCCGGTGGCGCTGCTGCCACTGCCGGTGCGGCCGGTGCCGCTGGCGCTGCCGCCAAAGCCGGCGGTGCTTCGCGCTGGCTCGGCCCTCTCGCCGGTATCGCTGCCGGTGGTCTTCTTGCTTCCATGTTCATGGGTGGCGGCTTCGAAGGCATGCAGATCTTCGATATCCTGATCATGGCGGTCATCGCCTTCCTGGTCTTCCGTTTCATCGCCGCTCGTCGTCGCAAGCAGCAGTCGCACATGGCTCCGGCCGGCGCACCGATGCAGCGTGAAGTGTTCGAGCAGAAGCCAGCAGGCATGGGTTCGATCTTCGGCGGTTCGGCTGCACCAGTAGCCGCGCGCCCGGTGATCAACGCGCCAGCCTGGTTCAATGAAACCAACTTCATTGAAGCGGCCCGCAACCACTTCCAGTCCCTGCAGCAACATTGGGACGCAAACGAGATGGACAAGATCTCCGAGTTCGTGACCCCGCAACTGCTTGAGTTCCTCAAGCGCGAACGTGCTGATCTGGGTGACGGTTTCCAGTCCACTTACATTGATAACCTCAGCGTTCAGCTGGACGGCGTCGATGATCGTGCGGACAAGACCATTGCTACCCTGACCTTCAGCGGTCTGTCGAAGACGTCGCGTTTCGACCAGGGCGAAGCATTCAGCGAAAGCTGGAACATGGAACGTCCACAAGGCGAGAACCAGCCTTGGCTGGTGGCCGGTATCCGCCAGAACGGCTGAACCGACCCGCAGTAAACGTGTCGCAATAAAAAGCCCCGGCCTTTGGCCGGGGTTTTCTATTTCACGGTTGCATCTATTGCGAGCTACTGTATAAACCGCCCCAACCAAACCGCGCCAACAGCAAGAGGATCCCGGACGTGGAAGAAATCATCGAACAACTACGTGAAGCCAACGAACCAGTACCGGTCCCCTTGGAGTTGCCCGACGAAGACGTTCTGGTCGAAATCGAAGAACAGCTGTTCATCGACATTCCGTTTGTCTTCAGGGAGTTTCTGCTGACGGTCAGTGACGTGGTTTACGGCAGCCTGGAACCGGTGACCGTCACCGATCCGCAATCCCATACTTATCTGCCGGACGTGGCTGCCAATGCCTGGGATGTGGGCGTTGATCGTAGTCTTATCCCTATCTGCCAGGACGGCGACGACTACTACTGCGTCGAAGAAGACGGCACCGTGGTGTTGTGGCAGGCGGAAGAAGAGCTGATCGCTGAAGAGACCTGGGAATCGGTGTGGCACTGGGCGCGGGATGTGTGGCTGGAAAGCTGAGCAAACCGAAGCTCCGACTGTGTAGCAGCTGGCGCAGCCTGCGTCCTGCTGCAAAGCAGTCGTAAACCCGGTTGAGCCGCTCAACCAAAAATGCTTCGTCGACTCTTTTTACGACTGCTGCGCAGCCGGACGCAGGCTGCGCCAGCTGCTACAGGTGGGATCAATGACCTGTGGAGTCCTTGTGATTATCAAGGGTTTCCAGCAGCGCTACTTGCATGCGCGTGTGCACGCGGATGAACCAGCGCCACAGCAGCGCCGCTACAGCAGCCGCCACCACCACGATCAACATCAGCAACTCGTTGGTCGGCAAAATGCTCGCCGACAAGGCTGCCAGAAGCAGGAAAATCACCAGCAGCGAGAGGATCGGGATGACTTCGGCGATCACCCGACGCACCCGCTCCGTATGGCGCCCCGCCATTTCCGGCTTCACGCCCATCTCTGCCAGCAACATCGACAGCGCCTTTAGCTTGCGGTAAGCCGCAATCAGGAACGGCAGCGACAGCAGCAGCGCGCCACCCCAGATCAACGCCTTCTGCCAGCTCGGGTCGCTGATCCAGTCCTGAATGTATGCCGACATACGCTCGGCAAAAAAAGCACCGCAGATGAAAATGGCAATCACCAGTGCCAGATTCACCCCTACCTGCAGCAAAATCCGCCTGATCATCGATGCCAGCAGCGCGCCCTCGCCCTGCGGTTGAATGCTGCGCAGCCATTCGCCGTACATGCTCAACACGCGTCCAAGCCGTTTCGGCACGACGGCGGCAAGTTTGATCGACAGTGGATCGGCCGCCCGAATCAGGTAGGGCGT
The DNA here is from genome assembly GCF_000690905.1 of Pseudomonas sp. Ant30-3. GTDB lineage: Bacteria > Pseudomonadota > Gammaproteobacteria > Pseudomonadales > Pseudomonadaceae > Aquipseudomonas. The sequence goes on along the minus strand of NZ_JMCL01000013.1, from coordinate 15,336 downwards.
CAGTAGAGTGGTCAGCACGGAAACCGCCACTGCGACCGGATAAAGAAAGTTGCTGGTGACCTGCAGGGTGATGCCCAGCGACGCGATGATGAAGGAGAATTCGCCAATCTGCGAAAGGCCCATCCCTACGCGCAGTGAGGTGCGTCCATCATTGCCGGCGATAAAAGCACCCAAGCCGCAGGACACTATCTTGCCGAGTACGACGGCGACAGTGATCACGGCGATGGGCCAGGCATATTCCAACAGGATCATCGGATCGAGCATCAGCCCGATCGCGACGAAGAAGATCGCGCTGAACAGGTCGCGAACCGGTTCGATCAATCTCTCGATTTTCAATAGCTGACGGGATTCGGCCATGATCGCGCCGATCAGGAACGCGCCGAGCACCATGCTGTATTCAAGTTTCACTACCAGCAGACAGAAACCAAAACACAGGCCCAACACCGTGATCAGGAGCATCTCGTTGCTATCGAATCTGGCCACGTAGGCCAACAGGCGCGGCACCAGCAGAATGCCGATGACCAAGGCGACGATCATGAACAGTGACAGTTTGCCGACCGTTGAAAACACTTCACCGGAACTCACCGTACCGCTGACGGCGATGCTCGAGAGCAAAGCGATGATGCCGATGCCAAGGATGTCCTCGACAATCAGCACGCCGAAGATCAGCTGAGCGAAGCGTTCGTTTTTCATCTTCAAATCGTTAAGCGCTTTGACGATGATGGTGGTCGAGGAAATTGCCAGGATTGCGCCGAGGAACAGCGAGTCCATGGTGTTCCAGTCAAACCAGCGGCCGATTTCATAGCCGATCCAGATCATCAGCACGATTTCCAGGAACGCCGCGATAAACGCCGTGGCGCCGACCTTGAACAACTTGCGCAAACTGAACTCAAGCCCCAGGCAGAACATCAGGAAAATCACCCCCAGCTCGGCGAGTGTCTTGATGGTTTCTTCATCGTGGATGAAGCCGAAGGGCGGGGTATGGGGGCCGATAATGAAGCCTGCAACGATATAGCCGAGAACCACCGGTTGTTTAAAGCGGTGAAACAGCACCGTCACCACACCCGCAACCAACATGATTACCGCCAGGTCCTGAATAAAACTGATGGCATGCATGGTGGGGGCTCCTTGGGGACAGAGCTCAGTCGCCGAACGCAGGAAATGTCTGACTGAGCAGAGTAAAAATCCGGTTTACGTGTAGGAATCGCCCTTGATACGAGCATTTGCAGGGTAACACCGCGACTTCCGGCAGAAAGGCAGTGCAATATATGGAAACAGATCGATTAAGCGTGACGGCAGTGTCATGCCCGGCGTCCCGATAACTGTGGTTTGCAAAGACCCGTCAGGCACCCGCAGAGGTGCACATTTCCCGAACCTGCCCTGAACCTTGAGAACGCTATGGAACCCGGAAACGCCCAGCTGTCGATGACAGTATTGATGACTCCCGACATGGCCAACTTCTCTGGCAATGTTCACGGCGGCACCCTGCTCAAGTACCTCGACGAAGTCGCCTACGCCTGCGCGAGCCGTTACGCAGGTCGCTACGTGGTGACGCTGTCGGTGGATCAGGTGATTTTCCGTGAGCCGATTCACGTCGGTGAACTGGTGACCTTTCTGGCCTCGGTCAACTACACCGGCAACACGTCCATGGAAGTCGGCATCAAAGTAGTCACCGAAAACATCCGCGAGCGCTCGGTGCGGCACACCAACAGTTGTTTCTTCACCATGGTCGCGGTGGATGACCAGCGCAAACCGGCCGTCGTCCCGCCGCTGCAACCGCAAAACAGCGAGGATAAACGCCGCTTTATCCAGGCTCAGCAGCGCCGGCAGATCCGCCAGGAACTGGAAAAGCGTTATCAGGAAATCAAGGGCGACGTCTGAGCTGGTCTTATAGCCTGACGGTGTTCTTTAAAGAGTCTTCGCGAGCAAGCCCGCTCCCGCACTGGATCTTCCGTGGACACATCTTTGTGCACGACGAAGATCAAATGTGGGAGCGGGCTTGCTCGCGAATGGGTTTGCCGCCGCCTTCAAAGGCTGATCGCAGTCGCCTCGAACCGTACTCGCGGATGCGCAATTCTATCCTGCGCTCGCACCAATTGCAGTTCGTAGCTGGCGCACGCCTGAGTCTCGAGCAGCACCTCATGCACCGCCGCCGCTGCGAACTCAAAAGCCGCCACCAGGCTATCGCCCAAGAGCACCCGCGCCAGAAACAACCCTGAAGTCAGGTCGCCGACGCCCACCGGCTGGCGCGGGAACGCCAGCAGCGGGCGGCGCAGATGCCAGCTCCCCTCTCCCGTCACCAGTAACATTTCGAAGACGTCCGCCGGTTTGCCGGGATAGTCCAGATGCTTGACCAGCACCGCTTTCGGACCTCGAGCCAACAAGTTGCGCGCCATCGCCAGGCAATCGAACAGCGATTGCGGCTTGCGTCCTGTAAAGCTGTCCAGCTCCAGTTGGTTCGGGCACATGAAATCGGCCATGGCGGCGGCTTCCTCCAGGAGGAAATCGCTGACTTCGGCCGGCACGCTGCAGCCTTTTTCCGGGTGACCCATCACCGGATCGCATAGATACAGCGCGTTGGGGTTGGTCGACTTTATGCGCGCCACACCGGTGAGGATCGCCCGACCCTGAGCCGCACTGCCGAGGTACCCGGACAACACGGCGTCGCAGTTGCCCAGCTCGCCGATGGCGGCGATGCCTTCGATCAACGCGGGAATCTGCTGCGGCGCCAGCACTTCGCCGCTCCACTGACCATACTGGGTGTGATTGGAGAACTGCACGGTGTTGAGCGGCCAGACATTCACCCCGAGCCGCTGCATCGGGAAAACCGCCGCACTGTTACCGGCGTGACCAAACACCACGTGGGACTGGATGGCGAGCAGATGGGGCGTTCGTTTCATGCGTCAGTTCCGTCAAACGGTTGGAATTCAAGCCGCGCAGTATGCGACGAAACGCAGCCTGTACGACACACCGGCGAGGCAGTTAAGCTGACGCTATCTTGTTGGAGCACCCTGCTGATGCTGACCCTCGGAAATATCTTCGTGCTGATGCTGCTCGCCGCTGGCGGCGCGTGGCTGTGGCACAACCATGGCTTGCGCGAACGGGCGTTGGAGCGGGTCAAGCAACATTGCGGCAAACTCGGCATCGAGCTGCTGGACGGCAACGTCGCACTGAAGAAAATCGCGTTCATCAAAGACGCCAACGGCCGTCGACGGCTGGCCCGCGTGTATAACTTCGAGTTTACGGTGACCGGCGAAAGTCGCCATGTTGGTACTATTACCCAGTTCGGCGCACACAGTGCGCAGATTGAACTGGCACCCTACCCGATGCCTTTTGACGACACGCCGGTTGTCGACGATGTGGCGAAGCCCCGGGCTCAAGTCATCGAGTTGAGTCAGTGGCGGCAGGAACACACCAAGTGGCGGCCCTGAGTCAAAGGCTCAACTCGAACGGCAATTGAGCAGCGCGGCCTGCAGCGCGCCAACGTCCTGCGGCTCATTGAAGATCAATTCGATCCGCGAATCATTCCGCCACTCACTGGGTCGCCATTCCAGGCCTGAATTATCCAGCGCATTCGCCGAGACCCAACCCTGACTGCTGTGAATCACCAGCTTCGCGCGCCGCCATTGCAGACTTTGGAGCCATTCAGCGATCCGCGCTGACTCGAGAACCTGCGCGGGATGCCAGCGCCAGCCAATGCTCCAACCGCCCTCCTGTGCCTGGCTTGAGCAAATTGGCAGCGAGGGGTCGGGCCAGACCGCAGGCATCCGGGCGAAACCCTTGGGGACAACAAAGTTATCCACACCCGCCAGTGCTTTCGTCCCGAATCCTGGAAGTTTCTCCAGGGGCAGCGCGGCCTGGCGGGTCCAAACCACAGGAAGTGAAGGTAATTGTGAAGCGATTCGCTCGCGGGCGGACTCGTCGAGGCCTTCGGACTTGTTGAGCAACAATAATCCTGCGCTGCTCAACGCCTCCTGCTGCGCCGCTGGCAAGCGTTTGCCGGCAGCAAGTGCCTGAGCGTCGAGTACCAACACACACGGCTGCACGGTCAACACACCAAGCCACGGCGCCTCGCTCAACTGCGCCAGCAACTGCGCCGGGTGGCCGAGGCCCGACGGTTCGATAAACAAACGCTCAGGCCGCGCCTTGCGCAGCAACCGTCCAAGACCGATCTGAAACGGCGCACCGTTGACGCAACATAAACACCCACCGGCCACTTCTCCCAATGCGATACCCTCGTCATCCCGGGTCAGCAACGCAGCGTCGAGCCCGATCTGGCCGAACTCATTGATGAGCACTGCCCAACGTTCATTCGGCGGTCGCTGCGCCAGCAGATTTTTGATCAGGCTGGTTTTACCAGCGCCCAGTGGCCCGGCAATAACGTGTGTGGGAATGTTATGCAGCATGGTGATGTTATCTAAGGAGACAAGAATGGGGTTGAGGGGATTGTCGTTGTTGTTGGCGCTGATGTCAGGCGAAGTGTTGGCTCAGGCATGTGTGGTACATAGTACAGCTGAACGACTCGACGTGAAGGTCTGCCAACAGAACCGCACCATACCGCAGAAGCTCTTCGCCGATGGCTTCTGCCAGCCCAACCTGCCCGGGCAGAAAGTCGAAGTGCAGTACGTCGATGAGTGTCCTGCCGGCGCTTTTGGCGTATGCAGCAACGCGCAAGTCGTCAACATGCCGTACCGGCAGGACATCCACTATTACGGTGTGGCCACGGATGCAGCCTATTTGAAACCGTTTTGCCAAGGCCAGAGCCAAGGTACGTGGCTCAAGCCCTGAGGCGGATGCAGAGCCTAAGCTGCTTCGTCATCGTGCCAAGGGCCAAACGGGTCAGGCAGCTGCAGCCAGGCCGTCACGCCTGAAGCCATCTCAGCATCTGTCAGAAGGCAGTTATCCAGCGCTGCGGTAAGCAATTCAAAATCGATGTTCTGACCAATGAACACCAGCTCCTGCCGGCAATCGCCGGTGGCCTGCGTCCAGTTTTTCATGATTGCTGCAGTACTTTCTGCGTCCTCGGGCCATTGGTTTTTCGGCACGAAGCGCCACCAGCGACCGGCAAACCCGTGGCGCATCAAGCCACCTGCCTGAGACCAGCTTCCGGCATCCATGTGCTTGCTCGCCAACCAGAAGTAACCTTTCGAGCGCAGCAGCTTGCCGTTGGTCCAGTGCCCGTCGATAAAGTCGAAAAAGCGTTGCGGATGGAAGGGTCGCCGGGCCCGGTAGGCCGTGCTGGCAATGCCGTATTCATCGGTCTCCGGCACATGTTCACCGCGCATTTCACGCAACCAGCCCGGCGCCTGGGCGGCTTTGTCGAAGTCAAACCGGCCGGTGTTGAGGATCTTCTGCAGCGGGATTTCACCCATGACCATGGGGACGATCTCTGCCTGTGAGTTGAGTCGCTGGAGTATCGCCATCAGCTCCTGGCGCTCGTGGCTGCCGATCAAATCGATCTTGCTGATCAGGATGACGTCGGCGAATTCAATTTGTTCGACCAGCAGGTCAGTGATGGAACGTTCATCCTCAGCACCCAACGTTTCGCCACGAGACGCGAGGCTTTCAGCAGCCTGGTAGTCGAGCAGGAAATTCACACCGTCGACGACGGTGACCATGGTGTCGAGCCGGGCAATATCGGCCAGACTCTGTCCGCTGTCGTCGCGAAAAGTGAAGGTCTCGGCCACGGGCAGTGGCTCGGAAATACCGGTGGACTCGATCAACAAGTAATCAAAACGCCCTTCCTTGGCGAGCTTGCTCACCTCTTCCAGCAAGTCTTCGCGCAACGTGCAGCAGATGCAGCCGTTGCTCATCTCCACGAGTTTTTCTTCAGCGCGATTCAGGCTGACGTCGCGCTGAACATCGCTGCCGTCGATGTTGATCTCGCTCATGTCGTTGACGATTACAGCGACCCGAAGATGTTCACGGTTGCGCAGTACGTAGTTGAGCAGCGTGCTTTTGCCGGCTCCGAGAAAGCCTGAAAGAACCGTAACGGGGAGTCGATTGGGCATCGGGTATTCCTCAAGGGGAGACTGAGCGAGCGCCCTTTACGGCAAGCAATATGATTGCTTCGGCAAAAAGGCGTGGTCGATTTAGATGTAATAACATAACATAAACTAATCGATTTCCACGACGGACTTGCTCATGAATGCGCTAACGCTCCCGGATATCTGCGCCCAGACGTCCCACACTTCGCTGCCTCTTGAATGGGTTGGCATGCACGGCATCGCCCTGCCGGTCGTATTCGACGGGCAACGCCTCAGCGCAAGAGCTGACGCCGGTGTGAGCCTGGATAACGGCGATGCTCGCGGCATTCACATGTCACGGTTGTATCTCGCACTGGGAATACTTGAACGCGAAAGCCTGACTCCGGCCCTGTTGCGCCAGCTCCTGCAAAGCTTTCTTCATTCCCACCGCGGCCTTTCAAAAAATGCATATTTGAAATTACGCGCAGAACTTCTGTTGAGGAGGCCCGCGCTGATAAGTCCTTTGTCGGGATGGAAAAGCTATTCAGTCTGCGTCAGCGCGTCGATGGAAAACGATATGTTCCACGTGGAACTTAGCATCGAGATTCCATATTCCTCGACTTGCCCTTGCTCGGCCGCGCTCGCGAGGCAACTGATTCAGCAGCAATTCATTGAAGATTTCGCCAACCGATCACTGCAGCATGCCGACGTATTAGCGTGGCTAGGCTCATCCAATGGCATTGTTGCAACGCCACATAGCCAACGCAGTTATGCGCACCTGCAGGTTCGCCTCGACGATTATCTGGACAATCTGCCGTGGGTGGCCGTGATCAATGACGCAGAAGCCGCTTTGGGAACAGCCGTGCAAACCGCCGTCAAGCGCGCTGACGAGCAAGCTTTTGCGTTGGCTAATGGACAGAATCTGATGTTTTGCGAGGACGCAGCCCGACGATTGAACTTGGCGCTCAAACGTTCTCCAGGCATCAACGGATTCCAAGTTCGCGTGGTCCACAGCGAAAGCCTGCACGCTCATGATGCGGTAGCAGTGAGCCGATGGAATTGGAGGGTCGACTCCTAAGAACATGATCTGCAACTGATGGCGGAATCAGCACACGCGGTCGCCACGGAGATCCGTCAACTCTGAGTTTTCAGAGGACGTAGCGCGCACCCATGTGGATGGATGCGCGGCTGAAAGGCAGAATAAATTCTGATCTGAAGTGCGGTGACAGCTTAAGCGCGCGGTTTTACCGTTCCGCATTCCTTCCCCAACCAGACTGCGCGAGTATCAAGGCTCCCCTTCTGCTGGATCCCGGTCGCGTTGAAGGTGCCATTCACCTTGGTGGTGAACTCACGATCGCTGAGGAAGGTTGCGACACCAGCACCTTGAGCCTTAGGGCAGCTGAAGCGAAATTTCCACTGGTTACCGGTGCGCTCAGTGATTTCCTGTTTGCAACCCGACTGCGGGTCGGTCAGCGGGATGTTGTCGGATCGAACCTGCTCTGGCGTCAGGCAAGCGCGAATGCCTTTGCCGCCCATGGTGATGCCCTGCTTCTCCAGTTGAGCACGCTGTTCCGGGGTCATCTGGCTTTGAATCTGACCGAGGATCAATTGCAGGTCAGGCAAATTCTGATCATCGACTTTCATGTTGCTCGAGGTCAGTTCCCACAACCCAGGCTGCAACATTTGCGCTTGGGCAGCGACAGGAAGTGTCAAACCAAAAGCCACGGCCAAACCCAGCAGACGTACGTTCATCGTGTAACTCCTGATCAGTAGTGGCCGTTAGACGTCAGCCGCTGGCTTCGGTTCATGGACCAATTAAATAGCGACATTCTGCACGGAACATGGTCTGTTAAGCATTGAAACTTCAGGAGCAAGGCTGCCCCATGGATTATTTCGGCCCGCATGTTTTCGGTTACCTGATCGCGTTGATCCACACGCTCGGCATGATCGCTGCGATCCATGCCGTACTGACCGTCCGCACGGCGCAAGGCTCCATCGCCTGGGCATTGTCACTGTTTTTCATTCCCTATCTCACGCTGATTCCTTATCTGGTATTCGGCCGCAGTACCTTCGATGGCTACATCCAGGCGCGTCGCCAGGCCAACGAGGAAATGCGCAAAGCAATCTCCGAGCTGAACTGGCGCCCGTGGGTTGAAGAGGCACTGACCGCCCGCGCATCGCGCGCATACGCCTCGTTGAGAGCGATGCCAAAACTGGGACGCATGCCCTGCCTGGCAAACAACGAAGTGCAACTGCTGATCAACGGACAAGCCACGTTCGAATCAATATTCGAGGCCATTCGTGGCGCCAGACAGGCAGTGCTGATTCAGTTTTTCATCATCCACGACGATCGGCTCGGCCGGCGTCTGCAGACGTTGCTACTGGAAAAGGCAGCCGAAGGCGTGGCCGTGTTTCTACTGTATGACCGGATAGGGAGCCATTCCCTGCCTCACAGTTTCGTGCAGCCATTGCGTGATGCCGGTGTGGAAGTCAAAGCGTTCGCCACGCGCAGCGGATGGCTCAATCGCTTCCAGGTCAACTTCCGTAATCACCGCAAGATTGTTGTGGTCGACGGTGTGCTGGGTTTCGTCGGCGGTCACAACGTAGGCGACGAATACATGGGCGAAAAACCGCCACTGGCGCCTTGGCGCGATACCCACGTACGGGTAAGCGGGCCTGTAGTGGCGTGCATGCAGGAATCGTTTGCCGAGGACTGGTTCTGGGCAGCGCGAACACTGCCACCGCTGATCTTGCCCGACGAATATCCTGAAGATGGCGTGCTCTGCCAACTGCTCGCCAGCGGCCCGGCAGACTCCTACGAGACTTGCTCGCTCTTCTTCGTCGAAGCCATCCACGCGGCGACTGAACGCGTGTGGATAACCAGCCCCTACTTCATTCCCGACGAGGCAGTATTCGCAGCGCTCCGACTCGCAGTTTTGCGCGGGGTTGATGTGCGGATCCTCCTGCCTTCACGACCCGATCACCGAATCGTCTACGCCGCCTCCAGCCTCTACGCCTTCGAAGCAGTACGTGCCGGCGTGCGCGTGTTCCGCTACGAACCGGGGTTCCTGCATCAAAAAGTCGTCTTGATCGACAGCGAGATCAGCGCCATCGGCAGCGCAAACATGGATAACCGTTCGTTCCGGCTGAATTTTGAAGTGATGTTGCTGACGGTCGACAGTACATTCGCCGCAGAGGTGGAACAGATGCTCAACGACGATTTCGCCAACGCGTACGAAATCGCAGCGCAAGATCGCCGGGAAACGCGCCGCCTGCAACAGCTAGGCATGCGAGTCGCCCGGTTGATTTCACCGATCCTTTAGGGCGTGTAGATATCGTCGCGGGTCCAGGGCAGCTCATGGCTGCCGTCGACGTGCGTCTTTACGGCAAGCACCTGGTGAAGATTGATCCAGCCCCTGGCGAACGCATAAGCGCATCCAGCGAGGTACAGGCGCCAGATTCGCAATGCCTGCTCGGGCACCAGACCACCCGCGGCTTCGAGGTTGTCTTCCAAGCGTTCGCTCCAGTGGTCGAGCGTGCGAGCGTAGTGCAGACGCAGGCTCTCAACGTCGACAATCTCCAACCCGACCTCACTGATTTGCGCCGAAATCATCGACAGGTGCGGCAGCTCTCCGTTGGGAAATACGTACTTCTCGATGAACTCTCCGGCACCGCGTCCCACAGGTCGTCCGTCCGTGTGCTTCGCCGTGATGCCGTGATTCATCACCAGGCCGCCCTCCCTCACAGCGCCAAACAAGGTGCTGCAATATTCATGAAGATTCGCATGGCCAACGTGTTCGAACATGCCGACGCTGACGATTTTGTCGAAGCGGCCATCTTGCGGCAGGTCACGATAGTCGAGCAGTTGCAGCTCAACCAGATCTTCGAGACCTTCGGCCAATACGCGCTCACGAGCAAGATCAAGCTGTTCTTTGCTCAGCGTAATCCCAAACACCTTTGCGCCAAATTCCCTGGCGGCGTACCGCGCCAGCCCGCCCCAACCGCAACCGACATCCAACAGATACTCGCCAGGCTGAAGTCGCAGCTTACGGCAAAGGTGACGAAATTTAGCTTGTTGGGCCTGTTCCAGGGATTCACTGCCGGTCTCGAAATAGGCGCAGGAATAGGCCATGTCGCTATCGAGCCACAGTTGATAGAAGGCATTGGAAAGGTCGTAATGGTAGGAGATAGCCTTGGCGTCGGTTTCTTTGTCATGCATGGCGCGGACCGGCTGGTTGTCATCACCTTCATCCAGCAAAGCCTGACTCCACTCATCACAGACACGGATCACGTCGCTGATAGAACCTTCAAGCTCGAGTTTGCCCTCGACGAACGCGGCCCCGAGTGCATCCAGGCTCGGGTGCGTAAATTGAGTCACCATTTGTGGGTCCTTTACCACAATTGTCACGCTGGGCGTCGGGCCCAGATTGAATTCATGGCCATCCCAAAGTCGCAGACGAAGCGGTAACTGCAGATTCTGTAAGGCCGGTGGAAGATGCGCGAGCATGGAAAATCCCCCTTGTTTCAGACGTCTGATTTGAGGGTAGACCATCCATGAAAAATAACTGGCTATCGATAAATAGCGTTTTTCTATCGGCTTGGTTGCGCCCACCAACATTTGTTCCACGTGGAACGTGTTTCTTTTCTAGACTGGGAGAGCCTATTCATTTGCCTGGCCAACCGGAGTTATTCATGAGTAATTATGATGTCGTGATTTTAGGCGGAGGACCTGGCGGCTATAACGCGGCGATCCGCGCCGGCCAATTGGGTTTGAAGGCTGCCTGCGTAGAGGGTCGCGCAACCCTGGGCGGCACCTGTTTAAATGTCGGTTGCATGCCATCCAAAGCCTTGTTGCACGCGTCAGAACTCTACGATGCTGCCATGGGCACTGAATTCGCCAACCTGGGAATCGAGGTCAAGCCCACGCTTAATCTGACTCAGATGATGAAGCAGAAAGATGAAAGCGTTGCAGGCCTGACCAAGGGCATCGAATTTCTGTTTCGCAAAAACAAAGTCGACTGGATCAAAGGCTGGGGCCATATCGACGGCCCGGGCAAAGTGACGGTAACCGATGGCGCAGGCAACAAGACCGAACTGAGTGCGAAAGACATCGTAATTGCGACGGGTTCTGAACCCACACCCCTGCCCGGCGTGACCATCGATAATCAGCGCATTCTCGATTCCACGGGAGCGCTTGCGCTGGCGGAAGTCCCCAAGCATCTGGTGGTCATTGGCGCCGGTGTCATCGGTCTGGAACTGGGTTCAGTGTGGAGACGCTTGGGCGCCCAGGTTACGGTGATCGAGTTTCTCGATCGGATCTGCCCGGGTGTGGACGGTGAAGCAGGTAAAACGCTGCAGCGCTCGCTGAGCAAACAGGGCATCAACTTCAAGCTGAGTTCCAAAGTAACCAGCGCCACAACGTCGGCGACTGCTGTCCAACTGAGCGTTGAACCGGCGGCCGGTGGAACAGCTGAGCTGCTGGAAGCCGACTACGTATTGGTCGCTATCGGCCGCCGTCCTTACACCCAAGGACTGGGGCTGGAGAATGTCGGCCTGGCCACCGACGCGCGCGGCATGCTCGCCAACCAGAACCATCGGACTGAAGCCGCCGGCGTGTGGGTCATCGGTGATGTAACGTCCGGCCCGATGCTCGCTCACAAGGCTGAAGACGAAGCCATGGCGTGCATCGAACAGATTGTGGGCAAGGCAGGCGAGGTCAATTACAACCTCATCCCCAACGTGATTTACACCAAACCGGAATTGGCCAGCGTCGGCAAAACCGAAGAACAACTCAAGACCGAAGGCCGGGCCTACAAGGTCGGCAAATTCCCCTTCACGGCCAACAGCCGGGCAAAAATCAATCACGAAACCGAAGGCTTTGCCAAAGTGCTGGCCGACGAGCGCACCGATGAAATCCTTGGCGTGCATCTGGTAGGCCCAAGCGTCAGTGAAATGATCGGCGAATACTGCGTGGCCATGGAATTCAGCGCGTCTGCTGAAGACATCGCTTTGACCTGCCACCCTCACCCAACTCGCTCCGAGGCGTTGCGCCAAGCAGCGATGAACGTGGAAGGAATGGCGACGCAGATGTGATATCGGAGCTGATCGCTCTCATGTTTCAGGTGAGAGCAATCAGCCCGTCGGCAAATGCGCCAGCGGTAAAGCCCCGGGTGCTTTCACTGTGTTGATCGCGAAGTTGCTGCGGATGTCACTGATACCCGGCAGCTTCAACAATCTCTCGGAGAGAAAGCGATCATAACTACGCAGATCCGGCACAACGACCTGTAACAGGAAATCGGATTCTCCAGATACCAGAAACGCCGAAATCACTTCAGGCAATGCCGTCACCGCAACACGAAAGGCTTCAGCTCGTTCGTCCGTGTGTCGTTCGACTTTGACGCCGACAAAGACGGTCAATCCGAGCCCGACTTCATCCCGGTCCAGGATGGCCTGATAACCGCGAATCACGCCTGCCTCCTCCAGCATCCGTACGCGGCGCAAACACGGCGAGGCCGACAGACCAATCTCGTCCGCCAGTTGGACATTGCTCAACCGGCCGTCTCGCTGCAGGGCCGAGAGGATTTTGCGATCAAAGGCATCCAGCTTCATAGGGGTAGATCCTGTCGGTAAAACCGGCCTCTGGTAGCCGGTTCCGGGTCTGCTGATCGGGTTCGCCATTCTGATCTTTGTACAGCAGGTGATCAGGCCCTATGTACTCGCTTTCGACGGATGATGAGCCACAACGCCACCGCCGTGAACGCGACCACGCCGCCGTACTGCAGCGGCTTTTTATAGGGTCGAAGTACAGCGCGGATCGGGCTCAACGCCTGGGTCACATAACGCTTGTCAGCATTGAGGAAGTCCGGGGTTTGGCATTGCTCGCCAAAGAACAATGCCCATTGCACGTACGGACCTTCCTTGACGTAGCGTCGGTAGAAAAACGCTTTTTGTTGCGCATCTGTATTCCATCCCGCCGCCGCGCACAGCACAGCCGCGAAGGCCTGACTTGAATGCGGCAGATTATCAGCGGCGCGATTGGCCAGGGAGTTGGCCACAAACCGATAATGGTAGCGTTGATCAGGGCGCGCGGCACTGGCCTGCTGACGCTGGTATTCATTCTCGGATACCAGCGGACCGACACTGAGCGAGGTCGTTTCGAGGCTGTAATTACCACCGAACGTAGCGTAATCCGGAGCCATCTCGTAGCCGAGGATTTCCATCCCCCACTGCCGCGCCAACCAGGCCGAACTGAACAGCGCCGAAGCGCGGGTCGATGGCCACCAGGCCGCTTCGGCTTCCTGACGCAGCTGACCATAAGCCTTGGCTTTGTTTTGCAGGTCAACATCACCGAAATACTGCGGCGCTTCCTCATAGCGCTCTTCTCGAAGTAGCCGCCGTCCGAGCAAGTCACGCAATCTCGCCGCCACCGGTAAAGGTGCATAGTTGTCACGAAACTGTTGGCTGTGCACAGGTGGCGCCGGGACGTTGCTGTCCACGTATTGCTTGAGCTCATCGACGGTCAGCACGCGCTCCGCAACAGTGGCAGCATCAAACCAGTAGATGCCGTTACTGCGATAAAGCTGATCGAACGCCTGAAGATAATCGCCACGTTGTAACGCAAGAATCGCGCTCTCGCCTTCGACCCGGCACTTGGGTTGCAGCGATTCGATATTCCAGTCCTGCGTTCGTCGCTCGCCCCAGGATTCGTCTTGCGCAAAGGCTCGGGCTGCCTTGGCGTAGGCTGCGGCCGCAGCGGATTTGTCGCCGTCTCGCATCGCCAGTTTCGCCCGCAGCCACCATGCCAGCCCGCCATCCCCTGCGTGCTCAAGGAGCGCTTTGGCACTGGGGTAATCACCTTGTTGGTAACTGATCGCTGCCAGGCGATCAGCGTTATCGAAGGTGCCACGGGTGCTGCTTTGCAGAAGCTCGATCAATTTCTTTTCGTTTGGCGGTTGTTCACCAAATGACCAGCCAAGTCGGCTGAGCAACGACACCGTGACCAGTTGTTGCACCGGCTTGTTTTGCAGCAGCAATGCCAATTGATCGCTCGGCATCGAGCTCAGTTGAGCCGCCAACAGTTTCAGCGAGGTGTAACCCACCGCCGAACCTTGGGCATTCTGTGTGGCGTAAAGCTCGATTGCCCTGCTCCAGTCGCCCGAATCGAGCGCTACACGCGCTTGCTCGCCAAGACTGGCGACACCCAGTCCCAGTGGATCGCTGAAACCATCGATGCTCAGTCGTCGCGTCAGCTCGAAGGCCTGCTGCGCCTGATGGAGCAGATCAGACGAAGCATCTGCTCCAGCGTGCATGGCAAACAGCGCACGGCCCAATGAGTAAGCTGCCCAAGTGCTGCGCAAGGCGCGTTGATCAGCAGGGAGCGCCAGCACTCGGTGAAAATATTCGACGGCCAAGGGAAAATCGCCCGCATGGAAAGCGACAGCGCCCGCCAGATACAGCCTGAATTCACTGGAAAGACTCGCGCCTTGACGGTCGACTTCGTGAGCATCGGTCAAGGTGCGCAAGTGCTTTAGAAGAGTCTGCTGTTCAGCAGTCAGCCCCGCCAATTCAGCCTGACTGCGCTGTTCTGCGAGGTCCAGTACGGCACTGTCGCCGACGGGCACAGCGATTTTCTTCAAACCATCGATGGCCTGCCCGAGACGACTCACCTCGTAGCGGAAATTCCCTTCCGGTAGCTCCGCTAGCGACTGCGCGCGATTGTCGAGCAGGCGCATCGGGAAGTCCGGCCCGCAGGCCACTGCCGTGCCCAACGGCAAACCCAGACTCAGGCATAACAGATGGCGAGGCCAGTTACGGGTCAACATTCGAATTTCCTTGATCAATCGATGCGCACCGCGCCCAGCCGATGGCGCGCTCTCCGCCGGCCAGTATCCGGCCTTCACGCAGGCGGGTGAAGGTAAGGAGTTCAGGGCTCTGTTGCAACGTGTAACCGGCCAACGCATCGGCGCCCTCACAACCTCGTGCGGCGAGGGTTATGCGTTCGGGCCAGGCACTGTCGAGGTTGCCCTGATTGCTCAGGCTGATGTCATATAGGCCTTGCTGGCTAGACAGTTTCACCGTCAAGCGACTGTCGAGCGCAACACCCTGTGCTACTGCGCGCAATGTCGTCAGACTCCACGCCCGGCGATCATGGCTCAACGGAAGACGAAACCAGATCAAGCCCGCCAAATGCGTAGGCGGGTCGTTACGCAAGTCTGCGGCGAGTCGACTCAACTGCTGCGGATCAGCCAACAGCTCCCGCCGCTCTCCCCCTTGCTCCAGTGCAACTTCGCTTTCCACCAGCGGCACACCGTCGCCGGGCAACAGCGCGACACCGTAGGCTGGTAGGGCGAGATAAAAGGGTTTGGCGGGT
>NZ_JMCL01000012.1 GCF_000690905.1 Pseudomonas sp. Ant30-3 | reverse complement strand
CGTCAATCGCTGCTTGCTGCTGCTCCAGTGTGCCGGCGGTTTTCACCGCCAGTGCCAGGCTCATCCAGCCGCCAAGGTCATCGGCAGTGGTCGGCTGCAACTGGTCGGCCGGCAGCGAAGCGATCAAGGTCCAGATCGCCTCGTGGTTTTTGCCGGCGGCTTCGCCTTCCAGCATCGGTGCGATGAAGATGCGCTCCTTCGCGGCAGCCAGTGTCTGGCCGTCGGCTTCGAGTGCGCGGGCGCGGACGGTGCCGGTGCGAACCTGCTGCTCGGCTGACAATTCCGATAAGTGCTGCAGGCTCGGATGGGTCAGTGCAGTCAGCGCCGCTTTCGGCTGATTGCGCGCCATTGCCAGTTCCGCCGCCAGCGTACTGGCGAAAACCTGCGGGCCGGGTTTGAGCTGGTCGACGGGCACCTGCTGGAGGATTTGTGCCGACTGGCCGGCGTCGCCCTGGCGGAAGGCCAGGTCGGCAGCGCTCAGACGCAACAGAGCAGCCTGCTCTGGCGTCTTGGCCTTAGCCGCCTGATCGAGCAGTTGCTCGATGCTGGCATCCGGGGTCCGTGGAAGTTCGCCAAGGCTGGAGGAGGGCGAGCTGGCGCAGGCCGCCAGCAACGCAGCGAGGCAGAGGGCAGTGAACAGCCGCAGGCAAGCGATCATGTAGTGTTCCCGATACTCGATCAAATTAGCGTGGAAGTGTACCCAAGCACTGGCCGGGGCGCGATGTTAGTGGCGTGAATCGAGCAATTTAGCTCGTGCAAATGTTGCAGCGCCGCATAAAAGGCTGCAAAGACGAGGCTTGCTTGCAGGTATCGCAATAGTCGCGACGCGCTACAATGTCGGCTTTTACCGATCATGAGGTGTGCGCTTTGACTGCTCCAGGTGCTTTGAATTCCGCTGCTGGCTCGCTTTATGTGGTGGCGACGCCCATTGGCAACCTGGACGACATCAGTGCCCGTGCGCTGAAAATCCTGCGCGACGTGGCGTTGATCGCTGCCGAAGACACCCGTCACTCTCAGCGCCTGATGCAACATTTTGGTATTCCGACGCCGCTGGCAGCCTGTCATGAGCACAATGAGCGAGACGAAGGCAGTCGCTTCATCACGCGCTTGCTGGCAGGCGACGATGTGGCGTTGATCTCGGACGCCGGCACGCCACTGATTTCCGATCCGGGCTATCACCTGGTGCGCCAGGCACGCGCGGCGGGCATCAACGTCGTTCCGGTGCCGGGCGCCTGTGCATTGATTGCGGCGTTGTCTGCCGCCGGTCTGCCGTCGGACCGATTCATCTTCGAAGGCTTTTTGCCGGCCAAGGCAGTGGGTCGCCGCGCGCGCCTTGAGCTGGTCAAGGAGGAGCCGCGCACGCTTATTTTCTACGAAGCGCCGCACCGTATCCTCGAGTGCCTGCAAGACATGGAGTTGGTGTTTGGTCCGGAGCGCCCGGCATTGCTGGCACGCGAACTGACCAAAACCTTTGAAACGCTTAAAGGCTTGCCTCTGACGCAATTACGCGAGTTCGTCGAGTCGGACAGCAATCAGCAGCGCGGCGAGTGCGTAGTGCTGGTGGCGGGCTGGTCGCAGCCGGAAACTGAAGACGCTGTCAGTAGCGAAGCCATGCGCATCCTTGATCTTCTGCTTGAGGAAATGCCACTCAAACGCGCGGCTGCACTGGCGGCACAAATTACCGGTGAGCGTAAGAATGTTCTCTATCAGGTCGCGCTGGATAAACAGAAGGGCGAGTAAAATCCCGACGTGCCGCCATGTCCCAAGGCGTTTAGCGCTTGTTCTTCAGCCGCTCTGCCGTTAACCTTCGCGGCGGAGAGTCGATCGGACAGTCGCTGCCTTCTATGAAAATTAGGGGGGGGAGGAAAGTCCGGGCTCCATAGGGCGAAGTGCCAGGTAATGCCTGGGAGGCGTGAGCCTACGGAAAGTGCCACAGAAAATAACCGCCTAAGCGCTTCGGCGCCGGTAAGGGTGAAAAGGTGCGGTAAGAGCGCACCGCACGTCTGGCAACAGTTCGTGGCTAGGTAAACCCCACTTGGAGCAAGACCAAATAGGGTCCCAAGGCGTGGCCCGCGCTGGGACCGGGTAGGTTGCTAAAGATGTCCAGTGATGGCCATCGTAGACGAATGACTGTTCAAGACAGAACCCGGCTTACAGATCGACTCTCCACCTTTTTTCTTCTCTGCTTCAATCAGTTGCAGCGATGTGCGTAGTGGCTAATCCCCTCCCTGCTGAATCACTAGCAGAAGCGCCTTTGTAATACCGAAAAAATCTTACACTTAACAAACTACTTTAACTTCTGAGTGCAGCTTCCCGTGCTGACTCAAGTTATTGCTCCGATTTGCCCGTCAGAATGTCGTTACCTCTCCTAATACGCTGCTAAATCTCAGTTCTATAAGGCTTTTCCTTCTATCCGCGCCTTGACGGTGCGGTAGCCGCATTCCTATAGTGTGCGCAAGTGGCGGAAAGTGGCATGAAGTGGGTTTTTTGAACGTAAAACGCTAATATTTGGAGAAACGCTGACGTGTTTCGCGGAGCCAACGCAATCAGTCTCGATGCAAAGGGCCGTCTCGCTATGCCGAGCCGGTACCGTGACGAGCTCGTTTCGCGTAGTTCCGGTCAGCTGATCGTGACGATCGATGCCGTTGATCCATGTTTGTGCGTTTACCCCCTCGATGAGTGGGAAATTATCGAAACCAAACTGCGCGCACTGCCTTCGCTTCGCGAAGAGAACCGTCGCCTGCAACGTTTATTGATTGGTAATGCCGTCGACCTCGAGCTCGATGGCAGTGGTCGTTTTCTGGTTCCACCGCGTTTGCGCGAATACGCCAAGCTGGATAAGCGCGCGATGCTGGTAGGCCAACTGAACAAGTTCCAATTGTGGGACGAAGATGCCTGGGATGCGGTTTCTGCCGCTGACCTGGCTGCCATACAACAACCAGGCGCCATGCCTGATGAACTGCGTGATTTGATCCTGTGACTATTGATAGCGGCTTTAACCACATCACCGTACTGCTTGACGAAGCCGTCGAGGCTCTCGCCGTACGTCCTGATGGCTGCTATCTGGACGGCACGTTCGGGCGCGGCGGACACAGCCGGCTGATACTCAGCCAGCTCGGTCCCGATGGTCGGTTGCTTGGATTCGACAAGGATCCTCAGGCGATTGCCACCGGGCAGACGCTAGCGGCCGAAGACGGCCGCTTTGTCGTTGTGCAGCGCAGCTTTGCCGAGCTGGGTTCGGAAGTGGCCGAGCGCGGTCTTGCCGGAAAGGTCAGCGGTATTTTGCTGGATCTCGGCGTGTCGTCGCCGCAGCTCGATGACCCTGAGCGCGGCTTCAGTTTTCTCAACGACGGCCCGCTGGATATGCGCATGGACCCGTCCCGTGGCATCAGCGCTGCCGAGTTCGTCAACACCGCACCGGTGGAAGAAATCGCCCGGGTGTTCAAGGAATACGGCGAAGAACGTTTCTCCGGGCGCATGGCCCGTGCCGTTGCCGAACGTCGCGACATCAAGCCTTTTGAGCGCACCGGCGACCTCGCCGAAGTGCTCAAAGTTGCCAACCCTGCGTGGGAAAAGGGCAAGAACCCGGCCACCCGCGCGTTCCAGGGTCTGCGCATCCACGTCAACAATGAGCTCGGCGATCTGGAAGCAGGCCTCGAAGCTGCAATGGACTGCCTGGAAATCGGCGGCCGTCTGGTGGTCATCAGCTTCCACTCGCTGGAAGACCGCATCGTCAAATTGTTCATGCGCAAACTGGTGAAAGGTGAAGCCGACAACCTGCCGCGCAATCTGCCGGTTCGTCACGTCGCCTTTGAGCCGAAAATCAAAGTCCATGGCAAAGCGCAGTCCGCCTCCGAGGCCGAACTCAAAGCCAACCCACGTTCCCGTAGCGCCGTCATGCGCGTCGCGGAGAAGTTGCGGTGAGCAAGTTGTTCGCCAAGCCACTCCCAGGCGGAAGCTTTTTCATGCTGCTGTTGTTCGTCGGCGTGCTCGTTTCGGCGATCGGCGTGGCGTATAGCGCGCACTGGAATCGTCAGCTGTTGAACTCGCTATACAGCGAATTGAGCGTGCGCGACAAAGCGCAGGCGGAGTGGGGCCGGTTGATTCTCGAACAGAGCACCTGGACCGCGCACAGCCGCATCGAAGTACTGGCCACCGAGCAATTGAATATGCGCATTCCCGGCGCCGCTGAAGTGCAGATGGTGGCGCCATGATGAAACTCGGAGGCGCACTGTTCCCATGGCGGTTTCGCCTGGTGGTGGGTTTGCTCGGCGTGATGGTCGCGGCGATCTGCTGGCGCATCATCGACTTGCAAGTGGTCGACCGCGCCTTCCTCAAAGGCCAGGGCGATGCGCGCAGCGTGCGTCATATTCCGATTCCGGCTCACCGTGGTCTGATCACCGACCGTAATGGCGAGCCGTTGGCCGTGAGTACTCCGGTCACCACCCTGTGGGCCAACGCCAAGGAGATGCAGCAGGCCAAAGAAAAATGGCCAGCCCTCGCGGCGGCATTGGGGCAGGACCCAAAAGCCCTGTCCGAGCGCCTTCTGGCGCAGGCCAACAAAGAATTCATTTATCTGGTACGCGGGCTTACCCCCGAGCAGGGCCAGGCGGTGCTTGATCTGAAAGTGCCTGGCGTTTACGGCATTGAAGAATTTCGGCGTTTTTACCCAGCGGGTGAAGTGACCGCGCACATGGTCGGATTTACCGACATCGACGATCACGGTCGCGAAGGCGTTGAGTTGGCCTATGACGAATGGCTCGCCGGCGTGCCCGGCAAACGCCAGGTCATCAAGGATCGGCGCGGTCGGCTCATTAAAGATGTGCAGGTCACCAAAAACGCCAAGGCCGGTAAGCCCTTGGCGTTGTCGATTGACCTGCGCCTGCAATACCTGGCGAACCGCGAACTGCGTAACGCGATCATCGAGAACGGTGCCAAGGCTGGCAGCCTGGTGATCATGGACGTCAAGACTGGCGAGATTCTCGCCATGGTCAACCAGCCGACCTACAACCCGAATAACCGTCGCAACCTGCAGCCGGCGATGATGCGTAACCGCGCGATGATCGACGTGTTCGAGCCGGGCTCGACCATGAAAGCGATCTCCATGAGCGCCGCGATCGAAACCGGCCGCTGGAAACCTACGGACACTGTCGACGTTTACCCGGGTACTTTGCAGATTGGCAAATACACCATCAAGGACGTGTCGAAAAGTGAAGGGCCGGTGCTTGACCTGACCGGCATTCTGATCAATTCCAGTAACGTCGGCATGAGTAAGGTCGCGTTCGATATCGGCGGGGAAACCATTTTCCGTCTCGCGCAAAAAGTCGGCCTCGGCCAGGACACCGGTCTCGGTTTCCCTGGTGAACGCGTCGGCAACCTGCCGAATTACCGCGAGTGGCGCAAGGCTGAAACGGCCACGCTGTCTTACGGCTACGGGATTTCCGTGACCGCGATTCAGTTGGTGCATGCATTTTCGGCGCTGGCCAACAACGGTCGCCTCGCACCGTTGACATTGATCAAAACCGACAAGATTCCGCAATCCACTGAAGTGCTGCCTGAAGCCGTGGCCAAAACCATGCAGACCATGCTGCAACAAGTGATCGAAGCGCCGCGCGGTGTGTTCCGTGCACAGGTGCCGGCTTATCACGTCGGCGGAAAATCGGGTACTGCGCGCAAGACGTCGGTTGGCACTAAAGGCTACGCCGAGAATTCCTACCGTTCGCTGTTCGCCGGGTTCGGCCCGATGAGCGATCCGCGCTACGCCATCGTAGTGGTGATCGATGAGCCGACCAAGGCCGGTTACTACGGTGGTCTGGTGTCCGCACCGGTATTTAGCAAAGTGATGTCCGGGACCTTGCGTCTGATGAACATCACGCCGGACAACCTGCCGCCTGTGCAACAGGCCAATGCAGCACCGGTCGTTCCACTGAAAGCCAATGGAGGGCGCGGCTGATGTCTCTGAGTCTGAACAAGATTTTCGCCCACGCCGGTCGCGATCTGTTGATCCGCGAGCTGACCCTGGACAGTCGCAACGTGCGCGCCGGTGACCTGTTTCTTGCCGTCCCTGGCGGCAAGTTCGATGGTCGTGCGCATATCGTCGATGCCTTGCAGCGCGGGGCTGCCGCCGTGGCTTATGAAGTCGAAGGCGCGACCGTGCTGCCGATCACCGATGTGCCGTTGATTCCGGTGAAAGGCCTGGCCGCGCAGCTGTCCGACATCGCTGGGCGTTTCTATGGTGATCCGAGCCGCCATCTGAATCTGGTCGGTGTGACCGGCACCAACGGCAAAACCAGCGTTACGCAGCTGGTTGCGCAAGCACTGGATTTGCTTGGCCAGCATTGCGGCATTGTCGGCACGCTGGGCACCGGTTTCTACGGCGCACTGGAAAGCGGCCTGCACACCACGCCTAACCCGATCGCCGTGCAAGCGACCCTTGCCGACCTGAAAAAGGCCGGCGCCAAAGCCGTGGCGATGGAAGTGTCCTCCCATGGTCTGGATCAAGGTCGCGTCACTGCGCTGGCGTTCGATGTGGCCGTAATGACCAACCTGTCCCGTGATCATCTGGACTATCACGGGACCATGGCGGCTTATGGCGAAGCCAAGGCCAAGCTGTTTGCCTGGAATGATTTGAAATGCCGCGTGGTCAATCTCGACGACGCGTTCGGCCGGCAGTTGGCCGCCGACAAGCGCGAATCGCGCCTGATCACGTACAGCCTCGAAGACAGCAGCGCTTATCTGTATTGCCGCGACGCACAGTTCGATGACGAAGGCGTGCGCGCCACGTTGGTGACCCCTCAAGGCCAGCATCATTTGCGCAGCACCTTGCTCGGTCGTTTCAACCTGAGCAACGTGCTGGCGGCGATTGGCGCCTTGCTCGGTCTGGATTACGCGCTGGACGAAATTCTCAAAGTGCTGCCAAAACTCGAAGGCCCGGCCGGTCGCATGCAGCGTCTCGGCGGCGGCACTCAGCCTTTGGTGGTGGTCGATTACGCCCACACCCCGGATGCGCTGGAAAAAGTATTGATGGCTCTGCGCCCTCACGCCAAGGGCCGGTTACTGTGCCTGTTCGGTTGCGGCGGCGATCGCGATCGCGGCAAGCGACCGCTGATGGCTGAAGTGGTCGAGCGTCTGGCCGACGGTGTATTGGTGACCGATGACAACCCGCGCACGGAAGACCCGGCCGCGATCTTTGACGACATCCGCGCCGGTTTCAACGCTGTGGATAAAGTCGATTTCGTCGCTGGCCGTGGGGCGGCGATTGCCAAGCTGATTGCCAGCGCGTCGGCGGACGACGTGATCGTGCTGGCCGGCAAAGGCCATGAGGACTACCAGGAAATCAATGGCCAGCGTCAGGCCTTTTCCGATCTGGTCGAGGCCGATCGAGCCTTGACCGCATGGGAGGTGGCTCATGCTTAAGGCTTTGCAGCTGAGCGAATTGACCGGCGCATTGAATGCTCGCCTGGTTGCCGATGACGCCACGTTCAATGGCGTCAGCATCGACAGCCGCGCGATCGTTGCCGGCCAACTGTTTATTGCACTGACCGGCCCGCGCTTCGATGGTCATGACTATCTGAACGACGTGGCGAGCAAAGGCGCGGTCGCAGCGCTGGTCGAGCGTGAAGTCGCCGACAGCACGCTGCCGCAACTATTGGTCAAGGATACCCGTATGGCTCTGGGCCAGTTGGGTGCGATGAACCGCTCGGCCTTCACCAGCCCGGTTGCGGCAATCACTGGTTCCAGCGGCAAGACTACGGTCAAGGAAATGCTCGCGAGCATTCTGCGCACGCGTGGCCCGGTGCTGGCCACCCGTGGCAACCTGAACAACGACCTCGGCGTACCGCTCACCTTGCTCGAACTGGCGCCGGAACACACTGCCGCCGTGATCGAGCTCGGTGCATCGCGCCTCGGCGAAATCGCCTACACCGTGGCCATGACCAAACCGCACGTGGCCGTGCTTAACAATGCCGGGACTGCCCATGTCGGCGAATTCGGCGGCCCGGACAAAATCGTTGAAGCCAAAGGCGAGATCATTGAAGGACTGGCGGCCGATGGCGTCGCCGTGCTCAATCTGGACGACAAGGCATTCGACATCTGGAAGACCCGCGCAGCCGGTCGCCAAGTGCTGACATTTGCCCTGAGCAATGTCAGCGCCGACTTTTACGCCAGTGACCTGGACCGCGACGCTCGCGGCTGCCCGGCATTCAATCTGCACAGTCCTGAAGGTGTGGAGCGCGTTCAACTCAACCTGCTCGGCACCCATAACGTTGCCAACGCCTTGGCCGCAGCCGCTGCCGCGCATGCCTTGGGCGTGTCGCTGTTCGGCATCGCCACCGGACTCGGCGCGGTGCAACCGGTCAAGGGCCGCACCGTCGCGCAGCTGGCCAGCAATGGCATGCGCGTGATCGATGACACTTACAACGCCAACCCGACGTCCATGTGCGCCGCCGTTGATATACTCGCCGGCTTTTCCGGCCGCACCGTCCTGGTGCTCGGGGATATCGGCGAATTGGGCGACTGGGCTGAGCAGGGCCACCGCGACGTGGGCGAATACGCCCACGGCAAGGTATCCGCGCTGTATGCCGTCGGACCCATGATGGTCCACGCCGTGAACGCTTTTGGTGAACAGGCTCGTCACTTCGCCACGCAGGCTGAACTGATCAAAGCCCTGAAAGCCGAGCAAGACACCAATACCACCATTTTGATCAAGGGCTCGCGCAGCGCTGCGATGGAAAACGTCGTCGCCGCTTTGTGCGGGTCCAGTCTGGAGAAACATTAATGCTGCTGCTGCTAGCGGAGTATCTGCAACAGTTCCACAAAGGCTTCGCGGTCTTTCAGTACCTGACCCTGCGCGGGATTCTCGGTGTGCTGACCGCGCTGGTCTTGTCGCTGTGCTACGGCCCGTGGATGATCCGCACCCTGCAGAACCGTCAGATCGGCCAGTCCGTTCGCAACGATGGTCCGCAATCGCACCTGTCCAAATCGGGCACGCCGACCATGGGCGGCGCGCTGATCCTGTCGTCCATCGGCGTCAGCACCTTGCTTTGGGCCGACCTGAGCAACCGTTACGTCTGGACCGTGTTGCTGGTGACTTTGCTGTTTGGCGCCATCGGCTGGGTCGATGACTATCGCAAGGTGATCGAGAAGAACTCCCGCGGCCTCCCGAGCCGCTGGAAGTATTTCTGGCAATCGGTGTTCGGTTTGGGCGCCGCGATCTTCCTTTATATGACGGCTCCTTCGGCGGTGGAAACCACCCTGATCCTGCCGATGCTCAAGGACTACAGCATTCCGCTGGGCGTCGGTTTTGTGGTGCTGACCTACTTCGTGATTGTCGGCTCGAGCAACGCAGTCAACCTGACTGACGGCCTCGACGGCCTGGCGATCATGCCGACCGTGATGGTGGGCGGCGGTCTGGGGATTTTCTGCTATCTGTCCGGTAACGTGAAATTCGCCGAATACCTGCTGATCCCGTATGTCCCGGGCGCGGGCGAGTTGATCGTTTTCTGCGGTGCGCTAATCGGCGCAGGCCTGGGCTTTCTCTGGTTCAACACTTACCCGGCGCAAGTCTTCATGGGCGATGTCGGCGCACTGGCGCTGGGCGCGGCCTTGGGCACGATCGCGGTCATCGTTCGCCAGGAAATCGTCCTGTTCATCATGGGCGGCGTGTTCGTAATGGAAACCCTGTCAGTCGTCATTCAGGTTGCTTCCTTCAAGCTGACCGGTCGCCGCGTGTTCCGCATGGCACCGATTCATCACCATTTTGAACTCAAGGGCTGGCCCGAGCCGCGTGTGATCGTCCGTTTCTGGATCATCACCGTCATTCTCGTACTGGTTGGCCTTGCCACCCTGAAGCTGAGGTAGAACGAGTGTCTCTGATCGCTTCTGACCACTTCCGCATCATTGTCGGCCTCGGCAAGAGCGGCATGTCCCTGGTTCGCTTCCTGGCGAACCGGGGCACGTCGTTTGCCGTCGCCGATACGCGGGAAAATCCACCGGAACTGGCCACGCTCAAGCGTGACTATCCGCACGTGGAAGTGCGTTGTGGCGAGCTGGATGTCGAGTTTCTGTGCCGTGCCGACGAACTCTACGTGAGCCCCGGCCTGGCGCTGGCGACTCCGGCCCTGCAGGCTGCTGCCGCCCGTGGTGTGAAATTGTCCGGCGACATCGAGTTGTTTGCGCGTAACGCGAAAGCACCGATTGTTGCGATCAGCGGTTCCAACGCGAAAAGTACGGTCACCACAATGGTCGGCGAGATGGCTGCCGCGGCTGGCAAGCGTGTTGCTGTCGGCGGCAATCTCGGTGTGCCGGCGCTGGATCTGCTCAGCGACGACGTCGAGCTGTACGTGATGGAGTTGTCGAGCTTCCAGCTGGAAACCACTGAACACCTTGGCGCCGAAGTCGCCACTGTGCTCAACATCAGCGAAGACCACATGGACCGCTACAGCGGCCTGCCGGCCTATCATCTGGCCAAGCACCGGATTTTCCGTGGTGCCAGGCAGTTTGTGGTCAACCGTCAGGATGCGCTGACGCGTCCATTGATGGGCGAGGGCCAGCCGTGCTGGACCTTCGGTCTGAGCCAACCGGATTTCAAGGCGTTTGGTATCCGTGACGAGAATGGCGAGAAATACCTCGCCTTCGAATTCCAGAACCTGATGCCGGTCCGTGAACTGAAAATCCGTGGCGCGCATAACCAGTCCAATGCTCTGGCGGCCTTGGCGCTGGGCCATGCGGTCGGGCTGCCATTCGACGCCATGCTCACCAGCCTGCGCACGTTTGCCGGGCTTGAACATCGCTGCCAGTGGGTCCGTGATCTGGATGGCGTCAATTATTACAACGATTCCAAGGCCACCAACGTCGGCGCCGCATTGGCCGCCATCGAAGGCCTGGGTGCAGATATCGAAGGCAAGGTCGTGTTGATCGCCGGTGGCGACGGCAAGGGCGCTGAATTCAATGATCTGCGTGAACCGGTGGCGGCCAACTGCCGCGCCGTGATCCTGATGGGACGCGACTCCGACCAGATTGGTCAGGCCCTCGGCGACGCCGTGCCGCTGATCCGCGTCGCTTCGCTGCTCGAAGCCGTGGAGCAATGCCGCGCCGCTGCGCAACCGGGCGACGTGGTGCTGTTGTCGCCGGCTTGCGCCAGTTTCGACATGTTCAAGAACTACGAAGATCGCGGACATCAATTTGTCCGCGTCGTGGAGGACTTGGCATGAGCCTGGCCAACATCATCAAACCGTATCCTTCGCCGCTGATCACCGGGCGCGGTATCGACCTCGATTTCCCGATGCTCGCTGGCTGCCTCGCGCTGCTGGGTCTTGGCCTGGTCATGATTGCCTCGGCGTCGACCGAAGTGGCCGCCGTGCAGTCGGGCAGTGCGCTTTATTACATGATCCGCCACTTGATTTACGTGGTGCTGGGCCTGGGCGCCTGCATCGTCACCATGATGATCCCGATCGCCACCTGGCACCGCCTCGGCTGGCTGATGCTGATCGGTGCGTTCGGTTTGCTGGTGATGGTGATCATCCCGGGCATCGGGCGGGAAGTGAACGGTTCGATGCGCTGGATCGGCTTCAGCTTCTTCAACGTGCAGCCTTCCGAGATCGCCAAAGTGTTCGTGGTGATCTACCTCGCCGGCTACCTGGTGCGTCGTCAGAAAGAAGTGCGCGAAAGCTGGATGGGTTTCTTCAAGCCGTTCATCGTGCTACTGCCGATGGCAGGCCTGCTGCTGATGGAACCGGACTTCGGGGCCACCGTGGTCATGATGGGCGCCGCTGCGGCGATGCTGTTCCTCGGTGGGGTCGGGCTGTTCCGCTTCCTGCTGATGGTCGTGCTGGCGGTGGGTGCGGTGGTCTTGCTGATTCAGATGCAACCGTATCGGATGGCGCGTCTGACCAACTTCGCCGACCCGTGGGCCGATCAGTTCGGTGCCGGCTATCAGTTGTCTCAAGCATTGATCGCCTTCGGCCGCGGTGAATGGTTGGGCGTCGGCCTGGGCAACAGCGTGCAGAAGCAGTTCTATCTGCCGGAAGCGCACACCGACTTCGTGTTCTCGGTACTGGCTGAAGAGTTGGGTGCATTGGGTTCGCTGTTGACGGTCGCGTTGTTCACTTTCGTCTGTATTCGCGGCATGTACATCGGCTATTGGGCGGAGAAGGCCAAGCAGTTTTTCGCGGCCTACATCGCCTATGGCTTGTCGTTCCTGTGGATCGGCCAGTTCCTGATCAACATCGGTGTGAACGTCGGCCTGCTGCCAACCAAAGGCCTGACGCTGCCGTTCCTCAGTTATGGCGGTAGTTCGCTGGTGATCTGCTGTGCCTGTCTTGGCTTGTTACTGCGCATCGAATGGGAGAGTCGAACCCATTTGGGCAGTGAAGAGATGGAGTTTCAGGAGAGTGACTTTGCCGAGGAGCCGACCCATGGGCGCTAACGTGCTGATCATGGCGGGCGGCACCGGTGGCCACGTGTTCCCGGCGCTGGCCTGTGCCCACGAGTTCCAGTCGCGCGGTTACACCGTGCACTGGCTCGGTACGCCGCGCGGCATCGAGAACGACCTGGTTCCGGCGGCTGGCATTGAGCTGCACCGGATCAACGCCAGCGGCTTGCGTGGCAAGGGCAAATTGTCCCTGCTCAAGGCGCCGCTGATGTTGCTCAAGTCGGTCTGGCAGGCGCGGGCGATCATTCGTCGGCTGCGGCCGGTGTGCGTAGTCGGTTTTGGCGGTTATGTGACCGGTCCTGGCGGCGTTGCAGCCAGACTGGCCGGTGTGCCGGTGATCGTGCACGAACAGAACGCCGTGGCCGGTACCGCCAATCGGTTGCTGGTGCCGTTGGCCGCCCGGGTCTGTGAAGCGTTCCCCGACACCTTTACCCTGTCGAACAGCCGTCGAACCACCGGCAATCCGGTGCGCACCGAGCTGTTCCTCGGAACACTGCGACCAGCCCTGGCCGGTCGCAAGGCGCGTTTGCTGATCCTTGGCGGAAGCCTGGGCGCAGAACCGTTGAACAAATTGCTGCCTGAAGCCCTGTCGCATGTCGCCTTCGACCTGCGCCCGGAAGTGTTCCATCAGGCCGGCAGAAACCACGATGAAGTGACTGCAGAGCGCTATCGCGCGGCTGGCGTCGAGGCGCAAGTGCAGCCTTTCATCAAAGACATGGCCCACGCTTATGGCTGGGCCGACCTGGTGGTGTGCCGTGCCGGCGCACTGACCATCAGTGAACTGGCCGCCGCCGGTCTGCCCTCGATGCTGGTGCCTTTGCCCCACGCGATCGACGATCACCAGACCCGCAACGCCGATTATTTGGCCCGTGAAGGCGCAGCCTTCCTGATGCCACAAAGAACGACTGGCGCAGCGGATCTTGCCGCACGCCTGACAGAGGTCCTGATGCAACCACAACGACTCACCGACATGGCGAACGCGGCCCGCCGCCTGGCCAAACCCGATGCCACCCGTAACGTGGTCGATACCTGCCTGGAGGTGGCCCATGGTTGAGAATCAGAAAGCCATTCCTCAACCGGAAATGCGCCGCATCCGTCGCATTCACTTCGTCGGCATCGGCGGCGTGGGCATGTGCGGGATCGCCGAAGTGTTGTTGAACCTGGGCTACGAAGTGTCCGGTTCCGACCTCAAGGCTTCCCCAGTCACCGAGCGTCTTGAATCGTTCGGCGCCACCATTTATATCGGTCACCGAGCCGAGAACGCCGCGACCGCCGATGTGCTGGTCACGTCGAGTGCCGTCAACACCTCCAACCCGGAAGTCGCCACTGCGCTGGAACGCCGTATTCCGGTGGTGCCTCGCGCCGAGATGCTGGCCGAACTGATGCGCTATCGCCACGGCATCGCCGTTGCCGGTACGCACGGCAAAACCACCACCACCAGCCTGATCGCTTCGGTGTTCGCGGCCGGTGGCCTGGACCCGACGTTCGTGATCGGTGGCCGCTTGAACGCAGCGGGCACCAATGCCCAGCTCGGCACCAGCCGGTACCTGATTGCTGAAGCCGACGAAAGCGATGCCAGTTTCCTGCACCTGCAACCTTTGGTAGCCGTGGTCACGAACATCGACGCCGATCACATGGCGACCTACGACGGTGACTTCAACAAGCTGAAGAAAACCTTCGTCGAGTTCCTCCACAACCTGCCGTTCTACGGTTTGGCAGTGGTGTGCCTGGACGACCCGGTCGTTCGCGAAATCCTCCCGCTGGTCAAACGGCCGGCCGTGACTTACGGCTTCGGCGATGACTGCGACGTGCGCGCAATCAATGTGCGTCAGCAAGGCATGCAGACTTTCTTTACCGTGCTGCGCCCTGATCGCGAACCGCTGGATGTTTCGGTGAACATGCCGGGCAATCACAACGTATTGAATGCGCTCGCGACCATCTGCATCGCCACCGACGAGGGCGTCAGCGATGAAGCCATCGTTCAGGGCCTGTCCGGATTCCAGGGTGTCGGTCGTCGCTTCCAGGTGTACGGCGAACTGCCGGTCGAAGGTGGCAACGTCATGTTGGTCGATGACTACGGTCATCACCCGACCGAGGTCGCCGCAGTGATTCAGGCCGTACGCGGTGGTTGGCCGGATCGCCGGCTGGTGATGGTTTACCAGCCGCACCGTTACAGCCGCACCCGCGATCTGTACGACGATTTCGTCAATGTACTGGCTGATGCCAACGTACTGTTGCTGATGGAAGTCTACCCGGCCGGCGAAGAGCCGATCCCGGGTGCCGACAGCCGCAAACTGTGCAACAGCATTCGTCAGCGCGGTCAGCTCGACCCGATTTACATCGAGCGCGGTGTCGACCTCGCGCCGCTGGTCAAGCCGCTGCTGCGTGCCGGCGACATCCTGCTGTGTCAGGGCGCCGGCGATATCGGTGGGCTCGCACCAAAACTGTTGAAAAGTCCGTTGTTTGCCGGCGCTGTTGCCGCGCCAACCGGGGGGAAGTTGAAATGACTGCTGCTTACGCCAACCTGTTCTCCACGATTGCACCGAAAGATTTCGGCCGCGTCGCCGTGCTGTTCGGCGGCAAGAGTGCTGAACGCGAAGTGTCGCTGAAGTCCGGTAACGCGGTGCTCCAGGCGCTGCAGGGCGCGGGCGTGGATGCGTTCGGCCTGGACGTGGGCGATGACCTGCTGCAGCGTTTGCTTGCGGAAAAAATCGATCGCGCCTTCATCATTTTGCACGGTCGTGGTGGCGAAGACGGCAGCATTCAGGGCTTGCTCGAATGCGTCGGCATTCCGTACACCGGCAGCGGCATCCTGGCGTCAGCGCTGGCGATGGACAAGCTGCGGACCAAACAGGTCTGGCACAGCCTCGGCATTCCGACGCCACGTCACGCGGTATTGACCAGCGAGGCGGATTGTATTTCGGCAGCGACGGAACTGGGCTTCCCGATGATCGTCAAACCCGCCCATGAAGGTTCAAGTATCGGTATGGCCAAAGTGACGTCCACGTCCGAACTGATCGAGGCGTGGAAAGCGGCCAGTACCTACGATTCGCAAGTGTTGGTCGAGCAATGGATTCAAGGTCCGGAGTTCACCATCGCCACCCTGCGTGACCAGGTGTTGCCTCCGATTGCCCTGGGTACGCCCCACACTTTCTACGACTACGACGCCAAGTACGTGGCTTCCGATACGCAGTACCGGATCCCGTGCGGGCTCGACAGCGACAAAGAACAGGAACTGATGGACCTCACGGCGAAAGCCTGTGGGGCGCTGGGTATCGCCGGTTGGGGCAGGGCAGACGTCATGCAGGACGCCGATGGGCAGTTCTGGTTCCTCGAAGTCAACACCGCACCGGGCATGACCGATCACAGCCTGGTGCCGATGGCGGCCCGTGCCGCCGGTCTGGATTTCCAGCAACTGGTTCTGGCCATTCTGGCCGCCGGTTTTGCTGGCAACAGCGAGGCGCGAGGGTAAGACATGCAAGGCGCTCAGCTGCGACATCAGCCCCCTCCAGTACCCGGCCGCAAGCCGGTGCCTCGGGGTGCCAGCCGAATGGTGGCGAAAGAGCCGATGTCCGCGCGCCTGCCGAAAGCCAATTTTGGTTTTCTCAAAGCCTTGTTCTGGCCGGTGCTGTTGGTCGCGCTGGGGTTTGGTACTTACGAAGGTGCGCAGCGTTTGTTGCCGTATGCCGATCGGCCGATCTCCAAAGTCGCGGTGCAGGGCGACTTGAGTTACATCAGCCAGCAAGCGGTGCAGCAGCGGATCGCACCGTTTGTGGCGTCGAGCTTCTTCACCATCGACCTGGCGGGCATGCGCACCGAGCTGGAACAGATGCCATGGATCGCCCACGCCGAAGTGCGCCGGGTGTGGCCGGATCAAGTAGTGATCCGCCTTGAGGAACAGCTGCCGGTGGCGCGTTGGGGCGATGAGTCGCTGCTCAACAACCAGGGTCAGGCGTTTACTCCGCGTGAGCTGGCGAATTACGAACACCTGCCACAACTGTTCGGCCCCCAACGGGCCCAGCAGCAAGTGATGCAGCAATACCAGGTACTGAGCCAGATGCTCAGGCCGTTAGGCTTCTCGATTGCGCGTCTGGAGTTGCGTGAGCGAGGCAGCTGGTTTTTGACCACCGGTGCCGGCAGTTCGGGCCCGGGGATCGAACTGCTGCTGGGACGCGGCAAGCTGGTGGAAAAGATGCGCCGTTTCATCGCCATCTACGACAAGACGCTTAAAGAACAGATTACGAACATTGCGCGCATCGATCTGCGCTACGCCAACGGCCTCGCTGTTGGCTGGCGGGAACCTGCAGCGCCCACGACAGACCAACCCGCTGTCGCGAAGAATTAAGAAGAGGCAGGACCCATGGCAAACGTGCAAAGCGGCAAAATGATCGTCGGTCTCGATATCGGCACCTCCAAGGTGGTGGCGCTGGTAGGCGAGGTTTCGGACGACGGCACGCTGGAAATCGTCGGGATCGGTACCCATCCGTCCCGTGGCCTGAAGAAGGGCGTAGTGGTGAACATCGAGTCCACCGTGCAGTCGATCCAGCGCGCGATCGAAGAAGCGCAGCTGATGGCTGGTTGCCGGATTCACTCGGCGTTCGTTGGCGTGGCGGGCAATCACATCCGCAGCCTGAACTCCCACGGCATCGTCGCGATTCGTGATCGCGAAGTCAGTTCTGCCGACCTTGAGCGTGTGCTCGATGCCGCCCAAGCTGTGGCGATCCCGGCCGACCAGCGCGTGCTGCACACCCTGCCGCAGGATTATGTGATCGATAACCAGGAAGGCGTTCGCGAGCCTCTGGGCATGTCCGGCGTTCGTCTGGAAGCCAAGGTTCACGTGGTCACCTGCGCCGTCAACGCTGCGCAGAACATTGAAAAATGCGTGCGCCGCTGCGGTCTGGAAATCGACGACATCATTCTCGAGCAGCTGGCTTCCGCGTATTCGGTACTGACCGACGACGAGAAGGAGCTGGGCGTGTGCCTGGTGGACATCGGCGGCGGCACCACCGACATCGCAATCTTTACCGAGGGTGCGATTCGTCACACCGCCGTGATCCCGATTGCGGGCGATCAGGTGACCAACGACATCGCCATGGCGTTGCGCACCCCGACCCAGTACGCCGAAGAAATCAAGATTCGCTATGCCTGCGCCCTGGCCAAGCTGGCCGGCGCCGGTGAAACCATCAAGGTGCCAAGCGTTGGCGACCGTCCGCCCCGCGAGCTGTCCCGTCAGGCCTTGGCCGAAGTGGTCGAGCCGCGCTATGACGAGCTGTTCACACTGATTCAGGCCGAGCTGCGTCGCAGCGGTTACGAAGACCTGATCCCGGCCGGCATCGTGCTGACTGGCGGTACTTCGAAAATGGAAGGCGCCACTGAACTGGCCGAAGAGATCTTTCACATGCCGGTACGCCTGGGCGTGCCGCATGGCGTGAAGGGCCTGGATGACGTAGTGCGCAACCCGATCTATTCCACCGGCGTTGGCTTGTTGATGTACGGCCTGCAAAAGCAGTCCGACGGGATTTCGTTCTCGGGCATCGGCAGCCGCGACAGCTACAGCAACGAAGAACCGAAACCCGCCTTGCTCGATCGCATCAAGAGCTGGGTACAAGGCAACTTCTAAAGATTTATGCAACACCGCAAGACCGCAACAAACGCAGTAGGCGAAAAAACTAGAGAACGTAAAGGAGAGGGAAAATGTTCGAACTCGTAGACAACATCCCCGCAAGCCCGGTCATTAAAGTTATCGGTGTTGGCGGAGGCGGCGGCAACGCTGTCAATCACATGGTCAAGAGCAACATTGAAGGCGTTGAATTCATCTGCGCCAACACTGATGCCCAAGCGTTGAAGAGCATCGGCGCGCGGACCATCCTGCAACTGGGTACCGGCGTGACCAAAGGTCTGGGCGCTGGCGCCAACCCTGAAGTAGGTCGTCAGGCCGCTCTCGAAGATCGTGAGCGCATTGCCGAAGTCCTGCAGGGCACCAATATGGTGTTCATTACAACCGGCATGGGCGGTGGTACCGGTACTGGTGCTGCGCCGATCATTGCCGAAGTGGCCAAGGAAATGGGGATCCTCACCGTTGCGGTGGTGACTCGTCCGTTCCCGTTCGAAGGTCGCAAGCGCATGCAGATCGCCGACGAAGGTATTCGTCTGCTGTCTGAAAGCGTCGACTCGTTGATCACCATTCCCAACGAGAAGCTGCTGACCATCCTCGGTAAGGATGCCAGCCTGCTGTCGGCTTTCGCCAAGGCTGACGATGTTCTGGCCGGTGCCGTTCGCGGTATCTCCGACATCATCAAACGTCCGGGCATGATCAACGTCGACTTCGCTGACGTTCGCACCGTGATGAGCGAAATGGGCATGGCGATGATGGGCACTGGCTGCGCCAGCGGTCCGAACCGTGCACGTGAGGCCACCGAAGCGGCCATTCGCAACCCGTTGCTGGAAGACGTGAACCTGCAAGGTGCACGCGGCATCCTGGTGAACATCACCGCCGGTCCTGACCTGTCCCTGGGTGAGTACTCCGACGTGGGTAGCATCATCGAAGCTTTTGCTTCCGAGCACGCGATGGTCAAGGTCGGTACCGTTATCGATCCGGACATGCGCGACGAGCTGCACGTCACTGTCGTTGCCACCGGTCTGGGCGCGAAAATCGAGAAGCCTGTGAAGGTCATCGACAATACCGTTCACACGTCCATGCCATCGCAACCGCAACAGCAGGCGCCTGCCCGTCAAGAGCAATCGCCAGTGAACTACCGTGATCTGGACCGTCCGACCGTCATGCGCAACCAGGCTCAGGCCGGTGCTGCGACTGCCGCGAAGATGAATCCGCAAGATGACCTGGACTACCTGGACATCCCGGCATTCCTGCGTCGTCAGGCTGATTGATGGAATGTATCAGGGCTATGAAGGTGATTGGTGTTCAGCAAAGGCGTGGTCTGCTATCATCGCCAGCCTTTGTTGATACCAGTTCGCAATTTGCGCTGAAGCGGCCCAAGCCATGATTAAACAACGCACACTGAAAAATATTATCCGTGCCACAGGTGTAGGCCTGCACTCCGGGGAGAAGGTCTACCTGACCCTCAAGCCAGCGCCTGTCGACACCGGCATCGTGTTTTGTCGTGCCGACCTCGACCCTGTGGTGCAGATCCCTGCCCGCGCGGAAAACGTTGGTGAAACCACGATGTCGACCACATTGGTCAGTGGTGACACCAAGGTGGATACGGTGGAGCACTTGCTCTCGGCCATGGCTGGCCTGGGCATCGATAACGCCTACGTCGAGCTCTCCGCGTCCGAAGTCCCGATCATGGATGGTAGCGCTGGACCCTTCGTATTTCTGATTCAGTCGGCCGGCCTGGAAGAACAGGACGCCGCCAAGAAATTCATCCGCATCCTGCGTGAAGTGACAGTGGAAGACGGCGACAAGCGCGCCACTTTCGTCCCTTTCGAAGGTTTCAAGGTGAGTTTCGAGATCGATTTCGATCACCCGGTTTTCCGTGACCGCACACAAAGTGCAAGCGTGGATTTTTCCAGTACTTCGTTCGTGAAAGAAGTCAGCCGCGCCCGTACCTTTGGTTTCATGAGTGACATCGAGTACCTGCGCAAGCACAACCTCGCACTCGGCGGCAGCGTTGAAAACGCTATTGTGGTCGACGCGGATGGCGTACTGAACGAAGACGGTCTTCGCTATGAAGACGAATTCGTGAAGCACAAGATCCTCGATGCAATTGGTGACCTCTACCTGCTGGGCAATAGCCTGATTGGTGAGTTCAAGGGCTTCAAGTCCGGACATGCATTGAACAACCAGCTGCTGCGCAAGTTGATTGAGCAGACAGATGCTTGGGAAGTCGTGACTTTCGAAGACGCCAGCGCTGCACCGATCTCTTACATGCGTCCAGTTGCGGCCGTGTAAGTAAAAACCTCTCTAGTTTTTAAAGGCTGCCTCCGGGTGGCCTTTTTTTATGTGCGCCCAGCATGGGCGCAATCTTGTGGGTGAAAGTCCCGCCGTAAGCTGACCACAGCGAACGAAGTGAAGCGCAACTGCATGAGGGCGACCGAGTGTGGGGAGGAAGCGTGAATCGAAACCGCGAGCCGATGTACAAGAACCGGATACAAGGCGAAGCCGACCAGGGCGAGCGGGCATAAAACCGCGAAGCTCTTGTGGTCAAGGGTCAGGCAG